>JBEKIB010000156.1:0-5472 GCA_050011975.1 Terriglobales bacterium | reverse complement strand
GTTCACCGGTCGAGGAAATGGCCGGAGAACACGAAATCGGGGCGTGATAACGCACGGAAAAACAACTCACGGAGAAGATGGAACGAGAAAAACATCCCATTTTTCCGCAAGCTGTGAAGCCGCGCCCCTTCAAAGCAAATTCAAAACCCTAACTTCTCCGCGTTGTGAAGCCGCGCCCTACCCAAAGCCTATCAATGAAACTGGCTTACTCCGGCGAATATTGCGCTTGCAGTACGGCATCGCTGGGGTTCGGAGTTTCGGTCAATGCATTGATTCCGTACTCCAGCCCCCTCTCAAAGGCCTTCAGATTCAGTTCTCGAAAGCTGGGCGGGACAGAATCGGCTACTGCCTTGCGCACGGCATCGGGTTCCAGCAGTTGGGTGATGGCAGTGAAAAATCCGACCATCACCGAATTCAGCACCATACGCTTGCCGAGTTCTTCGGCGATGCGGGTGGCTGGGATGCTGTAGACCTTGACTCCCTGCTTGAGACCTGCAACTCGCACCAGATCCTGCTCGACGATCATGATGCCGCCGTCTTTCAACTCGGACGCGAAGCGGACATAGGCCTCTTGCGACATAACGACGAGGATATCGGGCACGGTGACGTAGGGGTACAAGATGGGCGAATCGGAAACGACGAGCTGCGCGCTGCAGGCGCCGCCCCGGGCTTCCGGGCCGAAGTTCTGGGTCATGGTGGCAAAAGCGCCTTGATAAATCGAGGCAGCCTTGCCCAAAACGATGGCCGAGAGGATCACTCCCTGGCCGCCAAAGCCGGCGATGCGGATTTCCGTTAGCTGCATACCGTCTCCTGTTGTGCGGGGGGTTGTTCCACAAATCTTTCTCCGAGCGATTCGTGGAATTGAGCTTTCATCATGGTTTGGTAATCGGGGCGGTCGCGGTCGACAAACTTGCCCACGATGATTTCTCCGGTCATGGTGAGGCCGACTTCACTGGTCGGAGCGCCGTGCCGGACTTTGCTTTTCTCTTTGTAGTACTTCATGGCGTCGAGACCATCGCCCAGCTTGTTGCGGCGCTGATAAAGCGTGGGGCAGGGCGAGATCACTTCGATAAAGGAGAAGCCTTTTTTCTGAAACGCCTCGGCGATGGAGCGCGACAGTTGGCGCACGTGAAAGGTGGTCCAGCGCGCGACGTAAACCGCGCCGGCGGCTTCGACCAGGTGTGGCAAATTGAACGACGGCTCGAACACACCGTAGGGATTCGTAGAAGTGGTGGAGTGATCGGGCGTGGTGGGTGCGGTCTGGCCACCGGTCATGGCGTAGATCAGATTGTTGACGCAGATGACTTTCAAGTCGATATTGCGGCGGGCGGCGTGGATCAGATGGTTGCCGCCGATGGCCGAAAGATCGCCGTCGCCGGAATAGACGACAACGTTCAGCTTGGGGTTGGCCAGTTTCAACCCGGTGGCGAAGGGGATGGCGCGGCCATGCGTGGTATGGAAAGAATCCAGTTTAACGTAACCGGCCACGCGCCCGGTGCAGCCGATGCCCGAAACCAGGGCGAGCGATCCCAAATCGATTTTCGATTCGATGAGGGCGCGGGCGAAAGAGTTCACCGTGGTGCCGATGCCGCATCCCGGGCACCAGATAGAAGGCATGCGATCGCTGCGCAGGAAGGGCTCGACGGGGTTGAGGATATCGGTGTTCAAGTCGTCAGTCATTAGATTGGCCTCCGATTGGCCTGCAGGCTGGCCTTCACAATTACGTTGAGGATGTCTTCGGGGTTGTGCACTCCGCCGCCCGCGTGCGTCACGGCGAATGTGCTAGCCTGACCGGCGGCAGCGCGCTCCACTTCGCGCACCATCTGGCCCAGATTGATTTCGGGGACGACGAAGGCTTTCACTTTGGCTGCGAGTTCGCGGATCTTTTTCTCGGGGAATGGCCAGGCAGTGATGAGGCGCAACTTGCCGACGCGCAGACCCCGTTTACGAGCCGCCTCGATGGCGCGTTGCGCCACCCGGGAAGTGATGCCGTAGGAAACGACCACGACATCGGCGCCCTCGATTTGCTCTTCTTCGAACATGGAAATGCGGTCGACGGCATCGAGAATCTTGGATTGCAAGCGGCGAACCAGCTTGTCCTGGGTCGGCAAAGTCATGTTGGGATAGCCGTGTTCGTCGTGAGTCAAGCCGGTGACATGAAAGTTGTAGCCTTCGCCGGCATGCGCCATATCCGGAACCTGATCGCCGTTGGTGGCATAGGGGAGATAGTCATCCACCGACTTGTGAGTATGGCGGCGGGGCACGACTTCGATCTGGTCGGCGGGAGGAATCACTACCTTTTCACTCATGTGCCCTACGCATTCGTCCATCATGAACATTACGGGCACGCGAAATTCTTCGGCCAGGTTGAAGGCTTTGATGGTGAGGTCAAAACACTCCTGCGGAGAATTGGGGCAGAGGGCGATGATCTCGTAGTCGCCATGCGAGCCCCAGCGGGCCTGCATCATGTCGGCTTGGGCGGGAAGCGTGGGCAGGCCGGTGGAGGGTCCTCCGCGCTGCACATCGACGAACACGCACGGGGTTTCGGTCATGGCCGCGTAGCCGATGTGTTCCATCATCAGAGAAAAGCCGGGGCCGGAGGTCACGGTAAAGGCCTTGGCTCCGCCCCAGACCGCGCCTTGCAGGGTAATGGAGGCCGCGAGCTCGTCTTCCATCTGGATAAACGTGCCGCCTACCGTGGGCACACGGGAGGCGAAGCGCTCGACCACTTCGGTGGAAGGAGTGATGGGGTATCCGGCGGCGAAGCGGCTGCCGGCGGCCAGCGCGCCTTCGCAGCAGGCATGGTCGCCATCCATGAAGTGTATGCCGGTGAGCACACCGCGAGGGTCAGCCTTTTCAGTCTTCATTTGACACCTCCCTTAGCGACCGGATCGACAGCGACCGGATCGACCGCCTTCCTGGGTAGACCAGGGGCATCGACCTTGGTGGCACAGATGGCGAAATCGGGGCAGTACATGCCGCACAAATCGCAGCCACTGCACTTTTCCGGATGCACGACATGGGGCGGATGGTAGCCCTTGGAATTGAAAGCGGAAGAAAGCGCGAGCACGTGGGTGGGACAAAACTCCACACAGAAGCCGCAGGCTTTACACCGCTCGACGACGATTGAAACACGTCCTTTTGCCATTGAATCTCCACGCTCAAGGTGGTGGAACACAACCACGAATCTCAGGCGATTATGCCTTGCAGGACGTACCTGTGGGTGTGACATGGATCACCGCTGTTTGTGAGGACGCGCACACTTTGGGGAGCAAGTTCTGCTCCGGAAGGCGATACGGCAATTGCCTCATCGTGATACAAGACACAGCGGATCGTGCCTTTGATCACCGCAATCGGGAAAGCGCTGGACTGAGAATGAGAGGTGGTACCGCTATTCGCGGGTGTTCAATAAAGGGGGCTGCCATGTTTGAATCTGAAATTCAGATGGAACGACGCTCATCGATCCTGCCGATGCTACTCATGCTGTGTCTGCTAGTGGGGATCGTGGGTTTAGTAACCTACGTGATACTCCAGGTCCGGGGGAAGACACCGCTCACCGCGCAGGAGGCGACCGGCGTAGTAACAGCGGCGCTGCAGGGACCGGGCCCGGCCGTCATCCATTTCCGCACTGGTCTGGTGAATAATGATGAGAAATTACCGGACCCTAATTATCGATTGTTGGAAAAAGCAGGAATTGTTAAATTGGCAAAGGCGCCGCACGGGGGCGTGCTGGTTTCGGTCACACCCGAAGGAGAGCAATTGCTGAGCGATCTGCCGGGTTTCAAGAAATCGACAGAAGCGGACGGCGCCTTCTCATATCAGGCGGCGCTGGCGCAACGACAATTCCTGGGTATCGCCAGCGTAAACATGAGCGGAGTTGACAACGCGATCGTCGAATACAATTGGAAATGGGTACCGGACAAATTGGGGGACGTGTTTGACGCGGGCGGTCCATTGGTGAAAGGCTTTAACCAATGGGAGCGTCAAACCCTGATCAATAAGTATGCCGTTGCCTTCTATCACGGGGACCCGACGAAATCGACGCTGGTTGTCGTGCGCAACGGTAAGGAGTGGAAACTTCCTACGCGATAGCGGGCGGCGAGGTGACTATGCAACCGGTTTTCGGTTTCTGAGGGCGCTTCGAGGTCAGAAGACGACCTTGGTCTAAAAGGAGAAATGGCGATGTCCATAAAGAAACTGATTTTGATGTTCACTGCCCTGTTCGTATTCGCATGCACGGTCGCCGCGCAGGACCAGACGCAGGGCCAACCAGAGAAAGTTATAAAGCATGTCGCTGTCAAGTCCACGTCGCCGGTATCCGGCAAGGACATGTACACGGCGTACTGCGCGGTTTGCCATGGAACGGACGGCAAAGGCGTAGGTCCGGCGGCCAGCGCGCTGAAGGTTCCTCCGACCGACCTTACGCTGCTGAGCAAGAACAACGGAGGGAAATATCCTTCACTGAAAGTGTCGTCCTCGATTCGCGGCGAATCCGCTACTCCTGCACACGGCTCCAAGGATATGCCGGTGTGGGGAACGTTGTTTTGGAGCATGAGTAGTGGACACGAAGGTGAGGTGCAGCAACGTGTGACGAACCTTACCCTCTACATCGAATCTCTGCAAGCGAAATAGATCGTCTGCGGAGAAGGGATGGCTGTCCCTCTTTCGCAATCACGCAGGCCCGGACGTTCTCCTTCGGCTTCGCTCAGGAACCCGGGCCTGGGTGCCCACCTCGCCGCAAATCTGACCTCCTGATGCTGGCGGCTTAGCCGGCCGCGGTAAAAACTTCAGATTCCTATCAGATTATGGCTTCTGCAATGCTTTAAGTTGGCGCGCTCCCGCGCGCAGAGACGGGGGCTTGCCGCCTCTAACGGGAGATCAGACGTCCCTTTTGTTCATTTTGGAAGGTGAACTGTCCAACGCATACGGATACTCAACAACGTCCAGATGGCTAAGACCAGACGGTTACTATCCAACGAAAGCTAATCTCGGAGATGCTATTGACGATGCGGGTATTGTGCGCCCACATTCGCAGCCAGGTCCCCGTTAGGCGGCTGCCTGCATCACTCGTCAAAAGGAGAAGCTTCCATGTTAAAAGGTTCCAGCGGTATCTTTCTGCTTGCGTTGGCAGGTGTCTACCTGCTTTTCGGGTGCGGCGCTGTGACCAACCCCACGCCCACCCCGACCTCCAACAGCTTCCCAGTGGTTGTGTTCTCGGACGTTCATTTCAATCCTTTTTATGACCCATCTCTTTTTCAGCAGCTTCTGGCGAACGATCCCAGCCAGTGGCAGAGTATTTTTCAGAACTCGACAGTGAAAACGGTTTCGGCATGGGGTAGCGATACCAATTACCCTTTGCTTAAGCTTGCGCTCTCGAGCATAAAGCAGAACTTAGGAGCGAGTCCGGTCGTTATTTATACCGGCGACCTTATTGGGCACTCCTTTCCGACAGACTTTTACTGCCTTTATATG
>JBEKIB010000155.1:0-8307 GCA_050011975.1 Terriglobales bacterium | reverse complement strand
AGACGTGAACCTTATCTTTGGTCAGGTCAGGGACGTAGCGGCCCAGGGTGGTGGTGTCATGATGCATCGACTTGCCCATCAGGATCCATCCCATGTGCGACCACCACTTGCCATCGTTCGGCGAATGCGGATCGCCCACTTCATCGGAAAACTGGTGATGAATGCGGTGCGTCGCCACCCAGAAAATCGGCCCGCCTTCGAGCGCTAGGGTCGCACACCAGGTCAGGAAGTACTCCACCCATTTCGGCGTCTTGTATCCGCGATGCGTCAGCAGCCGGTGATAGCTCATCCCGATCCCCAGGCTGCCCGAAACCCACCACAAGAAAATGGCGACGAAAAATGCCGGCCAGGTAAAGAAAAATAACGCTGCGATAGCGCCCACATGAAACAGTCCCATGGCGATCGCCGTGCCCCAGTTGATGCCGGCGCGGGTCGCCCGGTCTTTGCGAAAGCTGGTTCCTTCGCTGTTCTCGCTGCTTGCTTCCGTCGCTGTCTCAATCGTCGCTGTCTCAATCATTATCTCGGTCATCGGCCTTCTTCTCTGCTCCCGCCGTCTGGCTGGGGGCAGCCTAGACAATATCAATAGCCCGCAAACGGCGTTGTAATATTTTGGTAATCCTCGATGGTTAAAGGGGTTACGAGCGTAATCTGGGTCCGACCAAACGACCTGATCTGGACGCAACCGGGAGTCACGGGTTGCGGTGTCATGCGTGATTCCCCGGCGGTGCCTCGCCTGCAACCTTTTCGTGCACGTTCCCCCTGTCGTGGAGTATCGTTATCTTTTCAGCCGTTCTTCCGCACAGGAGGGTGTCTGTTGAAAAAGAAATTGTTGAACCAGGAAGTATTCAAGAAAACTCCGTTGGTCATTCTAGCGTTGCTCTTTTTTGTGTTCGCGTTATGGGCGCAGCAGAAGGATCAGCCTCCCGCAAATGCGTCCGCCCCCGATGCTAAGGCTGCCCCGCAAGCTGCCGCCAAGGCAAATCCCGTCAAGCCGAGCCCGGAGTCGCTGGCCAAAGGCAAAAAGCTGTATGGCTTCGACTGCGAAATGTGTCATGGAAAAAATGGCGATGGCAAGGGCGACATGGCGGCGGACATTAAAAACGTCACCGACTTCACCAATCCGGACGCGTTGAAAAATCGCACCGACGGCGAGCTCTTCTACGTGATCCGGAAGGGCAAGGGCGACATGCCCGCCGAAGGCGATCGTGGCAAGGATGACGACATCTGGAACATGGTGAACTACATCCGCTCATTCGCCAAGAAGTAGGAATAGGCATTCGCGTTTGCACGGGCCCCCTCGCGAGCCCGCGACCACGACGGTAACGCCGAGTTGCGCCCGGCTTGGACAGCCGAGGGCGGCTGTCCCCACGTCGTAACCTTGAACGTTGTAACCTTACTTACCCTTCACTTCCACCCCCGCCCACTTCTCCAGCAGCGTGAGCGTCGCGGCGTAGTCCAGATCCTGCTGTCCTTCTTCGGCCGCGACGTCGTACACCTCTTCCACGGCTTCCAGTCCGGGCAGGCGCACCCTCGATTCTTTGGCGGCATCGAGCGCCAGCCGAATATCTTTCAGCATCAGCCGCAGCGGAAAGTTGGGCGAGAAGTCGCGCTTCAAAATAAACGGGGCTTTGTAGTCCACCACTCCCGATCGCACCATCGAAGCCTGAATCAGCGGCACCAGTTTCTCGACGTCCACGCCCAGCTTGGCGGCCAGCGTGAGCGCCTCGGCGAAGCCTTCATAGATGAGCGCAATCTGCAGATTCATGACCAGCTTCGTCGCCTGTCCTTTGCTGGTCTCGCCCATGCGGAAGACCTGCTTGCCCATCGCCTGAAAAAGCGGCTGCAGGCGAGCCAGCACCGCTTCGTCGCCTCCCACCATGAAAATCAGGCTCCCCGCGGCCGCCGCGATTTTCGAGCCGGTCATAGGCGCGTCCACATAATCGACGCCACGCGCCTTCACCCGCTCCGCAAAATGCAGCGTGGCGGAGGGCGAAATCGTGCTCGAGTCCGCAATAATCATGCCCGCGGCCAGAACCGGCTCCACGCCGCCCGGGCCAAACAGCACACTCTCAACCGCTTTCGTGTCGGAGAGGCACATCCACACCACTTCCGCGCCCTGCGCCGCATCCGCCGGAGAACCAGCGCTGCGTGCGCCTTCCACGTCCTTGCCGCCACTACGATTCCAGATTGCGACCTCGTGTCCGGCCTTGACCAGGTTCGTGGCCATCGACCGTCCCATAATTCCCATGCCAAGAAAAGCGACGCGCATCGGCGTTGGTTCCTCCAAAACTAATTCATCCACACTTTTGGATTATAAATAGGACCGGCAAAGCGACGGTGAAGAAAGCACAATTCTTTACACTGGGAAAATCGACAAACACTCTCTAGCAGGCTGCGGAAAAGGTGCATTTTGCTGCCTCAGCCCCTAAAGGGGCGTCTATCTAGAAACGACTTACGGTATCGCTAAAGCGATACCCTGATACGAAGCCGGAGTTTTTCCCCAGCCTGCTAGAGAAACAGTCCGCCCCTGCGCCGATCCCGTCTCCCGGAGCATCTAATATGCACTAGAGACTTGAGCCAACAAAGCCCATAATAGTAGTAAGAGTCCGCGCTTCCGGCGGACGGGTCAAACCATAGTGGTTAAGTCATAGTAGTCGAATCATATCGGTTCAATTCATGTTAAAGTCCTCACTGAAAAATCCGGCTCTGCGCAAGCGAGCCAGCCAGTTCACGCGTCTGGTGCGGAACTCCGCGGTCACCCCTCGCACCGGCAAGACCCACAAAGCCAAACTGGTTACAAACGGAGAACTCGGCGTCACCTTCATCGGACACTCCAGCTTCTTTCTGCAAATTGGCGGACTGAACGTGGTCATCGATCCCAACTTCGCGCGTTGGCTGTTCGTTCTGAAGCGCCTGCGTCAACCGGGATTGAACCTGCGCGACCTGCCTCCCATGGACCTCGTCCTCGTAACCCACGCGCACTTCGATCATTTGCATCGCCAGTCGCTGCGCACCATTGCGCGGCAAACCCGGCGCCAGACCGGAACCGCGCCCACGCTTGTTGTCCCCCATCACTTGTTCGACCTGGTTTCCGATCTGGGCTTTGAAGAAATTGTCGAACTCGAGTGGTGGAACACCTATCGTCACGGCGCGCTCGACATCACCCACGTCCCCTCGCGGCACTGGGGGGCGCGCGTCATCAAAGATTCGCACCGCGGCTATGGCGGTTACGTGCTGCGCAGCGGCAAGCACTCCGTCTACCACGCCGGAGACACCGCCTATTTCTCCGGCTTCCGCGAAATCGGACGCCGCTTGTCGCCCGAACTCGCGCTGCTGCCCATCGGCGCCTACAATCCGCCGCAATTCCGCAACGTACACACCAGCCCCGCTGATGCCACCCAGGCCTTCCTCGATCTGAAGTCCCGCTGGATGGTCCCCATGCATTACGGATCGTTTCGCCTGTCGCACGAGCCCATCGAAGAGCCCCTCCAGTTGCTGGAGCGCGAAGCCCTGAAGGCCGGCGTAAAAGATAAAGTGGTCGTCCTCGAAGAAGGCGTCACCCGCTTCTTCTAGAGCATTCTTGTCGCTGGCCACTTAAGCAACACCCCGCCCAAGCGAGCCTGAATCGGCCACCTCACGGAGTGCAAACGATTGCGATAGGCCGCGCCATCCGCCCGGTTTCGGGCTTGCATTTGCCCGATGCAACCGGCATCATTATCGACGCACAAAAAGGGGTCAGCGAATGAAGCGTTCCTTTGTAATGTCCATGATCGGTGGGGTAGCTCTCGTCATCTGTGTCGCGCTCTTGATGGGTGTCGCCTCTTCTCCGGCTTCGGCCCAAACACGAATCGAGTCCGTTTTCAACGGGCACAGGATTATCTACCCGCAATCCAGCATTCCGCAGCCTGGGCGCCACCACACAAATTACTTCTTTGTCGATTCGGACCAGCCTCAACCCCAGCCACCTCCTGGCAATGAGACGCCCGGATCCGTGGCCTGCGTCTACAAGTTGGTAACCGGACCAGCCGGTTGCCCGATCGCTAACAGCACGAATGTGCCCACCGGCGGCTGGGGCGCGATTGCCATCGTGGATGCCGGCGACTACCCGACCGCGGCCAGCGATCTTGCAGCCTTCTCCAGTTACTATGGCATACCGGCCGCTGACTTCACGGTAAAGTATTCCGGCAAGAAACCTCCGGTCTACTCGGATTGGGAGGTTGAGGAGGCATTGGATATCGAGTGGGCCCACGCCATGGCGCCACAGGCCAAGCTCTACCTCGTCGAATCAGCGCTGTGCGAGTCCTCGTGCGCGACCGACCCCACCTGGGCAGCGGTTACGCTCGCGGCGAAACTCGTTGCCAAAGCCGGAGGCGGCGTGGTCAGCATGAGCTGGGGCGACCCGGAAGTTAAACAAGAGCTTAAGTGGGATAAATACTTCACCACTCCGGGAGTTGTCTACTTCGCCGCCTCCGGTGATTCGGGTATAGGCGTCAGCATCTATCCGGGCGCGTCTCCCAACGTGGTCTCCGTCGGCGGCACATATTTCCACCGTAACGGCGACGGCGATTTTACTGAAGAGGTTTACGGCGGAGGCGGAGGCGACCTCAGTCCGTACGAGCCCCGCCCGAGCTATCAGAACGGCATTGAGAGCATCGTCGGCACCCAGCGTGGGTATCCCGATGTTGCTTCCGATTACTGCTGCGCCGTCATCTATCTCGAGGGCGGATGGGATTCCGTCGGAGGTACGAGCTGGGCCTCACCGACCTTTGCCGGCATTGTAAATGCCGCCGCCAGCAAACAGGAGTCGACCGACGATGAGCTGACCATGATCTACAACGAGTTAGCCAACCCCACCGAGTACGCAGCGGATTTCTACGACATCACCCAAGGCGCTCCGCAGTGCGCGGTCGGCTGGGACCTATGCGCCGGTATCGGCTCCGCGCGCACCTATGTCGGCAAGTGACCCGCAGCGGGCTCGGTTGCTTCTAGACCATGCTCCCCGCTATGCTCCCACTCGACCCGGCAGAAGGCGTCGGCCGATGACAAACAACCGTGAGGTCGAGTGCGGAAGCCCTACTGTTTGTCGGCTTTGGCCTCAGTTTTTGCTCCGCGAATTTCCGCAAGGAACGGCCGGGCTACGGATGGAACTGGTACTTTGCCCAGCAACAACGCCCGAGTTGTGACGTTAGGTCCGTAAATCGCATGCCGGGAATCATTGTCCTGGCGGAGCGATGCCCCTTCCAACGTGAGCCCAGCGAACGCACCCTTGGCACGCGAGTAGGTCAGGATCTCTGTATCCATCTTCCAATCCGTACCCGCCTCGGCATGCCGTCCAACTGGACCCGCTGCCGCGGAAGCGTCCCCTCCAACATGGAAATTACTCGAGAGCAGCCTTTGCATCGCTTTGGCGTTCTGAAAGATCATTACCAGGTCCACAGCTTCCACTCCGATCTGCAGCCCCCAGTTTCCGCCCGAAATGGTAATGAACGCGGGCGCACTCCAGCCATTCGCCGTGCGACAGGTGGCTACGCCTTTGCCTCCTTTACCTCCGAAGACAAAGCCGCCTTTGACCATGTGCGGTATAACCGCGACGCACTTTGCGTGCTGCAACACCTCTTCCGGGATTCCCTTGTCCGGCATTCCCATAATTTCGTGCATCACACTGGTGGCGTTCTCCAACCGGTCGGTGGCATCTTCCCGCGCCGACCCCGCCCAGCTCAACGTACTGAGACTCAACATCGCAAGTATGAGCATTACTTTTTTCATGGACAACCTCTTTTCTGTTACCTCGGTGCCGCAAATCTTCGTTCCGTGTGTAGAGTCGTACACAATTCCGGCTCGACATGCTGCCGCACCAGGTCGATTCCGACGTTAGCAAATCAGAATTCAAGAGGTCTGTGCAATAGTGAACACCTCGTATTGCCGGCAAGTTGACCTGCACAAATCCCCTTCCCGTTTTCGGAAGCCGAGGCCCATCCCAAAAGGTGGTCAATTCTGCTCAGACCTCGGGAAGCCACGAGATTACAAAAATGGCAGCCCTCAAAGCGGCGCTAGAAAAGACTCCATACGCGCTTTATGAGGGCGAAGGAGAAATATGAAAACCAGCACGAAAGATAGGATCGAGGGCAGCTTCCACGAAGTGAAGGGAACCATCAAGGAAGAGGTCGGAAAGGTTACGAGCGACCGCCATTTGAAAGCCGAAGGCAAAGCCGAAAAGAAGGCGGGCAAAGTTCAACAGCGGATAGGCGATGCTAAAGAAGCTGTCGCAGACTTGAAAGGACAGTTGGCAGAGTTAAAGAAAACTGGATAGGCCATTTAGAAATGAATCGGCAAAGTTGAAACAGGCCGCAGAGTAGGAGCACCGCGGGGCTATCAAACTTCAAGTTTTCCGGACGCCGATCTTCTGCGGGATCCTGTGCGGGATCTTCTGCGGAAGATCCCCTGCAGTGAAATTGAGGGTGTTGAACTACTGGTCGTGTTCTTCGTTCTCAGCTTGTTGTTTGTTAGCGCCGCCTTCGCGGTCGTTTTCCATCGCAGTAGCCCTGGAGATTTCCTTCCGCGAACTCTTGCTTACTTTAGCCCGCCGAATGCCTGCGGAAGGTTTATCTCTCTTAACGTCGCCGACAACAATGTCGCTGCCCTGCCCAACCTCCCACTCCGCACTCTCCGAGTTGCCCCAGCTTGATTCCGGTCTGACCCCGAGCCCGGCTGCAGTACGGGTATCAACCTGCCCGGTGATGGGCAAATTCTCAGCCTTCTGATACGCGCGAATACTGGCACGGGTCCGCAGACCGAACACGCCATCGACCTTGCCTTCGTAGTATCCCTTAGTACGCAGAGTTTCCTGCACCTTCTTGATCTCGTCCTTGACGACGAAGACTGCAACTCCTTTTTTGTTGGAGTCAGATGCTGCCGGGCTTCGCGGGAAGCCTTGCGCCAACATCGCTGTCGTCAGCAGGGTGAAGGCGATTCCAGCCCACTCGATCTTGCTCGCGAAAAACATGACTTCTTCACATTCCCTCACTTGCTCTAGTAATACTGTGCAAAATGGCTCATGCCCATCCGGCGCTTCCCTGATTTGGCCCCATCCAGCGCATGGCGCGCTGGTTTTCGGATGTTTACACTCTCCAGAAAAGTAGTAAAATAGTTGTCATTCAGGCAGAAAGGAGCTGCCTATGTCCCCCGCTAGCCAAACCAACGGTTCTCCAGGCGGAAGGAAAATCGTCCGCCAACCCCCAATCGGCCCCACATTCCAAACCGGGCGTAACGCCACAATTCCAAAGGTAGCGGCCAGGAAGAGGCGAAACTTCGACCCCCATGCGTTCCTCGCAACCATCGGCGAGGGCAGGAAATCTCTGTTCTTCCGCAGAAAACAAGCAATCTTTGCGCAAGGCGATGCCGCGGATGCGGTCTTCTATATCCAGACGGGCAAAGTAAAACTCACCGTGGTCTCCAAGATCGGCAAGGAAGCGACCATCGGCATAGTTGGCGACGGAGAATTTTTCGGCGAAGGTTCGCTTGCCGGCCAAACTCTCCGCATGAACTCGGCAAGCGCCATGACGGATTGCGCGGTTCTGCGCATCGACAAGCTGGCTATGATGGAAGCGCTGCACCGGGAACACGAGTTTTCCGACCTGTTCGTGACCTATTTGTTGGCGCGCAACATCCGCTACGAAGAAGATCTGGTGGATCAGCTTTTCAATTCCAGCGAAAAAAGGCTGGCCCGGATCCTTCTGCTGCTCGCTCATTTTGGCAAGGAAGGCAAGCCCGAGACGGTAGTTCCCAAGATCAGTCAGGAGATGCTCGCCGAAATGATCGGGACAACCCGTTCGCGGGTCAGCTTCTTCATGAACCGGTTCAGAGAATTGGGATTTATTCACTACAATGGCGGGCTGCAGGTCCACAGCTCGCTGCTAAACATCGTTCTCCACGACTAGGTTCTCCGGAATGGGATCCAACGAGGTTCGGGAGTATGCTTCTTTCATGGACGAGAAAGAGATCAATTCCCCAAAGTTGACCGAGCATTTTCTCTTCTGGGTTTGTGGCATCGCCGGTTTGCTGCTGGTGATTCTCTTCGCTCATTTCGTCTACCACGTTCTGTGAAACGGGTGGATGGGAGAGCAATCACGACCGCTCCCTTGCGCTTCACATTGCCAGCTCGACGCGGCCTGCAGGACTCGCTGCAAGAAGCCATCTCATAATGAACCCGCGAAGTAAACTGGCGGAGCCCGCAGGGGCTAAAGCCCGCGTCTTTGCTGGCTCTCGGCGGCACGGCTGAAGCCGTGCCCTTCCCAAAACGATTTATGA
>JBEKIB010000154.1:0-6200 GCA_050011975.1 Terriglobales bacterium | reverse complement strand
GGACCACGCCCGACAGAATCACCGCCGCTTCGATCATCCACGGGATGGGACCCCAGAAATAGCTGAGGAACTTGAGGAATACGTTGGTTTTCTTTTCCGCGATCTCGTTCGGCCCGTATTGCGCCAGCCGTTTCTGCGCCTCGGCTTGACTCAAGCCTTTCGGAGAAGATCCCAGCTTTTTCTCCACTTCCGGCATCGGCAGGGTTTTCAGATCGTCCTTGGCATCGGGTTTGGACCCCGACTTAGATTCGGGACTCTTGGGCTGCGGTCCCGGCTTCGATTCGGGAGCCTTCGGCTGATCGACATTGGGTTTCATAATGGGATCCTTTCCGTCTTTGCCGTGCCCCAAGTTTCGTGCGTTTTGGGAGACGGATTGTATTCATTGGCCGTTACTCCATTTCCAGTTCCGGATTTCCGGCATGTCCTGGCCGTGCTGGTCGATGTAGTGCTTGTGCTCGATGAGCCGGTTGCGGCCAGCCGGTTGCGCCCGCATGCCACTACGCTTCTCCCAACCACTTCCGCGCCTCAGTGGCCTCGGCATGATCGAAGTATCGAATCGTCGCTTTCGTAAACGGCCTGAAGAACATCGCCATGCCGTGCTGCCACTTTTTATCGCCGACCATCGCGAGCCGTTCGATGTCGGCGAAGTGTTTTATGTCAAACTTGATGTCCTCCCACACCGCCCCTGCGTCCCAGCCGTGGAAATCGGCCATGTCGAACAGCACGCGCAATTTTCCGTGTTGCCGGATGAGTCGCTCGAACTCATTCACAAAGTGTTCGTAATCTGCCTTTACCAGCTTTCCGCTGATGTGAAGGATGAGCACCTTCCCGCCGTTTTCTTCATTCATCTGAATGGGCATTTTGGATTCCTTCGATTTAGGTTAAATTTGTTTTCCACGTTTGCTCCCGGTTATCCACCGTTAGTTTGGTTCAGGCGCTCGCGCCTCTCCGCTACCGGATTTCCTTTTCTGCATTCCGTCCTGACTCCATTTCCAATTCCTAATCTCCGGCAAATCCTGGCCATGTTTGTCGATGTAGTGCTTGTGCTCGATGAGCTTGTCCTGCATCTGCTGCTTCAGGTAGGCGCCCTTAGTTCCAAGTTGCGGTAGCCGATCCACCACGTCTTGTACCAGGTGGAACCGGTCCAAGTCGTTCTGCACCCTCATGTCAAAGGCAGTCGTAATCGTGCCCTCTTCCTTGTAGCCCCGCACGTGGAGGTTGCGGTTGGTCCGGCGGTAGGTGAGCCGGTGGACTAGCCATGGATATCCATGAAAGCCAAAGATGATGTGTTTATCTTTGGTGAAAAGCGAATCGTAATCTGTTTCATTTAGTCCGTGCGGGTGCTCACTCGAAGATTGCAGCTTCATGAGATCGACGACATTAATCACCCGGATTTTCAGATCGGGCAAATGCTGGCGAAGAATGGAAACTGCGGCCAGAATCTCCAGCGTGGGCGTGTCGCCGCAGCTGGCCATCACCACGTCCGGCTCGCCGTCCTGGTCGTTGCTGGCCCATTGCCAGATGCCGATTCCTTCCGTGCAATGCACGACCGCCGCGTCCATGGCCAGCCATTGCGGGAGGGCGTGTTTGCCTGCCACCACCACATTGACGTAATTCCGGCTGCGCAGGCAGTGATCGAAAACCGACAACAGGCAGTTGGCGTCAGGCGGAAGATAAACGCGCACAATGTCAGCCTTCTTGTTGATGACATGGTCGAGGAATCCGGGATCCTGGTGCGTGAAGCCGTTGTGATCCTGCTGCCAGACATGGGAAGCGAGCAGATAGTTCAGCGACGAAATCTCGCGGCGCCAGGGCAGTTCCCGGCACACCTTTAGCCACTTGGCGTGCTGGCTGAACATCGAGTCGACGATGCGAATGAAGGCTTCATAGCTGTTAAATAACCCGTGCCGCCCGGTCAGAAGATATCCTTCCAACCAACCCTCGCACTGGTTCTCGCTGAGCATCGAGTCCAGCACGCGGCCGGCCGGCGCGAGGAATTCATCATTCTTTACTTCCCGGGCATCCCACTGACGGTTGGTGACTTCAAAAACCGCGCCCAGGAGATTCGAGAGCGTCTCATCGGGACCGAAGACACGGAAATTACGCTGATCTTGATTCAGTTTGGCCACATCGCGCAGGAACGTACCCAGTACGAGCGTATCTTGGGCGTTCACCGCGCCGGGCGAAGGCACCTTCACCGCGTGGACGTGGAAGTCCGGCATGCGCAGGTCGCGCAGCAAAATGCCGCCGTTGGCGTGGGGATTGGCACCCATCCGGCGGTCGCCCTTCGGCGCCAGTTCGGCCAATTCCGGTATGAGTCGCCCATTGTTATCGAAGAGCTCCTCGGCCTTGTAGCTTTTCATCCAGCTTTCAAGCAGCTTGACATGATCGGGATGATCGGTATCCACGAGGAGCGGCACCTGGTGCGCTCGGAACGTGCCCTCGATTTGCAAACCATCGACGAATTTCGGTCCCGTCCAGCCCTTCGGTGATTTGAGGACGATCATGGGCCAGCGCGGCCGAGTGGTATCGTTCTTGTTCCGTGCGTTGCTTTGGATTTGCCGGATGTCCTCGATGGCCGTTTCCAAAGTAGTGGCCATGAGTTCGTGCATCTTTTCCGGCTCATCGCCTTCCACAAAGTGGGGCGTCCAGCCACAGCCCCGCAAAAATTGCTCCAATTCCTCAGGCTCGATGCGGGCCATGACGGTTGGATTGCTGATCTTGTAGCCATTGAGGTGCAGGATCGGCAGCACGGCTCCGTCGGTTATCGGGTCGAGAAACTTGTTCGACTGCCATGAGGTCGCCAAAGAGGCCGTTTCCGCTTCGCCATCGCCGATGATGCAGGCGACGATCAGATCGGGATTGTCGAACGCGGCCCCAAAGGCGTGGCTGAGCGAGTATCCCAGCTCGCCACCTTCGTGAATCGACCCTGGCGTCGTTGGCGCAACATGGCTGGAAATCCCGCCGGGAAACGAGAATTGCTTGAACAGTTCCTTCATTCCGGCTTCGTCCTGGGTGACGTTCGGATAAATCTCGCTATAGGTCCCTTCGAGATAAACGTTGCCCACCAGTGCCGGGCCGCCATGCCCGGGACCGGCGATGTAGAACATGTCCAGGTCGTACTTCTTGATGACCCGGTTCAAGTGCACGTAGATGAAGTTCTGGCCCGGTGTCGTGCCCCAGTGGCCGACCACCAGCGGCTTCACGTGCGCCAGTTTCAGCGGCTCCTTCAGCAGCGGGTTGTCGTAGAGATAAATCTGCCCGACCGACAGATAGTTGGCGGCGCGCCAGTAGGCATCCATCTGGTGGAGCAGTTCTGGAGTGAGTGTGTTGGTTTTCTTCGCCGTTTTCGTGGTTAGCTCTTTCTTGTTCGCCGCCTCGGGTTTCTTTTCGAGCAGTCCCGGAGTGAGTGTGTCGGTTTTCATGGTTCAATTCTCCTTCTTGTTCTTGCAGCCAAGCCCGAGAACAGCAAACCGTCTTGGCGATCACGCGTTCTTCGTCGGTGCGAAATGCTCGACGATCCCCCATTGATCGTTAGAATGCGCGTCGGAATGCGTGGATTAGCTGGTTTCATGGATGAGCCCTTCGTCATTCTGCAATCCGAACGAAGCCAGTTTTGCGCACGTGGATCTGTAATCGGTGTGAAGAATGCTTCGAATTCCCAAACCTTCCGCGATCCGGACGAACATCGGGGTGTTTTCGATATAGACGACCTGCTGCGCCGGCGCCTGGACGATGTCCAGCGCGAGCCGAAAGATGTCGGCGTCGGGCTTGCGGATGTGAACGAAGCAAGAGGAAATAAAAGTATCTACAAACCGGTCCAGCTTGAACTTGCGAATGCGATACGCATTCACCGCGCGCGATTCGTTGCTGACCACGGCGATCTTGAGCCCGTGCCGGACTTTGAGATGGGCGCACAGATTGATCATCCTGGGGTAAGGTTTCGATTGCGCGAACATAAAGTCCCGAAACCGAGCCCGAGTGAACGGTCGCTTTTTGTAGAAGACCACCCGACCCAAATATTCCTCGAACGTAATCTTTCCCTCCTCATGGGTTTCGAAGACCAAGCCGTGCCGATCCTCCATCTCCGCCCACCGCAGCTTGAAGTTCTTCGCCGCCCGTTTGCGGGCAAGATGATCCCACCCGTTGCTGAGCAGCACACCGCCGACATCCACAAACAGCGCAGTAATCGGAATCGCTCTTTTCATTTGGCCTCCGTCAACGCCGTCTGCCGTTTTTGGCCGTTCGTTCCACGAGGCGAAAACCATAATTCCTCCAGGCCGGGTCGTGCAGCAGAATGCCGCCGTTGGCGTGGGGATTGGCGCCCACGGTGGATGAGATGAAGCCGCCCTATCTGATTGGAGGGCGCGGGTGTGAGGAGATGCGCTTTGAGACCTGCAATCGTGCCATGCAGTCTCCCTTTGCTATGCTGCGGCTGCATCGGCTTCATGCAATGCGTGGTACGCAGGATGCGTAGTTTCGATAATGTCCTTCGCCTTCGCCACCTCTGCTGCGGTTCCATGGACGATCAGCAGGAACTGATCTGTCTTGAGTGCGGTTTCGTACTTCACAACGCTGTCCTTAGGAATTCCTATGCTGTAGAGGCCAGCTCCCAGAGCACCCAATGCTCCCACCTCCACCGCACCTTCGAGTCCTGCCACGATCCATGCCACTACCGGTCCCGCCGCTAAAATTGGGCCGAGCCCCGGAATGATGAAAAGAGCGGAGCCGAACAAAAGTCCCCAGAAACCTCCCCAGAACGCTCCAACTTTGCCCCAATACTTCATGCGGTCGCCGGTATTGTAGTAGCCCACCACCTGCTCATCTGTGTGGTAGCCCTTCCCAACGATCGACAATTTGTGCAGGTCAACTCCGCCGCGTTGCAGCTCCTTTACCGCTTGATCCGCTTCCGTATGAGTGCGATACACCGCGACAACTGAATTCTCTTTAGACATTTCATCGTCTCCTCGGGGACTCGCCGTCATTCTCGGGCCACGCAGCCAAGTCCCAACCCGAACTATGACAGCGCATCCACCAGGAAGACTGTTCCCTATTGCACAGTGTCGGCGGAGAACGCATAGGCGTACGCGGCCTGGAGATCAACACGCTCGTTGTGATCCACAGCCTCTCGGATGGCACATCCGATTGGCCGGGCGCAGGTGAGCACTCTTGCTCAGAAGAATGGCACCGCTGCTGGTAAGGTGGGATCCTCGGGGAAAGAGAGCAAGACGAAACTTCTAATGACAACTTCTGCACTCGACTTCGTGACTGCGACCGATGCAGTTTTCGCACCGGCACAGCTCAAATATGGCAGCTCGATATGCAGGACCGAAAATGCAGTCAATAACTACCCATGATTTTCGCTTGGAGCGCGGCGTCCCATCGCAACTCTGAACATTCCCTCTGGAGAACAGCATGATGAACAACACCGAACACCTGCATCCGATGGGCGAGAGTCATCATAGCCATGGCCAAACTCCTTACTGGAGGCGTGCGCATCATGATTGGCGCTTCTGGTTCGGCCTTATCGCCATATTGGTGGCCATCGGTATCTACGTCGGAACCAATGACCTGTCGATAGTTCCTTCTGGCCGTCAGAAACAGGTGCCGGCCGGTAGCCGAGTCCCGTAGTGTTGTGCAATTAACTGCTAGCACATGGCAAATACGCACGCTCAACACACGGCGGAGGCTCTAGATGGCGAGTGAGATGGGCGTGCTGACGGAAGACGAGAAGAGACAAACCATTCCGCAAGTAGCTCTGTATCCATTGCGATTCGAACCGATCTATCAGTACCGGTTGTGGGGCGGACGGCATTTGGCGGATCTGCTTGCCGCCCCTCTACCTAGTGGACCGGTCGGCGAAGCGTGGATACTCAGCGACCGCGATGACCATCAGAGTCAAGTTTCCACTGGACCGCTCAAAGGGCAGACGATCGGTCAATTGCTTAAGCAGTTTCCAGAACAGATGCTGGGAAGGCTGGCCCACAAGTTTCAGCGATTTCCACTGCTGCTGAAGTTCCTCGATGTGCATGAAATGCTCTCCGTTCAAGTGCATCCGACGAAAGCGAACAAGAACCTGTTACCCGCAGGTGAAACCGCGAAGACCGAAGCCTGGGTCGTGCTTGAGGTGGGGCCGGAAAGCCGCATCTATGCAGGCCTGAAGACCGGGACGACTGCAGCCGGTCTGCGACTGGCGCTGA
>JBEKIB010000153.1:0-6742 GCA_050011975.1 Terriglobales bacterium | reverse complement strand
TCGCAGGCATAGCCGATGAATTTGTCGGCGTTCTCGTCGAGCCGGCCGCGATAGCGTTCCGCCAGCAACTGCGTATAGGTCGCCACCATGCGCAGCGGCTCCTGCAAGTCATGCGACGCGATATAAGCGAATTGCTCAAGCTCCGCGTTGGAACGGGCAAGCTCGTCGACTTTGCGCGCCAAATCCTCTTCCGCTTGCCGGCGCAAGCGAAGCAGATGTCTTTCCTGCAACGCCCGGCGCACAGCCTCAGGCAGCCGCGCCAGTGCGTCTTTCAAGACGTAATCCGTCGCGCCCCGTTTGATGCACTCCACCGCGGTTACATCGCCCAATGCGCCCGAGACCAGGATCAGTGGTATCTCCAGCCCGGCGCGCCGCAGCACCTCCAGAGCGTCCATGCCTTTCCACTGCGGCAGGTTGTAGTCGGCGAGCACCACGTCGGGACGGTGCAAGTGAAGTTCTTGCTCAAATTCGGCTTCGGCCTGCACCACAACCAAAGATGCCGAGAAGCCGCCTTTGCGCAGAGCCCGGGCCACCAGTTCCGCGTCCACTTCGTTATCTTCGACGTGCAGCACCCGAAGCTGGCCCGGTTGGGGCGTGAGATCGTTAGTGGTGGTCATCGTCCACGCCCGTCAAATGCTGAGAACTTTCCACTACCGGCGGGTGATTGATCACCAGCCAGTACAGTTCCACCGTCTTGACCGTCTCCCGGAATTGTTCGAAGTCGACTGGTTCCTGGATATAGCTGTTCGCCCCCAGGTTGTAACTGGCCACTAAGTCGCGCTCTTCTTTCGAGGAGGTCATGATGACGACCGGGATCGTCCTGGTCCGCGGGTCGCTCTTGACCTGTTTGAGCACTTCCAACCCATCGACCTTGGGCAGTTTCAAATCCAACAGCACCAACTTGGGGGGACGATCGAACGATCAGTGCGCGAATGCCCCGCGACAGAAGAGAAAGTCCAGCGCCTCCTCGCCATCGCGCGCTACGAAAATGTTGTTCGCCAACTTCTCCCGCCGCAACGTATGCAGCGCCAGGTCCACATCGTCCTGATTCTCTTCCACCAACAGTATGTCGATTCCCTCTGCGTTCATGATTGACCTCCAGCCGTGGCTCCATTACTTTCGATTCAGCTTGCTTTCCCGCACCGAGAGTGAAATAGAAAGTTGCGCCCTTGTCCAGTTCCGCCTCCGCCCACACCCGGCCTCCGTGCTTGTGAACGATACGTTGCACCGTCGCCAAGCCTATGCCCGTCCCTTCAAAATCCTCCGCGCGGTGCAACCGCTGAAACACGCCAAACAATTTGCCGACATACTTCATGTTGAAGCCAACGCCGTTGTCCCGGACCATGAACACCACCTGCCCATCCATTTCTTCTTTGTGATTCACTTCGATGACGGCGTGGGCGCGTGGGCGCGTGAACTTGAGCGCGTTAGCGAGCAAGTTTTGAAAGACCTGCCTGACCAAACCCGGATCGCACTCCACCGCCGGCAGGTCGGCGATCACCCATTCCACCTGCCGCCCTTCGCTCTGGGGCTGCAGGATCGCCAACATCTCCGCGACTATCGAGTTGAGCTTGGTGGGCTGCAGACGCAGGGCATGGCGGCCCAGCCGCGCCAGTCTCAACAATTCATCCACCAGCACGCCCATCTGTTGCGTTCCTGCCTGGATGCGATCGAGGTAGTGTTGCGCGCCCGGCTCAAGGGTGGGACCGAATTCTTCCACCAGCATCTGGGAAAAGCCGCTGATATGCCGCAAGGGCACCCGCAAGTCGTGCGACACCGAGTAACTGAACGCTTCGAGTTCGTGGTTGGCCGCTTCCAACTGGGCCGTCCGTTCTCCCACTCTCTGTTCCAGTTCCTCATTGAGCTTTCGGATTTCCCGCTCGTCCGCTCTTCTCTGGGTAATGTCGCGGAAAGCTACCACGCCGCCACACACCGCGCTGTTCTTGTCTTTCCGCGGTCGAGCGCTCGCCTCGATCCAAGCGCCGTCCGCGTTTTCCCGGTTGCGCACAAACATCTCGGTCACGCTCGCCTCGTCGCGAAGGGCGCGCACCAGCGGGATTTGCTCGCTGGGGAAGGGTGTCACCGTGTCCGCCATAAAAAGGCCATAGTGCTCCGTCCACTCTTGGTGGGGAAGATTCGCCGCGGGGCCAAGGATCTTTTCCGCCTCCGGATTCCAGAGAACAAACTTCCCCTGCTCGTCCGCTGCAACCAATCCCTCGCCGATGCTGTCCAGCACCGACTGCAGCATCAGCGTCTGCGCCTCCAGGGCTACCCGAGAGCGGGCCAGTTCTTCTGCTTGCGCGGCCAGTTGTTCCTCGGCTTGCTTGCGTTCGGTGATGTCGCGCGCAATCTTTGAAGCGCCAACAATCGCGCCGCTGCTGTCCTTAATCGGCGAAATCGTCGCCGAAACGGCAATGCGCTTGCCATCCTTTCGCACCCGGACAGTTTCGAAATGATCGACGCGATCCCCGCGCGCAATGCGCGCCAGAATGTCGGATTCCTCATTCGCGCGCTCCGGTGGCAGGAGCATGCCCATCGATTTGCCCACAGCCCTTGCGGACGAGTAGCCGAACAACCTCTCGGCGCCGGAATTCCACGCGGTCACAGTTCCATTCAGGGTCTTGCTGATAATGGCATCGTCGGAGGACTCGACCACGGCCGCCAGGTGTTCGCGCACTTCCTCCAACCGCTTGCGTGCCGTGATGTCGGTGCGGATGGTGATGTACTGGCGCGGCTTACCCCCGGAGTCGAGGAGCGGAACGATGGTTGCTTCCACCCAGAAGATGGAGCCCTCCTTGGCCCGGTTCCGAATCTCGCCGTGCCAAACCCGGCCCTTCCCGATGGTGCCGTACATCTGCTGGAAAAACTCTTTCGGATGGTAGCCGGAGTTGACGATGTGGTAATTCTGGCCAATTGCTTCCTCCCTGGAATATTGACTGGTGGCGCTGAACCTATCGTTGACATAAGTGATCGTCCCCTGGAGGTCGGTCACCGCCACGATGGCGTGTTGATCCAGGGCGAACTTTTGCTCGGCCAGTTCTTTAACCGCGCGCTCTCTGGCGGCGAGACTTTCCTTCAGTGCTTGCTCAGCCCGCTCGCGCTCGGCAATCTCGCACTCCAGTTCGAGATTTGCCGCCTGTAAATGCAGCCGCTGGGGCAGCGAAATCACCTTCGGAATGAACGGCAGAAGCATCACCACCGTGATCACGGACACCACTGCCGTGACTGCCTTAACCACGCCCGCCAGCACGTAGCTGCCGTGCCAGACATTCCAAATCTCCATCAGGTGGGTCGTGCCACAAGCCAGGATGAACGCCCCGAACATCCAGAAAACGCGGTTGAAGGAGCGATCGCGATTCTTGCGAATGAAATAGATGAGGATTATGGGAATGCAGTAATACGACAGTGCGATCAGGCCGTCTGAAATGACGTGCAGCCAAACGATTCGCGGATCCCACAGGTAGCAAAAACCGTGCGGCATGAAATCGGAAGAAAACAATTGTTGGAAAAATCCCATGATTCCGGTTTCGCCTCCCTCGAGAGTTATCGGCAAGACGGCTACCGTTGCCGGCATAGGGGCAGGTTACTGAGGGCGCAGGCGAACGACGCAGAGCGAGATTCCGAGTAGAACACTGATTCCGATATTTTCCCGATCGGCCTCACCGCTGCAAAGTTTAGGCGCCCGCAGCCGGTTCGGGCTCTCCCGTCGCTCCCGCGTTTTCCAGTTGCCTGCGGAGTTTCTTCACCAGTTCGTGAACCGACTCGAGCTTTTCGGCCGCCGCCCCCGGCAGGCCGGAGGTTTCAAGAGCCAGTTCACTCGACAGCAGCAGCGCCGTGACCGTGCCATTCAGTTCGCTGTGGAGCTTGCCGACCGCCGCTTGCCGGGCCCTCATTTCCTCACGCTGGCGGCGCTGCACCCCCGCCCGCACCTCCCGCACCAGACGCTCCATTCCACTGATCGCCAGATTGACCTGCACCAAAATGGCGGTGCCCAGATGCTCAAACGTGGTCCCGGCTTCATCCGGCCCGGTTTCGAGCAGGTACTGATCGAGCACCACCGCCAGGTAGCCCTCCGCTCGCAAAAGTGTCGTCGCCCGCGCCAGACTTTCCGCCACCACGACCTCCTCGCCCGTCGCCTCATGCAGCGCCGCGGCACACTCGGATGCCCGTTCGCTCGGCGTTACAAGAAGGATCATGTTGAATCCCCTCGCAACTTCCGGGCCAATTGTTCTTGCCTGAAAATAAATGAGTTGTGCGCTCGGTCTTGGGTGGCAACGTTCCGTTCTGGCACCAGTTCCTGGCCCGACCGCTCAGTTTTGGGACTGGGGACTGAGGCAATTTGTGATTGGCAATCAGTACTGTCCAACTATAAGTCGAACATTTGCAGTTGGATATCTGATTTTGATTCGGTTACGGGTTGGTGAACATCGAAAAGGCCCTGTGAAATCGGGGTTTTTTCGAAAAGTGAGGTGCTGAGAATTTGGAGAATCGTGTACAGACTCGGAGCCAATGCCAGTCGCTTTTTCAGGATGGCCACCAGCACATAGGCCACCCACACTTGGGTTTTGACCGCATTTTCCGTGGTGCCGTAAAAGGCTTTGATCCGCAGGTGCTGTTGATCCATCGGAAGAAAAGCTCGACTCGCCAGCGCGCCCGGTACAGTTGCGCGATGACCAGCGCGGGCAAGGGTAAGTTGTTGGGCAAGAAAATCACACGCAGATCTTTTTCCGCGTCGAAGTAATGAATCCGCCGCAAGAGGTTGGGGTAGAGACGCGCGCGCTTCGGCCCCGTAAGCAAGATGGTTTGATCGGAGCGGACTCCGGTGGAGGCATCGACGGGATGCGAGCAACGCCGGTAGAACTGCGTGTTCCGCCGCGCGCGCGACACGAAGGAGGCGCAGGACTCGGTGAAAGTGAACAGACGCGCGAAGTCGCCGTAGCCACGATCGAGCAGGTAAAATGCCCCGGGCGCCAGGAGCAGGCGGTCGAGCAGATTGACATCGTGGACCTGGCCTCTCGTCACGAAACATTGGCGGGAATGCTGCCCCGCAGATCGAGCAGGGCATGCAACTTCACCGCACTTTTGTGGTGGCGGAACTGCGCCCAGGGAAACAGCGCCAAGCACAAATCGATGGTGGTGGAATCGAAGGCATAGACAGTGTTATCGAAATCGATGCCCAACGGTTCGTCGCGATAGAGTTCGCGGGCGGCGCGAATCAGACCCTGAGCAAAATCGCCGAAGATGCGCCAGTCGCGATGTTCGTTGGCATAGGCGAGGGTGGCGCGCGAGACTCGTCCGCGAAAACCCATGTGGTAGAGCCTGGATTGCTGCACCCGCAAACAGGCCTCGATGTCGCGCAGACTCTCGCGATAGGTAAGTTGGGCGAAGGCGAGGCAGAGGAAATGGTCGAGCGAAGAAATCTCTGGACCTTGTAATCGCCCCGATAGCGCTCCACGCAACGACGAAACTCGGGCAGGGGAAGTAGGTCCATGAGCGGAGAAAAAATCGTGCGTCCGGTATCCATCGGCCACTCCCCAGAAGTATCTGGAATAGCGAAAGAGTACCTGCCACGGCAAATCGATTTCGCTCTTTTTCACGTGCAAGCTCATGTCGTTACTTAACTTAACTACTTATCGGGAAGCGATCGTTGGACAGTACTGATTGGCAATCTGTAATTGGTAATTTTGATCCCAGGAAACCGCCCGATTTTCAATCACCAATCACCAATCACAAATTACAAATTCAGTTTTGCGATTCGTACTCTTTCAGCTTGCGGTACAGCGTGGTCTTGCCTATGCCCAGCAGTCGCGCCGCCAGCATCTTGTCTCCGTTCATCTGCGCCAGCGCGTTCAGGATGGTCTGTTTCTCCAGTTCCGCCATCGGCACGATGCCATTCGCCGGCTGGCTCATCCCCATCATTGCGATGGGGGCGCTGTAAATCTGGGTGGGAAGATCGCGCAGCTGGATTTCGTGCGCGCTGCTGAGGGCGCACGCCCGCTCCAGCGCGTTCTCCAGTTCGCGCACATTGCCCGGCCAGTCGTAAGTCAGCAGCGCCTTGAGCGCCTCGTCCGAAATCGTTTTTTCGACGCCGGCGTCGCGCCCGATGCGCTCCAGACAATGCGCCACCAGCAGCGGAATGTCCTGCCGGCGCTCGCGCAACGCCGGAAGCCGCAGCGTCAGCACATTCAGCCGGAAAAAAAGATCGCGGCGGAACGTGCCCTCAGCCACCGCTCGCTCCAGGTCACGATTGGTCGCGGCCAGGATCCGCACGTTGATGGGCACCCGCTTCACGCTCCCCACCGGACGAATCTCCTTCTCCTGAATCGCCCGCAACAGCTTGGCCTGCAAGTCGACCGGCAGTTCGCCAATCTCGTCCAGAAATATCGTGCCTCCTTCGGCGATTGCCAGCAGTCCGTCCTTCGGATTGGTCGCCCCGGTAAAGGCGCCGCGCACGTGCCCGAACAATTCGCTTTCAATCAGCGTCGGCACCAGCGACCCGCAGTCCACCGGAATGAACGGCTTGTTGCGGAACATGCCGGCCATGTGAATCGACTTCGCGACCAACTCCTTACCGGTGCCGCTTTCTCCCAGAATCAGCACCGGGTGTGAGCTCTGCCCCGCCTTTGCGATGATGCGGTAAAGCTTGTCCATCTCCGGCGCCCGCCCGACCAGGTTGCCGAACCCCTGCCGCGATTTGATGGTTTCCCGCAGCACGCGGTTCTCCGTCCGCAGCCGCAGATGC
>JBEKIB010000152.1:0-16073 GCA_050011975.1 Terriglobales bacterium | reverse complement strand
CGTGTCAAGACCGATTACCTGCTGGGCATGGGAGCGCTGGGCAAGAAGTTTTGCCTGATTCTTGACATCGACAAAGTACTCTCCGCCGACGAACTGCTCGCCGTGACGGAGTCGGTTGCCGACGAACGGTCTGCGGACGACGAGACCATTGATGGACCGGCCAAAGAAGCACACTTCGAGGCTGGAGCGTAGCTGTGCAGGCGGGAACGGCTGCAGGCAAGAATTCAGGCACGTCCCGCCGGATTGACGCTGACGCATGCCTGGAGCAGCCACCCCAGCTCTCGGTTAGTCCCGCGCTGTTCCAAAAATTCCAGAAACTGATCTACACCGAAACCGGCATCTGGCTGGGTAGTGCAAAAACGGCGCTGTTGTGCGGCCGGCTCTACCGACGGCTGCGGGCGCTGGAGATTGATTCACTGGAAGGTTACTACGAATGCGTTGTGCGGCCGGACGAGCAGGAGGAACGCGCCCGGATGATCGACGCCATCACCACCAATGAAACCCGCTTCTTCCGTGAGTCCCGGCAGTTCGAGTTCCTGGTGCAGAAAGTTTTGCCCCGTTGGCGGGCGGAAGCCGGACAGCAGTTGCGTCCCCGGCGAGTGCGGATCTGGAGCGCCGGATGTTCATCCGGGGAGGAACCGTACACGGTGGCGATGTTGCTCGCCCGGCATCTTCCAGCGGACGAAGGCTGGGATGTGCGGCTTCTGGCCACAGACATCTCGAACCGCGTGCTGGAAAAGGCACGTACGGGGATTTATCCCATGTCGAGGTCGGCAGAGCTACCCGAGGACTTGCTGCATAGTTTTATGTTACGCGGGATGGCTGAGCGACAAGGCGAGATGAAAGTGAAAGTCGAAATCCAGCAGATGGTCGAGTTCCGCAGGTTGAATCTGACCCAGGAGTCCGATCTGATCGAAGGCCCATTCGACGCTATTTTTTGTCGCAATGTCCTGATCTATTTTGACGTGGCTTCAAAGCGCAGGGTGATCGCGCACCTGGTCCGTCATCTCACGGCCAACGGTCTGTTGTTCGTGGGCCACGCGGAGAATTTGTGCAGCGTGTCCTCCCAGTTACAAAGCCTGGAGCCGACCATATACGCAAAGACAGGCAACCAGGAAGATCTGTGAAGACGGCATCGAATGAGGCTTCTGCCACGGCCCTAAGTACGTAAGGAAAGCGAAAGAACTTGCCCCGTATGGATGGAGATGGTCTGCAGGTCCTGGTCGTGGATGACTCGGCGATGGTGCGCCAGGTTATGCAGTCGATCCTGAGTACCGACCGCAGGATCGGTGTCAAGGCCGCAGCGGACCCGCTGATTGCATGGGCAAAGATGCAAAAGGAACCTCCCGATGTGGTCATTACGGATCTGGAAATGCCGCGGATGGACGGACTGACTTTCATCCGAAAAATCATGTTGGAAATGCCGACGCCAGTGGTGGTCTGCTCCGGTCTGGCAGCGCGCGGAACCGAACTCGCACTGCGCGCGCTCGAAGAAGGGGCAGTCGAGGTGATCACCAAGCCCAAGGTTGGTGTGCGTGAGTTCCTGCACGAATCGGCGGTCACCCTGCTGGATGCGGTTTGGAGTGCGTCGCAAGCGCAGATCAGGCCCCGGCCGATGGCGGCGGTTCCTCGCCTGACGGCCGATGCTGTGCTGCCCCGCAAAGGTAAATCCCGGGGTGGAGGGACGCCGAACGGAGTAATCGCGGTGGGTGCCTCAACCGGTGGAACGGAGGCTCTGCGTGTTTTCCTGGCAGCCCTGCCCGCCGACTGCCCGCCGGTCGTGATTGTGCAGCATATGCCCGAAGGCTTTACCCGGGCCTTTGCAGAGCGCTTGAACAAGGAATGTGGAATAGAAGTGGAGGAGGCTCGGGACGGCGACCGGCTGCAAACTGGCCGGGCACTGATTGCTCCCGGTAACCGGCATATGCTGGTCAATCGCAGTGGCGAAGAACTAGTCGTTCAGATCATCGATGGCCCGCTGGTTTCACGCCATCGTCCGAGTGTTGATGTGCTTTTTCGCTCGGTGGCCATTTCGGTTGGCTCAAAAGCGATTGGCGTGATCATGACTGGCATGGGCGACGACGGCGCCCAGGGACTCTGTGAGATGAAAGAGGCGGGAGCGGCAACGATCGCGCAGAACGAAGCCAGTTGCATTGTGTTTGGAATGCCCAAAGAGGCGATTTCCCGCGGGGCCGTGGATGCCGTTGTGCCTCTGGAGCAACTCGCCAGCGCGGCTCTGAGCGTACAGAGTAACTATGCAGGATGAAAGAAGAGCTACGGAAATGACGATGCTGGGTTCTATTCCACGAGGAACGTAACCCAAGCCAACAACTCCGCCAAAGCCCAACAAAAGGTCCAGACCATGCGGTCCACGGTTCGACAAAACGGCGGTGTTACGGCCCGACGGGCTCAAACCAGACAACTGCACCCTTGGCGATCTCCGGCAGATCGAAGTGCGTGCTCCCGTTTTCGAGATGACCCGTGATCGTGGTCTCCTCGCCGAGAAATGGCAAGAAGTGACCCCGCACCTTGCCTGGCACAATTATCTCGGCGTGGCTCTCGGGAGTCTGTACCGCGTTTTCCTTGGCGCGCAGGCCCATGAAGTTGGCGAAAAACACGTGCGCTTCGCCGTCTACCAACGCGATCTGCGCCGCAACCATCGGCGATGCCCTTACTCGAATCTCGCCCTCACCCAAGCTGTCCAGAAAAAGCTTTTCACTATTCGGTGAGCAATGGTCGAAACGACTTTCTGCCAGCGCAATGTAGCGGGCTCCCGGTGAATCCGCGACGTGGATTAAGTTGGTCTGCCCTAAGTTGGTCTTCTCCTGTAATCCATCGCTCAAGGCGCCGGTGGCGACAATCGTACCAATGCTCCCGGCGTACTTTCGCAATGCAGCCGTCTCCTCGCTTGAGAGAATGCGAACATCCGGCAAAATCAAATTCTTCCCGCGGAACGAAGCGAGCGTCCTCGGCGTCACGATCTGATACTCGCGATGACTCTGCATCAGGAGCAAGAGTGTGCCCTGGTACGAATGAAGAAACTCGTTCGTGAAATAGTTGCGCGTAGCTGGAGAGAAGTAGACGCCGACTGGATCAATCGCCGTCCGTGGGCGATACAACGTCTTCTCGTGGGCTGCAATCCATGCGAACACTCGCTTCCGCGTGGCCAAGTCGTTCGAGCCGGACATGACATGCGTCGCGGCATCCCACACATTCGCTCCCGCCATGACCTCCGACATGAATAGATTCTGCATCGCCTCCGGGGCGCGGACCTTGGGATCGCCATCCCACGAGTAATTCAATATCCAGGTTGCCTTGCCCTCGGCGAACGCGCGGAACGTCTGCATGCCGATCTGGTAACGAAACCAGTCGAGCGGCGTTCGCGAAGCCGCCATATGATCGCCGCCGCCGAATTCATACTCGTGCGCAATCGCATCGTTCACGGCGTACAGGCTGTACACATCCGCGCCCACGCGCACCGCTTCTTCCTCGAGGCCCGGGTAAATCTCCGGAATCGTTTTGATCTGCGGATTCACAGCCTTTGCCGTCTGGTCGATCTCCCGCATGAAGTCGGTCAGCGATTGGATCCGAAAATCGACCCAGCGGCGAAAATTTGGGTCGAAAAAATTGCCGAGCTTCAGGTCGTGCCGTGCGTCCAGTCCAGTCTGCTTGCGAAACGCCGCCACGGTCGCATCATCGAAGCTAGCCCAGCTGTCCTCCCAGCCATCGAAGTGCGTCATCCAGTAAGGAATGTCGACGTAGATGCCGTCAATGCCGGTCGCGGCGATCTGCCGCACGCGCTCCATATAAATCTTGCGCCACTCCGGCGCGTAGGGGCTGATCCACACATCCTCGTCGCCCTTAACGATCCAGAAGGCATCACCACCACCAAAGACCGCGGGTTCGCCCGTGATTTTGCGCTGCAACCAGTCTGGATGATCCTTGACGACCGAGTGCGACGATCGGTCGGCGTTTGGCGTGATGCACTCCAACCCCGCGATGTAAACGAATGCGTGGTTTCCCGCTTGGTGCGCGCGCTCGGCCACGGCGCGAATCGCGGCGAGTTTCTCCTCGGGATGCAGGAAGCTCTCATAGCGACCCGGAATGTCGTTGTCCACCTCGATGCCAAACACGTTACTATCCTGCGCATTTCGTACGATCTGGTCGGCGTTGTTGGCCTGCAACCCGTAAGCCGCGATGCGCACAAAATTCGTCCAATTCTGTTCCGGTGAGTCGGGAGCGGCTGCCAACATTACGGCGAACAGCATCAGAACGAACACAGCTAGACAGCTTTTTCGTTTCATGCCTGGCCCTCGTTATGAGTATGGTGATTGCGACGTCCGTTACTACTACACGATTCCACCATCCGAGTGCTGCTGACGATGCGTGCTAGGAACCAGTTGCTGACACGCCGCCCGTTTCGTCGTTCTGCCCGAGACCAACCGTCGGGCGCAGCGTCAAACTGCCATCCGTATTCAGACCTTGCCGGCAAGCCCAACGCACCGGATAACGTTGCCCTTTGACTTCGATTTCCGCTCGGAGTCTCAGTCCCTTCCACTTCGTTCCCTTGGGCAACGGAAACTTCGCTTGACGAACCTTCCCTGGAAGAGGGTAGCCAGCATCAAGACTCCCTTCCACGTTCACCTTTCCATCCTCGCTGCTCACGGAGACACGCAACACGCCGGGGACGCCGGCAATCCCGTCGTTCGCAAAGCCAATAATCAAGCCCGGATAGCCTGCTTCCTCATAGCTCCACACCCATGAGGGCCGAACCCGGTAGCCAATCCTGCGGGCCAGTTCGTCAATCGCGCCGGGAAACTGGTGGTAGTAGTTGAGGATTCGATCGGCCTGGATGCGGTGCCAATTCCATAGCGAAAAATAGCAAGCGCCCACATCCTGCACGTGGTGGATGACGTTGTCGGTATAGGTCACGCCCTCATCCATTCTTAGGTTTTGCGGCAACCCATCGGACATCCCGACTTCCACCGTAACTCCCGTCCAAGGCGGGCGGTTGCTCAACTCTTCGATCTGCTCGTTTTCAATGAAGATCGTATCCGTCCGCAGCCAGTTGAAACTTCGGACGGTGCGTTCGAGCAGTTCAGAATTGCCCACTTTGCTGAAGTCCGGCTGCGTGTTCGTAGCCAGCGGCGTTTTCCTCCAGCGCTCTGCCTGATGCTGGAACATGCTCACGAAGGTTTTCTCCGCAGTGGCGGAGTCGGGAAAGGGGTTCGACTCCAGCGGCCAGGTGTGTCCCTCGCCCCAGAATCCGTACATGAACGTGTCTACGTACTCCACGTCGGGATGGCCGTCGTAGGCGTCCGCCAGCAGGTCCACTAGTTCCCGAAATGCAGACTGGAATGCCGGATCGTCATAGCGAGGTTCATATCTCATGCGACCCTCCCACTCGCCCAGCTTGACCATCGGAACCTTCTGCCGCACAAAGTCCGGTAGCGCGAGATCGGGAATATCCGGGTTACTGATCATCACGCGGAACCCGACCCGCTTCCGATACTTCCGGGCCAGATCAAAGGTCAGCTTCCAGTGCTCACATGGGTCGAGCTTTCCGGGCCGCTGCTGCACATCTTTCCAGTTCACGCGGATATAGAGCTTCGTCCCTAGCGGCAACTTGACCAGGTTTTCGATGGATTGAGCCAGTGCCTCCCCATCTTTCTTCGCTGGCTCTACCTCATCGCACACGTAGGTGATGAGACCCATTCCATAGTTGGGCACGATCTCCTCGGAGGGGGTCAGGGCCATGACCACATTCCAACTGGGATAATCGTCGGCGGAAAAAGGCCCCTGATAGAGCCGATCAGACACCGGCGGCCCGGCACCGAAGTCGTGCTTGTCGAAGTTGTGAGTGGGAACATGTCCCAGAAGCGATTCGCTCCCAAGTCCTGCCGCTACTGCGATAGCACCGCCAGCTTTCAGAAATGATCTTCGTTGCATACTCAGCCTTACTCTTTCTCATAGTTGCTTTCCGATTACTGTGGGTGGTTGGTGATGTCGAACACCAGCCCGGTATTGCTCAGGCTAAGCGGGAAGACGTAGCTGTCATAGATTGGATCACCGTCAGAGTCCAAAGCACGGAACTGAAAATTCAAAACCTTCGAGCCGCCGAGGCCTGCCGTGTCGAAGCTCGCGGCCTGAACGCCGGGTTCGAGAGTGTCGAGCGCGGCATGCGCGGCGACTTCCGTCCAGTTCCAATCTGTGCCTGTGCCCGCGTACTGCCACAATTGGGCCGTGCCGCCGTCGGTTTCGAACATGTATTCCGCGCCAACTGCAATGCCGCCGCCGTTGTACCCGGTCTTCGAATTTTGATCGGTGTCGAGAAAGATCTGCCAATTCGCCGCGCTCGCGCCGCCCCAACGAATCGAGGTGCGTCCCCGCATGCGAGCGCCCTGGTCATTGAAGGAGTCCGGCCATGCACTGGCAAACGGGGCCTGCACGGCCTGCTGTTCCACGGCCCCTGCTTCCGCCTTCCAGTATTGCGGTGGGCTCGCATACGGATTGCTTGTTTCCTCGGTCAAGTAAACCCAACCGGCGTTGCGCTGCTTGGCCAGTTCCATCGCGGTCTGGAGTTGGTCCGCGCTCATGCCATAAATGATGTGCCAGAACCGGTCGGGTGGGTACTTGTGCACCCAGGCAAAGTCCACGTAGTAGTTTTGATAGTTCGCCAGGCCCTGGTCTTCCCAGTTCATCAGGATGTTGGTGATCCCCATCCAGCAGTCGCTTGGACTGTAGGTTCCTGGATTGAGCACTGTGATCCGGGCACCCGCCTTCTGGCGCACGTAGTTTGTCAGTGCCTCGTAGTACAAAAACTGGGTGGGAAGAAATGGGTTGCGGGCACTGCAATCGGTTGGCGCCTCATCGAAGAAGATGCCATCGACCAGATAGTTGCGGTACACCGCATCGATCTTTCGCCGGACAATTTTTGGATCGCGCGCGCCGTAGCCGGTGTATGTATATCCGATCACGAGGATGCCCTGCTTGCGGGTGGCGCGGATCGCCCGGTCTACGCTCGGATAGTAGGTTTCGTCGTCCCCGTTGTTGAGGTTGACGATCATGATGCCAATGGCCTTCGCCCCTGGCGCCGCCCACGCTGTCCATTGCGGAGATCCCGGGTCCTGGTAGGATGGCGCACCGAGCCGTGTTTGACCTGTGGCCATCACTGCCGCGAACATAATAATGACGATCCATCCGCTCAGCCTTACGCCGCGCCGCACATTTGTCATGGCTGGAACCTCCGTCCGTCAATATGTGAATCGACACCTTCCGGTTATTCGGCGCTTTCGCCTCATCCCGCGCGTACGGCCACGGCGCCGGGTTCGGGAGCCGTGAGCCCGCAGTTCAGAACTCGAACCTCAACCCGAACTGGAAGTACCGGGGCGTGTACCCTGGCGCATCATTGGTGATTTCCCCAAATTGAGAATTTCCAAAAGCCAAATTCGGCGGCGGCGAATAGTTGCCGAAGGCGAAGCGAGGATGATTGGCGAGGTTGAATATCTCCGCTCGCACGTCCAGTTTCATGCCCTCCTTGGGCACAAACGACTTGTAAAGGTTCAGATCCGCGTTGTGGATGCCCTCGCTGCGCAGGCCGGAAAAATAGCGTGGAGCATTGCCCGGATTCTGGTCGCCAGGGTCGGCAAAACAGCTGGAGTTAAAGAAAGAGAGCGGTGACGCGCTTTGCCAGCTCATGGCTACGGCATTCATGCTGAACCCAGACTTGAGTTGCGAGCACACCACGTTGGGACGCTGGCTGCCATTCGCCAGCCGCGGGGTCGCCATACTAATCGCCATGGGTTGGCCCGATTGTTCCGTGATCATGGTCGCGATCGACCAGCCTCCGACGACGGCGTCAAGCGCACGGTTCATATTGCCGCCAATCCACTGCTTGCGGCCGACGGGCATGTCGACGATTACGGCGGCCGCCAGACGCTGCGGCGCGTCGTTGGCGCCGATGCTGTGTTCCAAATACAGGCGATCCAGCTGTTGCACCGCGCCGTTACTGAGCGACCCCACCCAATTATTCCTGCCCGCCGAGGAATCGTCGGTCGCCTTCGACACCGTGTAACTGCCGTCGAAACTGATGTTGTGCGTCGTGCGCTTCTGAAAACGAATCTGCATCGCGTTGTACCAGGAACTGGCTTCCTCCAACATCAGGCCTTCGAAGTCTCCGGCGAATTGTGGATAGGAATTGAGCAGATTTCCCACTGGGAGGGTCGGCTGGCCGTAGTTCGAATCGGGCTCGTTGAAGCACGGTGCGGAGGGGGAGGGTGTACAAGGAGTGCTGAACATGGGGGAGAAGGGGTTTGCCACATACGTATTTAGAAATTGGCTCACGCAGCTGTCTGTCTGGCAGCTCGAATCGGTGGGAGTTACCGCAGCTGAAATCTTCGCCAGCAGAGCCGACGGGATGAAATCCCGGTTGTTCGTGCCGGCCCAGGGCAGATGGGTGCTCCGGTTTGCGGAGTAGTCCACACCGAGCACGATTTGGCTGGGCAACTCCCGCTGGATTCCAAAATTCCACTGGTAAATGTTGGCGTCGCGCGCCGCAGTCGTGCCCAGATCGTTATTGTTGGCGTACCCCCAGTTTGCCAGACTGCCGTACTGCTTATTCTGCGGACCGGTAAATCCGCCGGGGAACGGATTTTCCAGGGTTGCGGATTGCGTTACAAAATTGTCGTTTGTAAAGAACATGGTAGCGGTCTTGCGGAAGGCGGTGCCGGGATACTGGAAGTTTGTGGCCGGGCTCATTCCGAAATACACGCCGGCCCCACCGCGCACCACCGTCTTCGAGTCGAGCTGATAGGCGAAACCCAGCCTCGGTCCAACGTCTTTGCGGTATGTCGGAACACTCCTGTTGCTGGAGGTGGGGAACATGGTAGTACCCAGCAACTCCTCAGAGGAAGGGAAACTCACGCCGTACGCCTGCAGCGCCGCTTGGGCACTGCTCAGATCGAGATTGACGCCGGTGTCGGCGGTGAAATCGCTGAATTCGATCCGGTTGTGGCGCTCGTTGTATGGCGTACTCCACTGGTAGCGTATGCCGAGATTGACCGTGAACTTCGAGTTCACTTTCCAGTCATCCTGGAAATAGAACCCCGTCTCCGCCGACCGGTTGGCCACCGAGGGATAGATCGTGAGCGAAGTATTGGCGTCTGGGTATGGGTTTATATTGTCGGCATAACCAAAAAGAAGGCTGGCGAACGGATTGCCTGTAGGATTCCCATTTGCATCGGTGTCGCTGAGGGGAGTCGGCGACGTGACGTAATCCGAAAAGTTGAAGAGGCCAGTCGGATTCGGCGGCTGAAAGAAGTTGTTGTAGAAAAGTCTCTGCTCCCCGCCCACCTTGATCAGGTGCGAGCCCTTGGAAATCACCAACTGCGAGGAATAACTGTACAGGGTGTGTGCAAAGGTGGTGTCTATGCAGCACTGATCGAAAAGATCGGTCCACGGCGACGCCCCGACCATGTAGAACGTCGGCATCCGGTCCAACCCGTTGGCCTGCTGCAACACCGCCGGCAACCCCTGAACGCCGCTCGGCAACGAAGCATTGAAGCTGGAGATCGAGGGAATACCCGATGTCGCCGCTTCGTACACCCGATCCACAGCCACGTGGTTTGTCCAGACAATCCGCGGGTTGACGGTCCAGGAATATTCGAACGAGCCGTTTTGCGCGGTTGTCGGACCGTTCGCGATTCCGTCATTATCAAAGCCGTCTCCCAGAGTCTCTGCCGTCGTGAAATTGCTCCAGCCTCGGCTGTAGCGGCCGTTAATGCGCTGCTTATCGTTGATCTGGTGGTCCACCTTGATGTCGAACTGGTAATCCGGTGAATTCGCTGTAGTGCTGAAATTAAAGTTACTGAATTCTCCCGGGAGGTTGGGTTTCGGATAGAGATTGAGGACGCCCTGCCCGATGGGGTCAATCTCGTTCGACGGTATTACGTTGAGAACTCCCTTGCTCACTACCTGAGCCCGCGTACAGGGTGGCGGGTTCGGCCCAGAAGTACAGGCAGGTAAGTTTGTAATTTGGAAGGGATCGTAAATAGGGTTCGCCGCCGCCGAGAAGTCGCCAGTTCGCTCCGCCAAGGTCGGCACGGAAGCGACGTTGCTGGACGCTGAGATGCTGCGAACCTTCTCAAAATCGACGAAGAAGAACGTTCGGTCCTTCCGGATCGGGCCGCCGATGGAAAAACCACCCTGGTCGCGCCGGCTGTCTGGTTTGGGGTTGGGCTCGGGATTGCCCACAAAGTACTTGGGATTGAAAAAATCGCGGGCGTCCATCTGCGGTCGCTGCAGGAAATACCAGCCGCTGCCATGGAAGGAGTTTGTCCCGCTCTTCATAACCATGTTTACGACCGTGCCACCGTTGTTGCCGAACTCCGCCGAGAAGCTGTTGTTCTGGACTTTCACTTCCTGCATGCTTTCGACCAGCGGCTCGTAGTAAACGTTGGAGTTTCCTCCCTCGCCCTGTTCCGGAGCGCTAAGCAGGGCGCCATCCAGCCGTACCTCGGCGGTCGCGTTCCGTTGCCCGTTGGAAACGAAGTTGGTCCCCGAAGGATAGTTATCCGTCGTGCCCGACCCTGCGACCTCGGTCACGCCCGCCGATAAGAACATCAGACCGAAGAAGTCGCGGTTGATCAGGGGGAGTTGCTTCACGTACTCGCCGGTGATGTCCGTGCCCAGCGTCGCGTTGTCCGTGTCCAGCAGCGGCTGGGCGGCCGTAACGCTGATCGTGGTCGATGTGCCTGCAACGTTCAGTCTGAAGTTCAGCGATGACTCCTGATCGACCGCCAAAACCACGCCGGTACGCTCCGCCGGACGAAAGCCGGAGGCCTCGACTTTGACGGCGTAGGTGGAAGGGCGCAAATCAGTGAAGAAATACGAGCCCTTGTCGTCGGTATGCGCGGAATTGGAAATATTCGTGCCGACGTCCCGGATGGTCACGGTCGCGTTGCGGACAGCCGCTCCCGTTGCATCGGAAACAAAACCGCGCAACTGCGCCCGGTACGCTCCCTGGCCCCAAACCGACAAAGCCAAACCCAGAATTGCGACAAAGGAAAACAGAATGGTGGAGAGCGACTGAAGGCGAACCCGCAAATACTCAACTCCTGGAACTCGCATAGACAGCCTCCGGCAAAGATCCAAGCACGCAATATTTCGTATAGTTGCGTTTGATAACTTTTACTTTCGTTTATACCGCTCTGTCAAGTGCTGGGGAGGAATTCGCGTCAGGCGGCACTGCCAGACCACAAGCCCGTTTCTGAATAGTTGCCGGTTTGCCGACAATTCGGGAGTCGACCATTGGATGAGATAGAATTACCCACACTAGAGCCAGGCACGGCTTCAACGAATGACCGTATCAACCCCCAGTTCGAACCTCGGCCGTTATGTGTTTGGAGTGGCGGCTTTGGCTTTTGGCGTCATCACGCTGGCCTGGCACGACTATAACGACTCGCATCAGCTGCGTTACATTGTCTACGCCGCATCCGCTGCCCTGATCTTCGGCGGCGCTGCGATTCAGTTCCGTCAGAGTGCGAAAACGGGCGCAGCCGTCCTGGGTGCGGCTTATCTCGTCTTCGCTTGTCTGTGCGTGCCAGGAATCGTCGCCGCACCGCAGACCTACAATAGCTGGGGCAACTTCTTCGAGCAGTTCTCTCTCGTGACCGGTGCGGCGATCGTTTATGGGCGCTTGTCATCGACATGGTCACGGGAAACGCTGAATCGGATCGGCCGGATTCTTTTGGGCATCTGTGCCGCTTCCTTTACCCTCGAACAGGCGTTTTACCTTGACGCTACCGCCCATCTTGTTCCGAAGTGGGTTCCGCCAAGTCAGATGTTTTGGGCGGTAGCGACGACAGTTTTGTTCGCACTCGCGGCTGTGGCTCTTCTCACGAATCGAATGGCACTTCTCGCGGCTCGCCTACTGACAATGATGCTCGTGAGCTTTGGGCTACTCGTATGGGTACCGTTGGTTCTTTCGGATCCCCACAACCATACGAATTGGAGCGAGAACGCCGAGACCTTCGAGATTGCCGGAGCAGTATGGATACTCGCTGATCTCCTCAGCGAGTATCGGCTTAATGAGCATCGCCTGCGATGACGTGATCTGTGCCGGCCGCTCACGCACTCCTGATAAACGCGCTTCTGGGACCATAGCATATTCGTGTTTTGTTCGCCGATTGGATTTGCTGCTGGTTTTGCCCAAATCTCATGCTCATTCTCCTTTGCCTTCGCATCTGCAGTTTTCAATTAAACGGCGCCGCGCGGGATACTTGACGTCGGGGGCAGGCGCGGTTCAACGCTTCTGGTACGGGTGGAAGATGTAGTCTTTCGCCTTCACCGGCGTATGGCACGCGTATCCACAGTCTGAGAGGCTTTTGGGATCGGCCGTGAACCTGTCCGATGCGGCTTCGTAGTTGAACACCGCGTATCCCCACCCGCCGCTTTTCGGAAATCTCTTGCTGTCCTTTTCCATGACGAAAGCCTGGCTAAAGACGTCTGGCACCTCCACGACGAAAGGAGCCTCCGTACTCTTTTTCAGCTTCCACTGGAGCTTCACGATCATGGAGCCTTCCGGGAATGGCTGGCCGTTGACCGGAACGCCGGCCTTGAACGCCGTGATCATCTTCGGATTGGCGACAATCACCTTGAGTATTTCGTCGGTCCGGGCGGAAGAGACCACCGCCCAGTCCTCGTATCCCTTGAAGTCGGAGAACGCGATTCCGCTCGGCGATTTCAGCGAGTACTTGTCCTGCGCGTAAACGGCTGTGGCGACGAGAACGGCGAGCACTGCCACGGCTGTCGCGCCGATGGTAAAGCCGGCGGAACGTTCCACGGCGGTGCGTGTTTCTATCTTCTGTCCTTGTTGTTCTTGTGCCACAGATTCCGTCATAAGTTCAGGCATGGTGTGTTCTCCTTCACAAAACAAGTTTTCTAAGCCCGATCAAAGTGCGTCTCGAACGATCGCGATTAGACCAGAGGCAAGGGGAGTAAAACAATTGGACGAAGGTATCGACCGTACCTTCATATCAAGTGTGCGGGAGGAAGCTTCCTTCGCTTTGATCGACTTTCAGGACTAGCTGGATGGAGAAAAGCTGTATGCCTCAGGCATGAAGACAACTGCAGCGATACGAAAATATGGGCAATACCATCGTCCAATTGCGCGGCCCATTTTGTTCTGGCTGAATGGTCGCAGCGCACTCCGATTAATGCCAGAGACCCGCTAAGTTCTGATTAACACGGTTATCAGAGAAGTCGAAGGTATGAGACGGGGGATCGTTACAGCACACCCGATGGAGGGACAAGAGATGGATTGGAAACGGTTGGTCCAGTTTGCGCTGCTGGGTAGCAGTGATTTGGAACAATATGCCATCCTGCTGGTACGCCTTTCGATCGGGCTGTTCTTCGCCATCTCCGGGGCAAACAAATTGTTTGTCGCCGGCGGCACGAAGCCTGTTTACGAAACGCTGGTTAAGGCCAAAGTCCCGTTTCCCCACCAGACGGCTTATTTCGTGTCGGGTGTCGAGTTCGTTTGCGGATCCTTGGTGGCCGTGGGGTTTCTTTCGAGTCCAGCCAGTGTGGCTTTATTGATCGATATGACTGTCGCCACCCTGACCAGCTCGCTTTCCACCTTGCCTAAAGGACTTTCGCCTCTTAGCTGGCTCGACGATTTCCTCTACCTTCCGGAAGTCTTGTACGTGCTCTTCTTTATCTGGCTGATCTGCTCTGGTCCGGGAAAGTTCAGTGTCGATTACTGGCTCGCCGGCCAGTTACTGCGGTGAGCGATTGGTTCAACAATCGCCGACGAAGCAGCTTGTTGCTAGAGTTAGGGCAGCGGCTGCCAGAGCTCAATCTTATTCCCGTCCAGGTCATAGATCCAGGCAAAGCGACCGTAGGATTCATCCATTCGGTTGGCGTCAATCTTTACTCCCTCTTGTTTTAAGCGGTCGAGCAAAGCATCCATATCGTCCACGATGTAGTTGATCATGAACGGTGCGGGGCTAGGATCGAAATACTTAGTGGAGGCGGGAAAAACAGTCCAAACTGTAACGTGTTCCTTCTGGGGGTCGTCGTGTTCGCGCCACGGAAGCATCACGCCGTGGCCTTTGTCAGCGAGTCCAAGATGCTTCGAATACCATTCGCGCATCTGATCACGATTAGCGGATTTGAAGAAGACACCGCCGATTCCAAGGATGCGCCCGCGCTGCTCCATTTTGACGGGCGGCTTCGACTTTTCAGGTTGCGGAGATTTCACGTCCTGTCCTCCTGTTGAGCGGGCCGCGATGAGCAACAGCGAGTGAGCGCAATTGTGCTCCAGGGTATTCCTTGCATCGGCGGATTATACATAAGGTTAGATTCGAAGTGTGGGGACACATTCTGTCGAAAATAAATTTCCGTTGACGGTCAGGGCCGGTAATCGAAATCGCCTCGATGTTTACTGGTTAGTACCGGTACCCCCCTCCCCCCTGGTCGATAAGAATCATGCGGTTACGAGCAGTTTTTGGACTTGGTCTTTGAAACATAAGGGCTTACATCAAAGTATTCCAAAATAGGGACTTACGGGTGTTCGACCTGTTTTCTTGGTGTTACCCCCCGTTTCGTCCCGATCAGTTTGTCAAGCCCCGTTCGGGAGAATCCAAAATGTCAAAGAGCTTCTGCTTCTTAACGCAGAAAACTTGACCGCCTTTAGAGGCAGGCACACGCTTCGCTTACACGATCTGGGAATAATTTTCGCATGGCATGGGAATGGTGTCAGTGATGGTGAACACAGTGCGGATGTGATGAATCAAGAATGAGTGGAGTCTAGTGCATCTGTGAAGAAGCCTTCGTGTGCAATCGGCGCGTCAGGTGGGTTCATGCGGTGCCTCTTGTTGTCGATAAATTAGGATGCGACCGGAAGCGCCTACGGTCTAAAGGTGGTTTCATCTGCTGGCTACGCTATAACGGCGGCTAGTTCAGGAGCGATTCCCAGTTGGCTGGCACCTTTCCTGCTGGTCCAGGAGCGGGCTGATTCTTGGGATGCGAATGCGGCGGAAGCAACTCCATACCCTTGATCGTGATCATCCCCTGCTTCTCGTAATCATAGAACCAATCCTCACCCGGCTCGAAGCTGGCGATGATCGGATGTCCTGTCGCCGCCGCATGCTTGGATGCATGCTGACTCGGAGAACTGTCACAGCAACCGATGTGCCCACACTCCGCGCACCGGCGGAGGTGAAACCACCAACCTTTCGGTGACGCCAGGCATTCCACACACCCGTCTCCACTCGGCTTGGAAGCGGGGTTGATTCCGCGCAGACCCTTTTTCACTTCCGATATTCCTTTCGTGTCCTCTGTTCGCAAATAATGTCAAGCCACCAGCAAGATCTTCCCGACACCACCCTTTTCTGCCGCTGCTTGAGCCTCGGCCGCTTCACGGAGCGGCAGTTTCTGGCTAATCGGGATTACCAGCTTGCCATCTCGCACCGCTTCGGCCATGAACTCGAGCGTTTTCCTGTCGAATTTCGAGAATACGAACACCGCCTTTACAGATGGGTACTTCGCGGCGTTCTGTGGCGCCCCGACAACCGAAGCAAACACTCCTCCCGGCTTGACCTTGGCGATCAGCTTCTCGGCGGTTCTTCCGCCGACCGTATCCGCAACCGCATCGAGCGGAGAAAGATTCGCAATCGCGGTGTCGTCGTCGGTTGCGACCACCTGATCCGCGCCCAAAGTCTTCGCCTCATCCATCTGCCTCTTCAAAACCCCGGCGATCACAGTCGCCCCTCGTTCCTTCGCAGTGAATACCGCCGAACGCCCGACATTTCCTACAGCACCTACGACCATAACCGTCTGGCCCGCTTTGACTCCCGTAGCTGAAAGGAGCTGGTTGCCGGTCGTCGTCACCAGCGGCAGCGCCGCCGCCTGGATCAAATCGAGCCCCTTGGGAACTTTCGCCAGAATCGCGGCTTTCACGACACAAAGCTCGGCGTAAGTATTGTCCGCCATGGCGAACACCTGGTCGCCCACGGAAAATCCCTCTACTCCCGGCCCAATCTTCAACACGGTCCCCGCCAGGTCGACTCCTA
>JBEKIB010000151.1:0-8570 GCA_050011975.1 Terriglobales bacterium | reverse complement strand
GCCTTTGCCATCTGGAATCGCAATACGAAAACGCTTTTCATTGCGCGCGACCGGCTCGGCATCAAGCCGCTGTATTACAAATTGACGCCGGAGCGGTTGCTGTTCGGATCGGAAATCAAAGCGGTGCTGGCGCATGGCGGGATCCGTCCGGAGTTCAATCGAGCGGCGCTGCCGGAGTATTTGGCATTTGGATATTTGTCGGGCGAGGAGAGCTTCTACGCGGGAATCCGCAAGCTGCTGCCTGGACACACGATGACAGTTAGTCCAGAGGGCAAGGCGGAAATCCGGCAGTATTGGGACCTGGATGCATCGAGGCCGCACGAATCGCGCGATGAGAGTTACTACATCCAGAGTTACCGCGAGTTACTGGAGGGAGCAGTCCAGAGTCACCTGATGAGCGACGTCCCGCTGGGCGTGTTCCTGAGCGGCGGCGTGGATTCGAGCGCGGTGGCGGCGCTGATGACTAAAATACGGCGCGATCCAGTCGAGACTTTTTCCGTTGGCTACACCGAGCAGACTTACAGCGAGCTGCCCTTTGCGCGCACGGTTTCGGATCACATCCATTCGCGGCATCATGAAGTGTTGGTCAGCGAGCAGGATTTTTTTGGCGCGCTGCCGCATTTGATCTGGCATGAAGACGAGCCGATCGTGTGGCCGTCGAGCGTCTCGCTTTATTTCGTCGCCCGGCTCGCCCGCGAGAGAGTTACGGTGGTGCTGACCGGCGAGGGCGCGGATGAAACCCTGGCGGGCTACACGCGCTACGCCTTCACTTTGAAAAATGCGGCCATGGATCGAGCATACCGTAGCGTCGTTCCGGGCATTCTGCGGCGCGGGTTCCGCAACACGGTGGCGACTTCTTCCCTGCTTGGAGCAACCGTGCGCCGGAAGCTGGAACATACTTTTCTCGCCAAGGATGGAAACTCCTGGGCTTCTTTCTACTTCGATAATTTCTTTTCCGCCTTCGCCGAAGCGGAGCAGAGCGGATTGCTGACCTCCGAGTTCGTACGGGAAGCCGCGCCCAGCACAGCATATGAGAATGTGCTCAACTACTGGGACCACTCGTCGGGCGAAATGCTGCAACGGCTGCTCTACACCGACATCAAGACTTACCTGGTGGAACTGCTCATGAAGCAGGACAACATGAGCATGGCCGCATCCATTGAAAGCAGGGTTCCGTTTCTCGATCATGTGCTGGTTGAATTTGCGACTCGAATTCCGCGCGAAGTGCAGATTCAGGGACTGGCCGGCAAACGAATTCTGAAGAAGGCTGTAGAAGATCTGCTGCCGCACTCGATTCTGTACCGGTCGAAGCTCGGGTTTCCGACGCCGTGGAGCGGGTGGCTGGCAGGACCGCGCCTGGAAACGATACGCGAGATGTTGCTGGAACCGCGCAGCCTGAATCGCGGATACTTCCGGCACGAAGCGGTGGAGAAACTGTTCGACGAGCATCGCGCGAAGCATCGCGACAGCTACGATCGCATCTGGCGATTGCTCAATCTCGAGTTGTGGCATCGCGTTTGTCTGGAAGGTGAATCGCACGACGAAGTTGGCGAGCCAGCGATGAAGACGGCGTCGACGCGGTGACCGATTCCGATGCCAAGCGCGCGCAATCCGCGTTTCAAGTGAAATCTTTTGCACTAACATTGCTCCCCAGACGCTCGGCGAGAAGATCGGTTGCAAAGCAGGCGCGGGGGCACTAGAGTACGTCCAATACGGAAGGTCCGCTGCTGGGGTGACTGACGTGGCGCCGCGGCGGAAAATCACCGAGAGCGGCTGGAAAGGATACCAGAGTGAAAATCTCGCAAAAAGGGCTTTACGCGCTGCAAGCGATAACGACTCTTGGCCGCCGATACGGAACTGATACTGTCAAGATAAGGGACATTGCCATTGATAGCGACCTGCCGGAAAAATTTCTTGAGTTGATTCTGCTGGAACTCAAGAACGCGCGCATCGTGGAAAGTGTTCGGGGTGCGAAAGGCGGCTATCGGCTGCGGCGCGCACCCGAAGAGATCAAACTCAGCGAGATCATTCGCCTGGTTGACGGCCCACTCGCACCCTTTGCGGATGCGGATCAACTTCGGAACCTCATGGTCACCGATTCCGACCATCGCGCGCTTTACGGCGTGTTTTTGGAGGTGCGAGATGCCGCAGCCAAAATACTGGATCGCACGACCGTAGCTGACATCGTCGGAGGGGGTTCTAAAGCTGGCAAGCGGCCGAGCGCAAAGAAGAAGGCAAAGAACGGTTCGCTTCTGTCCATCGTTCACAAGGCCGCGAAGAGCAAGTAGCAATTCCGCAGCGGTGCTAGAAAAGCAAGTCCTTCGCTGCGCTCATGATGACAATTATATTCTGAGCCTATTGGTGCGCGGCCTGTCTAGGCGAGAACGGCCTCGTACTCGCCATAGGCGCCTTTGAAATCGGTGATTTCATGGCTGCCCTCGAAGTGCCATATCCTGGTCGCGACTTCATCGATCAGATCCTCGTCATGTGTGACCAGCAGTACCGTTCCGGGATAGCGCTGCAATGAGATGTTGAGGGCGTTGATCGATTCGAGATCCAGATGGTTGGTCGGCTCGTCGAGCACGAGCAGGTTCGGCTTCTGCAGCATCAGCTTGCAGAAGATCAGCCGCGCCGCTTCTCCGCCGGAAAGTACGTCGGTGCGCTTCTCGGCGTCGTCGCGAGGAAACAGCATCTGTCCCAGCAAGCCGCGAATCTCTTCGGTCGAAGCAGAAGGATCCCACTGATGGAGCCACTCCAGCACCTTGATGCCGGGCTCGATTAGCGCCTTGTGATCCTGGGCGAAATATCCCACGGCCGCTTCGTGACCCCAGATAACTTTTCCGCCGTCCAGAAAGGGTCCATCGTAGGCGCTGGTCTTTCGCAGTTCCGATTCCGAAATCGTCGGCGAATTCGCGAGCAGCGCGTTCACCAAAGTAGTTTTGCCAGAGCCGTTGCGGCCCATCAGCGCGATCTTTTCCCCGCGCATCACGCTCGCCGTGAAACCGGAAATCACTTTGGCGTCTCCGTACGACTTACTAACACCTTCTATCTCGAGAATGTGCTTGCCGGACGGCCGCTTCTGCTCGAACTTCAAATAGGGACGCTGAATGTTCGACCTCGCCAGTTCGGTGACCTGCAGGCGCTCGACTTCTTTGCGCCGCGACTGCACCTGACTGGAGCGGGTTCCGGCGGCGAAGCGCGCGATAAACTCGTTCAACTGGGAAATCTTTTTTTCGCGCTGAGCGTTCTGCGATTCGATCTGCGAACGAATCTGCGTCTTCGCGACCACCATGTCGTCGTAAGTACCGGTGTAAGTGATGATGGTCTCGTAATCAATGTCGGCAATGTGGGTGCAAATGCCGTTGAGGAAATGACGGTCGTGCGAGATCACGATCAGCACGCCCTCATATTGATTCAGAAAAGTCTTCAGCCAGTGAATCGAGTCGAGATCCAGGTGGTTCGTGGGTTCGTCGAGCAACAGCGCCTGCGGATGCCCGAACAAAGCCTGCGCCAGGAGTACGCGCATTTTTTGTCCGCCCGGCAGCTCCGACATTTTGCGCTCGTGCATATCGTCCGGAATGTCAAGACCCTGCAGTAGAATCGCGGCGTCGGTTTCGGCGGTGTAGCCGTCTTCCTCGCCGACGATGCCTTCGAGTTCGCCGAGCTTCATGCCGTCCGCGTCAGTCATCTCATGCTTGGAATAGATGATTTCGCGTTCTTCGAGAGCGGCCCACAAGCGGCGGTTGCCCATGATGACAGCGTCGATCACGCGATAGCGATCGAAGGCAAATTGATCCTGGCTGAGAACGCCGAGCTTGCGCGGGCGGACGACGGTTCCCTTCTGGGGATCGAGTTCGCCGGTCAGAAGCTTCATGAACGTGGACTTGCCAGCGCCGTTGGGGCCGGTAAGGCCGTAGCGCTTCCCCGGAATGAAGCCGGTGGAAACTTCGTCAAACAGAACTTTGGCGCCGTAGCGCATGGACACATTGCTAACTGAAATCATGATGTTTAGGGAACTGCGGGAATCGATCCAATCGGAAGAGACGCAGTGCTGCTATTAGAATATCACGTCCTCGCGGCCTCACAGGCAAAGGTGGGACCATAGGGTGCACCCTTCGACTGCGCTCACGACAGGCTCCCGCACACAGGGAGGGCGAAAACCACTCGCCGCTGCCGGCCGAGGATTCATGTTAGCCTTTTCAGCGTGATGAACGACTCTCGGCCTTCTTCTATCGATCTCCAGGCAATGGCGCGGCAGGTGATGCTGACACAGGGTTTCGAACCGGATTTTCCGCCCGCGACCCGGCAACAACTGGCGGATATCAGCGCCCATCCGCCGCAACTGACGCCTTCGGACAAGGTGCGTGATCTGCGCGGCCTGCTTTGGTCTTCCATCGATAACGATACCTCGAAGGACCTCGACCAGATCGAAGTTGCCGAACGCTTGCCCAATGGCGACGTCAAGGTGATGGTGGGCATTGCCGACGTGGATGCGTTTGTCGCCAAGGATTCCCCGATCGATCAGCACGCGGCCAAGGAGACGACTTCTGTTTATGCCGGCGTGACGATTTTTCCGATGCTGCCGATTGAGCTCTCGACGGGCGCTTCGTCGCTGCTGCCAGACGTGGACAGGGCGGCGGTGGTCACGGAATTCGTGATCAATGCGAGCGGAGCGCTGAATGCCAGCAACGTCTATCGGGCCCTCGTCCGCAACCAGGCGCAACTCACGTATAGCGCAGTCGGAGCTTGGCTGGAAGGCACAGCCGCTACTCCGCCGAAAGTGGCCGCGTCTTCGGAACTGCAAGCGCAGCTTAAGCTGCAGGACGAAGTCGCCCAGGCGCTTCGAAAATTGCGCTACGCTAACGGCGCGCTCAACATCGACACGGCCGAGGTGGTTCCGCTGCTGCTCAACCAGGAAGTAACCGGAGTCGCGACCGTGGAGAAAAATCGCGCCACCGAATTGATCGAAGACTTCATGATCGCTGCCAACGGTGTAGTGGCGCGGCTGCTGGAAAAAGTTTCTTCTTTGCGCCGCATCGTGAAAACTCCCGAGCATTGGGACGGCCTCGTGCGACTGGCGGCGGCGCAGGGTGAAAAGCTGCCGGCACAGGCTGATTCCAAGGCGCTCAACGATTTTCTTCTGAAGCGCAAAGCTGCCGATCCCGATCATTTCGCTGACTTGTCGCTGGCGGTCATCAAGCTGATTGGGCCGGGCGAATATGTGCTGGAGCGTCCGGGCGACCCCGAGCAAGGACACTTCGGGCTCGCCGTGCAGGACTACACGCACTCGACCGCGCCCAACCGGCGCTTTGCCGATGTGGTCACGCAGAGGCTGATCAAAGCGTTGCTCGATGGAAAACCGGGGCCTTACTCCGACGACGAACTCGCCGGCATCGCTGCGAACTGCACCCAGAAAGGAGATGCGGCACGCAAAGTGGAGCGGGAAATGTCGAAGCGGCTGGCCGCCGTTGCGATGAGCCACCGGGTGGGTGAAACCTTCGACGCCATCGTCACCGGAGTTACTCCTAAGGGGACTTTTGTGCGCGTTCTGCAGCCGCATATCGAAGGATTGTTGGCTCAGGGAGCGCAAGGGCTACACGTTGGCGACAAAATTCGGGCGAGACTTACGCGGACTGACGTGCAGCGCGGGTTTATTGATTTTGTTCGCGCTTAGCAGACTGGACCTCGAAGCTTCCAGCCGATTCCGTATCGCCGCCGCGGCGCATGGAATCAACCGCGCGAATCGCCAACTCCCGGGCTCGGGACATCTGGCCAGCGTAAGCAGCCGTCTCCGATTCGAAGTACAGCATATAAGGCTCTATTCCGGGCTTGCTCATCAAGATGGAGGCCTCGCGCTCCATCCCTGCCTCATCCTGCTGCAGGAACGCGAGATGGTACGAGAACAGATGAAGATAGGGGAAATCGAGTCCATCTTTCTGCACTTCCTCAATGGTGGCTTTGGCCTCGTCCAGGCGATTGAGCGCAATGTAGGCCCAAAGCACGTTTCCATAGCTCAGCCCGCTGTCGGGATCGAGCTTCAAGCTCCGTTGAAACTCTGAAAGCGCCTTCTCGTCGTCACCCAATTTGGTGTAGATGGCGCCCAGGTTGTGCAGTGGAGTGTCGTCTCGAGGATAGGCTTGCGCCCAGTCCTCATATATCTTGCGGGAAGCCTCAAGATTTTCTATCACGGTGCACTGGTAGGCGGATTCAAGGTAAAACCTCTCCCGCTCGTTCACTCGCTGGCGCAGGTCATAAGCCTTGCGGCTGTTTTCGACTGCTTTGGCGGTTTCGCCCAGGTTGTTGTAGCTATTGGCGAGTCGGCCGTAGGCCATCGCAAATTTTGGGTCCAGGCTTGTGGCTTGCTCGAAGAGCGAAATGGCTCCCTTGAAATCCCCTCTTACGTCCATGGCTCGATAGCCCTGGCCGTAAGCCTGCAAGGCCTCGAGCGAGCCAGTGGTCACGTTCTCCGCGGGGACATCGTACTTCTGCACGGAGGCCAGCGATTCGCCCAGCTTCTCGCGCATCTTTGCTGCCATTTTGCCGAGCGCCGGGAGAACCTGCTCTTTGCCAGCTACGGTCTCCCGCATTTCCGCCAACACATCACTGCTCCCGCAATCCAAGGCCTTCACGGACAGCTTATACGGGCTGCCGAGTCCGGAGATGGCGCCCTCGATGGTCGCCTTGCTCCCCGTGCGCTGGCAGACCTCGCGGGCCAATTGATGCGTAAGCCGCGAGTCTTCGGGCTTAGTCAACAGTTTCAGCGTCTTGGCAATGCGATCGTCGGATACCAGGCTTAGAAAGGGCGACTGCTCCAGTTGCGACACCAGGCCCTGGCGCAGAGTCCCGTCGAAGATGGCGTCCCCGGTGGTGTTGGTGAAGTCGGCCAGCACTACCGAGTCCTTATCGGTGAGCTTCACCGCGGGATGTGCACGCCAATAAAGCCCGCCCGCTACACCCAGTGCAATCACGGCTGCCGCGCCAGCCACGAGCTTGATCCATCGGGGACTTGAGGACGCTTGGGCTCGCACAGCCGATGTTTGAGCCTTCTTTCCCGTGGACAGCCCACCCGCAGATGTGGGCGACCCTGCCGCAAGTAGCTGGGTTTCCGGCTCTTCGATTTCCGCCGGCACCACAGCGTGCGCGTGGGATTCCGTATCTCGCTTCAGCCGCTTCAGATCGGAGCACATCTCCGAGGCGTGTTGGTAGCGCAGATTGCGGTCTTTCTCCAGCGCCTTGTTGATGACCCGCTCCAGATCGGGTGGGATGTCGGGATTGAAGCGCACCGGAGCGACCGGAGCGCGGTTCAGAATAGCCTCGAAAAGAATCGCGGTGCTGTCTCCACGAAACGGCAACGTGCCGGTCGCCATCTCGTACAACACGGCGCCAAACGAGAACAGGTCGGTGCGGGCGTCCAACTCCTTCGCCCGTGCCTGTTCCGGCGACATGTAGGCTATCGTTCCCATCGCCGTCCCTGGAGTGGTGAGCTGTTGCTTGTCGCGACAGGAGACAGTTTGCGTATCCTGGGCGGCAACCTGGGTGGCGGTACTGGGCGGAAGCGTAACCTTGGCGAGGCCGAAATCGAGAATCTTGGCGTGGCCTCGCTTGGTGACAAAGATGTTGGCGGGCTTGATGTCGCGGTGGATGATTCCTTCGGAGTGCGCAGCATCAAGCGCGTCGGCAATCTCTATGGCCAAACCGAGCAAGACATCCATCTCCATCGGCTTTTCACCGATGCGCTGCTTCAGCGTCACCCCGTCCAGAAACTCCATGACGATGAACCATTGGCTGTCATGCTGTGCGATCTCATAAAGCGTGCAGATGTTGGGATGATTCAGGGAAGATGTTGCGCGGGCCTCACGACGGAAGCGTTCCAGAACTTGCGGGTCACGAGAAACGTCTTCCGGCAAGAATTTCAGGGCGACCAAGCGCCCGAGCGTGGTGTCCTCAGCTTTATAAACCACTCCCATGCCACCGCTACCGAGTTTCTCCAGCACGCGATAGTGGGAAACTTTACTGCCAATTAGTCTTGCCTCACTTCCGGTTGTCTCGCGTTCGTTACCGACCAGTTTGCCCATGACTTCCAGCGCGGGCGAATCAATGAAATGCTCGGCTTTTTTCTCGTGAGCTAGCAGCGACTCCACTTCGCGGAGAAGTTCTTCGTCACCAGCACAGGAGTGCTCCAGGAACTCGGCGCGGCGGCTCTCGTCCAACTCCAAGGCGCGGTTACACAGTTCCTCGACTCGATGCCAGAGTTCAGGTTCCACGTGATTCCCCCCGCTCAACTCCCGCAGAAGCCAAATCTTTGCCAACTTCCAGTCCCGCATCACCGTTTTTGGACCGGACTCAACACTGCAGGCTGCTTCTTCTATGCGCGCAATCTTACGGGGGTGAAATCATTCAAGTCAATGAAACGCGGAGAGTTGTGGTGGGCTCAACAGGATTGTTGTTGTAAAATCGCGTCTCTAACAATGTCGGCAGTGTCAAGCACTTTTGAGGCGCACCAATCCGTGCAGTCCGAAGAGCGCCATTTCGCTCTCGTGGAAGCTTTTGCTGTTGCTGTTGCTTTTGCT
>JBEKIB010000150.1:0-12873 GCA_050011975.1 Terriglobales bacterium | reverse complement strand
ATAGCCCCAGGGAACGTAGAGCTTGCCGCCGAGGTTGAAGCGAACCTTGCAGACACCGGGTTGTCCCTCGGGAATCGGACAGCAGTGGCCACAGGCATAGCAGCGCACCCGATTGCGATCCAGCTTTTCCCAAAGAGCAGGGTCGCCTTCGCGGACGCGCTCTTCGGCAGTAAGGACATCGCGCAACGTGGCCACAAATATATTCTACGGCCGCGAGATTGGGTCTGTCTGTGTCGAATGGACGGGCGGAGAACTCGGCTCAGTTCGCCTCAGATTTTGCTCTTTGGGTATGCGTGCGGATCCAGACTTCGGCCTGCTGGCGGGCGGCGGAGACCTGCGCGTGGGTCATTTGGGAAGCTAGGCCTTCGAGTCGAACTTTGCTGTTCTCGTCACCGTTGGCGAGCGCGATCGTAGACCAGAAGTAGGCTTGCGACAAATCTTCAGGAACTCCACGCCCCGCCCAATAGTAAGCGCCGAGCGCAGACTGTGCGGCAACATTGCCTTGTTCGGCGGCGAGTAGAAACCACTTCATGGCTTGCGCGTCATCGTGCGGAACATCCTCGGCATTGTGATAGCGCACGCCCATCTGCCACTGGGCGTCTGCGTCTCCCTGATCGGCGAGCGTTCGCAGATCGGCCAGGGACTTCGCTGGTGCGCGCTGATCGGCCGAGCGTTGATTGTCCGAACTATGATCGGTCGCGCTTTGCCCTGAAACTGGCTCGGCCCCCGAGCGCAGCTGCGACGCTGGCGACGAGCCGGCCCAACGCTTTTCCATCATGGAGCCGACTAAATAGCCGAGGGCCATCGCCACCACTAAGATGGCCAGCCCGAGCAGCGCCCAGTGCAGCAAGTTGGACGGAGCTGTGAACGCAGGTTCGGCGACCGGCTCCATAGCTTGCTCGGCAACGATTTGACCGGGGATCGGCTGCGAGACTTGCTCACGGACTTCAGGCTCTGCTTCCCACAGAGACTCGCGAGTCGCATGGATCGGACTTAACTCGATCGAATCTGAATCGAGCGAACTTAACTCGCTCGAACTTAACTCTCTCGAACCTGGCTCGCTCGAACCTGACTCCATCGAATCCAACCCCGAAGCGGGAGGCTGCGGCACGCCTGACACAGCCTCTGGAATGACTAGCGCTTCCGGTTGAGCCCTGTCAGGCTCGATGCTTTCAGGCTGGGTCTTTTCACGATGGGCTTTGGGAATCATTTCGACGAGCCGGTCCAAAACCGTCTCGTGGGCCTTCGTGAACCCGCGCAGATGCGGCGAGAAAATCTCCAGCAGACCGACCACCCGGAAATCGGACACGATGGGAGCGGCCATGAGCGAGCCGATGCCTAGTGTGCGACAGACTTCCGGATCGACTCGCGAATCGTTTTCGGCATCCTCGCACGAGACGAGGAGACCACTGCGAACGCATTCTCCCGACAGCCCTTGTTTCAGGTCCACGGGGGCTCCGAGCGGCGGCGCGGGATCACCGGCTCGCGCCCGGCAGATCATCTTGTCATCCGTGAGAAACGCCAGGGCCGCGCCACTGGCTCCCGTGAGACTCAGGGCGCGCTCGGTAATGAGCTGTAAAACGGCATCGATATCATTGTCGATGTCGCGGACCTCGCGGCGAAGCGCTTCCACCTGTAGAGAGAGGGCTTGCCGCGTCTGAGACGGGTCAAGCCCCGTCTCTACACGAGAGAGTATTTCGCGCTGATCCGAGATCGGGACGACACTGACGGAATTGGCGACCGGCGCCGGCTCGGATAAATTCTCTTCGTCATTGTCATCCTCGCGACGCGCCAGTTGCTCGGTTCGAGCCGCGTGGTTGGAGCAGGCGATCAGCAGGTTGGCAAAGAGCCATTCCTTCAGTATTTTCCGGGAACTCTCCGGAAGCCCGGAAAACCGGATGCCTCCGCGACCAGTGTCATCGCTCCATATCACCTGGCCACTGCCATGAATGTAGCTTTTGGTTTCGGGCAGATCGAGGCAGAGCGATACGGCCCTGTTCACTTCCAGGCGTTCACAGGCTTGGACGGCGAAGCCGTCTTCGTTCAGGTCAAGCAATTCACTCAGGTCCACAACCATGCCGGGCTGCGGGCCATTGAAACTGGCGTAAACGGGAGTGTTGAGTTTTTGACGAACCGAACGGCGCCGCTGTCCGCTGGGAGCTCCGGCAACTGGATCCGGCAATCTGAGAGTACTTCGATCCATAGTTGCCTCCATATTAACTCAGGGATCGAAAGGAAGGGAGGAAGATACTGCGTGGGGAAATTTCGAGGGTTCTGGCGAAAGCCGTTAGAGGTTCGCGGCCAGAAACGGCGTGTCGCCTTGCGTAACTGGCACAAGGACCTCGGGCATGGTCAGAACTCGATCAAGCGCGTCTGCAAGGGTAGCGGGAAATTCAGAAGTCAAGAGGTTGACATCCAATTGAAGAGCACGGTGGCAGTAGATGCGGTAGACAACGAGCGAGCCTCGACGCTGGTTTGAAGTTGTCACCAAGTCGAGCGTCAGTTTCCATGAAGGCTGGCTGGAAATTGCCACCATGTGAGGAAACTTGCTCCAGTTAAAGCGATGGCTGGCTTCGCCGGACATCGCTTGATCACCGGGAAGCGACTTAAGGTGCAATTCGAACGCGTCGAAATCGTTGCTATCGAAGGCGGCGACCAGGACTCTGCGCACCTGATTGAAATCGCCGGCCACTTTAAGTTCTTCGACCGCGCGGCGCACGGCGAGATCGTTGATCACGATCTGCCGCTGGTCAATGGTGCGCTGCGCCACTCGCCGGAGTTCGCCGAACTCGAGATAGTTCAGATGCTGGACACCCAGCCAGATACCAGTACCCACGACCGCCAGCACCAGTCCCAGGGTGCTGCCCGTCGGCCAGAGCAGGAACAAACTGAGCATGGCAAATATGGCGGAGACGGCGTAGAGAACGATGACCACTTGACGATGCGAAAAACCCATCTGCAGCAACTTGTGGTGGATGTGTTCGCGATCGGCGGTGAATATCGGGCGCCCGCTGATCAGCCGTCGCAGAATGGACAGCAACGTTTCCAGAATCGGCAATCCGAACGAAACCACCGGAATGGCCACGGCCACGAACGTCGGCGCTTTCTGCGCTCCTGCCAGAGCCAGCGCACTGAGCATGAACCCGATGAACAGGCTGCCCGAGTCACCCAGGAAAATCGTTGCCGGATTGAAGTTGAAGCGAAGGAATCCCAGGATGGCGCCGGCGAGCGTTACGCTCATCAGGGAGCCGAGCCATGAATGGGTGACCAGCGAGACGACGAAAAACACCATCGTCGAAAACAAGGCCGATCCGGCGGCCAAGCCGTCCAGGCCGTCGATGAGATTAAAGGCGTTCGTAACGGCAACTACCCACAACACCGTGAGCGGCAACCCGACGAACCAGGGCAGCGAGTGGTATCCGAAGATTAGCGGCAGATCCAGAACACGCATTCCGCCGGCGAAGAGCATGGCAGCGGCGATGGCCTGCACGGCAAACTTCAAATACGGACCTGCTCCGTGGAGATCATCATAGATGCCGAGACAAAAAATCAGGCAGGCCGGAATATAGATACGGAGAAGCGTGGTAGGAGCGAGCCCATCGACCAGTCGTGGGAATACGAGGGAGAGCCCCAGCCACACGCTCAAGCTGACCGAGAAAGCGAGGAAAATCGCCACGCCTCCCAAACGGGGAAGCGGGGCCTGGTGGACATGGCGTCCGTCTTTCGGCACGGAAACCCAGCCTCGGCGGGTTGCTATGTCACGCACTTCGCGCGTAGCTACAAACGACACGGCCAGCGAGAACGCGAAGAGGCCAAAGAACAGGAGCGTCAAAATCAGAGTTCCCTTCCGGCTGAAACATCCGGCATGTCAGACCACATCTGCCGTGCGGAAGTTCCAGTCAATTCTTTCAGACGTGGTTTCCCCCATTGGTGGCGCAGTGTGATGAAATATTTATTTAGTGGAACTATACAACTCATGACCGTCGCTGAGCAACTGTTCTGGCACATTTTTTCGTTTACTCTCGATAGTCCCCCGCGATGTGAAGATGTGAAACAGAGCGTCCTTCGCCGAATTTACCGGGGTGCGTGTGTTAAACTCGAGCCACGCATAAATCCAGGAGTTTGGTATGTCTGGGCGGAATCGCCGCTTCCTTTTGCAAAGCTTGTACATTTTTTGGGTTGGCTTGTGCAGCCTCCATCTTCTGGCCCAGACGCCGGTCACGGGAGAGGTGCCGCAGCCCGCACCTGCGAACGAAACCGCTGCGCCGCATCAGCCGCCCCGTCGGCTTGCGGGTTCCAATGTGAAGCTGGGCATCGGCGATCTGATCGAGATCAGTGTGTTCGGGGTGCCTGACCTCTCGGCCAAGACGCGCATTGGTGGTTCCGGAGACGTCTACCTTCCCCTGATTGACTATGTTCACGTAGCCGGCCTGACGACTGATGAAGCGCAGCAGTTGATTCAAAAGCGGCTGGAGGACGGAGGCTTTGTGCGCGGTCCGCACGTTTCCATTTTCGTGAACGAATCGGCCTCGCAAGCTATCACGATGGTGGGAGAGGTCAATCGCCCCGGAACCTACCCAGCGATTGGTGAGCGCCGCCTTTTCGACTTGATCTCGGCGGCGGGAGGATTCACCGAGAAGGCAGGCCGCGTTGTCACCATCGAGCATCACGGAGATCCCGGTCAGAAGGTTGAGCTTCAGCTGTCGTCTAATAACCTGACCGAAGATACCCAAGAAAACGTGGATGTCTATCCGGGAGACTTGATCATTGTTTCGCGCGCTGGCATCGTTTATGTCGTGGGCGACGTGCAGCGGCCGGCCGGGTTTCTAGTTTCAGAGGACAACGCGCTCAGTGTTCTCAAAGCGCTGGCCCTGGCCGGCGGCGGTACCCGCACTGCGGCCTTGAACAAGGCCAGGGTCCTGCGCCAGACGCCGAACGGGGTTCAGGAAATACCCGTCAGCCTCAAGAAGATTCTTTATGCCAAGGCACCGGATGTAGCCCTGGTGAAAGGCGACATATTGTTCATACCCGGAAGTGCGGCCAAGGCTGCGGCATATCGTACTGCGGAAGCAGCCGTGGCGCTATCCACCACATTGGCGGTCATAGCTGTTCAGTAAGGCGCGTGGCGCAGCACTTTCCTAGACTTTTCGCCCTCAGACTTCTCCCCCTCGTTTTCGCTCGGCTTCTGTAAAAGCGGGGTAGGCTCTGCCTGCGGCCATTTGCCGTGTCCCATCTCTTCGCCATTAGTGCCAAGGCTACCCACGGAGCGATTCCAGCACAGTAATGTAGTCCTGCGCCGTTTTTTCGCGGGCATATTTGTTGACGATGTATTGCCGCCCGCTGGCTCCCATTTGTCGTCTGTGCTCGGGGGCGTCCGCCAGGTCGAGAATCGCTTTCGCCAGGGCCTGACTGTTTTCCGGTTCCACAAACACGCCGGCACCGGCTTCTTCGACGATCTGTCGTGCCTGCCCGTCGACCGCGACGATGACTGGCCGCTCGCACGCCATGTATTCGAGGAGCTTCGTGGGAATCACCGTCTTGAACAACTCGGTCTTCTTCAGCATGACCAGGCAGAGATCGGCCGCCGAAACAAAGGCGGGTATCCTCTCCCGCGGCTGCTGACCAAGAAACTGAATGTTGGTGATTCCGCGAGCAGCGGCGAGTTCCACGATCCGTTCCTTTTCTGCCCCTTCGCCAATCAGCACGAACATCGCGTTCGGCAACGTAGTTGTCAGTTCTTCGGCGGCGGCAATCAACGTCTCCAGTCCATGCGCATTACCCATGGTGCCGATGTAGCAAATCAGAAAACGATTTTCGACCTTCAGTTGCTTTCGCACTTCGATCGCTGCTGGGTCGAGCCGGAAAAGATCAGTCTCCACTCCATTCTCGACAATGGAAATCTTTGCTGCGGGAACGCTCCAGTGCCGCATCAGGTGGTCCTTGAAGGCGGGCGACACGACGACTATGCGGTCGGCACGACAGTAAAGAAATCCGGCGATTGCGCCCAGCGTGCGATGGAGCCAGGTCCCTTCGCTGCCCGCGCCGACCGCGGCGAGCGATTCTGGCCAAAGATCGCGCACTTCGAAGACGAAGGGAACGCGCTTCCAAAACGCCAGCCACCAACCCGAGAGTGCGCACAGCAATTGCGGTGACGTGGCGATGATCACGTCCGGCTTAGGCAGAGCCAAGCCGCTGACCGCTGCCGATACACAGAACGACGCGTAATTGCGAATCCGTTCGTGTGCTTTTCGGTTCGGCAGTGGCCACAGCCACGTGCGAACGATGCGCACTCCATCGACGGTTTCGGTGTAGCGAAGGCCGTGCAATCGGGAGCGCCAATCCTCGGGCACAACGCCAGTCGGATGGTTCGGAAATCCGGTGAGCACAGTCACGCCATGCCCCGTACGCGCCCAATGCCGGGATAATTCCGCGGCGCGCGCCGCAGGCGCTCCCATTTCAGGCGGAAAATATTGCGAGACGTAGAGAATCTTCACGATGAGTATTTGAAACAATCAGTACCGGAACAATCAATAATGCAGCAATTTGAAAACGCTTTTCTCGGCCACAGCGCGGATCCGATTGCTCGGATGCTGCGCGTAACTTTCCCACCGCTCGGCAACCGCCGCAAAGCGAGCGTCGCCCGTTAGCTTGGACAGCACGCGCAACTGCACGATATGCAACTGGTGATAGAAAGGGCTCGCCAGCATTTTCAACCGGGTTCCAGATTGTTCGTACAACGACCAGTATCCGGTATCGAATCGAGCGAGGTTGTGAATCAGAGTCTCGACCCCGCGATCGAAAATTTCTTTCGCCGGTGCGTCCGCGCGCGCCAGCCAGAAATCGAACACACCCCACAGTGCCCACATGAATCCGTTCAAAATGTGCGTCGGCGGATCAACGAGATATTCTTCGATCCACAGGTTCTTCTTTTCATCTTCAACGAGTACGCCACCTTCGGCAATCGGCCGTGTGAGTACGACAAACGCCTTCTCGGCCGCCCATTTATAGTTCTCGTCGTTGGAATGAGTATGGGAATGAGCATGCGCCCGCAAGAGAAGTGAAACGCCCTGCCCCTGCGCGAGTCCCGAATACCATGGCGCTTTGAGCGTGTCGCGATAGTCCCAGTCAAAATGATGGTTCCAAACCCAAAGTCCGTGAGCATTCTGTTCCAGGTTGGCGGCAAGCCAATCGGCAGCTTTGAGAGTTCTTTGCCAGCGCGCTTCGTCACTCGTTTCGCAGAAACGGTTGTAGTTTGCGAGCCCCCACTGCGCAATCGCGATTGGGTTGTACTGCAGGCCAATCACTCCGTGATAGTCGAGCATGGGAATGCCGGCAGCATCGTAGTGACCAGCGTAGTCCGCCTTCTCGCGAAACAGCATGTAGTATTCGCCAAACTGGCTGGCGCTGGCGCGCGGATTGATCTCCGGCACTTCATGCCAGAACGTCAACTGGCTTCGTCCAGAACCAAGATAGGCGCGAAAGATACGCCGGTAGTAATGCCAACGCGTGGCCAGGCTCATGCCGACTCAACTTCCCAGAGTGTGGTGACCAGATCGTCCGGCTCGGTGGCGATGGTCGTGGCTGCAAGATAACGAGTGGCGTTCTCGCCGTCGGGCAAAAATGCGTTGCCGTATTGAAAATAGCGCATCGGCAAGTTGTCTTTCTTCCATCGAGCCAGCACCTGCCAGTTCGTTCCATTTCTGGAGCCGACGATTTGCACTTCACGGCTGGTGTTCACGGCGCTGGGCTCGATCATTGTCGAAAAAAACACCGCTTCGCCAACCCGGTAACCAACTCTACACCCAAAGATCGAAGAGCTGGCCAGATCGCCGACCTGCTCGACGTTCCCTTCCCGATCGAACCGATACACATGGTTCTTCTCGTGGGGCGTGTCGGTCGAAAGATACAGTCCACTTTGTGTTGGAATTGCCGCCACGGCCCGCGCTTGCTGGTTCCCGCCCAGCACGACTTCCACCGAGCGAAGATCAGAAGAAGCGCGCAGCACCTTGCACTCGGCGCCTTCATCTCCCGTCAGAATCCAAAGGCAATCGCCCCAACGGTCGTAAACAATGTTGTGGACGTGCCGTATGCTGCCCGCGGAAAACGTGTAGGCAACCTGCCACGTGCGTCCTCGATCGGTCGAAACGTAGATATGAACTGCCGCGCGCTCGCGATTATCGAAATACTCGCCCCAGTAAATTGTCCCAGATGGAACCGCGGTGACGTGCAGCGGCCGTGTGCCGCGTTGGAGTCGGTGAGTCACATGAAATTCATCGCTGTCGGGAGGTCGCGTTACGAGCGCGCCCGGAACCGCACCCACCATCGTCTGGCCGCCCCGAGGGCCATCGAGAGTGGCCAGTGCATGAAAGCCATCACGCATCAGGCGACTGGTCAGCACGCGGCGCGACGTAAGACTCCTCCACCAGACTGGACGAAAGCGCGCGACTCGTTCCCACTCCGCTGTCTTGCCCGCTGGCAGGCGGAAGTTCATGCGCACGATGTCATAGCCACGGCACCCGTAAAGAACGTCGCCATCCCACGCGAGCACTCGAATGCCGCGCCAGGCACCGACTCTGCGAAGATTTAGCGCGGAAGATGCGGCCACCGCAACTGGGGTCTCAGTCATGGAGGGTTATGCCGGTTCAGACTTGCACGCGAAAAAAGGGCCGATCGCCAGCACGTCCATCTTGGTTCGCTGGAAGCAGTCGATGGCCTCTTGCGGCGTGCACACGATCGGCTCATTCTCGTTGAAGCTTGTGTTCAGGATCACCGGGGTCCCGGTTTTCTTGCCAAACGTCTGGATCAGATCGTAATAGAGCGGATTCTCTTCCCGTGCCACAGTCTGCAATCGCCCGGTATTATCCACGTGGTTGACGGCGCACAAACTCTTCCGCTTCTCCGGACGAATCTTGTAAACGTGCAGCATGTAGGGCGATGGATGATCGTGCTCGAAATATTCGTGCTGCGCTTCGGCCAGGATGGAGGGCGCAAAGGGACGGAACCATTCGCGGTGTTTGATGCGAGCGTTCAACACATCCTTCATGTCGGGCAGACCCGGGTGGGTAACGATGGAACGATTGCCGAGCGCGCGCGGCCCCCACTCCATGCGGCCCTGAAACCAGCCCACAACATTGCCTTCGACCATCTGATCGGTGACCGCGTCGAGCAGCGGCGCGCGCTCCAGTCGCCGATACTTAACTCCCGCGCTTTTCAAGGCTGATTCAATCTGCGCCTCAGAAAACTCCGGACCGAGGTAAGCGTGATTCATCTGCCCTTCGTCCCCGCGCGGCTGTTTCAGCACCGAGTGATAGGTGTGCAGCGCGGCGCCAATCGCGAGGCCTTCGTCGCCTGCGGCGGGCTGGATCCAGGTGCGCCGGAACAGCGTTCGGGAAAACAGTTTGCCGTTGGCCACGCTGTTGAGCGCGCATCCCCCTGCCATCGCAAGATTTTCATCGGGAACACGCTGGTGCAGTTCGTTCGCAAGATGGAAGAACACTTCCTCAAAACAATATTGCATAGCATAAGCGAGATCCATGTCCCGTTGCGTGATCTCGGCGTATGGCTCGCGCGGCGGGCCGAAAAGCTTTTCCATTTTGTCGGAGAAATGCCGCGCCAGGCGCACCGTTCCGTCGGGCAGCACCTGCATTCCCTGATTGCTCCCAAGCGGTTTGAAGTAACTCATGTTGAGTTGAAAGCTGCCGTTCTTGAGCGCGACGATCTTCCGAATCTCATTGATGTAGGTGTCTCTTCCATACGGCGCCAGCCCCATGACTTTGCCTTCATCGCCATATTTCTTATAGCCGATGAAATCGCAGATCATGGTGTAGAAACTGCCCAGCGAGTGCGGCAAAAACACGCGGTCGAGCACATGGATTTCAGGGCCCTCGCAGCGCGCCGTCATCGTGGAGACAAAATCTCCCGAGCCGTCGTAGCTGAAGCCCGCCGCCTTTTCCCACGGCGAACAGTAATACGAACTGGCGATGTGCGCGATGTGGTGCTCCAGATGATGCTCCTGGAACTTCAAGATGGAAGCATCCACGTCGAGCGCCTGCGCCAGCAGTGAACGCACGTCGCGCATCGACTCTTTGCGCTGCCGCATCTTGATAAAATTCAGGACCTTCGCCGGATTCGCCAGCGCATATTGCACTTTCCTGGCGAGGTTGGCGTCGCTGTCCTGCCCGACGGCAACGTGCTCAACCTCGGTAATCTTCGCGCCCGCCGCATCCAGACATGCTCTCACCGCGAGTGCAGGAAAGCCGCCGTAGTGTTTATGCCGGTTCAGCCGCTCTTCAGCCACCGCAAAAAGAATTTTTCCATCTTCGACGATGGCCGCCGACGCGTCGGCATGAAACATGTTCAGGCCCAGAATCAACATTTACGACTCGTTCCCTTCTCTGATCGCTCTTTTTTCTCAGTGCGTACTTTTCTTGATGCGGATTTGTCACTGCAACGATCTTTTCTGCAGGGCCGACGCAACGAACTCGCTCAGGTCGACCGTCAGAGGTTGCCCAGTCTGGCAAGAATTCTGCAGTCGAAGGGTCGCGAGAGTTGAACCTACGACCTGTTCAAACGGAATGGGCGACGTCTTGCCCTGGAGCGCATCCACGAAGGCCTGCATCTCGGCTTTGTGGCCCTTGTCTTGTGTCCACCGCGCGCGTGTGATTTGTTTGCGCCCGTTGCGAACCAGTTCGAGCCGCCGAAAATCTTCGAGGATCGCGACCGAGCCACCGCCGAAGACTTCCACGCGCTCCTTCGAAGCCGACTTATCGCCATTCGCGAGGTAGCTGATCGTTCCCAACGTGCCGTTCGCGAACTTGAGCGATGCGACGACGTTATCCATGCTGTACTGACCTGGATTGCCCACGGTCTGCGCCTGCACTTCGATGGGACTCGCGCACGCGAGAAAGCAGAGGAAGTCCACGAAATGGCAGACCTCGCCGAGAATGCGTCCGCCTCCCTGCTCGGGATCGTTCACCCAATGATCTGCGGGAATATAACCCGCATTCACGCGGTAATGGATGGCCAGCGGTTCGTGGACCTCCGACAAAAACTGTTTCATCTGAGCCGCCATGGGCGCGAATCGGCGATTGAAACCGACCATCAGAAGCGGAGCATTCTCCTCGGTCGACGCACATACAAGCGCCGTCAGTTCACTCTCATTCAGGCAAAGCGGCTTCTCGCAGAAAACTGATTTCCCCGCACGCAGGGCCGCGAGCGATTGGCTGGCATGAAGGTTGTGACGGGTCGCAATCAGCACTGCTTTGATTGTTGGATCCTGCAGAAGTTCGCGTTCTGAATTCGAACAGTAGGAGAATCCAAACTTCTCCGCCGCGTAGCGACTGCGCGGCCCGGTCGCATTGCAGACACCGATGAAAGAAACGCCTGGGATCGCTTTCAGCGCAGGCAAAAGCGTGTTCTGTGCGAAACTTCCCGCTCCGAACACACCCAGGCCAATAGAACCCGACGACGGCGCGACGGCGGCCACCGGAATTCTCTCCGACAAATTGGGCGCGATTCCAGTTTCGGCGCCCGCGTATGTAATCAGTGCGGCCAGAAAGGGCTCGCCCGTGCTGCCCGTAATCAGGTCATAGGCTCGCTTTGCCTGTTCCATCGGAAACCGATGCGTGATCAGCGATGGCAGGTTCAGTTTGCCTTCCGCAATGAGTCGCAGAAAGGCTTCGAGGTTGCGCGTTTCCGTCCAGCGCACATATCCAATCGGATAATCGCGCCCGCTTTGCTCATACGCAGCGTCATAACGACCGGGGCCATAGGAGCGCGAAATTCGAAAGTCCAATTCCTTCTCGTAATACAGTTTGCGCTGCAGTTCCATGCCGACGGTTCCCACGGCAACCACAATGGCGCGATCGCGCGCCAGTTCCGCCGCCAGGTTCACGGGTTCGCTGCTTGGAGTCTCCGCCGTAATCAGCACCGAGTCGACGCCCACACCGCCCGTTTTCCGGAAGCAGAGATCGCGGAACTCGCGCGCACCGGTGCACGCGGCCTCGGTTCCGCTCCCCAGAGCGAGATCGGCGCGCTGCCGCAACGGATCCAGCCCAAAGACGCGGCACCCCGCGGCTTTCAACAACTGAATCGTGATTTGTCCGAGCAACCCCAGACCGATCACCGCGACCGTGTCGCCCAACGCGACTTCCGCGGTTCGGATGCCGTGCAGGCAAATCGCCCCCACCGTCCCGAAGGCTGCCTCTTCGTATGAAATGTTGCAAGAAGCTTGCTCCGATGACTCTCTGCGCTCGGGAAACTTCGCAACCAGCATGCGCGGCACGCACGCGAACTCGGCATGCAGCGCAAATCCCGCGCCAGCACACGCGACGCGGTCACCCACGTTGATGTCGGCGATGCCATCGCCAACGGCAACCACCGCTCCGGCGCTGCTGTAGCCCACCGATTGCGGCTGGTCCAGGCGGGACCGGACGGTTTGCATGGTTGAAGCCAAGCCATCCCGCTGCACCTTGGCCATCACGTCGCGCACAAGGTCGGGACGAGCCCTTGCCTTCGCCAGAAGATTCTTGCTGGCAAATTCAGAAGACGCGCGCTCCGTGCCCGCCGACACGAGGGACGCTGCAACTCGCACCAGCACACAGCCGGGTAACAACTGCGGAGCCGGAACTTCGGCGACCTTTAGCTCACCTGTGCGCGCGTCTTGTAAGAGTTGCTTCATGCTGTCGTTAGTCTTGATTGAGACAGTTGAGATGCGTCGATCTGCCGCTGAGCGAACGATCGTGCGCCACCGTCGAGAAAAAGTTGCATCCAGATTTCCAGCGTCAGCAGTTGCCAGATTTGCATCGACCAGTCTTCCGCGCCCCGGCGGTGCTCGTCAATGTAGCCGCGCACCACTTCCGGACGAAACAATCC
>JBEKIB010000149.1:0-7713 GCA_050011975.1 Terriglobales bacterium | reverse complement strand
GGGCAACGAGGAGCAATTCCCATGAGTAAGGCCCTGCTGTATGACGCGACGATGTGCATCGGTTGCAAGCAGTGTGAAGGCGCCTGCGCGCAACAGAACAAACTGCCGTACGACGACACAGTGGCGGCGGAGTCGGTGCAATCGGCACATAAGTACACGGTCGTTATGACCAAGGACGACAAATTCATGCGCCGGCTATGCATGCATTGTGAGCATCCCGCTTGCGCATCGGTTTGTCCCGTGGGCGCCTTCCATAAGACAGCCGCGGGGCCGGTCGTATACGACGTGTGGAAGTGCATTGGCTGCCGGTACTGCATGGTGGCGTGCCCGTTTAACCAGCCGAAGTACGAATGGCAGTCGCGGAATCCGCGGGTCCGCAAGTGCATTATGTGCCCGGACCGCATAGCTGCCGGCAAGCAAACGGCCTGTGCCGAGATTTGTCCGACCGGGGCGACCAAGTTCGGAGAGCGCGACGACCTGGTTCGGGAAGCGCAGGAGCGTATCCGGCAAAATCCATCTACCTACCTGCCTCGCATTTACGGCCTTGACGAGGTTGGCGGAACGTCGGTGCTTATTCTCTCCAGCATGAAAGTTGAAGAGTACGGTTATCCCGCGTCCGCAAGAATCGGCGAGACCCCGATGCCGGAATACACCGGGCGCGTGATGGAGAGAATTCCCGACTTTATCCCAGTGTGGACGTTAGTGCTGGGAGGCATTTATTGGGTTTCGCATCGCCGTGATGAAGTAGCTGCCGCTGAAGCAGAACAAAAGAAAAACGGGAGTGCGCGATGAAGTTCAAGCTGACTTTTTGGAGAGTCGTATTCATTGTGATCATGGGCCTGGGCCTGTACTCCACGTTCATCCGCTTCTTCTACGGCCTGGGCGCGGTTTCAAACATGACGGACCAGTTTCCCTGGGGCATCTGGATCGGCTTCGACCTGCTGTGCGGGGTCATGCTGGCGGCGGGCGGTTTCTGCATTGTGGGCGCGGTCTACCTGTTCAACGTCGAGAGCCTGCATAGTGTGGTGCGTCCTGCGGTGCTGACGGCATTCCTGGGCTATGTGCTCTTCATCGTTGGACTGTTGTTCGACCTCGGCCGCCCCTGGTACATCTGGCACCAGATGATCTACATGAACCCGCACTCGGTCATGTTCGAGATCGGCATCTGCGTGATGTCTTACACCACGGTGCTCTTCTTCGAATTCCTTCCCAATGTGCTGGAGCGCTTCAAACTGGAGACTCCGATCAAGTGGATTAAGAAGATCTATCCGGTGCTGATCATCCTGGGCATCCTGCTTTCCACTTTGCACCAGAGTTCGCTCGGCTCCCTCTATCTGATCATGCCGAGCAAACTGCATCCCTTCTGGTACACGCCCGCGCTGCCGTTCCTCTTTTTCGGTTCGGCGATCGCGGTGGGTTTGGCCATGACTATCTTCGAGTCCACGCAGAGCGCGAAAGCCTTCGGCCGTCACCTGGAACTGCCGGTCCTGGTCCAGCTTGGCGGCGCCTTGCTGGTTGCTCTCTGGGTCAATGCCCTGCTGCGCTTCGAGGACTACTTCCATCGTGGCTTGCTGGGGCAGATCGTTAAACCCAGCTACGAAGCGTATTTTCTGTGGCTCGAACTGGCGCTGGCCTTCGTGATCCCAATCACCATGCTCAGCTTCAAGAAGGTCAGGCTATCGCCCCGGGGTTTGTATCTCGCCTCCATCTTTACGGTGCTCGGCTTCATCACCAACCGCCTCAATATCGCTCTCACCGGCTTTGAGACTTATGTCGGGCATCACTACATTCCGAAGTGGACCGAGTACTCGGTCACGCTGATGATTGTCGCCTTGGGCTTCGCCCTGTTCGGCTTGGCAGTGAAGTACCTGCCTATCTTCCCCGAAGAAGAACATGCAGTGCAGGAGCGTCTCCGAACCGCAACAGTAACCGCGCCAGTGGCTGCCACACCGGTGTTAGACCATGCGGGAGATTGAGCCAATTCGCGGCGGTCTGGGCTGGAAACGGCTGACTCACAGCATCAGTGCGAAGTTGATCGGTTCCCTGCTGGTATTAATGGTGGTGATCTTCGGGCTGCTCGGATACCTGAGCATCCGATTACACCGCCAGCACCTGGAAGCGGCCACGCTGTTGAGCGCCGAGCGGATCAGCGACGTAATCAAGCGCAGCACCACGTACTACATGCTGCACAACGATCGCGAGGGACTCTACCACGCGATTCAAGCCATGGCGGAGCAGCCTGGCATTTCCAAGGTGCGCATTCTCGATCCGGAGGGGCGGATCAACTACTCCACTGATCCGGCGGAGGTCAGCCACGTTCTCGACAAGACGGCGGAGGCCTGCTATGGCTGCCATACCCAATCGCAGCCGCTGGCGCGGCTGAATCGCCCCGACCGCTTTCGCATTTATCGCAATGGCGGCGGGCACCGGGTGCTGGGAATTATCACCCCCATCGAAAATCAACCGGGCTGCTCCAACGCGGAATGCCACGCGCATCCAGCCGACCAGCAGGTTCTGGGCGTGCTGGATACAAATCTCTCGCTGGCAACCGCGGACGCGCAACTTGCGGTCAGCAGCGCCCGCATGAAGTATTACACGGCGGGGGCGTTGCTGATTGTGGCGATATTGAGCTGGTTATTCGTCTGGCGGGAGGTCGGCCAGCCCATCAAGGCGCTCAAGCGCGGCACGGAACATCTTTCCGAAGGGGAACTCGGTTACCAGATCGAGGTGCAGTCCCAGGACGAAGTGGGAGACTTGGCGCATTCCTTCAACGGCATGAGCCTGCAGTTGCGCGCGGCGAACGAAGAAATCGTTCTCTGGGCGAAGACGCTCGAAGATCGCGTCGAGCAGAAGACGAAAGAACTCAATCGCGCCCACGATCACGTGATGCACGTGGAGAAGATGGCGTCCATCGGGAAGATGGCGGCGGTAGTGGCGCACGAGGTGAACAACCCGCTCTCTGGGATTCTGACTTATGCCAAGCTGATTCGAAAGTGGGTGGCGTCGGGCCAGGCCGAGCATGAAAAACGCGAGGAGGCGATGCAGTGCCTGGACCTGATCGCCACAGAAAGCCGGCGCTGCGGCGACCTGATCAAGAACCTGCTGAGTCTTTCGCGAACCTCGCCCATGAACGTGCAGTCTACCGACTTGCACGCCGTGATCAATCGTTGCCTGATGCTGGTGCGACATCAACTGGAGCTGGGCGGAGTCGAACTGCAACTGAATCTGGCGAAGAATCTGCCGCTGGTGTCCTGCGATCCGGCACAGATTGAACAGGTTTTCCTGGCGTTGATCATGAATGCAAAGGACGCCATGCCCCGGGGCGGCAATCTGTGGATCGAGACTCGGATGAGTGACGATGAGTCGGAAGTCGAGATCCAGGTGCGCGACGACGGAGCGGGCATCGCCCCCGACGTACTGCCGCATATCTTCGAACCTTTTCTGACGACGAAAGAAAGCGGGCACGGAGTCGGGCTGGGTCTGGCGATCAGTCGCGGCATCGTGGAGCGGCACAATGGGCGCATTGCCGTGCAGTCGGAGCTGGGCCGGGGCACGACTTTCAGCGTAACCCTGCCCAATCAAGGCCCTGACGCTTCGGCGGCGGCCGTTGGCGACGGGAATACCGCGATTAAAATGAGGTGATTGAAGTGAGCACACAGGGAAAACTGCTGATCGTCGACGACGAATTGAGCGTGCGCGACTCGCTCGGCAAATGGTTCCACGAAGAAGGCTACGAGGTAACCACGGTAGAAAACGCCAACGACGCACTTACCCGGCTGGCGGAACAACGCTGGGACGCGGCCCTGGTGGATATCAAAATGCACGGCACCGACGGCATCGAACTGCAGCGCCGCATGCACGAAGTCGACCCGGAGCTCATGGTAATTATCATGACCGGGTATGCATCGGTTGAGACCGCGGTCGCGGCGCTGAAGAACGGCGCCTATGACTACGTGACTAAACCGCTGGACCCGGACGAGATCGCACACCTGGTAAAGAACGCGCTGGCGCATAAACACGCGGCCCAGGAGAACGTGCTCTTGCGCGAGACCGTCGCCGAAGTCGCGCGTCCGGGGGATATCGTCGGCCAGAGCGGCGCCATGCGCAAGGTCTTCGACGCTATTGAAACGGTTGGTCCCACCGACGCTACCGTGCTGGTGACAGGAGAGAGCGGCACCGGGAAAGAACTGGTGGCGCGTGCGATTCATCACGCCAGCCCGCGAAGATTTCATCCTCTGGTGGTCATTCACTGCGGCGCTCTGACGGAAACGCTTCTGGAAAGCGAACTCTTCGGCCATGAGAAGGGCGCATTCACGGGCGCCCAATATCGCAAGAAAGGTAAATTCGAAATCGCCGAGGGTGGGACGGTTTTCCTCGACGAGATCGGCGACATCAGCCTGAAGACGCAGACCGATCTGCTGCGAGTGCTGCAGGAGCGCGAAATCACGCGGGTGGGCGGCAACCAAATCATCAAGGTGGACTTCCGCTGCATTGCCGCCACCAACAAAGATCTGGAAAAACTGATCGAGGAGGGTAAGTTCCGTCCCGACCTTTTTTACCGGCTCAACGTGTTCCGCATCGAATTGCCGCCGCTGCGCGAGCGCCGGGAAGATATTCCGGTGCTGGTGGAGCACTTCATCCGCAAGTTCTCTCTGGCCATGAACAAGCGCATCACCCGGGTTTCGCCGGCGGCCATGAACCAATTGCAGCAGCAGCCCTGGCTGGGAAACGTGCGTGAGCTGGAGAATGCGGTGGAGCGCGCCATGGTGGTGGGGCAGGAGCCGGAACTGAACGAACCGGACTTTATCTTCAAGCCGCAAAACGTTTCCAACGGCTCGGGCAAGAAGCTGGAAGACATGGAACGCGCCCACATCCTGCGGGTGGTGGAGGAATGTGGAGGCAATCAGAGTCATGCCGCGGAGATACTCGACATCGATCGGGTCACTCTCTATCACAAGCTGAAGAAGTATGGCTGGACTCGCACCCCGGTTGAGACGCATTGAAGCTGAATTCTAGTTCTCGGCTCTCAGTTCTCAGTTCTCAGTCTTCGACTCCGCACTGAGAACCGAGAACTGGGAACTGAGAACTGACCTGATGAAGCTGCTACACCTGTTGCCGATCGGGAATGTGGATGACGGGCTGATGAAGGATTTGCGTCCCGCCATCGAGGAAACTTTCCTCGTCCACTGCAAGGTGCTTCCGGTCCGGTTGGATCCGCAGTTCGCCTTCCACGGAGAACGGCAGCAGTACCACTCGTCAGAAATCCTGCATCGCATGCAGAACTTTGTTACCGCGGACTCCTGGCGAATGCTGGGCGTTGCGGCGGTGGATCTCTACATCCCGATTCTTACCTTCGTGTTCGGCGAGGCGCAGATGGGCGGCCCCTGCGCCGTCGTCTCCGCGCACCGGCTGCGTCAGGAGCTCTACGGCCTTCCGCCTGACCCGGAACTGTTTCGCCAGCGCGTGATCAAGGAAGCGGTGCATGAACTGGGCCACACCGTGAATTTGACGCACTGCGATGACTACCGCTGCGCCATGGCTCCTTCGCACGCCGTAGAGTGGATCGACCTCAAGGAAAGAACGCTGTGCAGCGCCTGCCGAGCCGTGGCAACGCCGATGAAGCAGGCCTCGTCGGCACCATTCTTCTGAAATTAACTATTGGTGTCAACTATCTCCGCTTAGCCGCTGGGCGGGTCATTCGTGCCCGATATTGCTGATCGAGCGCCTGGCGTATGAGCGTCTTGATCACCGCCTGTCGACTGATGTTCAGCTCTTTGGCGGCGCGGTCCAACTCTTCGAGCATGCCGGACGCCAGATCAACGTTCACCCTCTGTATCGGACCCGGCGTCATCATGCGCCCGGCGTTGGTGAAGAACCGTGACACGTCACTCCCCTTATCGGCAAGGCGGGCGATGGCTTCTGCCGGCATTGGCTTTCCTGGTTTACGAGTGCTCTTCATAAAGTTCCTGCTCCTGCTTCGTGGCCTTCCAGAGAGTCACGAGATGGTAATATTCCCCTTCCTCGTCCTCCCGCACCTCAAGAATGACAGCGTACAACTTCTCTCCCACCCAGCCGATCGCCCGGTACTGCTCAGGCCAATCCGAGCGCTGGTCAAGGTAGTATGGGTGCGAGAAAACCTCCTGCACCTCTTCGAACCCGACACCTCTTTTCGGGTTCGCTCTTAACCGCCCGCTCTTGCGCTCATCGAAATGAAATCGCATGAGTATAACAGTTATACCACATTGCGGAACGGATCTTTCCGTGGCCAAGGGACGCATGCTTGCGAATGACTTGCGGCATCGCTAAAGCGATGCCCCGATACGAATCTCTCCTGTCTCTCCTGCGCCTCGGCTGCAAACGCACCGGCCGCCCGGTGGTCCTGGCTTTTCAGCCTTGGATCCGGGCGGCCGGTGTCTTTGCGGTCCTCTTTTGACGAGCGGCGAAGCTGGTTCGCCTTGCTGACTTATGACTTACTCCTTATGACAGGAAGAATTCTTTTGCTAACGGCAGCCACTCCTGGTCGGAGATCTGGGCGGAGAGATCATTTACGGCTACTCCACCATCCTGGGCCAGGGCACCAGCGAATGACATCGGCATGCGGCGTTGCAGGCGGCTTGCCGACTCTTCTGTCCACCAGCGGGCGAGCGGGCCACCGATTAAGTTGCGGAAACTGGTCTTGGCGTCGGGCGCCTGCACGGTCACCAGCCAGCCTTCGCCGTAAGGATCGCTTAGCGCCAGCTTTGGATCCTTTATGAGCGCTTGGTTGATATCAGACACGCTGCCCTCGACCGGCGAAACCAAGTCAACGGCGCAGCCGTCGCGATGAACCGTACACACCTTCTGTCCCTGGCGAATCCACTGGCCGCGTTGCGGCAGCGTGATGCTCTCCACCTTGCCGGTCAGCTTCGAGGCGAAATCATCCATGCCGACCCGCACCAGGTTGGGGCTCTCGCTCAATGCCCAGGTGTGACCGGGGTGATAGCGCAGATGCTCGGGAACGGCGAAGCCGCCGACTAACGACGGCTGCAAGCGCGGCAGAGCGGCCGGCAGAGTGGCCTGCTTTGCCGGGGCGACCTGCAACGCCGGTCGCACAGCCGCATGGCGGGTGCGGAAATGGTCAATGAGAAGGAAGCTTGCGAATGTGAAGAGAACCAGTAGGACTGTCATAAGTCACCTCGTCGGAGGGCCGTCTGTTTGCGAGCCACTCAGCACTTTTCTAAAGGCAATCGCCATGCCAAAAGGCGGCGAATTGGGAGTAAGCCGGCTGATAGCGGCGATCTCCCGTGAAATAAAGGGGATAGACGATAAGAAACTTCGCGGATTGAAATATTGTGATGAAATTGTTCACAGTGGTTTGATGGAAATCGCAACAGGTCAAAGCTGCTGTTTCTAGCGTTTGGCGGCGGTTCGTGAGAATTACGACTTGGAATCAGTGACTTGCGGGCTGGCGGCGTAGTGATGAATCACGCAACAGCAGAAGTTGAAAAATGCAACGGTGAACGGTTAAGAACTCGTTTTACAAATGCCTTCCAGTCCGGGAAGCACGCCCCTCAGGGGCTAAAGCCCGGATTCTTCCAGACCCAGGACGGCGCGGCTGAACAGCTTGCGGAAAAAGTCGTTGGGGAATCGCGTTTCGAACGAGAGATGCACAGGGAAAGCTGATAAGAAGTAGGGATGCGAGGAAATGACGAGCAGCAGGGAGCGGTATTCAGC
>JBEKIB010000148.1:0-3745 GCA_050011975.1 Terriglobales bacterium | reverse complement strand
GTTCATTACTTCGAGGAAATCGCGAATCGCTAGCCTGGCTGGCGGCCATTTCGAGGCGGAGCTTAAACGCAAGTGGGAAGCTACCTATATGGGCACGGTAGCCGTCGAGCTTCGGTTCCCTCAGCCACTCCGGGCCATCCGGCAACTCGTCCGAGCCTGACAGCAGCATCGGCTCGATGAACGTCGCCTTACTCTTCACCGTATGCCGTTCTCGGACGTTGCTTCCATGGTCTGCATTAGCGAGACAATCTGCCTCGTATCTCGAATGAGATCGCGCATCACGGCGTTGCCGCCGTCGCCGCAACTGAGATCAGGCGTTTTATCTTGCCCGAACGCGACGGTCAAGATAGATCCGAACGATGCGCTCTTTGCGCAATGAACTGCGGGCAATGAATCAAGCCGTTTGGCGGCTCGCAGATCTGCATAGAAGGTTTCGACAAGCATGTGCGGGAGCGTTTGCCGGATCGACGCGGGCCGCGCCGGTGGCGCACTTGACCTGCGGGGTACCGATGTGAATTCAGCGGCTCCTGAGCGGTCGACGACAATCCGAAACCCCGGACGATTGGTTGCCCCAGAATTGATGATCGTTGCGGAGTCGCCAACCTCTGAAGGTGCTCCGAGCAGGTGCGAAGCCCCCGCCGCCATGAAACCGACGATCGCCAGCAGTCGCCACATCTCTTCCCTGTTTTGGCAAGTACGGAGAGCGAAGGAAAGCTCCCGATATTGCCCCTTATCGTTCCGGCTCGTCGAGCGTCCATGTCGGTGAACTGTGAGTTCCAGCTGGCCTTCTCGGCATCCATCCACGCTTCGTTCGAGGGTTCGAAGCCGTACTAACTGTTTACGCGATGCGATATCGCGGCTCAGCAAGAGAGCTGCACACGTCAGTGGCAGTCAGCGCATGCACAACCGTTGCGCAAAGATCCAATCGGGTGATCGGGTCATTGATAACGTGGCTTTTGGAGCATGTGGGGGCGGCCACGATTCTCCAATTCCGTTGGACGTCGATATCGGCGTGCGAATGGTCCAGTTTCCTGCCAATTGTCACTTGTGAGTTACGTCCGCAGTCTGGCCGAATCAGGAGCGCAGTCGTGGACTGTAGATAGGGGCTGCTCTGTATGTGTCGCCATAAGGACCCGATCAGAGCGTCTGTCGCAGATATATGGTCAACATACTCTTCGATTGGGTCTTTGTAAGACCAATATCCGTGGTCGCCATGAGCGTCATCAAAGCCAAGCAGTCGAACAACGATCAGTAACGGCGCAAATCGCTTCAGCACCTCTAATGCAATGCACAAAGCTAAGCAATCATTCAATTGCAAATCACGTTCCGGGTTAGGAACACAAGACATATCCGGCCAAAACCAGTCTTCATCTCGGGCCTGCTGCACAAATTCTTGAACAGCGCGACGGTCAGTGGCGCTCGAAAAAAGGTTCGCGTCAACGTGCTGCTCCATAAAGGAGAGCTGACCAACCTTCTTGCCTGTGTAGCACCATTCATTGACAGCAACCGAGATCGCGCCATAGCGTACTCCGTACTCAGGATGATAACTATAGTTCTTATTATCGCAGCGCTGATGTCTAAATGTACCTTCAGGCTGTATTAACCAGAAGTCGCTCGCCGGGCGGGACGTCTCTTTTCTTACATATTCGAATATCGTAGGCGCCATCGGTCGACCGCTGCCCATGGCTCTTCCTGTCAACATTTCCACGAACATCTCCTCATGACAGGCGCTGCTGTCGCACATGTCTGAAGTAAAGAGCACACCAGAACGAGCGATCTCATTTAGCATGGGTGCATTCCCGATGTTGCCTATGACATCCTTCGAACGAACCCCACCGCCGTAGCATACGAGAATTAAGTGGGGCACTGTAGTACTACTGGGTCATAAAAAGAACATTCTGGTGTAGAATTGTTTTGTGGGATCACGCCTGTCCGCGCCAGGCCCACAAGAGAGGCGCTTTGCGGCATATATAGAGGGCCTGGCGACAGCCGCGGGGCACGAAGACCGGCAGGAACCTTTGAAGAGTTATTGCAAGGGATTGTTGCTGCCCGGAGAACGCAAGAGCATTGAGCCGATGGCGGCCCGTTTGGATCCGGAGAACATTCAACCGATGCGCCAGAGCCTGCACCACCTGGTGGCGAAGGCGCCATGGAGCGATGAAGTGCTGCTGGAGCAGGTACGCAGCTATGTGCTGCCGACGATGCAAAAGCAAGGACCGGTGGTGGCCTGGATCGTGGATGACACCGGGTTTCCGAAGAAAGGCAAACACTCCGTTGGAGTCACTCGTCAGTACTGTGGTCAGGTGGGTAAGCAGGAAAACTGTCGTGTTGCTGTGAGCTTGTCAGTGGCGACGTGGAGTTCCAGTCTGCCCGTCGCTTATCGCTTGTATCTGCCGAAGGAATGGGCCGAGGATGCCGAGAAGCGGAAACGGACGGAAGTGCCCGAAGAGGTTGAGTTTCATACCAAGCCGGACATAGCGCTGGATCAGATCCGCGCGGCGGTAGCGGCAAACCTGCACAGCGGCGTTGTTTTGGCCGATGCGGCTTACGGGATCAATACCGAGTTTCGCGAGGAACTCACCAAACTCGGACTACAGTATGCCGTGGGCGTGCAAAGCTCGATGACGGTCTGGGAACCTGGCCAACAGCCCTTACCCGCAAAGTCCCGCAGAAAGATGGGGCGACCTCCGCGCTTATTGCAGCGCAGCACGGACCATCAACCCGTCTCCGTGAAGCAGTTGGCGATGATCCTGCCTTCCACTGCCTTCAGGGAAATCACCTGGCGTGAAGGCACAGACCGGAAGTTGCGATCCCGCTTTGCCGCTGTTCGCGTACGTCCCGCTCATCGCGATTATTGGAAAGCGGAACCTCACGTCGAGGAATGGTTGTTGATCGAATGGCCCAGAGGAGACGCAGAACCGAGTAAGTACTGGGTATCTACGCTGCCTCCTGACACCAGCCTTAAAGCTTTGGTCAAGATGGCGAAACACCGCTGGATCATCGAGCGGGACTATGAGGAGCTGAAACAAGAGTTGGGGCTGGGCCACTTTGAAGGCCGCAACTGGCGTGGGTTCCACCACCATGCAACGCTATGTATCGCAGCTTATGGGTTCCTGGTAGCCGAGCGGAACCGTTTTTCCCCCTCTGCCCGTGCCGGTCATCTTGGATTCGTTGCCCCCGGGCCAGCGCCGGACTTCCGCCCACGCGGTTCGCCGCGCACGCCCAGAGCGGCATAATCCACACTCCATTGCGACGCTGCGTATCGTTCTGGCGCGTCTGCTGCTGCGGCAACTGCCTCAGTGCCCGTTTTGCGGATCACGCTCCGGATGATCCTCGGCATCGATATCGGCTTCGGCCACGCATGAGGCTGGGCGCGAATGATTCGGCGCCGTGCGCCAGGCATCTTCCATTAACTTCACCCTGCTGAGTTTCTCCAGCGCCATACAACGCCAGTTTTCCGGCGAGCCGACTGGCTGGAGTCCGCTCCCGCTGTCGCCGCCGTACTGGTAGCAGAGCACGCGAAACCGTCCTTCCCGATTCCGCCCCAGTCTGTGAGGGCAGAATAGTCTCAACCGCCCCAGATAGACCGCTTCAATCGGCTGTCTGTTAGCCACCGCAGCCCACACCAGCCTGTAAATCTCCTCCACGGTCTGGACCGGCGCCCGAACTACACCCATGGCAACTCACATTGAAGCACTTTGCGCTGCTATGTCCAACAGCCTCAATCTTTTATGACCCAGTAGTA
>JBEKIB010000147.1:0-4628 GCA_050011975.1 Terriglobales bacterium | reverse complement strand
TGCATCAGTTTTTCCCCGGTTTCATGGCTGTTTGCTGCAATTACAGGGAAATCCTAAACCGAAAAACATCTAAAATCATCAGGTTTTATCGCGGTTTTAGCGGTTTTTCAGGATCGACTAATGTAGTTTTCCTATAACTATATATATTTGCTTATACTTATAGTGTTTTTCAGTGCCTTCCGGTGCTGCTTATCTGTCCCAAACCGCTTCGGTAGTCCCAACCTAGTTTGATAAACTCGATCCCCTTCGTCCTTCGGCTGAGCGTTCCGCATTCTTACCGTTAAAGTCTGATAGCCAAGACATTGGATCATTACATCCCATTTTCACTTGGCTACGCTCGATGCAATATTTCGCGATGTGGCTACTCATAGACCGCTTCGATGGCGACGTTCCAGACATGTTTCAACAATGAGTCTCGTTGTCGGAAATGCTTCTTCACCTCTCATCGTTCGTTCCATCGCGATCTCAAAATCACCGATCTCGGAGCCGTTCTTAAAAAACTCGTTGCGACCTAGAGTGGATTCAATCGCTGACCGAAACACCTGCTGGTCGTGCAGGCAAAATCTCATTGCGAGCAGAAAGGAAAATCGTCTGGGAACAAATCACCGTGGCAAAGACATCAACAGCAATCAGCCAATACCAAAGTGGGAGGAAAGCTCCTCGCAATTGCGTCTGATCTTGCTCTTTGGCGCCGCTCTCGGACTACGGACATCGGAGGTCCTCAGTCTTAAGTCGCCGCAGTTGGAGACAACTCCAGAGACGCCTTGCGACGAAACCAACGAGGACAGCTTCTAGACCAAAGCCCGTCCTGACGCCGCCACTCGTCAACCAGAAAGAAGCAGCCGCATTCAAGCGTGCGTAAAACCTGAATCTGTCCAATCGAAAAGTCGATTGATCGCAGTACTCATTCGACTGCAACTCCTGGATGAACCGGCCAGCCACACATCCGGGTATTGATCGTAATCCCGAGTTCGGAGGCAATACATGAAATTGAGGAACTACCTATCTGCGTCGAAAAAGAGACCTCCGCGAAAGCACCTTTCAAATTACCAAATGCGTGCTCGAGCGGTTCAACTTTTTTCTCGACAATGAGTCGATTGTCGACGTGAGAGCCGTCAACAGCCGTCTCCTTCATCGTTACGAGGAAACGCTCTCAAGCCTCACACCACCAACAATTCGCCACCAACTGTTCATCGTCTGCCGGTACCTCGACTACGTCGCATCGACCCGGCAGGATCGATCGACACAACCTCGTTACAACCTCGTTGAGCAGACAGCCGGGCTCAACGCTGGTTCTCAGCTTGGCTGCGCGAGAGAGACTTGGATGCTTCACCAATAATTGCAATTTCAGGGGGGTTCTATGCAATCACATTTTCGTAAGTACTTGCCACACCTTTCACAGTTCCACTCGCCTGCCGTCTACGTCCCTTCATTCGACGAGATCCATTGCCTCATCGAAGTCGCAAACAGTCATGAGAGCACTCAGGCAGTGGGCGACCTAGCCTACATCGTAGCCAGCTCCGGCTTGAGAATGGCTGAATTGGCAAGCCTCCGCGTTACTGACATCGTCTCTGATCTCGGTCTGGTACAGATCGAGTCGCAGCACCAGACAACGACGCGCTATGTACCGGTGTCACTGCGCACGTTGCGATGTTTGGCGTCCCTGCACGCGCGCTTCCCAGATTCGGAGTTGGTGTTCGGCGATAGGTCGCGTTCGTTTCTCCAAACACTCCTCAGGAAATTCCACTCGCTTGCCGTCAAAATCGGCGCAGAGAGAATGCTACTCCACTCTTTGCGCTGTGCAATGCTGGAAAACCTCAGCGTCCTGGCGAAAACCGACCAGGAACTGGCCGCCATTCAGTACTTGGCCGGCCATGTGCCGAGTTCCCCCGAATCGGACCTGGATTTCCAGACGATCCTCGAGATTGCGAAGCGTCTCTTCGAAAAACTGTGGTCAAAGCTTGACGCGAAGAAGGCCTAAACGTTGGACCCAGCCTGGGTTGGCACTAGCGACCCAGGCTATCTCTCTGGAAGTTACCCAAGCACATAACATCCGTACAACTCAATATCGCTATCCGATCAGATCGTTGAAGCCTGCTATTTGCTTTGATGACCTCATTCGGAAGTCTTAGTGCTGTATCTGGAGCGCCCCGACACGCAGCAGTGCGTAGTTGCATGCTCTTCGGGCGGGGCGCTTCTGATACAGCGACTTGAAGGAAGCCGCCCCCATGGAAGGCTATGTACTTTGAATGGGTCTGCTCGGGTGCGGAGGGTCAGGCAAGGCGTAGGGACGGCTATGATTTGGGACGTTGAGAGCGAGTTTGCGCGTTGGAGGATGGCAAGTGGGCGTCGGACCGGGGATGAAGTGACAGTAGACCCAGCATCCGGAGTCAGATGAGACAAGGGATCTGCGTACATGCCGAAGCACGGTCAGAGGCCGAGGATGGGAACAGAGGTTCATGCTGCACACCTGCTGGCTTCTGGTGGCGAGCGGAGCAGGAGTTGCGCAGCGGAGAGCCGTTCGAGAACGCGCATGCTTCCGCCGCAGACGGGGCAGTTCCAGAGTGAGTAGGTCTCTTCGGCGGACGATGATGCTGTCGAAACTGTTCTTTCCTCTGATCTGCCGAGCAGTTGAAAGCACAACGGCAGCAGTGTGGCGCGGTTTCGGTTGGCGAGGAAGCCGAAGTTGCGGATGCGCACGAAGCCCGGCGGCAGCAGGTGGAGCAAGAAGCGGCGCAGGAACTCATCGACGGCTAGAGTCATGAGCCGTTTCTTGTTGCCATGGGCTGAGTCGCGCCACCGGAAGGTGATGTTGCCTTCCGAGAGAGCAACCAGTCTGCTGTTGGAGATGGCGACACGATGAGTGTATGTGCCGAGATAGCGCAGCACATGTAGCGGCCCGCCGAACGGTTTTTTGGAGTAGACGACCCAGTCGTTGCGGAATAGCACCCGCAGCCATGCAGCGAAGGCGCGCGGTTCGGCCAGAGGCAGCAGGCTGCCGTGGAACTGGAGTTCACCTCGATGAAATGCGCTGCGAAGCCCTTCGACGAACTTGCCGCGAAATACACGGCTAAGCACGCCGATGGGGAGAAAGAAGGATCGTCGGGCGGAGATCCAGCTTGAGTGATCCGCAGCTAGGCCGCCGGCGGCAATGACGCAGTGAATATGGGGATGAAACTGCATGCGCTGATTCCAGCTATGGAGCACACTGAAGAAACCGATCTCGGCTCCAAGATGCCGTGGATCGCGGGCGATCTCAAGCAGGGTCTCAGCGCTGGCGCGAAAGAGCAGGTTGTAGATCATCCGTTTGTTCTGCAATGCAAGCGGGGCCAGTTCCCGCGGCAGAGTGAACACAGCATGGACATAGCGAGTAGGCAACAGTTCCCGCTCGCGCGCCTTGAGCCAACGCCGGCGCGCGTTGCCCTGGCAGCGCGGGCAATGCCTGTTTCTGCACGAGTTGTAGGAGATCTTGGTCGTATGTCCGCAGCCAGTGCAACGATCGCGATGGCCACCCAGCGCGGCGGTGCGGCAGCGCACGATGGCCAGCAGCACCTTCCGGTGTTGCCAGTTGATCCACCTGCGGCTGTGTTCCACGAACGCCTGTCCAGCACAGCGAACAATGTCGGCCATCTCCAGCAGAGGCCGGCTCATGAGCTGTGCTTGTATCCTCCTTGCGCAGAGAACGTAAGTGCATCGAGCGGGCTGGCGGTTGCGCTGAGATGCCGCTGGGATAGATGAAGGTAGATGGTAGTTACTTCGAGGTCTCGATGACCGAGCAATATCTGGATGGTGCGTAGATCGGCGCCGGCTTCAAGAAGGTGTGTGGCAAAGCAATGTCTCAAGGTGTGCGGGTGGATGTTCTTGTGCTCAAGGCCGGCGCGTTCGGCGGCGATCTGACAGGCACTCCATAGGACCTTGGTGGTGACTGGATAGCTTGCCGTGTGCCAGCGGTTGCCCGGAAAGAGCCACTCCTTCGGCTTGCGCCGGAGGCCGCGCCAGTAGTCGCGCAGCGCCTCGAGCAGCTTCGGACTGAGCATGACATCGCGATCCCTGCCGCCCTTGCCTTCTCGGATATGGACCACCATCCGCTGACTGTCGATGTCGCTTACCTTCAAGTTGGCCGCCTCTGCGCGGCGTGCGCCGGTAGCATAGAGCGTCATCAGAAGGATGCGATGGAAGGGGCTATCCGCGGCGTCGATCAGGCGAGCAACCTCCTCTTGGCTCAGCACCTGGGGAAGATGACGAACCTTCTTCGGGTAGGGCGTCTCGGCAATGCTCCAGTTGCGCTTCAACACGTGAATGTAGAAGAAACGCAGCGAGGCCAGCCGCAGGGTTACGGTGTTCGGGCTGAACTTCAACTTGGTGAAGAGCATCGCCTGATACTTGCGAATGTCTTCAGGGCCAAGCTGATCGGGCGGGCGACGAAAATACCGACTGAAGTGCGTCACACCGTGCATGTAGGTGCGGATGGTTGTGGCGGCGAAGTTGCGGCGCTGCAACTCCTCAAGCATGAGCTGACGTAGTTGGTTCACAGAGAGTTCCTCCTCTGCGAACAAAACTACCCCGGCAGCCTCAAACGCTGGTCAGCCGCACGCGCATGCGTCCGCCGCCACAGCGGCTTCGTTCAA
>JBEKIB010000146.1:0-4376 GCA_050011975.1 Terriglobales bacterium | reverse complement strand
GTCGTTTTAAACCGGCCAATGTTCTGATTGAGGAGCAAACGGTCGGCGCCACACAGGAGTATTCTTTTTTCGTTCGAAGCTGATTTTTTGCCGGGAGGGATGAAGGCCCTGCCAGCAGATCGGAACTTTGCCAGGAAACGGTCACCGGCGGGCCTTCACGCCAGCCGTGATTCTTTTTATCGCATTGTCAGAAGCGGAAGACAAGACCTCGCCGGGGTGACCGAGATCCCGCTTGCCCTGCTGCCCCGGCGATGCCCCTTGTGCGGTAATCGGACCATCATCGGGCACGGTCGGCGGCTTAAGCAGGCGCACGATGAGCGGCACGCACGGATTTGGATTCGCCGAGGTTTATGCCGCCCGTGCAAAAAGACCTTCACGGTGCTGCCCGATTGGTCGCCGCCGTCGGGGATCTACAGCCTCCATTGCCGGCAACAAGCCTGGGAGTTGTTGCGCCGATCCGCCAGTAGCTGGGAACGATCGATTCCAGACGTTGCCGATGCATCCCGATCTCCAGACCCATCGACCGTGCGATGTTGGGCCGTACGCTTGCTGCACGCAGGAACTCTGCTGGCCACGAAGATCTGGCAGGCTACCGGCTGGAGCGCCGCGATATCTCCCACCATTCTTGCCTGGGACTGGACCGCGATTCGCCGTATTCTGCCCATCGAGGCAAGAAGTCCGTGAGCCGCCAGGTTCTCGACGAGTTGAAACAGCAGATCTCGCTGCTGGACTATCTACAAGGTCAGGATTGGCGTCCGGCCCGGCAACTGAGCCGCGGCCGGTTGCTGGGGTTGTGTCCCCTTCATGACGATCACCAGCCCAGTTTTCTGGTGGACCCCGGCAAGAGCCTGTTCTACTGCTATGGCTGTGGCCGCGGGGGCGACATCATTCGTTTTGCCGAGCTCTACCACCAGGTCAGATTTCCAGAAGCGCTGGCACTTTTGCAACAATGGCGCGGCTTGCCGTCGCTGCTGAACGAAGTTGCAGGTTTCTATCACATGCAGCTACATCGTCACAGCGAGGCAGTTGTCTACCTGGAGCAGCGCGGGCTCCGTTCACCGGAGGTGATCGAGCACATGCGGATCGGTTACGCTCCCGGCGGCTGTCTGCGCCGTTGGTTGACGCAACTCGGCTACTCTATCCAGTGCCTCCGCCAGGCCGGTCTGATCACTGCCGCCGGCTATGATGCTTACACTCATCGCATTGTCTTTCCGCTGGAAAGCAATCTATATGGCCGCAGCATCTCGGCAACGGCGCCGCCTCACCGTTTCTTGCCGGGCAGCAAGGGCGGCCTGTACTCATGGGACCACGTCCGTCGATACCGAGAAGTCATTTTGGTCGAAGGGTTGTTCGACCACGCCGTGTTGTGGCAGGCTGGCTTTCACAACGTTACCTGCGCGATGGGAACTCAGCTCAACACACATCAGTTTCGTCAACTGTGCGATGGTATGCGAACCGTCTACCTGGTGTTTGATGCCGACGCCAACGGCAGCGGGCAGCGTGCCACGCAAACGCTGGCGCACCGGCTTAGAGAACACGGGCTAAAGGTTTGCACCGTCGAACTGCCCCAGGGCCATGACCCGAACAGTTTCTTCGCCAATGGCGCCGATGCCAGACAGTTTCAAGCGCTGCTGGGGGCGGCCAGGTAATGACTTTTCGTGTGAACCACGGGTCATCGGATAACCCCGCGCGATGTCCGTACCGCGTGGTCGTGCAGGCAACAGGACGTGAGATTGACTGGATCAACCGGTATCTCGATTACGAGACCATTCGCCGCCTCGCTGATCATACCCTGCAAAGTTATGCGAACGAGCTGTTGTACTTTCTCCGTTGGTGGGAGAGTGTTCATCACACCGATGCCATCACCAAAGACAAACTTACGGAATCGACACTGCTCGATTACGTACGATTCCTGTCTGGTCAACAGCCGCCGTTGTCCGGCTCAACCATTAACACCCGCGTTGCCATTGTCGATAAGGCCCTGCGCCATTTATTCCCCGACGCTCCGCATCAGATTGCTCCGGGTTTTCAACGGACCTATTGGCAGCGTGCACCAATGGGCATTGGCAAACCACGGCTTGCCCTAAGCCGGTTGCGAGTGAGGACCCCCAAACGAACCATTACGCCACTGTCGGTGGACGAGGTGGCGCGGTTCTGGTCCAGCTTTCGTACCTCACGGGATCTGGCCATCGTCGGTTTGATGCTGCTGCAGGGGCTTCGATCTCAGGAGATTCTGGACCTGAATCAGGACGATCTGCTTTTGCCGGAAGCGCAGATTCGCGTGCGCGGCAAGGGTAATAAAATCCGCTTTCTTCCGTTGGCTCCGGAAGCCGCTCAGTTGCTCGATCATTATCTGCGGCTGGAACGGCCCGCCAACTCGTCTACTGCTTTATTCGTTTCCCTCAAGGGTTCGGCTCGCGGCGCTCGCATGACTCCCGCGGGTCTGCGCTCGCTTTTTCGCCACCATCGCCGGACGAGCGGAGTCAAAATTGCAAACCCTCATCGTTTTCGGCACACCTTTGCATCGGATATGGTGCGCGCCGGGGTTAGCCTGCCGGCCCTCATGCAGTTGATGGGTCATGCCAATATCCAAACCACCCTCGTCTATATGCAGGTCACTCCTCTCGAGGTCTATCAGCAATACGCGCGAGCAGTTGCTCAGCACATCAGGCCGGCGCCGGTCACACGATCGTGAAACTCTCCCGCCTCGCGCCGTTTGAGCATCCGCTGGCTCTCCGGTTCCAGCGGGCCTTCGAGTCCCTCACAGCCTCTTTCCAATGGGATTCAGCTCGCCCATATCGTGGCACCGTGCGCAGCTTTCTCATCTATCTCAGCGACAATCATCCTGCCGTTTCTTCACTGGATCAGTTGCGCCGGGAACCCCACATCCTCGGCTGGTTCACCCATCTGCGAACCCAGTCCCCACCACTGGCGCCAGCCGTCTACATCAACCGGCTCACGCACCTCCGACGTATCCTGGAGGAACTCGCCTGGGCCGCCCAACTTCCCGAGTTGGCGCGCCTGATCCGCCGCGAGGATTTTCCCCGCCCTCCTCAACGTTTACCCCGGGCCTTGACCGCACAACAGGATCAACTAATCCAGCAGGAGTTGCTCCGCCGCAACGATCTTCCGGCAAATATCTTTTTGTTGCTGCGCCATACCGGCATGCGCATCGGTGAATGTGTCGATCTCTCCTATGATTGCCTCCGCAATGTCGGCCCCCAGCGTTGGGCTATTCATGTTCCCCTTGGCAAGCTGAAGACAGAAAGAATGGTGCCGGTAGACTCGTTTGTATGTGAGCTCGTGCAGCGCCTGCGATTTTTCCGTTCTTTCGATCCACTACCCATTGATGGCCACCTGCTGTCACGTCCCCATGGCAAGCAAGCTTTGATTCGCCAACTGCGGTACTGCCTTCACGATGTGACTGCTGCCGCCGGGATCACCACCCGCATCGTTCCACATCAGCTTAGACACACATACGCGAGTGAGATGATCCGCTCCAGCGTAACCTTGCCTGCGCTAATGAAGCTGCTCGGCCATGCCGATCCGGAGATGACGATGCGGTATGTCGACGTCACGTCGAATGATCTGCAGCGCGAGTACCATCTGGCCCGCTTAAAACCCCGCCACATAACCCCACAACCGAAGGCGCCGACAATCTCGCCCCGCCCAGGTTTGGACGGCGTCATTGCCTGATGGTTCTCAGCGACGCTGCCTTGATCGACTTTCGAACCGGCTGACCAAAATCCTCTCCCAAGCTCGAAGACTCAGCCCGGCCCCATAACGGGCAGGGATTGGCCGTATAAGTCGGCGATCTGTGCAGAGGTCGGAGCGTTCGGCAGAGAGGATTCTCGAGTTGCGCGGGATCTAGCATTGGTCCTGTGAAGTCCGGTCCACGTCAACTTCACGAGAAACACCACCGGGTAGCGGGGATTGGAGGGGCTTCGTTAGTCCGTTTTGCTGGATTAGGAACGCTAACGCGCTTCGGTCCGCTGACCGACTCCGGCCATCCACCGAGCCCGCGATGTCGCAGACTGCGCGGTTCTCCCGGCTGCTCTTACGCCGCACGGCCCGATCCGGATAGAAGATACAAACTTCTTCCAACTGTCGGAGTCGAGACCCCGACCTTGGCGAATATCGAAATCTTTTTCGCCCCGTGAGTACGGGAGACATTTCTCAGTTGTCGCAGGGTTTCCGGTTACCGTGGACGCTGCGCGCCTTGTGTCTGAGTTAAGGCGCCGGCGACGAAATCGCCGGCGGTACATCGGATCGGGAATGCAGATCGCCGGCGAAGGTCTCGCCTCCGGCCATCGAGATCACGCCCGTGAGAAACGGAGCGTGCTGCTCGTAGTTCCGGATCTCGCGCATAGTCCGTA
>JBEKIB010000145.1:0-5277 GCA_050011975.1 Terriglobales bacterium | reverse complement strand
CTGCTGGCGGCGGCCAGGATGGTTGGGGTCGGTGAATTCGAGCAGTTCGATGGGCGCGCCGTTTTCGACTATGAACGCGACGCGGACGCCGTCGGATGGGCTGTTGGGAGGAATCAGGATTTCGCGGCCAGCAAGCTCTGAGGCGAGATCAGACACTTCAAACGCGACGTGCGGAACTTGCCGGACGAGATCAGGGACCCCCGTTGTCCGCTTCGAAACGCATCCACTCCACGCCAAATTCGCTTTTCTCGTGGCTGACGACAAAGAGTTTCAGGTGTCTCAAGTGGGTCTCGCCAGGCTTCGCCTCAGTAGTGGGAATTCCGATGTGATGGTACCGGCGCATTTTTTTCGCTCTCCGTGGAATTGGCACAAATTCTACCTTGTCGTGACCGCGTTTGAAACCGCGCCCTCGTGACCGGACTTTCGAGGCACGAAGTCAAATTGTACTTCACTGGTTTTGGCACAAGGCAGATTCGGAATGCATGGCGGGCTAATCGGAAGTTGAGACGGATGCTACTCCGACGCGATCGAAGTAGCTTGGCATTGACTTCACGTCATACCAACGAAGTACTTCCGCGTAGCAACGATGGGACGAACACTCAGTGGTGTCTTGTTCCGACGCGCCGGGTCATTGCTTCAGAATTCTCGTATCCCAATCGCCTTTATTGAAACTGCCACTGTCAGCACGAGGAATAGCACACTCAGAAGAACGCTGATCCATGGGAATGGACTTACAATGAGCCACGTATTTGGATCGATGCAATTGAATCCACCCTCAAGCCGCCAGAAGTCGAGTGGCTTCAACCAACTGACTGAGTTAGAAGCCACTTGCATGATCAGAATGATCCCGAATGTAACCACGGGTGCTGTGTATTCGCCTTCGACAAGAGACGAAACGAGTGTCGTCAATCCGACAAAGGCCAGGCCTCCCCCGATGAGCAGCGAATCAAAGAACAACGCTTCGCGAAACGACCACTGCTGGCCCGTAAAATGTGTAATCAAAACAAGCGCGATCCAGGGCGCTACAGCTAGCGCGATAGATTCCGAGATGTAAATGCCAAATCGAACGCTGACGAGACGCATGCGATCGGCAGGCAACGCCAAAGTGAACTGCGATAGACCTGTGGCTCTCTCGCGCAGTAGGCCCCCCATTCCGAGCAGAACGATTGACAGCATCCAGAGGCCCACCAGGTATTGATGTGCAATAAAGAGTTGCATGTGATAATCCTTGGCGGGCTTTGGCAGAACGCCATATCTATCCGTAAGTAGCACAAAGAACGCGGCAAACAGTACAAGGCCTGCCAGCGAGAGTAGAAATCTTAGGCGGCTTTCGAGCCAGAATTTATACCAAAGCACGGTTCAGTCCCCCCTTACCGTTTCGAGGAATATCTCTCGCAAACCAACTGGGACAACCTCGATCGAAGTTGCATTGAGATGTTTGGCGCGTTCAATCACCAAGTCAAAGTTTTTGGTCGCAAATACGCTCATCTGACGGCCATTGGCTTGGATTCTTTGTACTCCTGATATTTAAAGATCCGCTTCAGCCCGGAAATCCGGAAACACAAGGTCAATCCTCCGAAAAGATTGACGCAGACTGTCCAGCGACGAGTCGACCTTGAGACGCCCCTTGTCGAGAATGCAAACATGATCTGCTACTCGTTCCACCTCTGAAATTTGATGCGAAGAAAAGAACACGGTGATACCCTCGGCTGCACTGGCCACGACCATTTGCAGGAATTGTTCGACCCCCACCGGGTCGAGCCCTTCGGTCGGTTCATCCAGGATCAGCAGTTCAGGCCGTCGTGCGAACGCCAACAACAATGCAAGTTTGGTGCGCATTCCCTTTGAGAGGCGTTTGATCTTCTTGTCAGATGGTAACCGGTATTCTGCAAGGAGTTTCATCGCCATCTCAGGGCGCCAGTCCGGATAAAATGCCCTCGTGAAACGCAACATTTGCTCGACGGTCATATAGCCGTAGCGAGGCTTGTTCTCCGCAACGTATGCGACCCTCTGACGGATCTCCCTGCTGCCCCTGCGATCTCCAATGCTCCTGCCGAGGACTGACGCGTCGCCACTGGAAAGGCGCATCATGCCTAACAGGCATTTGATGGTCGTGCTCTTTCCCGCACCGTTCTGGCCAAGAAACGCAGCGATCTGGTGGCGACCGACTGATAGATTCAGGTCTTTCACCGCTTCCAGCTTGCCGTAATTCTTGCAGAGAGCTCGCGTTTCAATCGCAGGAAAGCTGTCCGTCATCGTCTCCTCACTGTCTCGACCGCTCGGTTAAGTAATTCCGCTTCGAACACTCGCCGAATTTCTTCGTCAATAAGACCGTTCTCCCGCAATTCCTCAATTACATCTCCAACAATTCCGCGTGCCGATTGAAGTCGATCAGCTAAGTGGCGAGTGCGGCGACTAACCAGAACAAATGCCCCCGAGCCGTGACGAAGTTCGAGTAGCCCTTCGTGCTCGAGTTCTGAGTAGGCCTTTGCGACAGTATTCGGGCTGACGACCAGTTCTTCGGCCAGCGTCCGGATTCCGGGAAGCTGGTCCCCGTTTTGCAGCGCACCGGTCTCGACCGCATGTCGAATCTGCTGCATCAATTGGAGGTAGAGCGGCTGCCCGATGGCGGCTTGCAATCTGAAATTCACAATCGATACTGTATCACTGATAGGATACAGATGTACGGGCTTAAATCAAATATTCGAGTTTGGCGGTCACGCGCTCAGAAAGGTAGAAAGAACGGCGGTGTTCCATGCGCTATCCTGTCCATTTGCGTTGAACTTTCAATGTTTTTCGCTTTGGCCCCTTTCACTCACCTGTCCGCATGCGGACATTGCCGTTCATAAGTGAACAGGTATCGATCGCAAAGATAACGGAAGAGTTGGCCAAATCCCGTTTTCACGCGTGAATGTTTGGCACTCGAGTTGCACGTCTGAGTGGCAAGCGAGAGTCCGTTGTTCAGAAAGTGGCTGGTCCCGCTAATGCTGCGTTTGTTTTTTGGAGTCATCGGTCATTCGTCTATCCCGATACAAAGCTGATGGAGAAGAGCGCTGGGCCTCCCGCCATCGTTTGGGTTCGATGCCTGTTATAGCCGTTCGCAGGGGACCGATCCGTAGTATCGCGACACAGTTGCGCCTTGACCTGAACCAGTCATCCCGTCATGCAGTGACGACTGAACCAGTCGAGATCCGGCAAACTTCTTCAAGGATGTTGAAAAGCAGTTGCAGCACAAACTACCAGAGGAGACGGCTATGCAGACTCTTCTTCAGAACATCCGGTTCAGCCTCCGTATGCTGGCCCGAAATCCTGGCCTGACCCTCACTGTTCTGCTCACTTTGGCAATTGGTATTGGCGCCAACACCGCCATCTTTACGGTCGATTATGCGACGCTTCTGGCTCCGTTGCCCTATCCGCAACCCGATCAGCTCGTGATGGTGTGGTCGAAAATCCAGACCTATCACAATGGAGTTGCCGCAGGTGACTTCCTCGACTGGAAGCAGCAGAACACGGTTTTCCAGGACCTTTGCGCCTGGTCCGGCGCCAGCTTCAACCTGGCCACCAAAGACAAGCCGGAGTACGTCGAAGGGGTCCGAGAGACCTACAGCATGCCCCAGATGCTGGGTGAGCCGCTTCTCATGGGCCGCTACTTCTCGCCGGTAGAGGGCGTAGCGGGCCGCGATAACGTCGTTATTCTCACCCATAAGTTGTGGCTCAAGTTGGGCGCTAATCCCAACATCGTCGGCACCACTCTCCGGATGGATGGCGCCCCCTACACCGTCGTCGGCGTGCAGCGATCCGGTATCTTCGATCGCCAGGAAGCTCAGCTCACGGTCCCCCTGGTTTTCAAGCCGGAACAAGTCAACCACGACTTCCATTGGCTCCTCGTCATGGGCCGTCTTAAACCGGGTGTCACCCTCAAGCAGGCGCAGCAGAACATGGACGCCGTCACCGCCCACATCGCCCAGGTGTACCCCAAGAGCGACAAGGGCTGGGATTCCTATGTCGAGGGACTTAAGAACGATTTTCTTCCCAAGGAACGTATCAAGATGCTCTGGTTGCTTCTGGGAGCAGTTGGATTCGTGCTGCTCATTGCTTGTGTCAATGTCGCCAATCTCCTGCTGGCGCGCGGCATGGCGCGGCAAAAGGAATTGGCCGTTCGCAACGCACTCGGTGCCGGTCGCGGGATCATCTTCACCCAGCTTCTTACGGAAAGCCTGATCCTCGCGCTCGCCGGAGGAGCCCTGGGAATCGGCATGGGGTACGCCATGCTGCAGGGCCTCATTGCCGCCATGCCACGCAATACACTGCCCAGTGAGGCCGATCTGCGCCTCAATATTCCCATCCTGCTCTTCACTCTCATCGCCACCACCGTGGCCGGTCTTCTGGCCGGCTCCGCTCCCGCCTGGTATGCATCGCGCGTCGATCCCGCCGAGATACTCAAAGAAGGTGGACGCGCCGGCACCAGCGCCGGCAAACATTTCCTGCGCCGTATCCTGGTCATCGGCGAGTTCGCACTTGCCCTTGCTCTGCTCGCCGGCGCCGGCCTCACCATCCACAGCTTCTGGAATCTCGCCCACGTCGATCTGGGCATCAAGACAGACCACGTCCTCACCTTCTTTTTGCCGGTGCCGGAGACCCGCTCCAAAGACCCTCAAATAATCTCCGCCTACTACCGTGACATTCTCGCCCACATCGCTGCTGTTCCCGGTGTGCAACACACCGCTGCGATGACCGGCCAACCGCCCTACGGGCCGGGTTTCGGCATGCCGTTCATGCTCGAAGGCGGGCAGACCTACGCAGATCCGTCCCAACGCCCAGGTACCCGATTCGGGATGGTGACTCCGGATTACTTCAATGCCTTCGGCATTCAGCTCATCTCAGGACGCACTTTTACTGATCAGGACACGGCCGCCACTGTCAAAGTAGCCATGGTCAACCAGGACTTCGTGCACAAATATCTGCAGGGCAAAGATCCTTTTCGTCAGCGCGTGCTCGTCGAAGAACTGATTCCCGGCGTCACCAAGCTGGGCGGGTATATCCCATGGCTGATCGTCGGGACCTACCACAACGTGCACACCGCGGATCAGCGCGACGAGAATCCGGAGATGCTCATTCCCTTCTACCAGATTCCCTGGCCGCAGGCGGGCTTTGCCGTGCGCACCGCCGAGAACCCCTCTGCCATGCTCAACAGCATCTCTGCCGCGGTTCACCAGATCGATTCCAGCGTCGCCCTTGCCCAGCCCAAGACTCTCGATGACGTCGTCGACGAATCCA
>JBEKIB010000144.1:0-6239 GCA_050011975.1 Terriglobales bacterium | reverse complement strand
CTTTCATCCTATAAAGCCGCCGCCGACTTTCTTAATTCCAGCAATGTCGATCTGGTGTGTTTGCAGCACGAGTATGGAATTTTTGGAGGGAAGGCCGGCAGCCATGTATTGCGGCTGCTGCAGCGCCTCAAAATGCCCGTCGTGACAACTCTGCATACGGTTCTTCGTGAGCCAGACCTCGACCAACTAGTGGTCATGCAAGAAATCGCCGCGCGCTCCCATCGTCTTATCGTTATGAGCGAACACTCTTCTCAGTTTCTGCAGGATATATTTAGGGTTCCAGGCGAGAAGATTGATCTGATTCCTCACGGCATCCCCGAGCCTTTTGCGGAACCGGCCTGTTACAAAGAGTCGTTTTCAACAGGAAAGACCGTTTTACTCACGTTCGGCCTCTTGTCTCCAAACAAGGGATTCGAAAACGTGATTCAGGCCCTGCCGCGCATTTTGTCTCGGCACAGCAACCTAGTGTACATAATCGCAGGGGCTACTCACCCGCACGTCAGACGTCGCGAGGGTGATCGATATCGGCTCCAGTTGCAGGCCCTAGCCAAAGAGCTGGGAGTTAAGGAAAACGTGGTCTTCCACAACCGGTTCGTCAGCCCTCAAGAAATGGCTTCGCTGGTTGGTTCGGCGGACATTTACGTGACTCCGTATCGCTACGAGGCACAGGCCGTATCCGGAACCCTGGCGTACGCCTTGGGCGCCGGCAAGGCGATCATCTCGACTCCGTACTGGCACGCCGCCGAACTGTTGGACAATGGGCGCGGGGCGCTGGTTCCCTTCGAGGACCCAGCCGTCATCGCGGATACGGCGATTGAACTCTTGGACAACGATGCAGCCCGCCAGGCGATGCGTAAACGAGCTTACCTCTATGCACGCCACATGGTGTGGGACCAGGTAGCACAGTCTTATATGCGGGCCTTCTTACGATCTTGCGCTAATCGCATGCAACCGGCCCGCGTGGCGTTTTCCCCCCACGCTGCCGAGAAAAACGCTACGAGCCAACTTATAAATGCCTGAGCCCTGGTCTTACTCTACCTTTCTGTCTTTGGTTGTTGATGGCACGCTGGATACGTTGGACCGATTGAAAGGCAAGCTCTCGAGAACACGCAGCTAAGAACCGACAGAGACGCTTAGCACCGGCAGGACTCCCTGTGAAGAGACTCCGACCGATGATGGTTAAGAATTTGGTTTTATGCTGCGGTGTCTAGTCAAAATTAGGAGGTGTGCCTGTGATTGAACGACTCAAGGAAACTGGGGGGGCGGCATTCGGTTTTAAGGTGGCCGGAGCGCTGTCGGAGGCAGACCTCAAAGCATTCGAGCCGCAGCTTGAATTCTTCATCGCACAACATAAGAAGCACCCGATCGGCATCCTCGCGGACCTTACAGAAATGCAGGGAGCCGAATGGAAGGCACGCTGGGAGGACCTTCGGTTTCTCCAAAAGCACACCGACCACATCGCTCGGATGGCGGTTGTCGGGGCACATCGATGGGAAGAGATTGTGGACATTCTGACCGCGGGAGCCGCCGTTCTGCAGTCCGAGACGCATTACTTCGAATCCTCCGAAATCCAACACGCGTGGCAATGGGCGAGGACTGCGAAACACGCTGAAGATGCCCCTGTCCGAATAATCTCGCCAGCGACAGGGATCTGGAAGAATTACCGCCCGGAGTTTATGGGTGTGTAATTGTGTAATCACGAAAGCGTCGAAAGAAAGTCGGGGCATGCTGGGCAGTCTTGATCGAGACTCTGCAATCGCCGCCTTATGCTGTCTCCGCTAAAAGCACGCTGAGGAGCTCCTACAGATTCGCTCACGTCGCCCAGCAAATGCTGCGCAGTATGGCTCACGTCTTGAGCCGTTCGACCACGTAGCGACGACATCCCTCAACTGAAACGTGTGATCGTGGCGACAGGAGATAAAGTCGTGATGGAACCCACGCTCGACGAGGCGCTGAGTTCCTTGTTTGGAACGTCACCGGGACAGCCGTCGCGACCGGGGCAAACGAGCGGGACGCAAGGACTCTTGCCGAAGGCGGTGTTGGATCAAGCCAGGGCCCAACTTGCGGAAGCACAAAAAGCGATCAATTCGCTCAAAGGCCTGCTGGCTGCGCCGGCTCGATAGACGGGGCACACGAAGCTGATATGCCGATGAGACCACAGACGAAGGACAGTCGCGCGCTCAGCTGAAAATTGAACAGTATTCGCGCAGGGCTCAGCCTGCGAAAAGCTTCCTCCCGCCAAGTGCAGCTTGTCACTATCCCGAGGAGATGTGGCAATGGAATCTCCCACTGTGTTGTGGTTGTGGGGAGATCCACGGTCTAAGATCACTATCGAATCCCTTCGAAACTCCCGGTGCAGCCCGGAGTTAGCGTCCGCACAGCTTAATGCCTTGTATTCGTGCTGAAGATAGTTACCCGTAATTTATTTGTGAAAAGTGTTCAAGTGTGAACAGTCGCACCATGGCTGCCGGCCCTACCGTTATCGCACTCGATTTCGTAGAGGCTTGTCAAGCTCTCGCTGAGAGTCGTCTAGCGGAGGGACGGGTCGCCGATGGAGTAGCTCGCACAAGTCTTTAAAAAAGGGAGGTAAACAATGTCAAAGAGGCTCGCAACTGTTCTGTTCGCCGCCATGGCTCTTCTTGCTTGGCCGGCGACCGACCTGGTAGCCCAGACCGGGAGTTCGTCGAAACCGAATGTGGTGACGAAGAGCACGGGCCACCCGGAGAAGCAAACCACAGCGGTGGCAGTTCACACCACCAAACCGAAGCCTGCGTCGAAAGCAGAGAAGGTTCCCAAGGCGACTCGCGCGAACACCAGCTGGGTGCCCGGCGACTACTACTGGGATGGTAATGACTGGCAATGGGATGGCGGCTATTGGCTTGATCAGCCGTGGCCGGAGGCCGTATGGATCCCCGGCCACTGGAGCGACCGCTGGTGGGGCTGGACATGGGTTCCCGGCTACTGGTTCTGAGCGAGGCCTGAGCCTGATCGGTTGATCGCCGATGGTATGGTGGTTTCGCGATCGGTGCTCGATAGGGCGGAGCTTGGGATTGTGCCTCCGGTGCGAAGGTCGAAGGGATGAAGTCTCCATCAACGAGGGCCCGCAGAGCTAAGTGCTGGTCCTCGCCTCAGACACGTTCCATCGCGCTCGATTTCAGAGAGGCTTGCCAACTTCTTGTTGGAGTCGTCAGCGGAGGAACGAGTCGCCAAAGAAGTAGTTCGCACAAAGCTCGCGCTGACCCATGAAGACATTTCCAAGTCATCGGCACCAGCCGGGAAACGATAACCCGCACATTTTCGGAGTTTATTATGTACTATTTTTGGGGAATGCATTGGTATTGGTGGTTTTTTTGGATCCTGCTCTGGATGTTGTTCTTTTCCTTCATGATGCCGGTGAGACGGACTACCTACCGGGAAATGCAATCGCCCCTGCAGGTGCTCAAAAGGAGATATGCCGCCGGGGAGATCACAAGCGAGGAATACGAAGAACGGCGGACCAAACTCCTGCGGGATGCCAATATGAGATAGGGATACACTTCGTCGCGCTCAAGTATCCGACCCGGGCGAATCATCGACACGGATCGTGCCCTGCGCGGCGATCCTGCCGGCCGCTGCGGGCTTCCCTTAAGAATCCACTCGAAAGCCACTCCGATCAAGGCGCCCCCAGGCCTCCGCGAACACGCGTCGCCACTCAAGGGAGGAATCGAAAAAATCGGGCGCTGACTGCCTTTCGATCACAGGTTGTTGCTGCGCCGCGTCCGACAGGCCCTGCCCAGTCGATTCCATCTCCACCTCCGGTGCAATGCTACGCCCGCGTGGTTCCCCCGGGCCACAGTCTCGACCGAAAAACGTGCATTCTTCACGCCGGTGGCTAATGAGTTAACGACGAGTGTCGGCCTTTTGAGTCTGCTTGGTAGCACTCCTCAACTAAGAGAGCACAATTCCACCATTCCACCGTTACTTCTCTTTGGATAGCTCCTTGCCAATCGCTTGCAATTCCTGCCGACGCTTCTCCGTGGTCTTCGGATATGCCATCTTGAGATCCTGGAGCGCATCGAGGACAATGCGGGAAACAATCAAGCGTGCGTTTTCCTTATCATCGGCGGGAACGGCGTACCAGGGAGCGTGATGGGTGCTTGTCGCGTTCAGGCAATCCTCATACGCGTCCATGTAATGCTTCCAGTATTTCCTTTCGCGATTGTCCGATGAGCTGACTTTCCAGTTTTTGTCGGGCTCGTCAATGCGCTCCAGAAACCGCTTGCGCTGCTCTTCGTACGAAAGGTTTAGAAATATTTTAACGATCCGTGTTCCGTTGTGATAAAGGTGCCGCTCCAGGTCAACGATCGACCGATACCGCTCCTTCCAGATGTTTTTCTCGTCGACCAACTCTTCCGGAAGCCGCTGGTTGCGGAGAATCTCCGGATGCACGCGAACGATGAGCACTTCCTCATAGTAGGAACGATTGAAGATGCCGATCCGTCCGCGTTCGGGAAGCCGACAAGTCGTGCGCCAGAGAAAATCGTGTTCCAGTTCTTCGGCGCTCGGTTGTTTGAAACTGAAAACCTCGCAGCCTTCGGGATTGACTCCCGACATGACGTGCCGGATGGCGCCGTCCTTGCCCGCAGAGTCCATCCCCTGAAAGATCAGCAGCAGCGCATAGCGGTTGGAGGCGTAGTGAAGGTTTTGCAGCGAGCTCAACTCTGCAATGTGTTCTTCCAGGAGTTTTTTATATCTCTCCTTTGAGTTGCAAAAGGGCTTCACGATCGTCGGCAAGTGTTTGAGTTCGATCTTCTTTTCTGGCAGGACACGAAAATTCTTTGAATGGATTTTCATCTTTTCCCTTCGGTGGTACCAACTGCGTGCATGCTCTTAGCAAATTGCCGGTGCTCAGAGAAAAAGGTCACGCAACATCTTTATGTCCTTTTCTGATCTTTCCGAGTCTCGCGCTCCGCCTTCTCCCATCCCTCAACTTCTCGAACATCCTCGCGCCCTAGCTCCTCGTAGAGTTCATGGACTCGCTTGACGATCTGCGGTGTCAAATCGGACGGTGTCTTGGCTCCGGGCTTAGACTCGGGTTTGGCTTCAATCTTAGGTTCGGCTTTGGCTTCCGGCGGTGCCTCAGCTTTGCCTTCAGGCTTGGGCTCGGCCTTGGCTTCCGGCTTCGCCTCGGCTTTGGCTTCAGGTTTCGGCTCGACCTTCGCTTCAGGTTTCGGCTCTTTCCGAATCTCCCGCTCTGCCTTCTCCCAGTCCTGAACTGCTCGACCGTCCTTGCGGGCTCGCCCCTCGTAGAGTTCATAGGCTCGTTTCGCGATCTGCGGCGTCAAATCGGACGGCGTCTTGGCCTCGGGCTTAGGCTCGGCTTTGGCCTCAGGCTTCACCTCGGTTTTGGCTCCAGGCCTAGGTTCAGCCTTGGCTTCAAATTTAGACTTGGCCTTGACGGGATCAAAAATCTTATAGGCGAGCAGTTTTACGCGGTCATTGAGGAGGAACCAAGCCAGAGCATAGCCCCAAACGAACGCTGCCCAGCCCCAGCCGAGGGGTGTCATAAACAGCCCATAAACCGCAATCAGGGTCGCCACAGTTTGCGTGCCGAGCACGGCTATCCATAGAATCCGCGCCGGGCGTATGGACCAGAAGGGGCCCCGTGTGCGCGTCAGGAAAATCGTCAAATGTCCGGCCACGGACAGCTTCAGGTACATCAGCGTTTGGACGTGCGCCTGGTCTAAGTGGAATACGCGCTCGCCAAGATAAAACAGCCCAAACGCAGCCACGACGCCGATAACGCCCAGCACCGTGGAAATCCCCAAAACCAGGCGCATGTTCCAGGCCTCGGGCTTATCCTTGTAATGAACGTTGTCATACGCTATGGACAGGATGGCTCCGTCGTTGAGCACTGCGATGATCACGATCATCACCGCCGTCACCGGATAGAAGTTAAATACCAGGATCGCCAGCGTCATGAAAAACAGCACGCGCAGCGTTTCGGCGATGCGGTAGATCGCGTAGCTGTTCATCCGCTGGAAAATGCGACGGCTCTCCTTAATCGCATCGATGATTACCGACAGGCCGGGCGCCAGCAGCACGATGGACGCAGCCGCACGAGCCGCGTCTGTCGCACCGGAAACCGCGATGCCGCAGTCCGCCTTCTTCAGCGCGGGCGCGTCGTTCACCCCGTCGCCGGTCATACCGACCATGTGGCCGTGCTTCTCCAGGACGTCGACAATGTTGTACTTGTCTTC
>JBEKIB010000143.1:0-5547 GCA_050011975.1 Terriglobales bacterium | reverse complement strand
CTATCCCGGCCATGGCCTTCGCATGGTGGATACCTCGTCGCATTGGTCGTCTCGGTGTCGCGACGCGGGCGGGGGCGCCCGCGCTACACGCCTCTCCAGCAAAATTCCTCTCAATTCTTTATGATGGAGCATCGCAATCATTCGTGGGGTGGTTCAACGTGGCTGAGACGCAGGCGACTAACGGCATCGAAGTGCTCGAAACGCGGGAGTGGCTGGACTCGCTTGACTACGTCCTCTCGCATGGCGGACCGGACCGTGCGGGACGACTTTTGCAGCAACTGGCGTTGCACGCGCGGCGTGAGGCTGGGATCAACCTGCCGTTTTCGGCGACGACTCCTTACCAGAATACGATCCCTTCGCGGCAGCAACCGCCGTTTCCCGGAAGCCAGGAAATGGAGCGCCGCATCAAGAGCCTGGTGCGCTGGAACGCCATGGCCATGGTTGTCCGCGCCAATAAGATTCAGGAAGGCATCGGCGGACACATTTCCACGTTTGCTTCGGCGGCCACGCTCTATGAAGTGGCGTTCAATCATTTTTTTCACGCCTCCACCGAATCCGGCGACCGCGATATCGTCTATTTCCAGGGACACGCCGCGCCCGGAATTTACGCCCGCGCTTACCTCGAGGGCCGCATCCCCAAAGAGAAGTTAGAGAACTTCCGCCGGGAGTTGAAGGCTGGCGGCGGACTCTCGTCGTATCCGCATCCCTGGCTCATGCCCGACTTCTGGGAATTTCCGACCGTGTCGATGGGACTGGGCCCGATTCAGGCGATCTATCACGCGCGCTTCATCAAGTATCTGGAAAATCGCGGATTGAAAACCTCGACCGGAGGCAAGGTCTGGGCGTTTCTGGGCGATGGCGAAATGGACGAACCCGAGTCGCTCGGCTCGATTACCCTGGCTTCGCGCGAGCGGCTCGACAACTTGATTTTCGTCGTCAATTGCAACCTGCAGCGCCTCGACGGACCGGTGCGCGGTAACGGCAAGATCATTCAGGAACTGGAAGCGATTTTCCGTGGGGCGGGATGGAACGTCATCAAGCTGATCTGGGGCGGCGATTGGGATCCGCTCATTCAGGCCGATCGCGATGGCCTGCTCGTCCGGCGCATGGGCGAGATCACCGACGGCCAGTACCAGAAATATTTCGTCGAGAGCGGTGCGTATTTCCGGCAGAATTTTTTCGGCACCGATCCCCGGCTGCTGAAAATGGTCGAGCATCTTTCGGACGAGCAACTCGCCCGCATGCGGCTCGGCGGGCACGACCCGATCAAAGTCTATGCCGCGTACAAGGCGGCGGTTGAGCACACGGGATCTCCCACCATCATTCTCGCCAAAACCATCAAGGGCTATGGACTCGGTGAAGCAGGCGAAGGCAAGAACATCACGCACCAGCAGAAAAAGCTGAATGACGATGAGCTGCAAATCTTCCGCTCGCGCTTCGGCATCCCGATTCCAGACGGCGAGCTCCACGATGCGCCCTTCTATCGTCCCGCCGACGACAGCGCGGAAATCAAATACCTGCAAGACCGCCGCAAACAACTGGGCGGCTACATGCCGGTGCGAAAGGTGCGCGCCACGCCGCTGAAGCCGGTTTCTGAAGCGCTGTTTGAGGAGTTCTACAAAGGCACGGAGGGTCGCGACGCTTCGACCACCATGGTCTTCGTGCGCATGCTCTCGAAGCTCCTGCGCGACCCCGAAGTGGGCCGCTTCATCGTGCCCGTGGTTCCCGATGAAGCCCGCACGTTCGGCATGGAGGCGCTCTTCCGCCAAGTCGGAATCTATTCGAACGTCGGCCAACTCTATGAGCCGGTCGATATGGATACGCTCCTTTATTACAAGGAGGCGAAGAACGGACAGATTCTGGAAGAGGGCATCACCGAAGCGGGATCGATGTGTTCTTTCATCGCCGCCGGTACCGCGTACGCCAATCACGGCATCAACACGATTCCCTTCTTTATTTATTACTCGATGTTCGGATTTCAGCGCATCGGCGACCTGATCTGGGCCGCGGCCGACATGCGCTGCCGCGGCTTCCTCATCGGTGGCACGGCGGGAAGAACGACGCTGGCGGGCGAAGGCCTGCAGCATCAGGATGGACACAGCCACGTGCTGGCTCTCGCCGTGCCGAACCTGCTGGCTTACGATCCGGCCTTCGCCTATGAGATCGCCATCATCATTCAGGACGGCATCAAGCGCATGTATGTCGATGGCGAATCCATCTTTTATTATTTGACGGTCACCAACGAGCCGCTGCCGATGCCCGAGATGCCCAGCCAGCCGGGTATTCGCGAGGGCATCCTCAAAGGTCTGTACCGCTACAAAGCTTCTGAAAAGAAAAATGCGAAGCTGCGCGCACAGTTACTGGGCAGCGGCACCATTATGTTTGAGGTGCTCAAAGCGCAGGCGATTCTGGAAAAGGATTATGGCGTCGCGGCCGACGTGTGGAGCGTCACCAGTTACAAGGAACTCTATCGCGAGGCAAACGACTGCGCGCGCTGGAACATGCTGCATCCCACACAGACAGCCAAGGTGCCATACGTTACGCAGACACTGCAGGGCGCGTCCGGCCCCGGCCCTTTTATTGCGGCATCGGATTATATGAAGGTTTTGCCGGAGAGTATTGCGCAGTGGGTTCCGGGCAAGCTGGTGGCGCTCGGCACAGACGGTTTCGGGCGCAGCGAGAATCGTGCATCCCTGCGGGATTTTTTCGAGGTGGACGCAAAGCATATCGTGCTCGCCACGCTGCATGCGCTGGCGGCTGACGGCGGCGAAGCGGTCAGTGCGAAAACTCTGGAGAAAGCAATCCGCGATCTTGGCATCGATCCGGAAAAACGTAATCCGGCCACCAGCTAGGCGAACGAGCTCGAGGGACAACAAAAGAATGCCAACGGAATTTAAGCTGCCCGAACTGGGCGAGAATATCGAAAGCGGCGACCTCGTTCGCTTGATGATCAAGCCCGGCGCCAGCATCACCGCAGGCCAGCCTGTCATGGAGCTCGAAACCGATAAAGCCGTGATCGAAGTTCCCTCCTCGATCGGCGGCGTCGTGCGTGAGATCAAAGTCAAAGAGGGACAAAAGGTCAAAGTTGGTGAGGTCATCTTTACGCTGGAGGGCGGCGTAGTCGTCGAGGCGGAACCTGCTCGCCGGCACGAACCGGTGGAACACATCTCCGGACAGCAAGCGGCGCGGCTTGCGTTTCAGTTGGCCATGCGCGCCGAGGGCAAAACGGAAGAACAGGCGCTGCCTCCGGATAAACCGCAAACCGCGACACCGGCCTTCAGCATGCCCGTGCAACTGGGCAAAGTTGCGGGGACAGATCGCGATCCGATACCCGCGGCGCCGCACGTGCGCCGACTGGCGCGCGAAATTGGTGTGGATATTCGCGGCGTGCCTGGCAGCGGTCCGGGCGGCCGCATCAGTGAAGAAGATGTGAAGCTTTGCGCCAAGAACGCTTTAATAGCGGCGGCCGCGGCGGCGCAAATTCCGCGGGGAAGCTTCGTCGAACCCGAACTGCCCGACTTCGCCAAGTGGGGCAAGACGGAACGGGTTTCGATGCGCGGGGTGCGGCGCAAAACCGCCGAGCATCTGCGTCAGGCTTGGAACACGATTCCGCATGTCACGCAGCAGGATCGCGCCGACATCACCGAACTCGAACATTTGCGCGCCCGCTTCGCGCCGCGCGCGGAAGAAGCTGGCGGCAAGATGACCGTCACGGCGATCGCGCTGAAAGTCTGCGCGTCCGCCCTGAAAGTCTTTCCCCAGTTCAACGCCTCGATTGACATGGGGAAAGAAGAAATCATCTACAAGCAGTACATCAACATCGGCGTTGCCGTGGACACGGATCGCGGGCTGCTGGTGCCGGTGATTCGCGACGTGGACAAGAAGAATATCGTCGAGTTGGCGGCGGAGATGACGCAGCTCTCGAAGAAAGCTCGTGACCGCAAGCTCACAGTCGAAGAGATGGAAGGCGGCACATTTACCATCACCAATCTCGGAGGAATCGGCGGCACTGGATTTTCTCCCATTGTGAATCATCCCGAAGTCGCGATTCTGGGTCTTTCGCGTTCGCGGATGGAGCCGGAGTGGGTGAGCGATAAAAGTAAATTCGAGCCGCGCTTGATTCTGCCGCTCTCCCTCTCGTACGATCACCGGTTGATCGATGGCGCCGACGCCGCGCGTTTTCTGCGCTGGATCGCGGAGGCCTTCGAGCAGCCGTTTTTACTTTCGGTGCAGGGATAAATGCCGCAAACGAGACCGAATGCTGGTTTCCCAGCTCGGGAGGGTATTTACTGGTTAGTACCCCCACCCCCCCTCCCCCCTGCCTAATGGAATCATGGGGTTAGCGGGGAATTTTTGCTTCGGTCTTTGAATCTAAAGGACTTACTTATAAAGTCTTTCAGAATAAAGGACTTATGTTGTCAAAGAGCGCTGAAAATGGTTTTGGGGCAGCTTCGAGGGGCGTCTTTGTTGATGGACGCGCCTCGAAACTGCCCCAATCAGAATTCTATTGTCGGGCGAGGCGCGGGTTATGTCAATAAATTTCGTTGGCGGTAGGAATTCAAAATCCCCCCTGTCGCAAAAAACGCGACAAGGACGGGGCACCCTCGTACATTAAATGAGTGAAAGGCTGGGCCAGCGCCCGATACCATACATAGACTTGTCATCCTGAGCGAAGCGAAGGACCTGCTGTTTCGCGGCACGGCAAGAAGCAGGTCCTTCGCTTCGCTCAGGATGACAAGAGTGGTGATTAGAGGACGGAAAGAAAATGGCGAACAATTCGAATCTCCGTGTGGCAGTAATTGGCGGCGGACCCGGCGGTTATGCTGCCGCATTCCTGGCTGCCGACCTGGGCATGAAAGTTACGCTGATCGATCCGGAAGTGAACCCCGGCGGCGTCTGTCTTTATCGCGGCTGCATCCCGTCCAAGGCCTTGCTGCACGTGGCCAAGCTGCTCGAAGAAGCCGAGCAGGCAAAGAACTGGGGCGTCGAATTTGGCGAGCCTAAAGTTGACCTCAACAAGCTTCGCGGATGGAAAGAGAGTGTCGTCAAGAAGCTGACCGGCGGACTGGGACAGTTATCCAAACAGCACTCGGTGCAGCTCGTGCAGGGCAAAGCCGCTTTCGTAAGTTCGACCGTGAATTCGACCACGCTGAAAGTTACGAAGACTGCAGCCGGCGGCGAAGAGAATCTCACTTTCGACCGCATCATCATCGCTACCGGATCGCGCCCGACTATCGTGCCCAGCCTCAAGCTCGACAGCCCGCGCCTTATGGATTCTACCGGCGCTCTCGACCTGCCCGACATTCCGAAAACGCTGCTCGTCATTGGCGGCGGCTATATCGGATTGGAACTGGGATCGGTTTATGCCACGCTTGGCAGCAAAGTGACCTGCGTCGAAATGATACCCGGTCTGCTGCCCGGCGCCGACCGAGACCTGGTGCTGCCTCTGCACAAGCGGCTGGAAAAACTTTTCTCCGCGATCCTGCTGAATACCACGGTCAAGTCGCTCAAAGATGAAAAGACTGGCATTCGCGTGACGCTCGATGG
>JBEKIB010000142.1:0-7394 GCA_050011975.1 Terriglobales bacterium | reverse complement strand
GGTCGCAGTAGGGACGATCATCGCTGATCGCCCCCTGCGCAGATCCGTACGGGCGCGTTTACGCATACGGCTCTTACGAAGGATGAGTGGCGTAGAAGCGAGCATCGGGATAGGGATGCAGGATGCGAGGTGTTGGGATCCATCTGTCGAAGATCGGGCCATATTTCGCCCACTTCTTTCGCGCTTTCTGACTTCGGCGGATTAGAACGCTTCGCCAGAGCCGATGGACGCGATGCTTGAAGAGGTACAACTGATCGATGTTGCCGGGAACAGCATGATAGAGGTAGTAACCCGATACCACCTTCCATAGCCATGCACCGACTTCGACCACGCGATCATGCATCCGGCGTTGAAGTTCAACCTTGATATCTTTGAGCTTCGCAGCCATCCGCTTTTGCGCAGTGATCCGCCATACGGTGAAGGTTTTGGTCTTGTGCCGCTGCCCACAGTAGTGGGTGAAGCCCAAGAAGTTGAAGGTCTCCGGTTTTCCCTTGCCGTGCTGTTCTCGGTCACGGGCCGCATAGCGCCCGAACTCGATTAGTCGCGTCTTGTCAGGATGTAATTCCAAGCCGAACTTCGCCAGCCGTTCCTTAAACTCTCTAAGGAAGCGTTCAGCATCCGCTCGGTGCTGAAAACCCATCACAAGATCGTCGGCGTAGCGAACGATGATGACATCGCCCTTCGCCACTTTCCTGCGCCAGACATCAGCCCACAGATCGAAGAGGTAATGCATGTACACGTTAGCGATCAGCGGTGAAGCCACTGACCCCTGCGGGGTACCTTTATTGCTCTCCGACCACTGGCCGTCTTCTGATACTCCCGCCTTCAACCATTTCCGGATCAGGCGAAGTATCCTTCGATCGGCCACCCGGTGCTTGATGAACTTTAAGGCCCATTCGTGACTTAAATTATCGAAAAAGCCTAGAACATCAGCGTCGAGAATCCAGTTCACTTTCTTCCGTTGGATGCCCACCGTCAGAGCGTCGAGCGCCTGATGCGGGCTGCGGCCCGGTCGAAACCCGTAAGAGAAGCCCTTGAAGTCTACCTCGTATATCTGATTGAGGATCGTCACAACCGCTTGTTGGAGTACTTTGTCCTCCACAGCCGCGATGCCGATTGGACGCTGCCGTCCATCCAACTTCGGTATATAGACTCGCTTTGAAGGTTGCGCCCGGTACGTTCCACGATGAACCCGGCTATGGAGATCGATGATCCGATCTTCAAGACCGGTTTCATACTCCTGCCACGTCACGCCATCTACACCCGGCGAAGCTTTACGTTTAAGCGCGTAGAAGCTGTCGCGGAGTAAATCAACACTTAGATGGTGGAGCAAGGAAGTGAACCGTTCCTGCTTTCTTTCCTTTGCTGCTTGTCGCACACCGTCCAGTCCCTGGGACATGCGTTTCCCGCTCTGTGTCGGGGGCATGTGTGACTGATCGATGTTCTCCTTCGGCTGTGCCCTTCCCTCCCCAACCTCCGCTGAAGCTGCTGCTTCTTTGTTCGGCTGGTTCACAGGTACTACGGCACAGTCCGACTTCTCCAACACGTGCGCGTCCGCATTGCGGTTTATGGCCTTCGCGGGCCGGCCTTGGCTGTCACACCAAGGCGTGCTGGAGATCTCCCGGTTCTCGTGCATGTTGTTTTCGCAGCGTGCCCGGGTTCTTCGACTACGCAGGACCGGACAGCCACTCGCGTATAACGCAGCTGCCGTGTTGCCTTCCCACTACACACCATGCAGTCGGCATCCTGATCCACGCTTCAACTAACGCCTCACGACGTCACCTGCAAGACTCGAGGCCAGAATGGAGTCGCTGTCTCCTTTCCTGTGGAGGACTTGCACCTCCTACAACATGCCGGTTTATCCCGGCGCTCGGCGAGTCGTGGGCCACTCGGTACAGTACTTCCCAGTTGGCGGCGAACCTCCTGCTACGCTTGAAAAGAGCCGAATGCAGATACTCTTCGGGCACATCTGTCGCAAATCTATCTCACCGGGAAAAGGCCATTCAGAGTCTTCGCGAGGTTGTGTCTCCGTAGAGTTTGCCAAGATCGCGAGAGAGAATGTGACCGGCTTGTGCCTCACGCATCGCGTGAGACCCGGTGAAGCTGAATTGATGAACTACCGATCTTCCGCACTTTTTATTGAAATTGGGTTCGGGGTTTTGTCCGACGAATGGGCTCCACTCAGTTTCGCACAGACGGCGAATTCTTCTCGCGCGCGGTCACGCATTCCTTCTTTTCGGTAAATCTGACCGAGCTTGAAATGAAGGCTTGATATGTTGGGCGCCAACGTAACGGCCTTTTCCAATTCGCTTTGCGCTTTTGGCAGGTTCTGCTGCGCAGCATAGACATGACTCAGTTCTTCATGAACTGTTGGGTTGTCGGGAGACAGAACGGCAGCCTTATCAAGATAAGGGATCGCCTGTTCAATTCTGCTTTGATCGGCAAGCAACGTTCCCAGATTCAAGAATGGCTGTGCATCGCCAGGTGCGTCTCCCTGCCATTCGATGGCTGCCCGAAACGCAGCCTCAGCTTTCTCGAGATCGTTCAACTCCCGCCACGCCAATCCGATGTTGTTCTCCGCCTCCACATACTTCGGATGTAAGATCAACGCGCGCTCGAAACTCGATATCGCTGCGGGAAAATCGTTCTCATTGAACTTCGTCCGTCCAAGCAGATAGTTCGCATCAGCATCGTTCGGCGCGTCGGCAACGACCTCAGAGAACCATTTGTCAGCATCCCCAAAGTCACCGAGCATGACGTAATCGGAGGCAACGACCTTTAACTCATCGGGACGCGGACGCCGGAATTTCGCGCCTGCGGTGAACTCGGCAAGCGATTCTCTTGCTTTCTTTTCGCGGAAGAGCACATAGCCCAGGAGGAAGTGTGCATCGGCGGATGACGGGTTTGTCTTGAGATAAATGAGTATAGCCGCCTCTGACTCTGCGAGTTTGCCACCAGTCAAGAGCGCACGCTCATTCGCCAGGGGGTCGGGCTGCTGCTGGCAAACAGCTATCCGCGCACAAACTGTAAGCAGAAGCAGGCCACAAGAAATAATTTGAATTCTTAGCTTTTCCATTCGATGGTTACTTGCCGTCAGCATCGCATGATTTCATCTGCGTCTGCAATCGTCGAATGTCCTCAAGGTTCGGAGAATAGAAGAGGGCCTCCGCAAGGGTCTTTCGCGCTGCTGGACCGTCTCCCGTCATGCATTCTACTCGGGCAAGATTCATTGCGAAGGCTGGAATATCAAGATTGCGGTCGAAGGCAGACCTCAAGAACGGAATTGCATCTTTGGGTTTTCCCTGCTTTGCCAGCAGTATGCCAAGATTCGAAAGCGCTGTAGAATCGTCAGGATCGATCTCGAGAACTCTCCGGAAGACTTGTTCTGAGATCTTGTAATCTCCCCGCTCCGCAGAGATGTTTCCCAAGGCGTCGAGAGCCTGTTCGTCATCCGCAATCGCCCCCCGCTGCCCTTGCAGTTCGCTCCAGGCAGTCGCTTCAAAGGATCGATTTCCTTCAAGCAACAACTGATAATACGCCATGGCCAGATCGCGCTTGCTTGATTCCGTGGCAAAGAGCGGCACCAGTTTGTCCTCTCCGTTGCTCGCCTGCTCATTAGTTGACTCTTCCGGTTGCTTTAGAATACGGTGATCCGTCCAAGCTACATGAGGAATATTTGCCGCACCTGTGCGGCCCATGTGACAACTGGTGCAATCCTGGTTCTCGGGGTGATGTTTTGATGCAAACTCCGGCTCGCTATGGCAGGTGAGGCACTTGGTGCGAAAAAATGTTGTGCGGCGCTGCGCATCCGGCGTGTAGTGCGGATCATGGCATGTGGTACATGACATTCTGGCTCCGCTCGCGCGCTTGCAGGCGCTACGGTCGAGTTGCTCAACCTCGCTGACGCCGCGCGTTGTGAGCCTGGCGCCGGCGCGAACATAATAAGACAAATAATCGAAGATCGACTCGCCGGGGCGATAATTCAGAGCCGAACGGCCGGCGCGCTCCACGGAGACATCTCCCTCCAGATGACAACTGATACAGATTGAATCCCGGCGATTGGCATCCAGTTTTGCTGGACTGACGACCTTTGCTTTCCCGCGAGTGAGAACATGCTCTTGCGAATTTCCATGACAAGCCTCGCAGGTAATGCCGGTGTGGAGGAATGCCAGTCCTTGATAGCGATTGATAGTACCGGTGTCACTGGCTTGGACAGAGCTCATATGACAGCGCAGACAGCCGCTCTGCATCGGAAGCGGCGGCGGTATACGATCCAAGAGTGCCAATCCCGGTTTCATGTCGTAACCCATTGAATTCCCATACCACGCAACCGGAGACTCAAAAAGGAAATCGCCGATGGAATACAGATAAGTGGTTCCTAGGTGACCAGAGCCAAGAAAATAGTCCAACCGAAAATCGCCGGCAACGTCTGGTGCCTTAAGTGAACGATAGGTTAGGAATGCCTGATTGTTGCGTTCCCCAATTGTGTACTCGGTTGACGACGCGGAATGAACGAATGTGGCCGAATGCAGTTTTTCAACCGCGAGACCGCTTGCATTCGCCATTGGCGTGGCAACATAGCTCCGGTAGATTGCTGCATGACATTCTGCGCAGACTGCATCTGCCTCCCGAACCGGAGTGGCCTGACGAGTTGGCGCTGCAAAAACTGTAATGCAACAAAGTACCTTCACGCAGAAAACCGCCAGGAGTTTCTCAGTGAGCGTTGCTCTTGATCGTGTTTGACTCGCTGGCCTGACCTGCCACGGCCGCGCTAGATTCTCTCTGCAAGGTCCCATATTTGCGCATCTCCTCTTGCGCCTCGGAACTCTTGCCCTGGGACCTGTAAACGTTAGCGAGAAGGAAGTGAATGCTGGGCTCGCTCGGGCTGTCTCTCTCAGCCATCAACAGGTCAGGCAAGGCTTCGGGCTGCCTTCCCAGTCTCAACAGCGCGCGAGCGCGATCTACGCGTGCTTGCATGAGTGTGGGACAACGTTGGAGAGAACTAGTCAATTGAGACAATGCTTCTTCGCTGGAATCGTTGGCCTCGAGCATTGAGTTCGCCAGTTTCCAGCGCGCCATACAGTTGTTGGGATCGTTGGCAAGTTCTGCTTTGAACTCCGTCTCTGCCGACTGCCATTTGCCGATGTACCAGTAAGCGTCTCCCATATGCATATGCGTGCCCGGCTGCTGGGGAGCCATGTCTATGGCCTTTTTGTATTCGACGAGGGCCAGATCGTAATTGTGCATACTCTCATCTATTTCGCCTGCGATCTCGTGCGCGACGACAGAGTTAGGATCGATCTCGTTGATCTTCTTCAGCGCGTGCTCTGACATCTGCAGATAAGTCTTCCCCAGTAGATACCACGCTTCCTGGTTGTTTGGATTTCGGGCCAGAAAATTATTCAGGTGCAGAGCGGCCTCATCGAGCTTCGCTGTGTTGATGAGCAATCGCGAAAGCATCATCTCAATCTGATCATCTTTCGGATTCGCGCGCAGAGCTTTGCGAAGAAGCGGTTCGGCTTTCTGATCCTCGCCCAACTGGACATAACTCATTCCGAGCATGGCCGAGGCAGTGGGCATTTCCGAATTGAGCTCCAGTCCTAGCTTGAGAACTTCTGCGGCGTGCGCGAAGTCGTGCTGATTGAAGTAGAGGACGCCCAGGTTGTTGTATGCCGCAGCGAGATGGGGAGCGAGTTTGATAATCGATCGATACTTTTCAATTGCCCCGGCGGAGTCGCCGTTCTCGGCGGCGGCGCTGGCCTCGGCGTACAAGCGCTGAACCGCCGGGGTGACTTCGCTATCGTCCTGCTGTGCGAGCGCTCCCGCATGGCAAAAGAAGAGCACCGCGCCAGCTAAGCAACAGCGTGTGCAATGCAACGAAATTCCGCCGGGTAAGTGTCTCATGATCCGAGATTATATTTGATTCTCTACAATGCAACTGCCCGGAGTAAAGCGAGGTCTGAAAATGAAAAAGCGCATGAATGCCGCATTTGCGACACGGATGAAAAAATGCCGGACTGTGTGAGGGCAGCCCGGCATGGTTAGGAGAATCGCAATGGTGCAATTCAGGAGGCGGCTAACTCAGAACTCTAATCGGAAGCTCACTTGTCCTTGTCGGTTCGAGACATTCGAACCCTGCGAAGTCACTTGCCCAAAGGTGCCGTCGCTGGCGTTGTTATCGGGACCGTTGAACTGCGTTCGGTTGAAAGCGTTGAAGTAATCCACCGAGAGAATGCCCGTAAAGCGCTCTCCGATGTAGAAGTTCTTCTTGGCATTGATGCTTTCCAGGGCCAACGGAGCGTTTCTCATCCCCTCATAGTTCCTTTGGGCGGTCCCGAGGACGTACTGGGTTGGGGTTAGCGTGAAGGCGGCGGGATTATACATTTGTGCGACCGGTATTTTGCCAACGAAGTAATCGCGCACTTTACTGTACGAAGCGGTGCTGAGGCCGACCGATGAATTGCGATCCGGACGGTCGAACCCGTTCGGGAAGGGCGTGCCGTTTTCGCCGGGGCCGTTCACCGATCCGGCCTCGTAGTCCAGGATCCAGCCTACTTGCCAGCCCCCGACTAAGTTGCCCATCGTGTGGTTATTCACATACTTCTTGCCCGGGCCGATCGGCAGCATGTAGGTTCCGCTTACTTTCAGAGTCTGCGGCTCATTGGCGTTCGAGACCGCCCACTCCGGTTTCTGGTTGTACTTGTTGATGCCGCCCGAGGTGAAGCTTGAAAATCCGCTGCTCGTGTTGTCCATCAAACGGGAGAGCGTGTATCCCGCGAGGAAGGACAATCCGTTGGTATAGCGTTTTTCAATCTCGATCTGGGCACTCTGGTAGTAGGTTGTTCCGAAACCTTCAAAGTTGTTGAAGATCTTCGAGTACTGCGGATAGGGCACGAGCGCCTGGGCCACGGTGGCCGACCCTCCGAAATCATTGACGAAGCCGGGGTAGGGCAACGGAACGCCATCCAGCGATGTCTGGCCCGGCTGGAACACATCCGCCAGTGAGGAGCCCAGCGAAGCATCGTACTGGGGGTTCATCTGGTCGATTTCATTGTTTTGGCTCGGTAGGTGAATGATGCGGTTTCCTACCCATGCAGCGGTGATGAACATGTTGAATGGCAGCTCGCGCTGCAAATTCACGTTCCACTGCTGACTGTAGGGCGCAAAGCCGTCTTTCTTCGGGCTAAATGCGTTGATCAGAGTGCCGGCTCCGAGGCCTGGGCTAAAGGGGGTCGGATTAACGGCGGGTAACGAGTTAGTATCCCAACTGCCGAACGAAGAAGTAAAGCTGCCCGTAGTGCCACGCGCAAACGACCCGGTCAACAGATTGCCATAATTGACTGCAACTTTGTTGGTGCCGTACTCATAGGCCCCTCCATCGAGGAATGCTACAT
>JBEKIB010000141.1:0-6163 GCA_050011975.1 Terriglobales bacterium | reverse complement strand
GGTGCGCTCGCGCAGCTTTTCGAGCGAACTGCGGAGAGGCTCGCAGTTTGCCTGCGTCTCCGTCTGCTGGTCGATGGGCTGCTTGCCGATGGGCTGCTGAGCGATGGACAAGGCGAGCCGGTCCACGGCTTCCGCGAGGCGCTTGGCAAGGTCGATCAGGACTACCAGAGAATCGGCGTGCAACTTCCAGACGGAGCGAGAATTCCGCGAGCGCTTGAACTCCTCCATCTCGGTGGTGAGGCGCGCGGTTACCGCGACAATGCGGAGCACCATGCGAGCAGCGTCCGCCCGCGGTCCTGCTTGTTCGAGATAGTCGGCGGTATAGGCTTCAACCTCGGCGGGACTGAGCATCAGGTTGAAATAGCGCATGGGCACGATCTGGCGGAACTTGGGATCGGCGACGCGTACAAAGACGCGGATCGATTCTTCGACTCTGCGCAACTTGGCTTCTTCGACCGAGAGCGCCTGCGGTGTGATGGCGCCGGGAACATACTTGGGAGCGAGCGCCGGAGCAGCCGCCGCACCGCCAGCGCCTACAGCATGACTGGCAGGCGTGGTGTCTGGATTGGCGCGCCGGATCGGCGGCCGGCGCTCCAGTTCTTTTTTCAGCCGGGAGACGCGGCGAAATTTTTCGAGGGCTGCACTGTAGTCAGTTTTCAGCAAGGCTTCCTGGTTCAGGGCATGCACATGCTCGACGGTGACTTCGACGCCGTCGACTGTACTGAGGATGCTGCCGCCGAGTTCTTCCAGGCGTGTGGCGAAATCCTTGATCTCTTGCGCGGCGGCGGCGAACAGGGCATGGAAACGGTCGCCGAATGCCGCATTGTAAGGCGCGAGAGTGGCCAGCACTCCGGGGTGATAAATCGACTCGCCGAGCGACGATTTTAATTCCCGAACCCGCTGAATGATGCCGGAGTCCATGAGGGCGCTGAAGTCCTGGAAGCGATTCGCCTGATCGAGCAAGGGGCCGAATTCGCGCAGCAGTTGCACATCGGCATCGGAGAGCACGGGTACGTCGGACTCAGACAGGATTTCCAGCAGTGCAATTTCAAACGGAGATAGAGGAATCGATCCATCGAGGCCGTAGCCGCGCTGTTCCCACTGGCCGGACACGCGGGGATGGCGAAACAGAAAGGTCGCGACCAGATCGGTTTTGTCGCGATTGGCGCCGGAATCGTCGCGGTGGCGCGCGAAGTAGCGCAGCAGGGCTTCGGCAACCTCGGGATCGAGGTCGGATTGCACCCCGATCCGCAGCATGGCAGGAGTGATGGCCATGTCGAGGAGCTGGATCCAGAGCTGCATCTGATCGAGGGTAGAGCGGACGTCGTCGGCGTGACTGATGACGTCAGGGGCGAGTTCGGCGGGCGCGGGCAGCTCTCCGCCGAGTTGGTCGCTCAGCAGCCGCTGGTAGAAGCTCTGGACGGTGGCCAGCAACGCCAGTTCCCACTTGGGGTCCTCAACCAAAGTCAGCTCCTTCGAGATCGCGCAGTAATGTGTCCAAATCGTGGCCTCCTTTAGTAAAGCTGAAAGGGAACGGCAACGCAATTAGTTACGTGGTTACGGAAGTGACTGCACTACTACCCGCGTGTGGAGACGGGGCAAGACCCGTCTCTACGGGAATCAGGTGCCCCTGGGGGGCTATTGGAAGACTACGGTTTTGTTTCCATACAGCAGAATGCGGTTTTCCACGTGCCAGCGAACAGCGCGCGACAGGACTACTTTTTCGATGTCGCGGCCCTTCTGAATCAGGTCGTCGATGGTGTCGCGGTGGTAAATGCGGACGACATCCTGTTCGATGATGGGGCCATCGTCGAGTACTTGAGTAACGTAGTGAGCGGTGGCGCCGATCAGCTTCACGCCACGCTGAAACGCCTGGTGGTAGGGCTTGGAGCCGACGAACGCGGGCAGGAAAGAGTGGTGAATGTTGATCAGGTTCTCGGAGCCCAGAGTGGCGATGAACTCGTTCGAGAGCACCTGCATATAGCGGGCGAGGACGACAAGACTGCACCTGTGTTCGCGGATGAGCGCGATTTGCTGCTGTTCTGCTTCCCGCTTATTTTCTTTCGTGACCGGCACGATGAAGTAAGGGACGCGGTAGAAGTCGGCGATGCGCTGGTTATCGGGATGGTTGGAAATAATCAGCGGAATGTCGCAGCGGAGTTCGCCGCTCTGATGGCGGTAGAGCAGGTCTTGAAGGCAATGGTCATACTTTGAAACGAAGATGGCGATGCGCGGGCGTTCGGCGGAGCGGGCGAGACGCCAGTCCATCTGGAAGTCGCGGGCGATGGGAGCAAAGCGCTCAGAAAACTGGGCGAGATCAAAATCGAAGTCTGCCGCGTCGAACTCTACTCGCGTCAGGAAGAGATTGGATTCCGCGTCTCCGTGCTCGTCATTGAAAAGAATGTTGCCGTTGTGACGAAAGATGAATTCGGCAATCGAGGCAACCACGCCTTTGCGGTCGGGGCAGGAAACGAGAAGGATGGCGGAGTTGTGCATAAATAAGTGTAGCGCCGGCGTCTTCGGCCGCCGGGACGGCGGCGCTACTTCTTTAGTGCCTTCGCAATCTCGCGCGCGGCGTTGGCGCCGGAGCCTCCGGTCAGCCCAGTCCCGGGATGGGTTCCGTTACCGCATAAGTAAAGATGTTCGATCGGCGTCTGATAACGCGCCCAGTCGAGCAGCGGGCGCATGGTGAAGAACTGATCGAGCGCAAGCTCACCGTGGAAGATGTGGCCGCCGGTGAGGCCGTAGGTTTCTTCGAGATCTTTGGGCGTGATGATCTGGTGGCGCAGAATGGTCTGCGGCAGATTCGGCGCGTACTGCGCGATCGTCTTCACCACGGTTTCGCCAAGTGTGGTGCGCTGGCTCTCCCAGTCGCTGTTCTTTAACTTGTAGGGCGCGTACTGCATGTAGATGGACATCACGTGCTGGCCGGGCGGGGCGAGCGACGGATCGGAAAGAGATGGGAAAGTAATTTCAATGTACGGCTGACGCGAGAAGTTGCCATACTTCGATTCGTCGAAAGCGCGCTCGAGGTAATCGATCTCAGGGCTGATCTGGACGCGGCCGTGGAGCAGGTTGCCGTTGCCCTTTACCTTGAGCGCGGTGAATTCCGGGAGCGCGGAGAGCGCGAGATTGATTTTCGCGACCGTCCCCATGGAGCGGTAGTTCTTGATTTTCTGTATGAAGTCGGGCGCGAGGTGCGTGGGATCGACTAGACGCAGGAGCGTGCGCTTGGGATCGGCGTTCGAGACTACGGCTCGCGCGGAAATTTCTTCACCAGACGTGAGCGCGACGCCAGTGGCGACGCCGTCCTGCACGCGAATCTCGGCGATGTCGGCGCCGGTGCGAATTTCCGCGCCTGCCTGTTTCGCTGCGTCAGCCATGGCCCGCGTGATGGCGCCCGCGCCGCCGGCAGGGAACTGAACGCTTCCAGCGGGAGTGGCGTCGGCAGCGGCGCGCAACAGCAGCACGAGTGCGCTGCCCGCCGACCACGGGCCCAGAAATGTTCCGAAGATGCCGCGGGCGGCGATGGTGGCGCGCAGGGGTTCAGTATCGAAGAACTCAGCTGCCAGATCGGCAACGGCCATCGGCCCCCACCGCAGGACGCGATACAAATCTTTCTTGCCTAGATTTCGAATCGACCGGCCGGTCTTCAGCATTCCCCAAAGATCGCCGCTGCTGGGGTTGTCAATGTTTGGCGGGGTGAGCGCGAGCGCCTGGCCGATGACTTTGCCGATCTTGCCGAGCGCCGCACCGAAGTCCGCGTAAGACGTAGCGTCTTTCTGCGACCACTCCGAGATCTCCTGCGCAGCCTTTTTTTCGTCGGAGTAGAGGACGAGCGCCCGGCCGTCGGGCAGCAGGGAGACGGTGCTTACATCGGGAGTTGTCAGCTTGAGGCCGTGCTGCTCGAGTTGCATGTCGCGCACGATGTCGGCGCGGAGCGGGCCGGTGTTGTGGGCGAGCGTGGAGCAACTGAAGCCGGGATGAAATTCCTCGGTGATGGCCGCTCCGCCCACCTGGGCGCGGCGTTCGAGCACCAGCGGTTTGAACCCGGCTTTCGCGAGATAGAAGGCGGCGACCAGACCGTTGTGTCCGCCGCCGACGATGATGACATCGCGCGTTTCGGCCATAGGTCTTTCTGCGGACATCAGGCTCCCCCGTCTTTCAGAATTTCGAGCGCTGCCAGACGCCCTGGCGCGCCCATGATGCCGCCGCCGGGATGCGTGGCCGATCCGCACATATATAAGTTCTTGATCGGCGAGCGAAATTGCGCCCATCCGGCAACCGGGCGAAGAAAAAATAATTGTTCGAGCGAGAGTTCGCCCTGGAAGATGTTGCCTTCGCTAAGCCCCCACTCGCGTTCTAGATCGAGCGGCGTGACGACCTGGCGGTGCAGGATGATGTCTTTTATGTTGGGCGCGTATTCGGCGATGGTGTTGACGACGTTGTCGCCGAATTTTTCTTTTTCCGTGTCCCAGTCGAGACCGGGCGCCAGCTTGTAGGGCGCATACTGAACGAAGCAGGAGAGGATGTGTTTGCCGGGAGGTGCGAGCGACGTATCGGTGAGGGTCGGAATCACCATGTCAATGTACGGGTGCGAAGACCAGTGGCCGTACTTCGCATCGTCGTAGGCTTTCTCCATGTACTCGACACTGGGCGAGATCGACATGGCGCCGCGCAGGTGCGCGCCGACTCCCGGCATGCATTTGAAGTTCGGGAGGCCGTCGAGCGCCATGTTCACCTTGCCGGAAGATCCGCGGAACTTGTAGCGTTTCACGCCTTCCATGAATTCGTCGGGCAGATGGCCGGGCTCGATCATCTTCGTAAAGGTGAGCCGCGGATCGACGCTGGAGGAAACAACGTCGGCGTAAATCTCGTCGCCGTTCGCGAGCACGACGCCGGTGGCGCGGCCGTTCTTCGCGTCGTTCTTAACGATGATCTTCGCAATCGGGGCCTCGGTGCGGATTTCGACTCCGGCCTCGCGAGCGGCGTCGGCAATCGCGTTTGAGATGGCGCCGGTGCCGCCGCGCGCGAATCCCCAGGCACGGAAGGCGCCGTCAATCTCTCCCATGTAGTGGTGCAGCAGAACGTAGGCGGTGCCGGGCGAGCGCACGCCGAGAAAAGTTCCGATGATGCCCGAGGCGGACATCGTCGCTTTGAGCACGTCCGTCTCAAACCACTGATCCAGAAAGTCGATGGCGCTCATGGTCATGAGCTGGACCTGGTTGTATTTATCCTCGCTCGACATGCCCTGGAAGCGGCGTCCGATGAAGAGCAGCTTCATCAGTTCGCGCGGATTCAGCGTTGCGGGGTCGGGCGGGATCATGCTGAGGATCGGCTTCACGAAGCGGCACATCGCCTGCATGGCTTTGCCGAATTCATCGTAGGCTTCGGCATCGACGCGGGAGTGGCGGGCAATTTCGCGATGGGTTTTGCCGTGATCGTTCACGCGCCAGAGATGGTCGCCGTTCGGCATGGGAGTGAAAGTGCCGTCGAGCGGCAGGATTTCAAGTCCGTGGCGGGGAAGATCGAGGTCGCGAATAATTTCGGGCCGCAGCAGCGAGACGACATACGAACAAACGGAAAACTTGAAGCCGGGGAAAACTTCCTCGGTGCACGCCGCGCCGCCGAGGACGTGACGGCGTTCGAGCACCAGCACTTTCTTACCGGCTTTGGCCAGATAGGCGGCGTTGGTGAGGCCGTTGTGGCCTCCGCCAATTACGATCACGTCGTACTTCGTAGCGCTCGAAACAGCAGGCATAGATTGACCTGTAAAGATTGATCCGGATTGGCCCGAAACTTCAGGAAAAAATGACTGGCCATTCTATCGAGAAAGTATCGTTTTGTCTCCACTTACGGGTGATTACTGACTCATGGTCAACGCATTTCGGCGCTTGCCGCGGGAGCGGGCGGGTGCATATAATCCGGCGTCAGGCTTTGTGGTTCGCTTCATCGAGAAAAACCAAAAGTCGCGCGAGGCCGCCTTGCCCATTGGAACTGCATTTCACGATAGAACTTTTGCCCTTTGCCAGAGTCTGAATTACCGCGAGTGGTCGGGATACTACACGGTCAGCGTGTATGAGGTGCACCATGAGCACGAGTACAACGCGATCCGCAATGCGTGCGCGCTGATTGATATTTCGCCGCTCTATAAGTATCTGGT
>JBEKIB010000140.1:0-6411 GCA_050011975.1 Terriglobales bacterium | reverse complement strand
GCGGAGTCAGCCTGCGGTCGGCATTGTCGATCCGGAGATGCAAACGAAATTCCGCGCGAGAAGTGAACATCCGGTACGGCTCGTTGGTCCCTTTCGAAATCAGGTCGTCGATCAGAATGGCGGTGTACGCTTCCGTGCGGTCGAGCACCAGCGGGGGCTCTTTCTTCACTTTCAGCGCCGCGTTAATTCCCGCCATGATTCCCTGGCACGCCGCTTCTTCGTAGCCCGAGGTCCCGTTGATCTGACCGGCGAGAAATAGTCCCGCAATCTTTTTCGTTTCCAGAGTGCGCTTGAGTTCCGTGGGATCGATGGAATCGTACTCAATCGCGTAGCCGGGCCGCATCATCTCTGCGCTATCGAGCCCCGGAATCGACTTCAGAATCGCTAGCTGTACATCGATCGGCAGCGAAGTGCTCATGCCGTTGACGTAGATCTCGTGCGTGTTCAGGCCCTCGGGCTCCAAAAAAAGCTGGTGCGTCAGCTTATCGGGGAACTTGACGATCTTGTCTTCAATCGACGGACAATAACGCGGCCCGGTCGATTGAATCTGCCCGCTGTACATCGGTGAGCGATGCACGTTCTCGCGAATGATGCGATGCGTCTCTTCGGTGGTAAAAGCGATGTAGCAAGGCACCTGCGAGTCGTGATGGGTAACGCGCCGCGTGCGAAAGCTGAAAGGAGTCGGATCCAAATCACCCGGCTGGCGCTCGAAGCGCGACCAGTCAATGCTGCGCCCGTCGAGACGCGGAGGCGTCCCGGTCTTGAGCCTGCATCCGCGCAGCCCAAGCTGCTTGAGCGCTTCACCCAGCAGAACGGCTGCGGGTTCTCCCGACCGTCCCGCCGGATACTGCTGCTCGCCGCAATGAATCAGCCCGTTGAGAAAAGTCCCGGTAGTGATGATGACCGCATCGGCCGAGACGCGACGCCCATCGCGCAGCAGGATGCCGCGGATAATGCGGTCGTCGGTTGCTAGTCGTTGGTCGTTGGCGAACACAGACCCCTCGCCTCGTTCGGAGCGACAATTTTCATCGGGATCCGCGAACGACGAACGACCATCGACCAACGACTCCAGAATCACATCCACGACTTCCGCCTGCTTGATCTTCAAATTCGCCTGCGACTCGAGCACTTCGCGCATCTTCAGACGGTAGGCCTGCTTGTCGCACTGCGCCCGCGGCGACCACACGGCGGGTCCACGCGAAGTATTGAGCAGCCGAAATTGAATTCCGACGGCGTCGGTGATTTCGCCCATGATGCCGCCGAGAGCATCCACTTCGCGCACCAGGTGCCCCTTCGCAATGCCCCCGATGGCCGGGTTACAGGACATCTGCGCAATCAGATCGACGTTCAACGTATAAAGAGCAGTCTTCAGCCCCATGCGAGCGGCAGCCATGGCGGCCTCGCATCCGGCATGGCCAGCGCCCACCACCACCACCTCGAAATGTTCATCAAACGTCTGCATTTGCGCTGGTTCAGAGCCCGCAATGAGAGGGATACTGGTTCAACGATTGTAACAATGTTCTTTGCTTTGAGGGCCTTGCGGTCTTCACGCTGCGTCCTTGTGATCCGCCGGTCCCGACCGTATAGTGGAAGAGTACCGAGGTCATTAAGGAAACGAAGAATATGGAAACGAAGGTATTTTTGTCTCTTCTGGACGAACGCATTCATCAATACGATTTGCTCGGTCATCCCTTTTACAAAGCCTGGTCGGCGGGCGAGCTGACTCGCGACGATCTGCGCGAATATGCCGAGGATTATTACCCCCACGTGGAGGCATTCCCGGGCTATCTGGCTCAGCTGGGCGTCCGGCTGGAAGAAGGGGAGCTGCGCCGCGCCGTTCTCGCCAACATGACCGATGAGAAGGGCGGCGAAGATTCCTTCGGCGAGCCGGAACGTTCGCACTCCGAACTGTGGCTCGACTTTGTGGCGGGCGTGGGCGGAAGCCGCATTCCGAAGCGGCGGCCGGTTGGGGAAGTTCGCAAGCTCATCTCCTGGTTTCACCGTGTTGCCAGCGAGGGCACTCCGGAAGAGGCGCTGGCGGCTTTCTATGCCTACGAATCGCAGGTGCCGCGCCTGGCGCAAGAGAAAGATCGCGTCTTGCGTGAACGCTTTGCCGCCGACGAGAAGACCCGCGGCTATTTCACCTTGCACGCCACCGCCGACGTGCACCACGCGCAGGTGTGGCGCACACAGCTCGAGAAGCGGGTCAAGGCGAGTCCGGAAACGGCCCCAAAGGCATTGGCTGCGGCCGATAGAGCGGCCAAAGCTCTATGGACCGTGCTGGATGGTTTCGAGGAGCGGCGGCTGGAACGGACAGCGGCCTTGGCCTCAAGTCGGAATTAGGAAGCCCGCCTGTAGAGACGGGGCTTGCCCCCGTCTCAGACGCGGCGAGCCGCGTCTCTACGCGGACTTCGGTTCTTCTGCAATCCTGTTCTAAGCAAGAATGGCCCGGCCCATCCCCATCGGCGTGCGCGGCGAGGCGGCTGAAACCGTCGAGTTGAAGCACACTCTCGCCGCACATGATCCGGAGTTGCCGCCCGTTTACTCCACTCCCGACATGATTCGGCTGATGGAAATCGCCGCCTTCAATGCGCTGCAACCGTTTTGTGATGAAGGTGAAATCACGGTGGGGATTTCGATCCACGTCGAACATCGCGCGGCCAGCGGAATCGGAGTGCGAATTCAAGCCGAGGCGGAACTGGAATCGTTTGACGGCCGCTTCTATATCATGCGCGTCCGCGCCCACGATGGCACGCAGGAGATCGGGCGCGGTACGGTGGGGCGCACCGTGGTGCACGTGCCCAGTTTCATCAAGCGCATGCGCGATAAAGCTCGCGGCAGTTGACCCTGCTTGAAACCAGCCCGCCGGAAACCTTCCGCAGAGAAGATTCGAGAAAATTAAAGAGAGAAGCATGGAATCCCAGACCAACCAGGCGATTCAGTTCCGGCAGCTCCATCGCGGACCCCGTGTGCTCATTCTGCCGAACGCGTGGGATGTGGCCAGCGCCCGCATCTTCGAAGATGCTGGCTTCCCTGCGATTGCAACCACCTCCGCGGGCATAGCTTTTTCGCTGGGTTATCCCGACGGCCAACGCATTCCGCGTGAGGAAATGATGGCTCGTATCGGCCGCATCGCTCGTGCTGTGCATGTGCCGGTGACCGCTGACGTCGAATCGGGATATGGTTTCACTGCTGAAAATACCGCGAAGACGACGCGCGAACTGATTCAGGCGGGCGTCGTCGGGATGAACCTTGAGGATGCGAGCAACCGTCGGGATCAACCTTTGATCGACTTACAGCTGGCGGTGGAAAAGATCAGGGCGGCGCGCGAGGCTGCCATGCAACTGCATGCTCAAATTGTGGTCAATGCTCGCACCGATGTGTTCCTGCTGCCGGGAGGCAACCCGGACGCCGACTATTCCGAAGCTTTGCGGCGGCTGATTGCGTTTCGCGAAGCGGGCGCCGATTGCGTCTTCGCCCCCGGACTCAAGGATGCGGAAACGATTGGGCGGCTGGTGAAAGCCGTCGAGTGTCCGCTCAACATTCTAGCCGTGCCGGGAACGCCCTCGATTCCGGAACTCGGAAAGCTGGGCGTGGCGCGCGTGAGCGTGGGATCAGGCCCCATGCGCGCGACCCTCGGCCTGCTCCGGCGAGTGGCGGAGGAACTCAAGACCTCCGGAACGTACAGCGCGATGGAGGGAGCCGTCCCTTATCCCGAGGCGAACAAGTTGCTAGGCGGCTAAGTCGCGCAGGATGCCGCGTCCGGCAAGGTTCGCGTAGGGACGGCCGCCCTCGGCTGTCCAGCGAAGCGAAGCTCCGCAGCGTTCGCGCCACCACATAGTCGAATTATCCGTTGCACAGACTCATCACGTGTTCCGGGTAGCGCAATCCCGCAGCCGCGCCGGTGGGAAAGACTTCGCTCAGGCGGTGCAGGTCATCCGCAGTTAATTTCAAATCCACAGCCGCGGCGTTTTCCTCGAGATACTTGCGTCGCTTCGTGCCGGGGATGGGGACGATATCGTCGCCCTGCGCCAGCACCCACGCTAGCGCCAATTGTGACGGCTGACATTTCTTTTCGCGCTCGATCTCCCCGACTCTTTTCACGAGATCCAAATTCTTCTGAAAGTTGTCGCCCTGGAAGCGCGGCGAAAAACGGCGATAATCATCCGCCGCCAGGTCTTCGAACTTGTTGAAGCGGCCGGTGAGAAAACCGCGTCCGAGCGGACTGTAGGCGACGAAGCCGATGCCAAGTTCGCGGCAAGCCGCTAGGATTTCCTGTTCCGGGTCGCGCGTCCAAAGCGAATACTCTGTCTGCAGCGCCGCGATGGGATGCACCTTCGCCGCGCGCCGCACAGTCTTGACTCCGGCTTCCGACAAGCCGATATAGCGGATCTTGCCTTCCTTGACCAGCTCCGCCATCGCGCCAACCGTTTCCTCAATCGGAGTATTCGGATCGACGCGATGCTGGTAGTAGAGGTCAATGTGCTCGGTGCCCAGCCGCTTCAAACTTCCTTCGCAGGATTTCTTCACGTAGTCGGGCTTGCCGCTGACGCCGCGGATATTGGGGTTGCTGGCATCGCGGACAATGCCGAACTTTGTGGCCAGCACAATCTGGTCGCGCTTGCCCTTTATTGCGCGACCGACGAGTTCTTCGTTCTTGTACGGCCCGTACATGTCGGCGGTGTCGAGAAAGTTGATGCCGAGTTCAAGCGCGCGGTGGATGGTTGCGATCGATTCGGCGTCATCGCGTCCGGAGTAAAACTCCGACATGCCCATGCAGCCAAGCCCGAGGGCGGAAACTTTGAGACCGGAACGTCCAAGATTGCGAGTTTTCATTCGATTGTTCCTTTCGCAAAAAAACGTGGCTAGAGATTTGACGATTACTGGTCTACGCTTCCACGCGTAGAGATGCAATAGCCTGCGGCGAAGCTTCCGGCAACCGGAAACGTGCCACGGATTGCATCGCTCCCGTTTGCTTTGGCATCTTATAGCGAACGCATGATTTTGATTCGCGTGCAACCATGAATCGAGCGCCGATCTGGTTTGAACGGAAGTTTGAGTTTACGTTTCCCGTCGAGCAGCATCCGAACCTGTGCGCGCGCTTGCGTGGCACGCCGGCGCGGCTGGAAGAAGTAGTCCGTGGCGCGGCTCGCGACGTCCTGGTTAGGAAGCCGATCAGGAAACCGGGCGAAAACGAAAAATGGGCGGCCCAGGAACATGCCGGACATCTGCTGGACCTCGAACCTCTGTGGATGGCAAGGGTCGATAACTACCTGGACGACTACCTGACGGAAGCGGCAGAGCTCACTGCGGCTGACCTGAGCAATCGGAAGACGTTCGAAGCGCAACACAACCAGCGCCCGATCGAGGAGATCCTGGCTGAATTCCGAAGCGCACGCTTGCGGATGGCGAGTCGGGCGGAAAAGATCGACCCTGCAATCTTCGCGCGCGCCCGTCTCCATCCGAGGCTGAAAACACCCATGCGACTGGTGGACCATTTGTACTTTGTGGCAGAGCACGATGACCACCACCTGGCCCACATCTGGGAACTGATCAGCGCCGGCCAGCGGAGAACGCACGAATCAAGAAGTGACCCGGATTAAGTGACCCCGATTAAGTGACAAGGATTAAAGGTTTCGTGCGTGCCAACACCTGGCCGATTTCGACGGCGGCAACGCCAGCATCCTGCAGCGCGCGTGTGAGCGGGCCGGCATCTTCGGCGGAAACCGAGATCAGCAGGCCGCCGGCGGTTTGCGGGTCGAAGAGAAGCGTGCGGATGTCGGCGGGAACCGACTCGTCGTAGCCGACCAAACATTCGGCGAAGTCACGATTCGCTTTGAGTCCACCGGGAATGTACCCGGCGCGGATGCAATCGAGTGCGCCTTCGAGGACAAGAATCTTGGCGGATTCGAACACAAGGCTGACGTTCGAAGCCAGCGCCATTTCGCGCGCGTGGCCGATCAGGCCGAAGCCGGTGACGTCGGTGAGGGCATGGACGGACCACGCAGGGACAGCCGCCCTCGGCTGTCCTGCGGAGCTTCGCTCCGCTTGGACGGGCGGGACGCCCGTCCCCACACGAGCAGTGGTGATTACCTCGGCCGCGGCCTTGTTCAGCGTTGTCATCGACTTCACGGCGTCGTCGATCCACTCCTGCTTGGCGACGCCTTTCTTGATCGCCGTCGAAATTACGCCCGTGCCCAGCGCCTTGGTGAACAGCAACCGGTCGCCGGGTTGCGCGCCCTGATTGGCCAGCACATGCCTGGGATGAACCACTCCCGTGACCGAATATCCGAATTTCGTTTCTTCATCGCGGATGCTGTGGCCGCCGACCACGGTGCATCCCGCCTCGATCATCTTCGACAAGCCGCCGGCCAGAATGCGCTCCAGAATGTTGAGATCGGCTTTATCGGG
>JBEKIB010000139.1:0-6775 GCA_050011975.1 Terriglobales bacterium | reverse complement strand
GGCTCCGATCACGCGGCTGAAGCGCGATTATCGCTATCACTTCATTCTGAAGTCTCCCAGCCGCGAAAAGATGAATGCGCTCTTGCGGGCGATGCTGGCGGAAGCGGCCGCGCGAAAAATTCCGCGGACGCAGGTGATCGTGGATGTGGATGCGGTGTGGCTGATGTAGGGGCGGTCGTTGGTCGTCCGTCGTTGGTCGTTGGCGGATCGCTGAACGAGCGGGCGTTCTTCCCTCGGCGGAAAGGGACGGAGATTATTTGCGGTGCAGCAGGTGGCGAATGCCGTTGCGGAGGTCGTGCAACGTGTCTCGGCTTCCGTCGCGGATTTCTGGCCATGCTTCTCGGCCGGAGCTATGCATAAAGGGCGCGGGGGTGAAGCTGAGGACCAGAATCAGCAGTCCGAACAGAGCCAGCACGCGACGGGCGCCGGAGACGTCTGGGTAGTGCGGCACTCGCGGATGTCTGCCGGTCAGCGCCAGGAGCACGGCCCAGAGGAACCAGCCCGTCCAGAGGTATTTTCCGAACGGGATGAGGGCGAAGACGGTGAGCAGGGAGATCCAGCGATGCAGGCGAGGCGAAATGGAAAATACAATGTGTCCGCCGTCGAGCTGGCCACCCGGCAACAGGTTGAGCGCGGTGGCGAACATTCCGACCCACGCGGCAGCGGCGACGGGATGGAGCGAGAGTGCGGAGAGCGGCGCGTGGATGTGCAGCAGTCGCGCAGCCAGATGGAAGGCCAGGGGGAATCCAAGTTGAATTTCAGACGCTGCCAGGCCGGCGACGGGATGCGAGAGCGAGAGCCCGTATAACAAGGCGATACACGACGGGATGAATCCGGCGATCGGGCCGGCGATTCCGATGTCGAAGAGAGCGGCGCGTGAGGGGATCGGGCTCTTAATGCGGATAAAGGCGCCGAGTGTGCCGATCAGGCTGGGAAACGGAATGAAGAATGGCGGCGTTGCATATACGTGATAATGCCGGGCGTACAGGTAGTGCCCCATCTCGTGCGCGAAGAGGATGAACATCAGCGTGAACGAGAAAGGAACGCCCAACAGCAGCTCCGAGGGATGTGCGATCCAGGTTACGAACGGTAACAAGAAGTCGTCATCGATCGAAAACAGCGGTTGGTGGTTGAGGTAATGGAGCTGCATGCGAGATCCGACCACCAGCGTGCTGAAGATGGTCAGCACGAAAAACAACACGTAGAGCCACCAGCGCTGGCGCGGCGGTGGGATGACCCAGACACTGGGCTGGGGCTGCTGCTCCCATTCGAGGGCGGCCGGCAGAGGGGATGTGGGTTCGGACATGGGTGAGGTCAGAGGTGAGAGGTTAGATTGCAGAAGTAAACCCGCACCTCTGCAATCTGACCTCTCACCTCTGCAATCCTAATCAATCGACTGCAGTTCCTTGCCGGGCTTGAAGCGGACGGCTTTGCCGGGCGGAATGGAAACTTCGGCGCCGGTGCGCGGATTTCGTCCGATGCCGGTCTTGCGCGGACGCACGTTGAACACGCCGAAACCGCGCAGTTCAATGCGGTCGCCAGTGGAGAGCGCCTGCTTCATGCTCTCGAAGACGGTTTCGACGGCGAGCTCCGCCTTGGTCTTCGTGATCCCGGTGCGGTTGACCACTTCGTTGATGATGTCGAGCTTAATCACGGGTTGCCCCCGTTTCCCGAGGATTTGCTGTGTCTCAAGTTATTGATGCTAAGGGAGATAGGACGGATTGTCAACCGGGCCTGTTGTCTCGTAAGATGACAGCACACCAGCCTGAACATTTGTAATTGGCAATTTGTAGTTTGTGATTGAAAACCCGGCTGATCGGAATTCGATCCAGCGCAAAATTACCAATTACAAATTTCCAATCACAAATTCCAAAGGAGTTTCATGATCAAGAGTGACCGCTGGATCCGGCGCATGGCGCAAGAGCACGACATGATTAATCCGTACTCGGAAAAGCAGGTGAGCGCGGGAGTGATTTCCTACGGCGTGTCGAGTTACGGATACGACTTGCGCGTGGCCGACGAGTTCAAGATTTTTACCAACGTCAACAGCACGATCGTCGACCCGAAGCATTTCGACGAGCGCTCGTTCGTCACCGTGAACGCCGATGTCGCCATCGTGCCGCCGAATTCGTTTGCGCTGGCGCGGTCGGTGGAGTACTTCAAGATTCCGCGGGACGTGCTGACCATCTGTGTGGGCAAGTCAACCTACGCGCGCTGCGGGATCATCGTGAACGTGACTCCGTTCGAGCCGGAGTGGGAAGGGTTCGTCACGCTCGAGATCTCGAACACCACGCCGCTGCCGGCAAAAATCTACGCCAACGAAGGGCTGTGCCAGATTCTCTTCTTCCAGTCGGACGAGGTTTGCGAGACCAGCTATAAGGATCGCAAGGGAAAGTACCAGGCACAGAAGGGGATTGTGCTGCCGAAATTGTAGCCCGGCCGTCTATTGCTGCAGAGGTTGAGGTGACGCATGAGGCAGTCAGTATGCTGGGCGCCCCTGATGTTTGCGGTTGCGGCGAGCGTGGCTGGATTCGCCCAAGCGCCAACCACTTCCGCCGCTTTATCTGCCGATCTATCGCGCTACTACTTCAAAACGCCTGCGGAGGAAGTTGCGGCGCGCGCCGAGTTGAATGCGGCGATCGCTGAGATGAGTCGGTTCAAAGGTCAACTCAACTCCGCGCATCAACTGCTCGGCGCTTTGCGGCAGTATGACACTGTTCAGAAGCTTTTTGCCAAACACGAAGGCTACCTGCACCTGCGCTGCTCGCTCAATCGGAAGGATGTTGCGTGCGATGACGATAGGGCGCTGGAATCCGACGTAGGCGCCAAGACTGCATTTCTCGATCCAGAAATTCTCGCCATCCCCGAGGATCGTCTACGCGCGTTCTTGAACGAAGAACCGGCGCTGGCGGAATATCGCTTCGCGCTCTCCGGCATTCGACGCGACAGTCCGCATCTGCTGCCGGAGGCCGAGCAGGCGTTGCTCGACCAGTTTCAACCGCAAATTGGCGACTGGCAATACGATCTATACCAACAGGTCGTGGCGGGCATTTCGTTCGGGACGGTGCAAACGCCCTCGGGTCCGCTCGACGTGGTCCGCCAGCGAAACCTCATAGCCGCAGACGCGGATGGGCGGGTGCGCGAAGAAGGATTCAAGCGCCGGTATGCGGGATTCACCAGTCAACGGGATCTGCTCGCGTTCGCGCTGATTCACACCGTCCAGGCGCAGGACCTTCTCGCGAAAACGCACCATTATGCGGATGCGCCAGCGCGCAAGTATGACAGCCTTTATTTCAAACCGGAGGAAACACGCAGCCTGCTGGCCGCAATGGCGCAACACGGTGACATCGCCGAGCGCTACGAGAAGATTCGCGCGCAGGACATCGAGCGGGGCTATCATCAGCCGGCGCATGAGTGGGACATGTCGGCTCCGGTGCCGGGATTCATCCCGCCTATAACTTTGCTATCGGAAGCTCGCGGCGTCTTCCACGAAGCTTTTGCCGGGCTTGGCAGGGAGTATCAATCGGCATTTGATGCGCTGCTCGATCCCGCCAACGGACGCGCCGACATCTTGCCGGGAGGAGCCTCCAACCGCTACGGTGGAGGGTTTTCCATTGGATTCACGGGGAGCACGAGCGTTTTGTTTTTCGGCCGCTATGACGGAACTTTCAAAGATCTCTCAGTCATTGCGCACGAAGGCGGACATGCAGTCCATCGCCAGCTTATGAGTGAAAACGGCGTGTCGCCGTCTTATGCGCGCGGCCCGCACTTCCTCTTCGAGTCATTCGCGGAGTTCAACGAGTTGCTTCTTGCGGACTCTTTGGCAGAGCACGCCGTTACGCCAGAAATGCAACGCTACTATCGAGAGCGGTGGATGAGCATCAAGGGTCTCGACGCGTTCTACGGCGCGCAGGACGCGTTGCTGGAACAGGCCGTCTACGACGGCGTCGCCAGTGGCACAGTTCGGAACGCTGACGATCTCGACAATTTGACGCTGAGGATTGACGGCCAGTTTTCGCAGTTCCCCGCCTCAACGCCGGAGTTGCGCACTCGTTGGGCCACGCTCTCCCTGATGTATGAGGATCCGCTCTACGATGTGAACTATGTCTACGGGGGCTTGCTGGCGCTGAAGTACTACGATCTCTACACGACCCGGCGGGAGTGGTTTGTGCCGCGCTACATCGCGCTGCTCAAGAATGGGTTCAACCAACCGCCCGCGGAACTACTCAATCAGTTCCTGGGCATCGATCTTTCCGGGCCGGCGCTCTTGAACGGCGATTTGGAGCTGTTGAATCGTCGATTGGATCAACTGGAGGCGAAACCCACTGGAAAGTAAACGTCTCGGAAACGCGTCGCAAACATCGCTCTCCTACTTCTTCCCGTTCTCGCCTTCCTTGAACATGTACTTGATGGCGGGTTTGTAGATCATCAGATTGGCGGAGCCGCTGCGGTTCAGCTTGATGCAGTTTTTGTCGTACCACTCGATATAGCCGTGGACTTCCTCGCCGTCGCGCAACACGATGACCATGGGAGTCTTGGACTGCATCTGCTTCTGATAATAAAAATTTTCGGCGTTGGTCTGCTCGCTGGGCGCGGCCTTCCTGGCCGGAGCGGCGGAACGGTCGCGGTCTCTGTCGCGGTCTTTGTCTCGATCTCGGTCCCGATCTCTGCGTTCTGTCGGCACGTGGTTGGGGCCGTGGTTGTTGTGCGCGTGATCGGCGCGATTGAGGATTGGGCGGATCAGCTTGCGATTCGCGAAGCTTTCCTGGTCCGCGGATTGTTCGGCTGGTATGGGTTCGATTGCATCTTTCAAATCGCACCACCTGCGCGCTGGGCGGGCAGAATATGCCACAACACTTGAGCACCTGTAATTGTGGGTCCAGAGGTGTGAACTGAGGCTTACGGTATCACAGCGGGCAGGAGATGACAATGCTTTGTGCAGTGTTTTTTGTGCAACCGCGTGACCCTTAACACTGCGGGTAAGGTCGATTTTCTACGGCCAGCCCCTAAAGGGGCGTCGGCTTTCGAGGGAATTTTCGGCATCGCTAAAGCGATGCCCTGATACGAAACGCGGCCTTTTCCGCAGCGCGCTGGTTCAGGAAGAGCGTTCGAGGGCGGTCGCGAAGGCATCGAGCGACAGCGAACGCAGCAGGTTGCGGCGCAGGCCGCGCTCGACTTCGCCGAGACCGTCGGCAGCGCGCTGCAGCCAGGCAAAGTCGGCGGCTGCGGACATTTTCTTGAGTTCGCCCAGAATGTCCGTATTGCGAACCAGTTGCTCCGCGCCCGATTGCAGGAACATCAGGTCTTCGAGCAAGGCGTAGAGAGTGCGGAGGAGGTTGTCGATTTTCTCGCGGCCTTCGGCGCCGGCGCGGTAGCTCTCGGTGGTTTTGAAGAGGTCCGTGTGATCGGCGTTTTTGTCGCTGCCGCCGAGCGCGGATTTGAGCATGATGAGGGCGTGGTTGCGAGCGGCGACGTAGCTCTCGATATCAAAGGACAAGGCGCGTCCGATGGCGCCTTCGCTGAGGCGGGCGACCAGCGCGCGCTGCCGGGCATTCCAATCGGGACGAAGCTTGACGAGACGGCTCTCGATCTCGGTGACAGCGAGCGCTCCCAGGTTGAAGGTCATGGAGCGGGAGCGAATGGTGGGCAGCAATTCGCCGGCGTTTTCGGTGAGCAGAAAAATGGTCGCGAACTCGGGCGGCTCTTCCAGAACTTTGAGGAGCGAGTTGGCAGCCTCTTTCATGAAGGCCGAACTGGTGAAGATGTAAACGCGTTCGCGGGCTTCCGCGGGGCGATAGTAGATGGTCTCGATGACGTGGCGAACCTGGTCGACCTTGATCATCATTTGCGGCGGGTCGGGCGGGATGATGAGCACGTCGGGGTGGGTCTGGACGAAGAGGCGGGTTTCTTTCTTGTCCGTATCGCGCAGATTTTCGCGCGCCTCGACGGCTTCGGCGAAGCGGGCGTCGAGGTCTGCGGCTTGCGCGATGCGAATGCAGTTCGAGCAGCGTCCGCAGAAATCGGGCAAGCCGTCGCCGTTAGTCGAGGGCTGCTCCAGGCAGTTCATCGCGCGCGCGAGCATGAGGGCGAGCGTGTACTTGCCCGATCCGTGCGCGCCGGAAAGAATGACGGCGTGCGGAAAGCGGTTGCGCGCCAGCATCTCGCGCAGGCGATGAATGGTTTCCGGATTGCCGGCGAAATCAGAAAAGGGCATCGGGTGAATTTTGTAATTTGGTAATCGGGTAATTTTGTAATTTGGAACCCAGCCTCGATTGCGGGTTCAAATTACCAAATTACAAATTTTCACAATTACCAAATTCCCTTAGATTTTCAGCTTCTTTCGCACTAACTCCATGATAATCGCATGCGTTTCGCTGGGTGTGCCTCGGGCGTTCACGACTTGCACTCGGTGTGGCTCGCGGTGCGCGATGGCCAGGTAGGCTTGGCGGACGCGTCCGAAAAAAGCCCGGCTTTCCTGCTCGAAACGGTTCTCGTCTCTTTCCGAGCCTTTTTCCGACCGGGAACCTTTGTGTTTTTGATTGCGTCGCCGGGCGCGCTCGACACTGAACGCCACCTCATTGTCCAGTAAGAGGGTCAGGTCGGGTTGCAAATTGCCGCAGAGGATTTCGTGCATTTGCAGCACGGCCTTCGTGCCCAGCTTGCGGCCTCCACCCTGGTAAGCCTCGGTCGAATCGGTGAAGCGATCGCAGAGCACGATGCGTCCTTCGGCGAGCGCGGGCAGAATGACCTCGTGAACGTGCTGGGCGCGGGAAGC
>JBEKIB010000138.1:0-6945 GCA_050011975.1 Terriglobales bacterium | reverse complement strand
CCAGAGCCCACGGTCCCCAGCGCAGGGCGATCGGATCACTGTAACGCAGAACGACGTAGGTCATGGCGAGTGGCATCGCGATCACGTAGATGAGTCCGAGATTGCCGCCGGGGATGCGGAAGGCCCGCGGCAAATCGGGGCGCTTGCGGCGCAATCCCCAGGCCGAGAGGACGGTCATCACGGTGGTGGCGGCGCGCAGCCAGACATAGATGCTGATCAATTCGCCGAGCGAGTGCAGCGCCAGCGCTGCGTAGATCGCGGCGGAGATCAGGATCGCGATCCATGGTGTGCCATAGCGCGGATGGCGGCGCGTGAGCCACGGCGGCAAATATCCGTCTTCGGCGAGGGTGAAGGGCATGGGAGTAGCGGTGAGCATGGTGCTATTGAGCAGCGCCACATTGCCGACCATGGCGGCGATTGTCATCAGATGGCCGAGCCATGGCCCTCCGATGAGCAGGGCAGCGGTGGAGAAGTAACCGTCTTTCCACTGCTGCCAGTTGCCAAGCGCGGCCAGCGCTGCGAAGGGCGGCAGAAAGTAGGTCGCGACGGAAAGCGGAATGACGATGGCGAGCGCTCGCGGATAGGTGCGCTGCGGGTTCTCGACATCCTCGGCCACGCTGGAGACTTGCTCGTATCCCGAGTAGAGCCAAATGGCGAGGGCAAGGCCGACTCCGAATACTTTGGAAGAAGGCAAGTTCGGCGGCACCAGCGGCACAAACGGATTGTGGTGCCACTGGGCAAGGCCGAGGGCAACCATGGCAATTACAGGAATGAACATAAACAATTCGAAAACCGTGGCGGCCTTGCCGACCATCTGAATGCCCCGAATGTTGATCCAGCTAATGACGGCGATCAGAGCGAAAGAAACGAGCCAATGTTCCCAGCCGGCGATTCCGGGAAAGTAGAAAGTCAGGTAGTCGGTGAAGAGCACGGCGTAGGAACCACCGAGAAGGAATGAGGCCGACCAGTTCCACCATCCGGCGAGGAATCCCCAAAAGTCTCCGAAAGCGGCGCGGCTCCAGCGATAGAAGCCGCCTTCGACGGGCAGGGCGGTGGTGAGTTCGGCGGAGACAAGCGACACGGGAACGCTCAAGAAGAACGGGATGACCAGGAGATAAAGCAGAGTCATGCCGGGGCCGCTGGTGGTGACCATCGCTTCGAGTCCGAAGGGGCCTCCGGTGGTGTAGGAAAACATTGCAAAGACGAAGTAGAAAAGGCTGGCCTTGCGGACGGTAGAAGTCGGCGATGCGCTGGAGACGTTCACGATAGCGTTCGCAAAGAAGGCTTCAGCGGGAAGAAGAACCGCTGAACATGGCGGTTAGTGTACAGGATTCTCGCCGAACATCCTCGCTGACATCTGGCTGGTTCTTTCGCTGTAGAGACGGGGCGTGCCCCGTCTTTTTTCGGCACAGAAGGAGACGCGGCAAGCCGTGTCTCTACAAAAGATCACGTGCCGGAGGCGGATGAGGCGCGCCTCTGGCAGAGGGTGGCCATGGTGTCCAGTGCGTCCCGGGTGATAAAAGTGACCGCTTCATGAACGGCGCTTTCGGATAACTCGGACGACTTACCGACAAGATCCATGGTCATGCGGACGCGCGCGCCGCTTTTGAGATCGGGACCGAAGTAGACGTTTTGTTCGGCGGTAATGCCGAGACCGTGGTCGAGCAGGCTGATTGAGTGCGGCGGATTAATGGAGGTCACGACGGCGGAGACAGTAGCCCCGACGGGCCGAACGACGACATAACGCAAGCGGCTGCCAACCTGCCAGGGTGCGCCCTCGATCCACAGAGCCTCGTCGTAAATCCCGCGATGAAGCAGGCGTTCGAGATCCTGAAAGGCCTGGAACGCAGCGTCCACCGGAACCGGGACAGTAACGGAGTACTCCACGCGCGGCAGCATGGAACGACCCCCCACAGGTGGGGGCGATTATGCACCGATCCCTAGCGGAAGACAAGGGTGAAGACTGTCTTTTTCAAGGTCGAGCAGCTTCTGTTTGATGTCGAGACCGCCGCCGTAACCGCAAAGTGAGCCGCTTGATGCGATCACCCGGTGGCAGGGGACAACGATGGCGACTGGATTCCGGTTGTTCGACATGCCAACGGCACGGTAGGCGTGCGGATGGCCAATGGCTTGAGCGATGTCACGATAGCTGCGGGTTTCGCCGTAGGGAATTTCGAGCAGCGCATGCCAGCAGGCGAGTTGGAAGTCGGTTCCGCGGAGATCGAGCGGGATGGAGAACTCACGCCGTTGACCGGCAAAGTAATCGTTGAGTTCGCGGATATAGGGTGCGAGGGCCCGTTTGGACCCATGCAGCTGAGTCGTGTCGCGATCTAATTTCTGCATGCGGGCTTCGAATTCGAGTCGCACCAAGCCTGTTGTGGAAGCGGCGAGGAAGAGTGGACCGACCGGCGAGGACGTGCGGACGTAGAACAGAGTTTCCATGACGCGTGGAGGATAGCACGATGTTGGACTGATGTTTAACTGCCGATGTTCGATTACTCAGTCGAATTTTGCATAAGAAAAGCCTCCCGCTTGCACGGGAGGCCTTCCAGGGGAGGGTACTGCTACTTACTTCGGCTGCTGTTGTTCCTGAGTTGACGTCGGGGTCGTGCTGGTCGAAGCGAGCTGCTCCAGATTGTTCTTCAGGAGGCTGACTTCAACGCGCCCGCCGGTGATGCGCTTCGGCTTGGCATCGCTGGACGAAGCCGGGGTCGGTGCATTACCCATGCCCACGAGGTAAATCCGGTAAATCGGAATGTCGTGGTTCAGCGCCAGATAGCGGACAACCGACTCGGCCATCTTCTGCGAAGTCGAGATCGCAACCTGTCCATGGCCCGACGAGAAGCCCTGCACTTCGACGACGTAGCCGCGCTGGTTCTTCAGCGGAACGGCCATTTCATCGAGAGCGTTCTTGGCGTTCTGGCTCAGCACCGTCTGTCCCGGCTTGAAAAGAATTTCGGTTTGGGTCGTGGGCTGGTACTGATCAATGTTGGTGACCACCTGCTCCACCGTGTTCAGACGGGTGTGAGCCTCTTGCGCGGTCTGCTGCGCGGCCTGTGCCTTGTTGCCGGCTTCAATAGCATGCTGATCGGCTTCATTGGCTTTGGCCGAAGCGAGTTGGATTCCCTGCTGCGCGCGGGCATCGGTATCCTTGATGGCCCTGGTGTTGGAGGCAGTCAGCTCATCGAGTTCGTTGATGCGATCGCGAATCGGCTGGGTCTGCCGCGCGACGTATTTCTTGCGCGCAAATGGGTTCAGGTGACCCCAGAAGCCTTCGCGAGTTTCCGGTTGCAAGGGATCTTTGCCGGTGGCGCTGTCGGCCCTGGTGGCCGTCTGGGTCGCGGGTTGAGTGGTCATGGGCTGAGTCTGGGAAGTGGAACTCTGCTGCGCGAAAACTGGCACGGCCAGAATTACGGCCAGCAGCAAAGCGAAGATGGTGCGGTTTTTCATTTTAACCTTCCTCCAAGTGGGGAGCGGAAAATCCACTCCGGGCGCCTTACGGCGCGATTTGATTGCGTCGTTTCGATAACAGATCCGCAAACTTCGGAAGGCAAGTGCCGACGCCACGGCTGCCGCAAAAAGCTTGCCTCAAAAAGCCTGGCCGTATCACCGGCCTGCATTTGTATAAACAGTTTGCGTGCCAAATGCCCGGGTGACGGGCGCGGAATGCAAGTGCTTTCTTTTCATAGATATTGTACCTTATCGCTCCCCAGCACGTTCCGCGTCCAGCGGTAATTTTGGCGACAGCTGATATAAAAACTGCGTGCTGCGGTTTTCTTACGTGGAGTTCTTAAGAAAGGCCGGTGGATGGGGCGTCCGGTGGAAATTGCGTTTGGTAGCGATGGGGCGATTTACTTGAGCGACGATGCCGGGGGCGTGATCTACCGGATCACATACGCGGATCACATACGCAAAGTTAAAGTCGGAAACTTGCTACAACCGAAATTCGTATCCTGTAGCGAACCAACGTGGCGTGGACGAAGAAAACTTCGATCCGCATAGGAATTTGCAGGACGATCGGACTGGCGTACGGTCAGAGGCTCGGCCGTCCCCTGTGAAATGGAGATCACAATGCCAACTGAAAGCAAGAGAACGTGGACATCAACGCTTCTGGGTCTCGCTGTCATTGGCATGGCAGTCGGCCTTTCCGGCACAGCTCTGGCTCAAAGCTCGGGCGCAACAGCAGCCACGGTGCAGTTGAAAGAGGAAGGCTTCGTCCAGATCGGCGGAATAGGCCAATGGATCACGATCAAGGGAGATGACAAGCGCAATCCGGTCATTCTCTTTCTACATGGCGGACCCGGAGATGCATCGAGTCCCTATTCGAAGTCCTTGTTCGGCACTTGGGAGAAGGACTTCACCCTGGTGCAGCGGGATCAGCGTGGCGCCGGCAGAACCTATGGAAAGACTGGGCCGTCGATCGAAGCAACCATGACGCTGGATCGCATGGTCCAAGATGGCATCGAAGTCAGCGAGTACCTCACGAAACACCTGGGAAAGAAAAAGATCATTCTAGTCGGGGGATCCTGGGGGTCGATTCTTGGCATCTACATGGCCAAGCAACGGCCCGATCTCTTCTACGCCTACATTGGCATGGCGCAACTGGTAAACGAAAGAGCCGCTCAGGCCGCGAGTTACGCGCGCGTGCTTCAGCTTGCTCGTGCCGCCGACGATCGGGAGGTGGTCAAGGCACTGGAAGCAAACGGCCCACCGCCGTGGGATTCGCTCCGCAAGTGGCCGGTGTTCCACAAAGCCCTTCTCGCATATCAGGCCAAGCGGGTCACTGCCGCCTCGCCCCCGACGGTCATAGACCCTGCCTATGCTTCACCTGCCGAGCGGGCACAATACGAGGAAGCCGATGACTTCTCGTGGGTTCACTTTTTCGGGATGACAATGTCAGGACCCATGGAGACAGTCGATCTCCCCGCGCTAGGAACGGACTTCGCGATCCCAATCTTTTTTGTTCAGGGCCAAGAAGATTTGACCGCATTGCCGGAGCTTGCCAAAGCGTACCTCGACACGATCAAAGCGCCCCAGAAACAATTCATCAGTGTGCCGGGCACCGGTCATGAGGATTCGGCGGAATCGCTCAGAGTGACACTGGAACTGCTTAGGACACAAGTGAGGCCGAACACCATTGAGCAGTGAGATTGATTGCAGCGGCGAACTGGTTCCTGGTTTTCGTTGATGAGGCGGTTGCTACTCCCCGCAATACTTTTCATACTGCTGGTAGATGAACGGATCGGTCATGCCGGCGATGTAGTCGCAAATGACTCGGGGCAGTGGCTCCAGCGCGGCTTTTTCACGGTAGTTACGCGGCAAATCGTCGGGCTCTTCCATCCAGTGGGCGAAGAGCTCTCCGGTGATGCGCTCTGCGTCTCCTTTCTCTTCCGCCAGCGCCGGGCTGTAGTAAAGATTTTCGTAGAGGAAATCTTTCAGCCGGCTGCGCGCCGCTTCAACGGGCGGGCTGAAGGCGGCGAGCCGCTCGCTGTGGCGGCGGACGTCTTGCAGAGAATGCACGCTCGCCGCTCGCACCCGTTGCGCCGTGTTTGTTATCAGGTCTCCGACAAACCCGTCAAAAATGCTTTTCAACGCCTCGTTAAAGACCAGCTTCTCGGCAACATTCGGGTACCGGCTCTTTGCCTCGCGATAGTGGCGTGCGAACAGATCCACGCTATCCGTCATCTGTTCGACCGTGAGCAACCGGGCTTCATAGCCATCGTCTAAATCAGCGGTGCTGTAGGCAATCTCATCGGTCAGGTCGATGAGCTGCGCTTCGAGCGGCGGCCGCTGATCGAGCAGATATTCGGCGAGTTCGGGATAGTCTTTGGCGTCGTAATCGTGCGAGTGCTTGATGATGCCCTCTCGAACTTCGAAAGTCAGATTCAGTCCGCGAAAAGACGCGTAGCGGAGTTCGAAGTCTTCGACAATGCGCAGCGCGTGCAGATTGTGATCGAACGAAAGCCCGTGTTGGCGCATGGCGGTGTCGAGCGCCTTTTCTCCGGAGTGGCCGAAAGGCGGGTGGCCGAGGTCGTGCACCAGGGCGAGCGCCTCCACCAGATCGGTGTTCAGTCCAAGTTGCGCGGCGATAGTTCGAGAGATCTGCGCGACCTCAATGGTGTGCGTCAGCCGGTTGCGGAAGTGGTCGGAGTAACGGCGGGTGAAAACCTGCGTCTTCGCCTCCAGCCGGCGAAAGGCACGCGCATGGACCACACGATCGCGGTCGCGTTGAAAGTCGTTGCGGTAAGGATGCGACGGCTCGGGATGACGCCGCCCGCGGGACTCGTCCACGCGCACCGCATAGTCGGCGAGCATGAAAAGAGTTTAGCAGCGTTTGCGGCCGTCGGGATCAACCGCCGAGACGCCGAGAGCGCGGAGAAAACCCTTTTATGGAATTTCCGAATTTCGGAGGACGGAAACGAAAGAAAAAGACCTTCTCGGCGGCCTCGGCGTCTCTGCGGTGAAGGATCCGTTCTACTGCTTCGCTTCCTCTTCTTTGGCCAGCTTCATCTTCGCGGAATCGAGTTTCTTCTGCACTCGCACCGCGTCCGCCGGATCGACCTCAGCGGCAATGGTGCGGTTCCACTCGCTGAGCGCGCGCTCCCAGTGGGTCGCGGCCAGTTTCAGGCGTCCGGTCTTCTGGTAAAGATCGCCCAGGTGGTCGTGAACCGTGGGATCGGTGTTGATTTTCTGCGAGGCCTTCAGCAGGTTATCTTCCGCCAATTCATATTTTCCCAGACGGAAGTAGGCCCAGCCCAGGGAATCGAGATAAGCGCCGTTGGCGGGATCAAGATCCACGGCGCGCTTGATGTATTCGAGCGCTTCTTCGAGCTTCATGTTCTGGTCGGCCAGCATGTAGCCCAGATAATTCAGCGCCGAAGCATGATCCGGATCGCTCGCCAGCACCTTCTTGAACTGTTCTTCCGCTTCGGCGTAGCGCTTCTC
>JBEKIB010000137.1:0-7303 GCA_050011975.1 Terriglobales bacterium | reverse complement strand
CAAGCGACTCGACTGACTACACCACGGCGACAAGCTCGGCATCAATCACCGTGAATGCAGTTACACCAACCATCGCCTGGGCGGCTCCGGCTGCATTCACCTACGAAACAGCGCTCGGAGCAGCGCAGTTGGATGCGGCTTCGACTGTGCCTGGTACCTTCACCTACACTCCGGCAGCAGGAGTTGTGCTGACGGCAGGTTCGCAGACTCTGTTGGTAGTCCTGACACCGACAGACTCGACTGACTACACGACCGCGACGGCTGCCGTTCTGCTCACAGTGAACAAGACTGCACCCTCCGTTAACTGGACCGCGCCAGCCGCTATCCTGTATGGAACAGCCCTGAGCGCGGCCCAGCTTGACGCTTCTTCGACAGTCGCCGGCGCTTTCGGCTATACCCCGGCAGCGGGAACGGTGCTGACAGCGGGGACGCAGACGCTGTCGGTAACCTTCTCGCCCACCGACGCCGTCGATTACATCCCCGCGACCTCAACCGCCGCGCTGACGGTGAACCAGGCTGCACCGGCCATCACCTGGCCGGCGCCCACAGCGATTGCTTACGGAGTAGCCCTGAGCGCGACGCAACTGGATGCAACTTCAACGGTCGCCGGTAGCTCCGCTTACTCGCCAGCAGCAGGAACGGTCCTGACCGCGGGCAGTCACGCGATTGCGGTCACTCTCACCCCCACCGATTCCACCGACTACACCACGGCTACAGCAACCGTCACGCTGGCAGTGACGACGGTGACACCAGCGATTACGTGGGCGGCGCCGGCAGGAATCAACTACGGAACCGTTTTGAGCGCGACGCAATTGAATGCCAGTTCGACGGTGCCTGGTACCTTTACCTACATCCCGGCAGCAGGTACGGTATTAAAGGCGGGATCACAGGCGCTGTCGGTTACCTTCAATCCGACTGATTCGACCGACTACGCCACCGCGACGGCAACGGTGACTTTGGCAGTAAACCAGGTCACGCCTGCAATTAGCTGGGCCACACCCGCAGCCATCCCCTACGGAACGGCGCTGAGCAGCACGCAGCTTGATGCTTCTTCGACGATGGCCGGTACTTTCAGTTACTCATCGGCTGCCGGCACGGTGTTGACCGCGGGCAGCCACACAATCGCCGCTACCTTCACGCCTACAGATTCGACGGATTACGCAACGGCCACAGCCTCCGTTTCAATCACCGTGAATGCGGCAACGCCCAGCATCACCTGGCCAACGCCAGCAGCCATCCCCAATGGAACAGCGCTGAGCAGCACGCAGCTGGATGCCACTTCTACGATCGCTGGAACGTTTGTGTATTCACCTGCAGCAGGAACCGTACTGGCTGCCGGAACACAAACTCTGTCAGTCACTTTCACTCCGACCGATTCGACCGATTACACAACAGCCACGAGCTCCGTTTCAATCACGGTGAATGCGGCAACACCGACAATTACCTGGGCGGCTCCGGCGGCCATCACCTACGGAACCGCTCTGAGCAGCACTCAGCTCGACGCTTCTTCGACGGTGGCCGGTACCTTCAGTTACTCGCCGGCAGCAGGCACTGTGTTGACGGCAGGCAGTCATGCGATCACGGCTACCTTCACACCGACCGATTCGACCGATTACGCAACGGCCACGAGCTCCGTTTCAATCACGGTGAATGCGGCAACGCCAGCCATTACCTGGGCGGCTCCGGCGGCCATCACCTACGGAACCGCTCTGAGCAGCACTCAGCTTGACGCCAGTTCAACGATCCCCGGAACGTTTGTATATTCACCCGTCGCAGGTACCGTCTTGGCTGTAGGATCACAGACCTTGTCGGTCACCTTCACGCCGACCGACGCCACCGACTACACCACGGCAACTCAGACGGTGATCTTGACGGTTAACTCAACCTCCTCTTTTGTGCAGGAAGCAGCCAGTACGACTTCCGGAAGCGCCAACTCTTTGACCCTTTCCTTCGCTGCGAACACCTTCGCGGGCGACCTCATTTTGGTTGGATTCGATTTCAGCGCGGGCACCACGCCATCGTCCGTCACCGATTCCCAAGGCAACACCTTCACCCCGGTCGGAACCCAATTGCCCTCTCCCGCCGGCGCCCAAAGCGTGGTCTATTACGCCAAGAACATCAAAGGTGGCGCCGACACGGTGACGGTCACCATTTCGGCGAACGCAACCTTCATTGAGCTTTATCTTACCGAATACTCCGGCATAGATCGGACAAATCCCATCGACGCCCAGGCAGGGGCCTCGGGCGGCGCTGGTCCGGTCTCGAGCGGCAACGCCACGACGAATTTTGCCGGTGACGTGATCTACGGCTACTGCCCGGGCGACGAGGCTTGTACAGCGGGCTCGGGCTTCGCGACCCGGTCTATCTTCGACGGCAACGTCATTGAGGACCAGACCTCTGGCAACCCCGGCAGTTATGCCGCAACCGGCTCCGCGACCAGCGGCTGGACGATGCACATGGTGGCGCTCAAACCGGCTTCGTCCTTATTAGTAGAGGCACCAGCGATCACGAGCGCGACTTCGGCGAGCGGAACGGTAGGAAGCGCCTTCTCCTATCAGATCACGGCGACGAATACGCCGGTCAGCTATGGAGCGACCGGATTGGCGGCGGGGCTAACGATAAACAGCGGGACGGGTTTGATCACGGGGACACCTACGACGGCGGGAACGTCGACCGCGACGCTGAGCGCAACGAACAGCGCTGGAACCGGCAACGCAACGCTGACGCTCACCATCGCCGTGCCAGTGCCGGGGATCACAAGCGCGACGACGGCGAGCGCGACGGTGGGGAGCGCGTTCTCGTATCAGATTACGGCCAGCAACACGCCCAGCAGTTACGGAGCGACAAGCTTGCCCACCGGCCTCACGGTGAATACCTCTTCGGGATTGATCTCGGGGACGCCGACGGCGGCCGGAACGTCAACCGTGACGCTGAGCGCAACCAACGGCGCTGGTACAGGCAGCGCCACTTTGACGCTCACCATCGCAGCGGCGGGACCGACGCTGAGCATCAACGCGACCAGCGTGGGATTCGGCAATGTGGGGTTGAATACGCCAGCGACGCAGTCTGTGACCTTGACATCCACGGGCACTGCGGCTGTAACGGTCAACTCGGCAGTGCTGACAGCGCTGACGGGTACGGGCTTCACGTTCTCGGGGCCCACGCTCCCGGTCACGCTGACTCCAACCCAGGTGGCGACGCTCGAAGTGCAATTCGATCCGACGGCCGCGGGGGCGGCCACGGCTCAGCTGACCATCACCAGCAACTCTTCAACCAACGGCACGGTGGTGATTCCCCTGACCGGTACAGGCACGGCGGCCTCATATGCTGTCGACCTGAGTTGGGATGCGCCCAGTAGCTCTACGGATCCGGTAGCTGGCTACAACGTCTACAGAGCACCGAGTGGCAGCTCCATGTATCAACTCTTGAATTTGTCGGTCGATACCCAGACGACGTACGTTGATAGCACAGTCGAGACCGGGCTGACCTACGATTACATCGTAGAAAGCGTCGACTCTTCCGGGAATGAAAGCACCCCGACCAGCCCCATCGTCGTGACAATTCCCTGATATGAAGTGACCCTGTCAACCGCTGCAAATCTTAGCCGGATGCATTTGACGATTCGAGGACAGGACTAGCAGGAGTCGGGGAAGGCATGCGCGAAGGTTGGTCAGACTGACATTTAATCTCCTGCCGCCTCGGCGTTCACCGGGTTCGGTTGCGATTTCAATGGCCAATTCTCTCCCCTCCGGAGTATCCAGAGCAAAGCGAAGATGCCGATCAGGACGATCCCGAAGAAAACGATCCCTCCCTGGTGATGTAGCTTTCCTGTTAGATACCCGGGATCGACTCGAGTTCCAAGCATCGCAATCGTGAAGATGCGCAAGCCATTCTTGGCAACTGACAGAGGAACTGCGAGACCAATTACCAATGCCTTTCGCCATGGCGAGCGCAGGAGAAGCTGAGCCAATATCATGGTCGTCACCAGCAACATCGAGCTGGATCGAATACTGCTGCACTCGTGAGCGACCTGGAGCGTCAGGCCAGGGATGGTTAGCAGAACACCATCCTGTGCCACAGGAACACCGAATGCTGCGAAAAGCATATGCGCCGTCCAGGCAGACCCTTGCTGCAACAAAGCTACGATCGCGTTTAAGAGGAGCTGTGGAACTGGGACTAAACCCAACAGGAAACACAAGGGAAACAAAACCAATCGCGAAGCTCGAGAGCCAAAGCAGAGTACAAAAGACCCTATCCACGACAACACGAACGCAAGCATCCTGATCGAGAGCTGCACATCGGAAGGTAGCGAAGCTGACCAGCCAAGCGAGGAGCAAGCGATTAAAACCGCGATCGCCAAAAGAACGGAACCAGTACGAACATTCAGAGTGACCATCGTCCGCAGAGGTCGCCACTCCAGAAAGATTAGAGCTGCACTGATGGGAAGAATCAGAAGTATGTGCGTGTATTCATCGTCACGCAACGACAGCGCGAATGTGTCGACCAGGGGACGCCACCCGACGAGCAAGGAAACGGCCCACAAAAGGGCGAAACCTACTTGATGTTGTGCCAACCTGGTCATGGATTCTTGCGCTCGCAAACCAACGTCAGATGGATTTTACACGACGTTGCTGCATTCGCGCGGCAAGCATCCTTTGTCACTTCGCCTCACAGAGTAGCAGTTCACCTTGCGACGCATCGGTCGGTTCGTAGACAAGTTGGCCATCCACCTCCTTCGCAAATGCCAGTACGGCACGTTCGGCGCCCTCCCCTACAATTTGCCATGATTCGCCATCCTTGACAATGGACATGCGGCTTCGCGCTCGCCACCAACTGTCGATCTCATTAGGGAGTGCGAACCAGACGGCTTCCCGCCCACGCAATTCGCTCAACATGGCGAGCAAGTCTTTATAGACCTCTTGTGTCTCGGACTCGATAATGTAGTCGGGATGAACAATGAAGCTCGCCAAGCCGTTCTTGGCAAGAATCATCTCGAGCTGGACCCTCCACAAATCGATCGAATGCTCGTTCAGGACTTGAAACAGTGAATAATCCTGGATGGTAGTAAGCGGCAATTCGAGGATGTCACCGATAAGGTAAGGCATGACCGTGCAGCAGCCACCGCGTTGCGGGTCAAGCTTGGCGACATTCGGCATCGACATGTCGAAAGAGAAATCAAGATCCTCGTACCATTCCGGCTTGCGATAAAGCACCGCCGATCGAAAGCCTTTTGCCCCGTACTCCCGGCCATAGCGATTGATCAGCGAAGCGCGGCGCCGGAACTCTTCTCGCTCATCAAACAGCCGGCCATCGTGGTTCAGGTCCTGAACGCCCACTTCACTCCCACGATCCCGCAATCGGCTCAGAAATTCCGGCGTGACCTGGTATCGCCCCTCGGGGACGATCTGATAAGACGCCTTGATTCCAAAAGAGTCATCGATGTCAAGCAATTGCGCACAGAAGTTGCGTCCTGCAACGGCTTCAACATCGTGTGTCATCGAGACGCAACCGCGAGCGCCATCAGGCCAGAACCATATGAATGGAATACGGTCGACACCGCTGGCCCGCAACGAGAGCAACAGCAGGTTTTCGCAAATATTCTCGACAGTGGTGTCAACCGGCCATTGGGGGAAACGCCTCTTTTGCCAATTGACCGCTCGAAGTCTCTGAATGCCCTTGCGCAGTGAGCGGTTCGTAAGGGGACGGAGCCAGTAGTAGATGCCCTTCAACGCTTTCTCGCACTTACCCAATTGGCCGCTGGGGTAGCGCTCTAACCGAAGATTATCGATGACTTCATTCGGATCGAATGGCAGCACAAGCTGCGTCCCATCAAATAAGACACTGGGTAGCGTGTCGCAGAGGGAAGAACTCAGTTGCGCTTGATGAGCACTCTTCAAGGTGCGGCCGTAACAAGTCGTGTCGGGACCAAATTGGAAGTATCCCGGGTCCGGAGACAATTCTTCGCTGAGACGAAAGTCGAGAAATCCCTCCGGACAGCGATAGCGATCGCGCACGGCTTGTACGAGCGTACGTTCATCTTCCGCGGAGGCTCGGGACATTGACTGATATTCTACCTGCACTCTTGACCTTTCGCCATCCACAATCGCGTGGGCTGAGCGCATTCGTAATCATAGAACAACTAACCGATATGCCGGTACAGCAATCGGCCCGCCCTGGATGAGAGCGCGTCGGGCAACACCGAGAACAGGCGCCGCGCCGCGGGCAGGTCCGACGCCGCCACGTATTTCTCCCTCGAACTCCCTGGATATCGAAGATAAGTGAGCCGCCTGCGGGTGGTTCCGAACTGATCTTTAAACCTAATCAGGCCATCGTTTTCCAGTTCGGTGCGACCAAAATCGATCTGCTCTGCACCCGCCGTCTTGCCTTCCTCGATCAACTTCCAAAACAGAAACGGCATACCCGCGAGATGATGGAATTTTTCGTCAGAGCAGCCATACTTGTAAACCACGGTACGGCGGTGACACAGCGTGAGGATCGCGGCGATGGGAATTTTCTCTTTGCGGGCCAACCGGATCTCCACGCTGGGGCCCATGCAGGCAAACAGGTTTCGGAACCAGGCGCGGGGTTGCGGGAGAAGCTGATGACGCCTCCTGGTGATCATGAGCAGCCGGTAGAAGTCATTGAGAAGTCCCTCGGAGCAGCCTCTCTCGTACGAAAGTTGCTCGCGCTCGGCGCGCCGGATGCGGCGCTGGATAGAGTTCTTGTCTAAATCGCGGAAAATCTGCTCGAGGGAAGGCGTCAGGTCGAGAGTATGAAGCCAGAAGGACTGGCTTGCCACCAGAGGACAGTCCGAATGCATCTCCCAGGAAAGTGGCCGAATTTCGATATATCTCCACTTGTGCTGACCGCACTCTGTTCGCATCCACTCGGTGAGCTCGAAAGAGTCGCTGAACTCATTCAGCAAGGGCTCAGAATGGTCTGCGAAAGGCAATGAAACCAGCCGGTTTCCGGTGATCCAACTCTTGACCTCGCAGAAAGCAATCCCGTCCGACAACCGCTCCCCAGGCGGTGTGCTTGTCAGCGCAATAGGGCGATAGCCGTAGGTTCTAGCCATGGCCTGGAGCCAACCCTTGTGATGAAACACGGACGCCTTGGGGTGAGAAGCAACCAAATCATCCCAACGGTGGTCCAGCGTCGGGTCTAGGGTGTAGAGCTTCATTGAAGATTCTCTCTTCCGCGTCAAGCATTTTCGGTGGGGAAGGGTTGGATTTTCAAGGCATGGCGGGTCTATCCCTCCGATGTCTGTAGTGGCCGGGCGAGGTTTTCCTCGCCCGGCCGTTGG
>JBEKIB010000136.1:0-14567 GCA_050011975.1 Terriglobales bacterium | reverse complement strand
GGCAGGCGTCGAGAATGGCATCGGAAATCTGGTCGGCGATCTTGTCCGGATGTCCCTCGGTTACGGATTCCGAGGTAAACAGAAAACGATTGGTTGCTGGCAAGCTGGTATCTCCTCAAGGTAACTTTGAGCCTTTATATCCGATAAGGGAGGCTTATGGAACCGCGGGCTCTTGACCGGGGTTTGGCTTAATCTCCTTCAAAACGGTATCAGAGATGACCTGTTAAACGCAACGGAATTGGCCAGTGACCAAGGGAGCTGACATTGAGTGGGAGCCAGGCGGCGTTGAACGGCGGAAGGCGGACCGTAAACGGAAGAAAAGAAAGAGGCAAAGTTAAGGCGTCGGGGGCGGTACCGGGGCAGTCGGCACTATTCCTTGAGGACCGAAAGTAATGGTCTTGACTTCCCCGTATTCTCCGCCGGCGTCGAGCTTCTTGCCGTTGAATCGAAAATCGACGCCGCCGGCGTTTCCGGCCTTGACGATGATTTCTTTGCGGCCTCGGATGGAGCGCTGGTCACCGGCGGCCAAAAGCTCGGACGGGACAGTTTTGCCGTCGGCGGTGATCGAGAGCCAGGATTCTTCGCGGACCTCGATAAGGACCGTAAATTCGCCTGGAGTTGCGGCCGGGGTGGCGCCCAACAGGTTCTTTGGTGCCAGATCCGGGGGTGTTTTGGGGGCGACAGATGAGGCCTTTCCGCTGGATGCGCCAGCCGGGGTGGGCGCGGGCTTGAGACCAGAACCGGGAGAACCAGAAACGGGAGAACCGGCAGCACCATTTTCGCTTGGTCCGACTGATAACTGGGTCGCCGCTGTGGTTGAAGCCGGCCGAACCGATTGTCTCGCTTCCTCGCGACGGCGATGGCTCCAAAGGGAGAGAGCGAGCGCGATTACCAGTAGAAGCGCGGCGAACAAGCCCCAGGGCAGGTGGCGAGCCGGGGAGTCGGCGCTCGCTTCCAGGCGGCGGACGTTCTCGGCATTTTCGCGCGCTCCGTCTTCGCGCGGTGCGATTTCCGTGGAAACGGGAGGGGCGTCGCCGGAAGCTTCGAGGTACTCGGCAACGGTCTGATCTTCATCGAGGCCAACGAAGCGGGAATAAGCGCGGACAAAGCCCTTGTTGAAGATGCCTCCCGGCAACTGATTGAACTTATCCTCCTCCAGTGCTTGCAGCATGCGAGCGCCGATCTTGGTGGAGCTGGAAATCTGCTCCAGAGTGATCTTGCGCTTCTCGCGCTCCAGTTTCAGTTTTTCGCCAAAGGACGGCAAACCAGTCTCCCGTTTTTGCTGGACGCGAACGAAATTCTACTCTGTCGAGCAGCAAGATCATAGAGGATTGCTGATGGTAATCTCTAACCTGGTAATTTGGAAGCGATCCTGCGTCCTGACCTGGGCTAAAATTGCCAAATTCTGCAGCTGCAGGTTGGCGGAATGGATACTGGTTACCTACGTTCGTTGCCGGAGCGGCGCGGCCAAACCTATAATTTTGTATCCATCCATCTTGGACGAGGAGTGCATGTCGGAGGCAGCGGGCACATCTCCAATTCGCCTGTCGCAAGAGCTGACCATCTTCCACGATGTCGCCAAGGCGCTGACATCCTCGCTCAACCTTGATTCCATCCTGCAGACCATCATGGAAAAAATGGCGGAATACTTCCGCCCGGACACCTGGTCGCTGCTGATGGTGGATGAGGAAAAGGATGAGCTCTATTTCGCCATCGCGGTGGGAGCGGCGGCTGAGGTTCTGTCGAAGGCGCGTTTGAAGGTGGGGGAGGGAATTGCCGGTTGGGTGGCCCAGCATGGGCAAGTGCTGATCGTGCCTGATGTGCAGAGTGATCCGCGATTCTCAGCGCGGCTGGACGAGATGACGCGGTTGCAGACCCGTTCGGTCATCTGCGTGCCGCTGCGCTCGAAACACCGCGTGCTGGGCGTGATCCAACTGATCAACGCCAACGTCGGCCTGACTGAGCAGGAGATGTTCTTTCTGCAGGCGTTGTGCGACTATGCCGCGATTTCGATTGAGAATGCGCGGTCGGTCGAGAAGATTCAGGAACTGACGATCACCGACGATTGCACCGGCCTGTTCAATGCGCGCCATCTGCACAAAACGCTTGAAACCGAGGTCTATCGCTCGGCACGCTTCGGCTACCAGTTCAGCGTGATCTTCATCGACCTCGACCACTTCAAGGCGGTCAACGACACGCATGGACATCTGGTGGGAAGCCGGCTGCTGGCCGAAGTCGGATACCTGATCAAAGCGCAGTTGCGGCTGATTGATTTCGCCTTCCGCTACGGTGGCGACGAGTTCGTGGTGCTGCTGCCGCAAACCAGCAAAGATCAGGCGGTGGTGGTGGCGAAACGTTTGCAGGATTCTTTGCGGGCGGGGATCTTCTGCAGCGAGCAGGATTTGAACCTGAGCGTGCGCGCCAGTATGGGGCTGGCGACTTTTCCGCACGATGCGCAGACGCCGCACGACATCATCCGCCAGGCCGACGAGATGATGTATGTGGTGAAGAACACGACCCGCGATAATATCGGAATTGCGTCGCGCGGGCTGATGGAGCCGTAGCCCGAACTACTTTTTCCCCGGCTACTGTTTTTCTCGCTTCTGCAGATCTGCGGGCTGGTCGGTTTTCGGCTGCGCTTCTGGCGGGTCCGGTTTCCACGCAAACGGGTTCGCGGGCGCGGACGGGTTCACGCCGAAGTCCCACACATAGAGGTTGATTCCTTCTTTTCCGAGCAACTCGGCCACGGCGTATTCTCCCGCTGCAAGAGTGTCGGTCGGGGTTAGCTTAACCCAACCCCCGGTCATGGCGGTGGCCGTGGTGTTTACGAAACGTTCGTCGGTCTTCATCTTTCCGGTGACCGCGATCTTGACTGCACCGGCCACGCGTTTGGGGCCTTTGACGTCGACGCGAATGATCTTGAAGCGCTCGATGGGTGCGAGCGGCGCAGGTTCGCCGGGGGCGGGCTGCACAGTAGCGGGCGCCCCCTCATTCGAGTCGATGTTGATGTAGAGGGAAGGCACGGCGGTGTGCGACTGAATCTTGGCGTGCGCTCCGGGGAGTTCAATCGTTTGCTTGACGCCGGCCAGCGGATTGATCGCCGCCCGCAGAATATTCGTCTTGGTGTTCTTCTCCACGTCGCCGCCCGATTGCTGCAATTCGGACAACTGCGGCTGATTCTCATAGGTATCGAGCAGGAAGATGCCGCCTTCGTCGGGGAGGCGCAGACCGGGCGCGACCTGCGGGGAACGGGCTTGCTCGGCTTTCCGTTCGGACTCCAGTGCCTTGTCGAGTTCGACCGCTTCGGGAGCGAGCGCGCCCTGCAGACGGCCTTGCTCAAACTTTTCGGTGGCGTCCCAGTCAATCATCGATTTCGGGACTTCCTCCCATTCGCCGCGCTCAGCGCTGAAATAGCGTACGCGCTCGCCGTGAACCTCATACTTGGTGACGGACTGGTAGGAGCCGTCTTTCAGGATGAGGCGGCGAGCCTGGGTCTGGGCGGGGCTCGCAACCGGCAGAACAATACAAAGCGCGGCTAAACCGAGAGCAGCAGCGAGGATAGCTCCGGCCTTGCGAATCGGAGATTTCATACCCGGGAACATTATCGCTCTTGGCGGTGTCACTTCAAAATTAGATGCGGGGAACATCGTGGGGTGTCCAATAGTGCTGTCCGGGGGGTCGTCATGAACCTGGGACAAAGTGCTGGAAGTTGCAGCCTGTCGGCCGCGTTACGGATCGCGGTATGTGTTGTCTCGGCCTCTGCTCTATCCAGTTGTCAACAAGCTGCGAGCCATCAATCTGCGAGCAATGATCTGCCGCATGAATTGCTCTACATCGTGGATTCCGATCGCGGCAGTTCTGATTCCCACGAGCGGTTGTTTGCCGTGGATCCCGAGCGCAAGGCGATCGTCAAGACCTACCCCACTGGCTCCCGTCCTGACATAGCGCTTTCACGCGACGGAACGCGGCTTTTTGTGGCCAGTGAATCGCGAGTGCCAGAAGGTCCAGAAGGAGCCGGGGCGGGAAGGCTGGATGTTGTCGATACCGCGACGGGCACGACTATGGCCTCCGTCGCCGACCCTTACCGCTGGGTTGCGATGGGGCCTTTGTATGGTTCCGAGATGGCGCTTTCCGCCGATGGCCATTGGTTGTACGTTTACAAGTTGATGCCAGGACCGGAGAACACCGTGTCCGAGTTTGTCGCGATATTCGATACCGCCTCGAACAAGTTCCTGCCCGACACGATCTCGCTACCTCAGTGTGGCGCGTCGCTCTTAGTACCTTGGCCGACCGGGCGGGCGCTGTCAGTCGCCTGCTTTGTTACCGAGGACTTGCGAACCATACAATTCAGCGATCAAGGCATCCCCGCAACGCAATTGCCGACGGTCGTCTCCATACCTCACGATTGGGGACGCACGCGTTTGGGAACCGTGTTTGTATCCGGGGAAAATGAATTGACCGTCTTGATGACGGACGGCAAGTACAGAAGGGTCAACGTCCAAACCGGGACCACTGTGCAGGAAGGCGAGATTAACTTTTCTCCGCCACTCACTCCCCCTGGTTGGCACCCGGAGATTCCGGGCGCCGAGCACGTACCTTCGTTGGGGCGCAGGGTTATCGGCTCGCGCGTACTGGAATCCCAAGGGAGGCTCTACGTTCCACTTCATAGATCTGATCTCTATATGCGTGCGGCCGACGCCATCGCAGTTCTCGACGCCAAGACGCTTCAGCAGGAGGGCTTCTTTGAACTCAAGAGCTCTTTCTTGCATCCCTCCTGGAATCTTTTCTCGGACGCTGCCGTTGGGAATGGCGGCAAGCGGCTCTACCTGCTGGCAATGGAGCGCAAGGGAGGAACGGTGCGGGTGCTGAGTCTGCCTGACGGCAAGGAAATCGACACCATCCAAGGACTTGGAACAACTCTTTCCATCGTGGTTCCTTCGCCTTCGGCGGCGCTCAGTTCCACGGGTCCTGCAGGTCTCCGAGTTCGTTGACGGCTTCGGCCACAATGGCCCGAGGCATGTCAAAGTGCTCTTCCACTGCGGCGACGAGTTGGTCGCGACTCGCTAGTGATCGAACCCTCGATTGGCTTCCGTGCGACTCGACCAGCGTCAAATTGTGGATCATTATGGTCCGGTTGGAATAAAATCGCGTCAGCAGCAGGCAGTTCAGAAAAGTTGCGTCCGGCCGAAAAGATCCGGCAATCACGTGGCGAAACTCCTCGATCCTCCTGGCCGCGGGCTTGGCTAAATAGCCGTGCTTCAGCTGCCCATCGCGATACATCTCCAAACGCGAGCGGCCAATGGCATCTTGCGGCCTGAGGATGTAACGGTCTCGTCCGAGTTCGACGATATAGTCGGTCGCAAGATCGCGAGGCAGAGGCGACAGGAGCGGCGCCCCGTAGCCGGCATCTACCAGGTATTCGCGCCCATCCACGTTCACCATGATTACGGCGTGCACGTCGGGAGTATTCATATCCGCCGCACACAGCTTTACGTCGTATCCGAGAGACGCCAGTAGCGAATAGAAGTGGAAATTGTTGGAGTAGCAAGTGCCGCCAAAGTGGTAGCGCTCGATGCCATCGAGGTAGAGCTGCAGCGGTGGCAGGTCCGCCAGGTCATGGTGCTTCCGGTTGTAGAGCTTGGAAATGTTTTCGAAAGGGACACGCGTGAGATGGGCGGCGACAAGCTCTCGAAGGGCCTCCGCTGTGGGCTCCCGCCGCGACACACCAAGCACGGCGAGGTATCGCGAGATGAGCTCAGGGGCGAGTGGCCGAGCGAGCATTAAAGTCTCCCCCGAGATTGTCAAAGCTGACCAGCAAAATGTCGAGCGCTGAATACGGGACTGATTGCTGGCGACTGAGAACTGATAGCTGAGAACTGTTTTTCCACATTCCCTTCCAGAAAAATCTCTGCCATAATTGATCGTGCACCCCAGCCTGCACAATTTTCCAAGACAAATTAAAGCGAGGAAGCGATGTCGGCCAAGTACATTTTTGTAACCGGCGGTGTGGTGTCTTCATTGGGCAAGGGTCTGGCGGCGGCCTCCATTGGATGCCTGCTCGAAAGCCGTGGCCTCAAAGTCAACCTGATGAAGTTCGATCCGTACCTCAACGTCGATCCGGGGACGATGTCGCCGTTTCAGCACGGCGAAGTTTTCGTGACCGACGACGGGGCGGAAACCGATCTCGACCTCGGGCACTACGAGCGCTTCACCCACGCCAAGCTTTCTCGCGATAACAACTGGACCACCGGGCGCCTCTACGAGCAGATCATCGCCAAAGAGCGGCGCGGCGATTACCTGGGCAAGACGGTGCAGGTGATTCCGCACGTCACGAATGAAATCAAGGCGGCGGCTAAAAAAGTGGCGCAGGACGTGGACGTGGCGCTGATCGAAATCGGCGGCACGGTAGGCGACATCGAATCGCTGCCGTTTATCGAAGCGATCCGCCAGATGCGGCAGGAACTGGGGCGGGATAACACGCTGTTCGTGCACGTGACGCTGGTGCCGTTTATCGCGGCGGCGCAGGAATTGAAGACCAAACCGACGCAGCACTCCGTCAAAGAGTTGCTCAGCGCCGGAATTCAGCCGGACATCCTGCTGTGCCGCACCGACCGTTTCCTGTCGAAAGAGATCAAGGCGAAGATTGCGCTGTTCTGCAACGTTGAAGAAGAAGCGGTGATTACGGCTAAGGACGTCGCGTCCATTTACGAAGTGCCGGTGGTTTTCGCGAATGAAGAAGTGGACACGCTGGTGCTACGTACAACCCGAAAGATGTGGTCAGGATCGGCATTGTCGGAAAGTACGTGGAGTATGAGGACAGCTATAAGTCGCTGAAAGAAGCGCTGGTGCACGGCGCGCTGGCGCACAACTTGAAGCTGGAAGTGAATTGGATTGAAGCCGAGGGCCTGGAGACTGCCGACAATAGCTATGAAGCGCAGTTGGAAGAATACGACGGATTGCTGGTGCCCGGCGGATTCGGCAAGCGGGGCATCGAAGGCATGTTGAAGGCGATCCAGTACGCGCGCGAAAAGCATGTGCCTTACTTCGGAATCTGTCTGGGTATGCAGACGGCTTGCATTGAATATGCGCGCAACGTCTGCGGATTGGCGGATGCCAATTCGAGTGAGTTCGATCCCGCGACTCCGCATCGCGTGATCTATAAGTTGCGGGAGTTGCGTGGCGTGGAAGAACTGGGCGGCACGATGCGGCTGGGCGCGTGGCCGTGCAAGATCGAGCCGGGAACGCTGGCGTACAAAGTGTATGGCCAGACTGAGATCAGCGAGCGGCACCGGCATCGTTACGAGTTCAATCGCGAGTACGAAGAGCCCATGGTGGCCGGGGGGCTCTGCATTTCAGGCTCGACTCCGGACGGTACTTATGTGGAGATGATCGAGATTCCGGGACATCCGTTCTTCATCGGATGCCAGTTTCATCCGGAATTCAAATCGAAGCCGCTGGAGCCGCATCCGCTGTTTAAGGCGTTCGTGGGCGCTTCGTACGAACACGGGCAGAAAAAGAAAGAGCAGAAAGACGCGGCCGAGGTGGGGATGTTCCTGCGGCCGGACAAAGTGGGACGGAGATAAACCATTGAGGCATTGAATCATTGAGACATTGGGTCATTAAATGCCTCAATGATTCAATGCCTCAATGATTCAATGACTTTATCTTTCCAAATCGATAACGTTCGCGTCGGTGCTGGCGATCTATTCCTCATTGCCGGGCCTTGTGTGATTGAGAGTGAAGAGCACGCCCTGCGCATGGCGGAGATCATCAAGGGAGTGGTGCGTTCGCTGAATTTTCCTTTCATCTTTAAGGCTTCGTACGACAAAGCGAACCGCACTTCGATCCGCAGCTATCGCGGGCCGGGGGTGAAGGAAGGCCTGCGGATTCTGAAGAAGGTGAAGGATGAAGTGCATATTCCGGTGCTGACCGATGTGCATCAGGCGTCTGACGTGGCTGCCGTCGCCGAGGTGGTGGACGTGCTGCAGATTCCGGCATTCCTCTGCCGGCAGACCGATCTGATCGTGGCGGCGGCGCTCAGCGGGCGTCCGGTGAACATCAAGAAGGGGCAGTTCGTTTCGCCCTGGGACATGCGGCACGCTGTGGCCAAATGCCGCGATGCCGGGAACAGCCAGGTGTTTGTGACCGAGCGTGGTTCGAGTTTCGGCTACAACAATCTGGTCGTGGACATGCGCTCGCTGGCCATCATGCGCAAGTTCGCGCCGGTGGTGTTTGACGCGACGCACTCGGTGCAGTTGCCCTCGGCTTCCGAAGGTGATGACGATCAGCCGGCGGTGAGCGGAGGCCAGCCGGAGTTTATCCCGGTGTTGGCGCGCGCGGCAGTGGCGGCGGGCGTCGACGGCGTGTTCATGGAAGTCCACGACAATCCGAAAGAAGCGAAAAGCGACGGTGCGAACGCGCTCGACTCGCGAAACCTGCGCGGCGTGCTGAAAGAATTGCAGGCGGTGAAGAAGGCAATTGAGACGGCGCACAGCACGCCGTAGCGTCATCCGCGTCATTTCTGAATCTGCTAACATTTCCGCTTCATCTGAATCTCATCGCGTATGCATTGGTTGGCATCGATCTGCGGCATTGTTCTTATCTTCATCATCCTCATGGATGCGTTTGAGACCGTGGTTTTACCGCGGCGCATCAAACGGGCTTTTCGCATCACCGGTTGGTTCTACCGGAATACCTGGGGCGTCTGGACCAGAATTGGGCGGCACATCAAATCCCCGAACCGGCGCGAGGGCTTCCTGGCTTATTTTGGGCCGCTGTCGCTGATCCCGCTGATGGGTTTTTGGGCGCTCGGCCTGATTTTTGGATTCGCCTGCGTCCAGTACGGACTGGGCGAACATCTGACGCTGGCTAATGAAAAAATCACATTCGGGAAAGTGGTCTACCTGAGCGGTGAAACTTTTTTCACGCTGGGCTACGGGGATATCACGCCCAACAACGCTGCCGCCCGCGCCCTCGCCGTGATGGAAGCCGGCATGGGCTTCGCGTTCCTTGGAGTCGTGATCGGATATTTGCCGGTTATCTACAATTCGTTTGCCGCGCGCGAGACTGAGATTTCGCTGCTGGATGCGCGCGCCGGGTCGCCGCCGAGCGCCGCCGAGTTTCTGGGCCGGTTGGGTTGCTGTCCCGAGCAGACGGTGCTCGACGAAATTTTTCGCGACTGGGAGCGCTGGTGCGCCGAACTCCTGTCGAGTCACATTTCCTATCCCGCGCTGGTTTTCTTCCGGTCGCAGCATACGAATCAATCCTGGTTGAGCGCGGTGACGGTCATGCTCGATGTCACGTCGTTGGTCATGAATGGCGTGGACGGCATCCACCCGGACCAGGCGAAGCTCACGTTCGCCATGGCGCGGCACGCCGTCGTCGATCTAGCGCAGGTGGTGAAGGCGGAATACAGTCCACATGATGACGACCGGCTCACGGCAGAGGATCGAACCCGGCTGCGAACGGAACTGGCATGGCGCGGCGTAACGCTGAACGATAAGGCCGACGCGGCGGAGCGTTTGGCGGAGCTTCGGGCTGTCTACGAACCTTATCTGCACGCGCTCAGTCGCCGGCTTCTGATGACGCTGCCGCCGTGGATGCACAAGAATCGGATGAAAGATAACTGGCAGGGTGGACCGTGGGATCGCGCCATCCAGGCGCGAGCGCTGGAACACCCGGGGCACGCGGCCGACGATCACTTCTGATCGGACGATCGGGTGATCTGGCCATCGGCCGATCTGGCCTTCGCTCTTTACTTCCGCTGAATGGACTCTAAGTACTTGGTTACATTTTCCAGACGCACATTGCCCAAGTCCTGATCAAATTCGATCTGGTGGAAAATCGGTCCCCAAATCGGCATCTCCCTGGAGCCGTGTGCGGGGATGATATCGTCCGCGCCAAACATGATGATGGTGCGCACATGGATGGCAGGAAAAGCACCGCCATTGCGCTGCGAAAGTCTGGTCAAGTCGGGGAGTTCCCGCTTCAGTGCCTTGGATACCGGGCCATTGCCTTGCCCATCGAGTCCGTGGCAAGCCGCGCAAGAATTTCGAAAGATGCCGGCCCCGTCCACCGGACGGATGGGTGGTGGTTGTTGGTTCCGGGATTGTGCGGAGGCCGAGACTACCACTGAAACTAAGAAGAGCAGCAGCATCGGCACTCGTCGCTGCACGGTGGCCTCCGACGAAGAAGTGCTTGGGTAGAATGCGACTCGATCATACACCACGCCGCTTCCCTGGGATGGCCGGTGAGGGGAGTAACAGACCGGTGTGATGCCGTGCTGATCGGGCGATCGGGTCATCGGGCCATCGGGTCATGTGAGGCTGTTTGTGAAATGAGGATTTATCAATAGTAATAGGGTTGGAGTCCCTAGCGAACGTAGAGGAAGCCGCAAACGCCCACGATTATCGACACAAGGAACCCTACGGATACGGCCACGAGCATGACACGAAGGTCACTTCGTTCATAGGCACGCTTGTGTAATTTCCAGATTCCGTAAAGCCCAAGAAGATTATTAGAGAAGTGCCAATCCCACGGACTGATTTTCTGATTGCCGAAACGAGCGTGGTGTACTTGTTCTCGCATCCTCACTTGAATAAGCGAAATCGCGCCAAACAAGATAACCGCTACGACGAATGCGATTTCGTACAGTTGCATAATGGCTAATTCTAATCTTCATTCGGTAGATGTTGAAATCAAGGCGATTTCACCAATTGAGAATTGCTGGTGGAATAGCGGCGGCGCGGGGTTGAGATCACCCGATGACCCGATCACCCGATGCTCTGCTCCTTCTGCTAACATTCCTCCTTCATGAAACACGTCGGCGAAAATGTGGTGCGCATCGAGGCGGAGGCGTTGCGGGCGCTGGCGGACCGGCTGGCGGGGCCGATGGCCGCGGACTTCGACCGGGCGCTGGAACTGATGTTCGGTTGCCGCGGCCGGGTGGTCGTGACCGGGCTGGGGAAGAGCGGGCTGATTGCTCGGAAGATCGCGGCTACGTTAAGTTCGACCGGGTCGCCGGCGCTCTACCTGCATCCGGTGGAGGCGCTGCATGGCGATCTGGGGATGATCGTGCGCGGCGATGTCGTCCTGGCGCTTTCGGCCAGCGGCCAGACGGAAGAAATTCTGCAGTTGGTGGCGACGATCAAGCGGCTGCAGGTGCCGCTGATCAGCATGACTTGCGACGACATGGCAGAAAACCTAGCGGGCGGGGGCGCCCGCTCCACACGAGCTTCTACTCTCGCGGCTGCTGCTGATGTGGCTTTGGACTGTTCGATTTCTCAGGAAGCTTGCTCGCTGGGGCTTGCGCCTACGGCTTCCACCACGACCATGCTTGCACTGGGCGATGCGCTGGCGGTGGCGCTTTCGGAAAAACGCGGATTCAAGGAAGAAGATTTTGCCAACCTGCATCCTGGTGGAAAGCTGGGCAAACGGCTGGCGCGGGTCGAATCGTTGATGCACTCGGGAGAGGCGGTTCCGCGGGTGACGGCGCAGACGAAGATGCCGGACGTGATTTACGAAATGTCGCGCAAGAAGCTGGGAATGACGGCGGTGGTCGAGGGCGATCATCTGCTCGGCGATCGTCTGCTGGGAGTGATCAGCGATGGCGATCTGCGGCGGTTGCTGGAGCAGCGCGGCAAAGATGCGCTCGATTTGACGGCCGAGGATTGCATGACGCGATTGCCGAAAACCATCGGGCCTCAGGAGTTCGCAGCCACCGCGCTGGCGCGCATGGAAGAGATGAAGATTACTTCGCTCGTCGTTGTTGATGGGGAGCGGCAGTTGCTGGGGATCGTACACCTGCATGATCTGTGGGGCACCGAGATGGTGTAGCGGTGTTAGGCTCCTGAAGAGTGCGCGTGAGAACTGGATCGTCCCTCCATGGCGGACGAACGCCAAGGGAATTCGGCGCTCTGTCGGCAGCTGAAGCGCAGGAATACTACTCAACCATGTATGTCTTCCATCCTGACGGAGCCATGATGACCGAACTCAGACCGCCGTTCACGCTCGAAGCATTCGCATATTCTGGGGGGCCAATCTATCGCGAGCACTTCTCCGGGTTCGAGGAGGCCAAGGCGGAATGCGACAGGATGAATCGCCGTGACGAGTGGGTCGCGTGGCTGCTCGACGCCAGCGGCGCGACGGTTCGCGACCATGCCGCGCCAGAAGTCTTCAATGAAGCGCACCACGGTTTGGCTCACGAGTTCGCAGACTGAAGGTCTCGAAGCGCTTTCCAGGAAGACTGGAGGCGCAATCACCTTTCAAGAACATGGCGATCCCAATTGCCCAGGGTTGCCCCGGACTCGTATGTGCTTTGGCAAAACTCGAGTAGCGAAGCAGTGGGCGACTCCGCGTTGCGCACGTCTTCGTACATCAGGAGGAATTCGCCGAGCTGCTTCTCATAGTAGGCGGCATTTGGCCGGACAGGCGCTTCTTTGAATCCCTGCGGCTCGGGAACCGTGTAGGAATAAAAGGCCGCATCTTTGACATCGCCACCGCCAGGCCAGAAGCCAACGCTGCTCAATTCGTGGGAATACGCTTCTCGCGTCATCGCGTCCGCGCCGGGTCTCTCCGGAGCGCGGCGGCCTGAAAACCGGCTGACCGCAAGATCGAAGCTTCCCCAGAAAAAGTGCACCGGGCTGCATTTGCCAATGAATCCCGACCTGAATTGGCTGAAGACGGCGGCCACCGACAACAGAATCCGCCAGAAACTCTCAACCGCCGCAGGATCGTACGAGCGATGCATGTGATCCTGGTCGAAGGGAATGGGATTGGGGATTTCGACCGGCATTCGCCAAATCTTGACTTCGATCCCCGCGGATCGAAGCATCCCCATGAATTCCCCGTAGAACTCGGCCACTGAGCGAGGCGCCAGCGGGAGCGTCTTCAGTATTCCGTCAGTCGTCTCAATCACAAGCTGGTGTCGTATGAAGTCAAACTGGAGTTCGAATGCTCTTCGTCCATACGGGATTCGAGATGTGGTCAGGCCCCGGGCAGTTACGTACAACGGGACGTTCCACCAATGGTTCACGAGCGGCGTCAGACGGAGCCGGACCTTGCCGACTATCTGGGTCCACATATGGAGCGTGGCGTACGTGTCTTTCCAGGAATCCAGCGACAGCTTCGGCCAGCATTCCGGTTGATCCGCGACGGCGTGCAGCATAGTCAGGCTCCTATGGGATCCGCGTTCCGGGAATTCTAGACTACTGAACCAACCAACGTGCAACCGCAGAGGAGCCGCTGGAATGTCCTAATACGATCGGCCCCAAATCTTCGCCAACTCCGTTATCGTTTATCCTTGGCGGACATGGAATCAACTGCAGCTAACGACATCGCCATTGAGTTTCGGGACGTCTCTTACACCTTACCCACCGGGCAGCAGGTGCTTTTGGGGCTGAATCTGGAGGTGCGGCGCGGACAGACTCTCGTGCTGCTCGGCCGCAGCGGTTCGGGAAAGACGACGACCCTGAAGCTAGTGAATCGCCTGCTATCGCCCACAGGAGGGGAAGTGCGCGTCAACGGATTGGCGGAGCCCGGGGACGTCATTCGTTTGCGCCGAAGCATCGGATATGTCATTCAAGAAGTAGGCTTATTCCCGCATTTCACCGTGGAGCGGAATATCGCTCTCGTCCCCACGATTGAGGGCTGGCCGGATGAACGGATTCGCACACGAGTGCGAGATTTGATGCAGGTTGTCGGACTGGAACCAAGTATGGCTTCGCGATATCCGCGACAACTTTCCGGGGGGCAGCGGCAGCGCGTTGGCGTGGCTCGGGCGCTGGCGGCGGACCCGGCCATTCTTTTGATGGATGAGCCGTTTGGCGCGCTCGATCCGCTTACACGCGACGAACTGCAGCGTGAATTCCTCGCCCTGCAGCAACAACTGAGTAAGACCGTCGTCTTTGTGACTCATGACCTGCGCGAAGCGTTGCGACTCGCGTCTCGCATCGCACTGATGGAAGCGGGAAGGCTGGTCACGGTGCTTCCTCCGCAGGATTTCTTGCGCTCCGACGATCCTTGGGCTTCCGCATATGTGAGGGCCTTCGGAGTCGGGCCGGCGTCGGCGGCAGAACGGAGCGCGTCATGAATTTCTTTCATTTCATCATGCAGAACCGCGGACAGGTTTTGGAGCTTACGTTGGAGCATCTCTGGCTCGTTGGGGTTTCTAGCCTGCTTGCCGTGGTGGTAGGCATACCGTTGGGCATTATGATTGCGCGTTGGCCCAAGTGGAATAAGCCGGTGTTAGCGGGCGCGAACATCATTCAGACGATCCCGAGTCTGGCGCTGTTCGGATTTCTGCTACCCGTGCCCTGGTTAGGTGAACGTGTCGATCGCTTGGCGATCCTGGCTTTGACTCTCTACGCGCTGCTGCCCGTGATCCGCAATACTTACACGGGCATTCGCGGCGTCGATCCCGCAGTGGTCGAAGCGGGCCGCGGCATGGGATTGACCGATGGGCAGCTCTTATTCTGGGTTGAGTTGCCGCTGGCCGTCAGCGTCATTCTTTCCGGGGTGCGGATCGCGGTTGTCATCTCGGTGGGGCTCGCGACCATTGCTGCGGCCAT
>JBEKIB010000135.1:0-8067 GCA_050011975.1 Terriglobales bacterium | reverse complement strand
AGGCGCATACACTTCTCGGCCAAATCCAGAGGCGCCACCAGCAGCGGCCCGTAGCTCGGGTGCTCCGCGTAAGCAGTCAGAAAACTGAAAACATCGTGAACCGCGCTGGTAATCTCCGGGTCAGCCGTGAGCAGGCTGAGATCGGTATAGATGCGGGCCGTGGTAGCGTTGTAGTTGCCGGTGCCCAGGTGCGCGTATTGCCGGGCGATGCCATCGGGATCGCGCCGCACCAGCAGACAAAGCTTGCAGTGCGTCTTCAGGCCCACCAGTCCGTGGAAGACCTGCACCCCGGCGTCCTCCAGATCGCGCGCCCAGCGAATGTTCGACGCTTCATCGAAACGCGCTTTCAGTTCCACGACAGCAGTGACTTCCTTGTGGGCCGCGGCCGCCATCAGAGCCGGAACAAATAGCGAATGCTCGCTGGTCCGGTAAAGGGTCTGCTTGATGGAAAGCACACGCTCGTCTTCCGCGGCCGACTGAATGAATGACAAGACTGAATCGTAAGAATCGTAGGGATGGTGCAGCAGAATGTCGTGGCGCCGCAACTCTTCGAACAGATCGTGAGACTTCGCGGTCAGACGCAACTCCCGCGGCACGTAGCTGTGAAACTTCAAATCCGGCCGCGTCGCTGCGTCGTAAATATTGAACAGTCGCGAAAGATTCACCGGGCCATTAACAGGAAAAATTTGCCAGCGATCAAGTTCGAACACCGTGCCCAGGCGCTCAATGATCTCGGGGTCGGCTTCGGATTCGATCTCCATCCGCACCGCGTCTCCCTTGCGGCGGTTGTGCAATTCCGCGCGCACCGATTCCAGCAGATTGCGCGACTCTTCTTCCTGCAGGTAAAGGTTGCTGTTGCGCGTGACGCGGAAAGCGGCGGAAGAAACGATGTCGTAGCCCTTATACATCCGCACCGCGTGGTGCACGACCAGGTCGGCAAGAAAAATAAAATCGATCGTCCCCTGGGACGGAAGGCGGACCAGCCGCGGTAGCGCCCGCGGCACGGTGACGACTCCGGTATAGGTGAGCGAGGAGCGGCGGCGGCGACGCAGCAACAGCGCCACGCACAGCACCTTGTTGATCACGCGAGGAAATGGATGTGCCGGGTCCACCGTGACCGGAGTAAGCAGCGGATCGAGCTCCCGTTCGCAATAGTCATCCACGAACGCCAATGCCGCGTCATCCAGTTCGTCGATGCCGAGGACGCGAATTCCCTGCTCCGCCAGTTCCGGCCGCAGGCGCTCGTTCCAGCATGAATATTGTTCTTCGACGAAATCGCGGGTCGCGTCTTTGATAAGATCCCGCTCCTCCACCATAGTGAGACCGTCGGGCGTAGTGGAGTTGTGGCCGTCTTCGAGTTGCTGCAACAGGCCACCGACCCGGACCTCAAAGAATTCGTCCAGATTGCTGGCGGAGATGGCCAGAAATTTAACGCGTTCGAGCAGCGGATTGCGGAGATCCCCGGCTTCTTCAAGCACGCGCCAATTAAATTTCAGCCACGATGCTTCGCGGTTTAGAAGAGGGGCACGATTGCTCAGAGTTTGCCGAACCATATGGTCAGTGTGGAAAGTCGCTTGCTACTCGGGAGGTAACTTGGCGCGGCGACCGACCCGAAATAGTATACCAATCTGGGCTCGGCCTTCGAGCTACGAACAAACGGATGGGGCCTGCGCCGCCCCGGCTCGAACACAGGAAAAGGGCGCCGGTGTGGCGTCGGCGCCCATGGCAAGCCTCAAACCGCACGGAGAGTGCGCTTAGAAATTCCGTCCCCCGCCAGCAGAAATCCACATTTTCAAAGCGCTCTAGTGAACCTGCTTGATTGCCGCCTTTACCTTCCCCACTACGTTCGGCGGCAGCGGAGCATAGCTCAGTTGGTTCGTCATCTTCTGGCCGTCGTTGAGCATCCATTCCAGAAAGTCGGCGATGATCTTGCCTTTCTTCGGATCCTTGGCCTGCTCCGGAATCAAGAGCCAGGTAAAGCTCGAAATGGGATACGCCGTCTTGCCGGGTGCATCCGTGATGGAGACGCGAAAATCGGCGGGCATGGTTTTTACCGATGCAGCCGCTTCGGTCACTCCGTCCAGGCTAGCCTTCTCGAAATTGCCCGCGGCGTTTCTCACCGATCCGTAGGTGATTTTATTTTCCACGGCATAGATCAGTTCGACGTACCCGATCGATCCCTGCAACTGCCGGATCTGCCCCGCAACCCCTTCGTTACCCTTTCCGCCAAGACCGAGCGGCCACCTCACCGACACTCCCTTTCCCACACTATCGGCCCAGTCTTTGCTGACCTTCGAGAGATAGTCCGTGAAAATAAATGTGGTTCCACTGCCTTCGGAGCGGTAAATCACGACAATCGACTGGTCGGGAAAATTAACGCCGGGATTGGCCTTGGTGATGGCAGGATCGTTCCACTTCGTGATCTTCCCGAGAAAGATGCCTGCTAGAGCTTCAGGTGTGAACTTGATTTCTCCGCTGATCCCCGGGACGTTGTAGGCGGGCACGACCGCACCCAGCACGGTTGGGATATGCAGGATCTTGGTTTTGGCCTGCGCCAGTTGTTCGTCCGACATGGGACCATCGCTGGCTCCGAAATCGACAGTGCCGTTCAAAACCTGGCGAATGCCGCCGCCGCTACCGATCGATTGGTAGTTGATCTGCACGTCCGGGTGCAGCTTGTTGTATTCGCTGAACCACTTTGAATACATGGGATACGGGAAGGTGGCGCCCGCTCCGTTCAACGTGGTCTGCCCCATGACTGGCAGCGTTAGTACGAGACCTGCCAACAGCAGCGCGATGCGATTTATCACTAGACGAGTCCTCCTCTTGCTTATTTTAAGTGTGCAATTTTTGTTTTATTGACGAAATATTAAAGCGAGGTTACAACGGAGTGAATTTCTGATGAACCCACTTTGCTTTCCAAGTACTTAGGGACTGGTGGCGCAAGTTCGATCCGCATGTAGAGACGGGGCTTGCCCCCGTCTCAGACGCGGCAAGCCGCGTCTCTACGGGAAAGTTGCTAGCGGCTGGCATGCTGGTCGAGTGGCGTCAGTTTGCGGCCAAAGAAAGTGTTGTCGGGGAGTCGCTCCAGATGCACCTTCCGGCGTTTTCGATGGAAAGCGAGCACAAATCCGCATCTTCTGGCAAACTGCTTGACGGTGAGGACGACCTTCTGTGAGCAATGGCAATGACAATGATCTTCGTTATGCGCCGGGTTGGCCCGGAATCGAACCCCGCTGGACTTCGAGCGCCAAGACTGGCATAGGCACTGCGCTGAACCTCCACAGCAGAGTTTGGTTCACGCTGAGTCATGGCATTCTCAATGAAATTTATTTTCCCCGGGTGGATCAAGCCTGTACCCGCGACTTCGGCCTGATTGTCACCGACGGCCGGGGCTTCTTCTCCGAAGAAAAACGCCATTGTACTTTCGAAAATCTTCCGATCGAACCAGGGGTCCCTGCCTACGAACTGACCAATACCAGCATGCAGGGCCGGTACCGGATCGAAAAAGAAGTGCTGACCGATTCGTTGCGCAACGTGGTCTTGCAGAAAATTCGGTTTGTGCCGCTCCAGGGAAACCTGCGCGACTACCGCTTGTACGCGCTGTTGGCTTCGCACCTGGCCAATTTCGGATATGGCAATACCGGCTGGGCGGGAGATTACAAGGGCAAGCCGATGCTTTTTGCCCAGCGCCATTTCTGCGCGCTCGCTCTCGCCTGCTCCGCGCCGTGGCTAAGGCGCTCCGTCGGATTTGTCGGCGTATCGGACGGCTGGCAGGACCTGTCGCAACATTTTCAGATGACGTGGGAGTACGATCGCGCGGAAAACGGAAACATCGCGCTGACCGCCGAAATTGACCTGGCCGCCTGCAACGGCGAGTTCATCCTCGCCCTCGGCTTTGGCGAAATCTGGGCGGAGGCCGGTCAGCAAGCCATCTCTTCCCTGCTCTCGTCCTATGAAACGATCCGTAACGATTACGTCTCCCACTGGCAGAATTGGCAGCGGACTCTGAAGCGCCTCGACGAGAAGCCGCGAGAGAAAGACTTATACCGCGCCAGCATGGCGGTTCTGCGCACGCACGAATCCAAAGACTTCCTCGGCGGAATCATCGCCAGCCTTTCCATTCCCTGGGGCTTCAACAAGGGCGACGAGGACCTCGGCGGTTATCACCTCATCTGGCCGCGCGATCTGGTCGAGAATGCTGGCGGATTGCTGGCCGCTGGCGCTCACGACGACGCTCTCCGCGTGTTGCATTACCTTGAGGCCACGCAGGAAGCCGACGGGCACTGGGCGCAGAACATGTGGCTCGATGGGCGTCCGTACTGGAACGGCTCGCAGATGGATGAGACCGCCTTCCCGATTCTGCTGGTCGATCTGCTACGCCGCGAATCGGCGCGCTGCTTCGGTGACAGTCGGCACTGGTGGCCGATGGTACGCAAAGCCGCATCATTCATTGTGGCCAACGGCCCCGTCACGCAGCAGGATCGCTGGGAAGAGGATGGCGGCTATTCGCCGTTCACCCTGGCCGCCGAAATCTCGGCCCTGCTGGTTGCCGCCGATCTCGCTCAGTCGATGGGCCACACTGAACCCGCCGAATTTCTGCGCCAAATGGCGGACACATGGAACGACAACATCGAACGCTGGACATACGCCGTGAACAGCGATCTCGCGCGGCAGGTCGGAGTCGAAGGCTACTATGTGCGCATCACGCCGCCGGACGGAGACGGAACTCCTTCGCCCCTGCAGGGATTTGTTCCCATCCAGAATCGTGCGAGTTCGACTGCGCCGGCGGTGGAGATCGTCAGCCCGGATGCGTTGGCCCTGGTGCGCTTCGGACTGCGCGCACCCGACGATCCCCGAATGTTGAACACGATCAAGGTCATCGACGAACTGCTGCGCCTAACACTTCCCCAAGGTCCCGGCTGGTACCGCTACAACTGCGACGGCTACGGCGAGCATGCGGATGGATCTCCGTTTGACGGCAACGGGATTGGCCGCCCATGGCCGCTCTTGGCCGGTGAACGGGCCCACTACGAACTGGCCGCTGGGCGCGCCGCTTCTGCCGAAGCCCTGCTGGGCATGATGGAACATTCGACTGGGGCGAGCCGCCTGCTTCCCGAACAAGTCTGGGACACGGACGACATCCCGGAGCGCGACCTGTTCGCAGGAAAAGCGTCAGGGTCGGCGTGTCCGCTGGTGTGGGCTCATTCCGAATACATCAAGCTGCGCCGGTCGCTGGCCGACGGCAGGATTTTCGATCAGCCTCCACAAACCGTAGAGCGCTATCAAACGAAAAAAATATCGGCGCGGTACTTCAACTGGCGTTTCAACAATAAGCCGCGCACGCTCCCGCGCGGAAAGAAGCTGCGGCTTCTGTTGCTGGAACCAGCCATGGTGCACTGGAGCTTTGATAACTGGCAAAGCAGTCAGGACAGCGACTCCAACGACAGCGGATGGAATCTTCACCACGTAGATCTGCCAACGGAAACGCTCGCCGCGGGCCGCCAGATCGTTTTCACGTTCTACTGGAAAAATGACTCGCGCTGGGAAGGCCGCGACTACCAGGTAACCGTCGAGTAAGCAGGCGGAAGCGTCTCACGGGCCAGGCTACGCTTTGATCAATGGCGATGATCTTATCGTCTGCCTTGAGCACCTAACGGAGCAGGACCCAAAGCGCGCGTAAAAGATAAGAACGAGCGACGCTGCTAAACTTCTCCTATTCACGAATTCAAATCGAGGCTCAATGCGCACTCTTAGCCTGTTTGTTATGGTCGTACTGATAAACCTGATGACGAACGTCCTAGCCGCATCCCAAACTCTGCCTGCTCCGCAGGCCATAACCGACCCGAAACAGATCACGTCCAAGCCCGATGCCCGGGTGGAGAAAAATCTTTCCATCGAGAAGCTTTACATGACGCGCCAGGTCGGCGGTTCGACCTGGTCGCCGGATGGCTGGTCTCCGAATGGAAGGACGGTCGCCTTCGTCAGTAACCTGAGTGGCCGCAATAATCTTTGGCTGGTGCCCTCCGAAGGTGGATGGCCGATGCAACTCACGGTGAGCGATCAGCGCCAGACCCAACCAACCTGGTCGCCGGACGGCAAGTGGATCGCCTACATGTCCGACTACGACGGCGACGAGCAATGGGATATCTTTCTGGTGTCGCCGAAGACGGGTCAGGTCGTGAACCTGACCAATACGCGCGAGATCGCAGAAGAAAGTCCCACCTGGTCGCACGATGGGCGCTATCTCGCGTACACCGTCAAACCGAAGACGTCGTCGGTGTTCGAAATTGACCTCTACGACACGGTCATGCGCGAGGTGAAGCACTTGACCACCGGCACCGCCAAAGACCGCATGAACGTTGATCCCATCTGGTCGTCGGACGGCAAGTTAATCGTCTACACGCAGGAGCAAGCAAAAGGGACGGACTCGAATGTTTTTCTGGTTGACGTTCGAAGCGCGCAAAGCACGCTGCTGACGCCGCATGATGGCGAACACACTTACTCGGCAAACGACGTTTCGCCCGACGGCAAACACGTTCTCATCACCTCGAATGCCGGCGACGGCTATGACAACGTCGGCTTGCTCGATATCGCGAGCAGGAAAATCCGCTGGCTCACGAACGACAAGTGGAGAATTTCCGGTGAGAGTTTTTCTCCCGACGGCAAGTTTCTCTCCTACACCGCCAACGTCGATGGCAACACCGATATCTACCTGTATGACGTCGCTTCCGGAAAAGCGCGTGCCCTGCCCTTGCCCAAAGGGGTGAACTACGTTGCGGGCAGGACTTCGCCCTTCACGCCCGATAGTGCGCAGCTGCTCTATAACCACACGGGCCCGACCGCGCCCGGGGATTTGTGGGTCCATAACCTGGCGGACGGTAAATCGCATCAACTTACACATTCGCTGCTGGGCGGCGTGCGCTCCGAGGACATGGTCGAACCTTACCTCGTCCACTATCCCAGCAAAGATGGTAAGTGGACGATCTCCGCGTTCGTCTATGTGCCCTATAACTTGCCGCGCAATGGCGAACACCCTGCGATTGTCTATGTTCATGGCGGTCCTACTTCACAGACGATGAATACGTTCAATCGCTTCATTCAGTACATGGCCAACCAGGGCTACATCGTGATTGCGCCCAACTATCGCGGGTCGACTGGATACGGAAAAGAATTCCAGCAGGCGAATCTTTTCGATATGGGCGGCGGCGATTTCGAGGATGTGCTCGCGGCTGCCGATTGGATAAAGCAGACGGGCTACGTCGACTTCAAGAAACTCATTCTGATGGGTGCCAGCTACGGTGGATATCTGACGATGATGGGCGTCACCAAGGCTCCGGAGGTGTGGGCGGCGGGCGTTCCTATTGTGCCCTTTGTGAACTGGTTTACCGAGATTCAGAACGAAGACCCCGTGCTGCAGCAGTCGAACCTGGCGACCATGGGCGATCCCGAGAAGAACAAGGCGCTTTACGAAGATCGTTCGCCCATCAACTTCGTGGACCGGATCAAGGCGCCGCTCTATCTGCTGGCGGGCGGAAACGATCCGCGCTGCCCCAAGACCGAAGCGCAGCAAGTCGTCGATGCGATCAAGAAGCGCGGCGGCGTGGTCGAATACAAAGTCTATGAGAACGAAGGCCACGGCTTCGCGAAAGTCGAAAATCAGATTGATGCCTACAAGCGCGTGGCTGACTTTCTGAAAGCGCACGTCCCGCCGGCGGACTGCAGTTGCTCGCTGAATGAGTAGGGCTCGAACAGGTAGTTATTCAGGCTTGGCGCGACCGCTATGTGGATTTTGCGTCGGTAACCCGCAAGGCAAGAAAAAGCGGAAGCTGAATCCAAGGCCCAGATTGTCGGCCACGAGTGGCATAATTGCCAGTATGCGTTAAAATGTTGCTGTCTGAAAATCAGTGCAGCCATTCCACTACGGCCAAACCATCTCACACTACCGCGTCATTGAAAAACTCGGCGGTGGGATGGGTGTGGTCGATGCGCAACCGGGCGGTCAGTACGATCCTGAGTTCAACTCAGAATCGATTCTCAATTATAGAAGGAACGAAACGATGAAAA
>JBEKIB010000134.1:0-8216 GCA_050011975.1 Terriglobales bacterium | reverse complement strand
CAGGTGCCAACTCTCGCCCGGTAACGGGGACCATGAGATTCGGGTAAGCGATGACTATTCGCATTTCCCGGACCTCTTTTCCCATTCGGAAAAGGGGTTTTGTGTTAACTGGGTATTTTTTCCCGGCTCGTCCCGCAGTCACAGAAAGAAGTTGCAAGATGGAGACGAGCACCTACCACCTCCGCTGCCGCGAATGCGGCAAGACCTGGGGCAACCAGCCGCGCAGCATCTGCGAAGACTGTTTCTCGCCGCTCGAAATTACCTACGATTACGATTCGCTGCGTTCGCGCCTTTCGCGCGAGCTGTTTGCCTCGCGCGCCCCGAACATGTGGCGCTATCGCGAACTGCTGCCGTTGCCGGCGGGATTTCAGCCGTCGCTGCCGGTGGGCTACACGCCGCTGGTGAGCGCTCCGCGGCTCGGCGAGAAAATCGGATCGCGGAGGCTCTTCGTCAAGAATGATGCGGTTTGCCTGCCCACATTGAGCTTCAAAGACCGCGTCGTCGCGGTCGCGCTGGCCAATGCGCGCAGCTTCGGGTTCGATACCGTCGCTTGCTCTTCCACTGGCAACCTCGCGAATTCTGTCGCGGCGCAAGCGGCTCGCGAAGGTTTGAAGGCGTGGATTTTTATTCCTTCGGATCTGGAGCCCGCGAAAATTCTGGGCACGCAAGTGTTTGGCGCGGAGGTGGTGCGCATCAACGGCAGCTACGACCACGTCAATCGGCTGTGCTCGCAGATTGCCGACGAGCATCGCTGGGGATTCGTGAACGTCAATCTTCGTCCGTATTATGCAGAGGGCTCGAAGACGGTGGGCTATGAAATCGCCGAGCAACTGGGCTGGCGATTGCCCGATAACGTCGTGGTGCCGATGGCGGGCGGATCGCTGATCACGAAAATCAAGAAGGCGTTTGATGAATTGATTCTCCTGGGGCTGGTCGATCCGAAATCGGTGAAATTCTTTGGCGCGCAAGCGACTGGGTGCTCGCCGATTTCCACGGCGATCAAGCAGTACAGCAGCGAGATCGAACCGCAGCGTCCGAAGACGATTGCGCGGTCGCTGGCCATCGGCAATCCGGCCGACGGACATTACGCGTTGAAGGCCATCACCAAAAGCGGTGGATGGTCGGAAGATATTTCCGATCACGAAGTTGTCAGCTCCATTCAACTCCTGGCGGAGACCGAGGGCATCTTCACCGAGACCGCGGGCGGCGTCACGGTTGGAACCGCGCGCAAACTGATTCATCAGGATCGAATCCTGCCGGATGAAACCACCGTGATCTGCGTTACGGGCAACGGGCTGAAGACCACCGACGTGCTGGCGAATGCGTACGAGGCCGAAACGCCGATCGCTCCGAAGCTCAGCGAATTTGAAGAGTACATCGCAACGAAGGTGGCGAATTTGCCGTCGGAGTTCGAAGAGACGGCATCAGCGGGCGTTGGTCGCCAGTCGTTGATTGTTCAAGGGGCGCAAGCGGCTGCGGCGGATTCGTCGTTAGTTGGCGCTGCTAACGACTAACGACCAACGACCAACGACTAATGACCAGCGACTAACACATCTTTCATGCGGGCATTTTGCCCGGGAGGTTTTCTATGAGCATCACGGTTCAAATTCCTACGGCTTTGCGGCGGCTTACTTCTGGGACACCGCGCGTCGTCTGCTCGGTGGCGAATCTCGGCGAGCTGTTCTCGGAACTAGACTCGCAGTTCCCCGACTTGAAGCCCCATTTGCGCGATGAAGCGGGGGAGACGCGGCGCTTCCTGAATATCTATGTGAATGAGGAAGATATTCGTTTCCTGGGGGGCGCTTCGTATTCGTTCCAGGATGGCGACGAGGTACTGCTGGTGCCTTCGATCGCAGGCGGTTCGCGATAGACCACACTTGCCCGACCCGCGCGCAGAGCCTTGTACTAAAGAAGCGGTCAGGACGAGTCGCGGATGGGTTGCTGTCGAAACACTAACTGACGGGTTCTGACTGTCGCCCTCGTGGTTTTCTTCTTCGTTGTTGCCTTGTTTTTCACTCGCAAAGACGCCTGCCTTGGGCGTGCCGACGCCCCTCGCCGGTGGCACAACGCCATTCCTGTATCTTCTGACTTATCTTCGTAAAATATTTGCCGCGCCGGTTCGTCTACATGGGTAGATGGACCAGGCGCTGAGAAAACAGTGGGCGATGGTGGAACAGGACCAGCGGATCTCTGAAGCGATCGACCGCGACCGGAATCGGCTTCGCAACTTTATACGGAAACGCGTGGCCGACCGCGATGACGCGGAAGACGTCCTGCAGGATGTCTTCTACGAACTCGTCGAGGCCTACCGCATGATGAAGCCGGTGGAGCAGGTGACCGCCTGGTTATTCCGAGTGGCCCGCAATCGGATCACGGACCTGTTTCGCCGGAAAAGGCGCGAGGCGTTAAGAAACGAGCCGGCGAAGGTCACAGAGGATGGGGACCTGCTCCAGTTGGAAGACTTGCTGCCCTCGCCCGACGGTGGGCCGGACGCGGTCTACGCACGAAGTGTATTGCTGGAAGAACTGGAGGCAGCTTTGGATGAGCTGCCTGACGAGCAGCGCGAAGTATTTATTGCCCACGAGTTGATGGGTTATAGCTTCAAGCAGCTTGCGGCACAAACGGGCGTGAGCGTGAATACGCTGCTCTCGCGTAAGCACTATGCAGTTCTTTACTTGCGCGAGCGACTTCGGGCCATCCACGACGAATACATAAAAACATGAGGACAGAGACATGAGAAGGAATTGGGTTGCAATGGGAGTGAAGTTCGTAATATTTGCCGTATTGTTCGTTACGATATTTGGCTATGTAGTCATGCGTCTGTGGAATTGGCTGATGCCGGCTCTCTTCGGCTGGCATGTGATCGGTTTCTGGCAGGCGATTGGGATTTTGGTGCTGAGCAAGATCCTCTTTGGCGGATTCCATGGGCGGCATGGAGGCCCTATGCGCTGGCGCCACCGCATGGCCGAACGGTGGGAGCAGATGACTCCCAAGGAGCGGGAGAAGTTCCGTCATTCCATGCGCGGGCGCTGCGGGCCCTTTGAAACGCCCGCAGGGGAGCCGAAGGCGTGAGGGGAGAAGATATGGCGGGGACCGCTCAGTCGATCACCGCCGAGGACGTGGAGTGCGCCGAGAAAGCGTAAGGGCTTAACCGCGGGGGACATAGGGGAACATGGGCAGGAGAGAGGACTGTGCCGCTGCAGGCGAAATCCCCCGCCCTGGCGCGCTCCAAAAAACGGAGCGGCTAGAACGGGGCACCCTTTTGTTCCCTGTGTCTTTTTTGGGGCCTCCAGCTCTTCGGGCTTCATGATACAATCTAACTAACCGGTTAATTATATGAAAGCTCCTGCGGTTGCTCATCGTTTGGGGACTCGTGGTCGTCCGGAGGAGAGCCGGGCGGCGATCCTCAACGCGGCGGTGGCGGAATTTGCTGAGCTTGGAATTGCGGGGGCTCGAACGGATGCGATCGCGCGGGCGGCGCACGTCAACAAGGCACTCCTTTATTACTACTTCAAGGACAAGGATGCATTGTACGAAGCGGTGCTCGACCATGTGTTCACCGGGATGAGGGCGCGAGTGATGCCGGTGCTCGAAAGCAAACTGCCTCCGCGACAAAAGATGCTGGAATATCTGGGGGTGTATTTCGATTACATCGCGGCCAATCCACGAATTCCGCGGGTGGTGCAGGCGGAGTGGATGCGGGCGGGCGCAGGCACCTCGCGCATGCAGCGGGTGGCTAAGGAATATTTCCGTCCGATCTTCGAGAAACTGGCCGAGGTGTTGCGGGAGGGGATTGAGGCGGGGGAATTCCGGGCGGTGAATCCGATGGATTTTCTGCCTTCGGTGGCGGCAGTGGTTGTGTTTTATTTCAGTGCGGCGCCGCTGATGAAGACGCTGATGAAGGTGGATCCGTTGTCGGTGGAGCGGATTCGGGAGCGGCGGGCGTTTGTATTGGATTTCATTTCGGCGGCGCTGTTTGTTAATTAGCTATCAGCTGTCAGCTCTCAGTTTTTTTGCAGTCAGCTGACTAAGGATCGGACGATAAGTCTCAGTTGGCAAGACTGGATGCTATGAAGGGACAGCCCCCAGCGGCTAAAGCCGCTTGTATAGACGGTTCTGGCGGCATGGCTGAAGCCATGCCCCTTCAAAGCTGTCCGGAACCAACTTGTCAGAGCTCTCTTAATCGAGCTCAATCGAGCGGAGAACTGAAAGCTGCGAGCTGCCAGCTAGGATGCTAGGAGATTTGCGATGAGTGTTCGGAATAGGTTTTTGATCGTGCTCGGGGTCATTCTGGCGATTGCTTCGGGGTATTACTTTTTCTCTACTCCGGGTGGGAAAGACCTGGTTTTAGTGGGGACGGTGGATGCGAATCAGATCGTGGTGAGTCCGCAGATTCAGGGGAGGATTCTCAAGCTGCTGGTGGAGGAAGGGACGCAGGTCAAGCAGGGGGAGCTGATTGCGTTGCTGGATCCTTCGGAGTTGGAGGCGGAGGAGCGTGGGGCGGCGGCTACGATTGCGAGCCTGCGGTCGAAGGTGAGCGAGAGTGAATACACGCGGCAATCGACCAAAGGGTCGACGTCCGGGGATGTAGCGAATTCGCAGGCGAAGCTGGCGGCCGCGCGGGCGCAACTGGCGCAGGCGGAAGCTACTTTGACGCGGGTGGAGAGCGATAGCCGGCGGACAATTGGATTAGCACTGGCGGGCGTGGATTCAGAGCAGGACCGAGTGCAGGCGGAAATGAATCTGAAGGCGCAGCAGGCGAGCGTACAGGCGCTGAAGGATGAGGTGACGGCGGGGCAGGCGGATTTGGATTCGGCGATCGCGCGCACGAAACAGGCGACGGCGGCGCAGAGCACGGTGGAATCGACGCGGGCGCAGGTGGATAACGCAGTGGCGCAATTAAAGGAATCGGAAGTGCGCCTTGGATACACGAAAATTTATGCGCCGGTGACGGGGACGGTGCTGGTGCGGGCGGCGCGCGAAGGCGAAGTGGTGAATGCGGGACAGGCAATCGTGACGGTGGTGGATTTCAGCGACACGTGGGTGCTGGCGGCGATTCCGGAGACAGATGCCGATCACATTGGAATTGGGGACACGCTGCGGGTGCGGCTGCCGGGAGGAACCGTGGTTCCGGGGAAAGTTTTTTACAAGGCGGCGGAAGCGGATTTTGCCACGCAGCGGGATGTGGGGCGGCGGAAGAGGGATATTCGGACGATTGCTTTGAAGGTGCGGCTGGAGAATCCTAAGGGGGCGTATGTGCCGGGGATGACGGCGGAAGTATTAGTGAGTCCGGAGCAGTTAAAGGGGAGCTAGAGGCGAGGTTTCAAGGTTTCAGGGTTTCAAGGTTTCAGAGACACAAGCCATGAGCGATGACGTGAACCGGACGAACGGGACCACCACGAACGGCATGAGTGTGGCGGGGTCGGAACTTAGCCTGCGGGGCGACGTTGCGGCGGACGCTCCTAATGCGATTGAGGTGGAACATATCGTGAAGCGATATGGCGAGTTCACGGCGGTGGACGATGTTTCGTTTGCCGTGAAGGAGGGGGAAATCTTCGGGCTGCTGGGGCCAAACGGGGCGGGGAAATCCACCTTGATCCGGATGATGACCACGCTGATTCCGATCACGGCGGGGTCGGCGCGAGTGGCAGGGCATGATGTGGCGCGCGATCCGAATGCGGTGCGGCGCACGATCGGAGTGATTCCGCAGGCTTTGACCAGCGACCTGGATTTGACGGTGGAAGAGAATCTGAATATCTACGCAAAGCTGTATGACGTTCCGAAGCAGCGCCGCAAAGAGGCGATTGCGGAACTGCTGGAGACGGTGGACCTGACGAAGTGGCGGGACGCGCAGACGAAAACTCTATCGGGCGGAATGCGTCGGCGGTTGGAGATTGCGCGCGGGCTGGTGCATAGTCCCAAGATTTTTTTTCTGGACGAGCCGACCACCGGCCTCGATCCGGTGTCGCGCGTGGCGGTTTGGGAGATGCTGACCGCGATCAAAGCGAAGCGCAAGCTGACGATCCTGATCACTACGCACTACATGGACGAAGCGGACCGGCTATGCAATCGGATCGCGATTGTGGATCACGGAAAACTGGTGGCGCTGGATACTCCGGAGGCATTGAAGGCGAGCGTGCCGGGAACGAACGTGATCGAGGCGCAGTTCGACCATTCGCCGGACGATTGGGAAGAGCGGCTGCGGGCATTGCCGGGAGTGACGTCGGTGCAGAACGAGAGCGGGGGAATGTTTCGGGTGCTGACAGCGAATGGTTCGGGGACGACGACCGATCTGGTGGAGATGGCGGTGGTGGCGCGGGTGCCACTGAAGACGCTTACGGTGCAGAACACGACATTGGACGATGTGTTCGTCTACTACACGGGGCGGCAATTGCGCGATGAACTGGTGAAGGCGCATGCCTTCGTGATGCCGTCGCGGCCGGGGTTGCAGCCATGAAGCGGATGATGGCGATTATCGAGCGCGAGATGCGCAAGTTCTTCCGGTCGCCGGCGCTGATGATGGCGTCGATGATAATGCCGCTGGTGCAGTTGATCGTGCTGGGGAATGCATTTGGCGGGAAAATCCGGGACGCAAAAATGGGAGTCGTGGATGAGGACCACGGGACGCAGGCGATCCGGATCAAGGAAGCGTTTGATGCGGTGCGGGCGAATATGCGGACGTTTATTGCGATCCCTTATGACAACGAAGTGCAGGCGCGGGAGGACGTTCGCAACGGGAAAATTCAGGGCGCGGTAATTATTCCGGCGCAGTATTCAAAGCTGGTGTACGAGAAGAATCATCCGCGGATCGCGCTGATTGTGGACAACAGCGACAACTTCATGAGTTCGACGCTGGAAGACGAGTTGACCAACGTGACGAACGCATTGAACCAGCCGGACGTCCAGCCGCGGCTGTTGCAGCAGACGGCGCTGGAGGTGGTGGAGCTCTATCCATATATCGAGTACATGAAGTTCCTGCTCCCAGGATCGATTACGCTGGCGATGTTCGTGTCGGTGATGATCGGCGGCGGGATGCTGTATATAGACGACAAGGCGCGTGGAGTACACGAGGGATACTTAGTAACTCCGATTACCAAGACGGAGCTGGTGCTGGGGTTGGTGGGGGCGGGCGCGCTCAAGGCAGTGATGACCGGGGTAGTGATTACCGTGATCGGGTCGCTGCTGGCGGGAGTGGGGACGATTTTCAATCCAGGGACGATGCTGGGGCTCTTGGTGCTGATTACGCTGACCTCGGCGGCGTTCAATACGATGATGTTTTTGCTGATGGTAAGGATCGAGGACCCGCTGGTGCCGCGGGCAATGTTCGGGATCCTGAATACGCTCCTGTGGTTTCCCAGCGGATCGGTTTATCCGGTGCAGGCGTTTCCTCCGTGGCTGCGGGCGATCGCGAGGGTGGATCCCTTTACGTTCGCGGTGCATGGACTCAAGTCGCTGCTGCTGAAGGAAACGGGGCTGGCGGCGATTGTTCCAGACATGATTTATCTGTCGATATTTGCGGCGGTGACGCTGGCGTTGGCAGTACCGCTGTTCAAGCGGACGCTGTAGACGTTTTCACCGCCGAGACGCCGAGGGCGCGGAGAAAAGAAAAAGCTCGGCCACAAGTTGAACGGGGAAGCACAGGGGGAATCTTGTGTTGCCCATGCGCGTGGCGCTGCCGAGATTTAGTGGGAACTGGACAGCCGAGGGCGGCTGTCCCTACGTGGGTTGTGGTGGGTGGGTTGGGAATTCGTAGTAGCGGCGGATGGATGGGAGGGAGCGGGTGGAGTCGGTTGCGAGGCGGAAGACGAGGTTGGTGGTGACGGAGCGCGTCCGAGGACGGAGTTCGGCACGGACATTGAGGCGGAGCCAGATGAAACGCCCGATGCGGCTGAGGCGGAGTTCATCGGGACTTAGTCGGGCGGTGTAGCTGGCGGCAATGCGGGCCATTTCGGCGAGGTCGTTCATGGGGCCGAATTCCACGTCGGTGGTGCGTGGCAGTTGGCGCATGAACTCGAGTTGGCGGGCGATGCTTTTGCGTCCGGCAACGCAGGGCTGGGTGCGGCAAGCGAGAATTTTTTCGATGGCATAGAGAGCGGCGTGGTCGACGCGTTCTCCGAAGGCGAGGTAGAGGGTGTCGGTGGCGACCGCATAGTTGAGGGGCAGCATCTGAAAGGCTTCGAGGATGGGAAGCGGAATGTTGGCCAGAGACTGGACGG
>JBEKIB010000133.1:0-8250 GCA_050011975.1 Terriglobales bacterium | reverse complement strand
TGAGCAAGAGGACGAACATTACGAACCGGAAGACAATTCACATTGAATGGGGCGACTGCGACCCCGCCCAGATCGTCCATTTCCCGCGCTATTTCGCTTACTTCGACGCATGCACGGCTGGATTGTTCAAGAGGGTGGGCCTGCCTAAGCGCAAGATGCTCAAGACCTACGGCATAATCGGAATTCCGCTGGTCGACTTGCGGGCGTCATTCATGGCGCCATCGCGATTCTCGGACACAGTTGTTGTTGAGTCTGAGGTAACCGAATGGCGCCGCAGCAGCTTTTCTGTGCGCCACAGGTTGTTTAATAAGGGTGCCCTGGCCGTGGAATGTTTTGAGGTCAGGGTCTGGGCAGCGGCATCAGAAGCCGATCCGGAACGAATCGAGAGCAAGCCAGTGCCGCGCGAGGTCATCGAGATGTTTTCTTCGGAAAACAATTCGGAAAACAATCACCGTGCTGCTCGTCAGAAATCGCGGCGAAAGAAGCGATGAGAATACGGACTCAGGTTGGGATTGTGGGAGCCGGACCCGCAGGTCTGGTCCTGTCGCACCTCCTGCACCGACAGGGAATTCAGTCGGTTGTGGTCGAAGCTCGAAGTCGCCAACACTGTGAGCAGCGGGTGCGGGCAGGTGTCCTGGAGCAGGGCACTGTCGACCTTCTCGTGGAAATGGGTTTAGGCGAGCGAATGAAGCGGGAAGGCCTGATTCATGACGGCGTGGAGATTCGTTTCGGAGGGCAGGGGCATCGCATCGATTTCAAGGCCCTGACGGGGCGCGGTATCACGATCTATGCCCAGCAGGAAGTTGTGAAAGACCTTATCGCAGCGAGGCTCGGAGCAGAAGGCGAGATTTTCTTCGAGGCTGAAGGCGTCACTGTTCACGACTTCGATTCCACAACACCCAAGATTCGGTTTCACAACAGCGGTGAACCTTTGGAGATCCTTTGCGATTTCATTGCAGGCTGCGACGGTTTTCACGGGGTGTGTCGCCCAAGCATAGAGAGCGCTTTGACCATCTACGAACGGGTTTTTCCGTTTGCATGGCTCGGCATTTTGGCGGCGGCACCACCTTCCTCTGAGGAACTGATCTATTGCTACCATGATCGCGGGTTCGCACTGCACAGCATGCGGACTCCGGAGATTACCCGCTTGTATCTCCAGTGCGCTCCAGATGAAGACTTAGCACGGTGGCCCGATGCAAGGGTCTGGGAAGAATTGCAAGCGCGCCTGGCGACTCGCGACGGGCGCAGGCTAACGGAAGGCGCCATTTTGCAGAAGGGAGTTACCGGGATGCGCAGTTTCGTGGCGGAGCCAATGCAGTACGGCAGGCTTTATCTGGCTGGGGATGCGGCGCACATCGTCCCTCCGACCGGCGCAAAAGGGCTCAATCTTGCCGTTGCCGATGTTCGGGTCCTTGCGGCCGCGTTTGCGGAATTCTACGTCTCCGGAAACCGCCAACTGCTCGATCATTACTCAGAAACCTGTTTAAGACGAGTGTGGCTGGTCCAGCGGTTTTCTCTGTGGATGACTTCCATGCTGCACCGGATTTCTGAAAGCGACAGGTTCGAGGAGCACCGGCAATTGGCCGACTTGGATTACCTGACAAGCTCTCGAGCGGCAGCACAAACCTTCGCCGAAAACTACGTTGGCCTTCCCATGAGCTGAATCGACGTACAATCTGTAGCGACTATCTGTGGCGACAAAGTGCTGGTGAGATTTCGGATTGTGAGATCGATATGTCTTCTTCATTGATTCAGAGCAAGACTAACAATCCAAGAGAATTTGTGGTTCCCTTCCGACGGCATGAACCGGGGACCCAGCCGGATTACTTCTATCCGGCGTATCGCGCGACGCGTGTGCGGGCGCCATCTCAGCCGCTGATCTTCCTGCCGCACACTCTGTCTGAAGTCACCGGGCCAGTGTTCGGTCATTCCAGCGTTCATCCCAATGATCAAGACCTGACGCTTCAGCATGCGGGAGAACCGCTGGGAGAGCGCATCATAGTGCGCGGACGAGTCGTTGATGGGGATGGCCACGCGGTATCGAATAGCTTAATCGAGATTTGGCAGGCGAATGCGGCGGGCCGATATGCGCACGCGAAAGACGACCACCCCGCACCGCTCGATCCGAACTTCACCGGGACGGGAAGAACCCTGACCGACAAAGACGGATTTTACAGTTTCGTGACCATCAAGCCGGGCGCCTATCCGTGGCGCAATCACGACAATGCGTGGCGTCCGGCGCATATTCATTTTTCTTTATTTGGGCCGGCGTTCGTGACGCGACTGATCACCCAGATGTACTTTCCAGGCGATCCGCTGTTTGCTTACGATCCCATTCTGCAATCGATTCCTGACGAAAGGGCACGTCAGCGTTTGGTTTCGAAATTTGATCTGGAAACGACGAAGCCGGAGTGGGCCCTGGGCTATCGCTTCGATATCGTGTTGCGGGGACGTGAATCAACGCCATTTGAAAGGTAGAGAAACATGACGATGGATTTAACGCCGACATCTTCGCAAACCGTTGGTCCGTACCTGCATCTTGGGCTCACGGATTCACGGAGTATATCGCGCGTCGCGGGCGATTCAGCGAAGGGGGAACGGGTGTCGCTTACTTTTCGCGTGCTGGATGGAGACGGAGCGCCTGTTCCCGATGCGATGATCGAACTGTGGCAAGCAGACTCCGATGGGAACTACGCACATCGGGACAGCAGTGCGGATGACACGTCCTTTCGCGGTTTCGGACGATTGGCAACGGCGGAAGACGGCTCGTGCACATTTGAAACGATCAGGCCGGGATGCGTGCCGGGTCCAAGTGAAACAGTTCAGGCGCCCCACATTAACGTGTCGATTCTGGGCCGAGGCATTCTCAAGAGATTGTCGACACGACTTTACTTCACAGGGGAGCCCGCGAACGCAGCGGATCCCATATTGGCCTTGGTACCAGAAAATCGCCGCGCGACATTGTTGGCCCGGCCAGATCCTGCTCGAACCAGCGACTGGATCTTCGAGGTGCATCTTCGCGGAGAGGGTGAGACGGTGTTCTTTGATGTGTAGGCATTTCGAATTGAACAGGCAACCCGAATCGAGGCGACTCGCGGTGCGGAGCGGAGAATGAGCGGACGACTGATTGAAAGCCTGGCAACCACTCCGGCCCTGGCCGCGCTGTTTTCCGATGAGTCGGTTCTTCAGGCGATGTTGGAATTCGAGACCGCGTTGGTGCGTGCAGAAGCGCGACACGGACTCATTCCAATTGAGGCGGCAGACGCGATAAACGCTGCGGCAAGACTCGACAAGTTTGATATCTCCGTCCTTGCTGAAGCCACATTTCGCGCTGGAACACCCGCTATTCCTCTGGTGAAGATGCTGACAGACCTGGTACGAAAGACTGACGCGGAGGCGGCACGATTCGTTCACTGGGGAGCCACCAGCCAGGATGTCGCCGACACCGCGATGTCTCTACTGCTCAAGCGCGCGGAACCGATTCTCATTGCCGATCTCTTACGACTGCAGAAGGCGCTGGCCGGTCTGTCAGAGGGTCACAAAGACAGCGTCATGCTCGGGCGGACTCTGCTTCAACCAGCGCCACCTGTCACCTTCGGACTTAAGGCCGCCGGATGGTTAGCCTCGGCTCGCCGCGGCAAGCGGCGTCTGCAAAGAGCATTTCGAGCTGCGGCGGTGTTGCAGTTTGGCGGGGCCAGCGGTACGTTGGCGTCGCTCGGCCACCGCGGAATTCCCGTTGCAGAAACGCTGAGCGCAGAGCTTGGATTTGGCGACTCTTTCCCAACGCCCTGGCACACTCAGCGCGATCAACTGGCGACGCTGGTCTGCGCTTGTGGAGTGTTGACGGGATCGCTCGGCAAAATGGCGCGCGACATCAGTCTGCTCATGCAGCACGAGGTGGGCGAGGCGTCCGAGCCGGGAGGAGAAGGCCGCGGTGGATCGTCAACCATGCCGAACAAGCGCAACCCAACAGCGTGTTCACTCACGCTTGCGGCGGCGCATCGGGTACCAGGACTGGTTGCATCCTTTCTCTCGGCAATGCTGCAAGAGCACGAGCGTGGTGTCGGGGGCTGGCAGGCGGAGTGGCCGATCATTGCTACCGTAGTCCAGTCGACCGGGGTGGCAATTGCTTCGATGGTTGAAGTGGCCGAAGGGCTTTCGGTGGACGCGCGGAGGATGCGCCTCAACATCGAGAATACGAACGGAGCGATTTTTGCTGAGCGCGCCATGATGCTGCTTGGAGCAAAGCTGGGGCGAGATGTCGCTCATAAGGTCGTTGAGGCGGCCGTCCGGAGGAGTATCAAAGAGGGCAGGCATCTCGCTGCAGTTCTTGCCGGGAGTCCTGAAGTAACGGCCCATTTGGATCCTGCCGAATTGAAGGAGTTGGAAAGGCCCGAACAGTATCTAGGCTCGGCAGAGGCTTTCCGGAAGGCTCTTGTATCAGAGTCCAATCGCGAAGACGACGATCGCCTAGACGACGACAAGGAGCAATGAATTGCCGTTCGCAACCATTCACAATGCGCGGATGTTCTACCGACTGCAGGGAAATGCGGGACTACCCGTCCTAATTCTGTCGCACTCGATCAGTACGGATCATGCGCTGTGGGAGCCTCAAATAAGTGATCTGCTTCCGCATTTCCAGATTCTGCGTTATGACACACGTGGCCACGGCGCTTCGGACGCGACAGCCGGCGAATATTCGATTGAAATGTTGGGCAAAGATATTCTCGCCCTGGCTGACACGTTGGAGATTTCGCAGTTTGCTTTTTGCGGTCTGTCATTGGGTGGGGCGATCGGACAATGGGTTGCGGCGCACGCCCCCGAGCGCGTCACGCGTCTTGTGCTGGCCAACACGTCGCCGCAGTTCGTACCCCGCGCGAATTGGGAAACGAGAATTGCAGCGGTAGTCAAAGGCGGGATGTCGGCAGTCGTCGATGTGGCGATGCAAAGATTTTTCTCGCCCGATACCCTCGCCAAACAAGACCCGCACGTCGCTTCGATCCGCTCGGTATTCTTGGCTACGGATCCCGTTGGCTATCTGGGATGTTGTGCGGCTCTCCGCGACATGAATCACTTAGATCTCCTCAGACTGATCAAGAGTCCAACTCTGGTGATTTCCGGCGAGCGCGACGTTGCGACTCCGTGGAGCGGGCATGGAGAGAGGCTGGCGCAGGAGATTCCGGGAGCGAGGGCGATTCACCTGGCGGCCGCGCATCTTTCTAACATTGAACGGCCACACTCGTTTACCACGGCCCTGCTTGAGTTTCTGCTGCCGCAACCAAACGCCGCTGCGGATACCCTGCAAGCAGGATTCGAAGTGCGTCGCGCTGTGCTTGGCGAAGCCCACGTCGATAAGGCGATTGCCGGCACGACGGAACTTACAAAGGAGTTTCAAGAGTTGATAACCCGATACGCCTGGGGAACGATCTGGTCTCGTCCTCAACTGGACCGGCGGACCCGCCGGTTGCTGGTACTGGCGGTAACGGCATCGCTCGGAAGGTGGGAAGAGTTTGCTCTCCACCTGCGTGCTGGGTTGGCCAGTGATCTCGAATTATGCGACGTGAAAGAAGCGCTTTTGCAAACCGCCGTGTACGCGGGCGTTCCGGCAGCGAACACAGGATTCAAACTTGCGGCTGAACAGGTCAAGAAGGTCGATTGAGCGCAAAATCTCATGTCTTTAGTCAGCCGCCATACTCTGTGTCTCTTGTTCGAACTGCAGTGGCTGGAGAGCTTCAGATGTGATTTGCCCTCGCAGTTCCGACTCCAGCGCCGCTAGCCGAGCCTCAATTTCTTCAGACGCCTTGCGCTTCCGGATAACCTCCTCGCGGTAGCGCCGCAAGAAATAATCGATGGTCTCGACGCGAATCCTGATCGATCCCGTAGAAACCTGGGTTGTGATTCAAGTCGGAGTCGCATCGAAACAATCGATAACGTCCATTTGTAGGAGAGTTTCAGATAGCGTTCTGAAGTTTACTAACCAACTCCACTGGCGGAGCGTCCGGAGAGCGGAGAGTACGGATATCCCGCATGGGCGGTTGGCCAAAGAAGCGGCTGTATTCGCGATTGAATTGGCTGGCGCTCTCGTATCCAACTTCGAATGCCGCACTGGCGGCGTCCAGACCATCCATGAGCATGCGTTCCCGCGCTGCATGCAACCGAAGTTGCTTTTGATACTGAAGCGGACTCATGGCGGTCAGCACCCGGAAATGGTGGTGCAACGTGGACACGCCCATGGCCGCGATTTTTGCGAGATCGTCCACTCGTAGCGGCTTCGCGTAGTTCGTCCTGACCCACGCGATCGCTTTGGCCGTCCGCTGGCTCTGATCTCCCAGCGTAGCGATCGCTCGCAGGCGCGCGCCCTCCGGTCCCCGCAGGATTCGGTAAATAATCTCGCGTTGAATCAGGCCGCTCAGAAACGGAATGTCCTGCGGGGTGTTCAGCAGGTCCACGAGCCGGCAGCACGCATCGAGCAACTCCGCCGTCGTCTCACCGGTGGCCATGGCAGGACTGTTCGACGCCGCCTCAGGCGCCTGAATCTCCTCACGGCTCAAAAGCTCTCGGACTACGGGTATTTCGAGCTTGAGCACGAAACAGAGATAGGGAACCGCCTCACTTGCCTCGATCACGTTGCAGATAACTGGCAAGTCCAGCGACGTCAGCAAGTATCGCGACTGGTCAAAGATGAATGTGGTCCCGGCGAGAATTGCTCGCTTCCTCCCTTGCGCCACCACGGCCAGGCTCGGCTCGTACGTGGCTGAAGCCGGCGCCGTGGGGGCTGTCCTACGGGTCAGCAGCAAGCCGGGGACGTCCGTGATCCGTTTCTCTGCGGATCCAACGAACAAGGCAATTTTGCGCGCCAGTTCCGTTCGCAATTCATGTACTCGATCAGGCGTGCGAGTGGCGCTTTTATTGAGGTTTCTCATCAATGTGATTTCTTTGTCTCGTGTTCTAATATAGCCTCGCGGCTCTGGATGCGCTAACGATTCCTTCACTGACGAGAGGAATAGGCAATAAATCGGCAGAATCGAGCTACCGCCTCCAAGGCGTTTGATCCTAATCTCGGGATAAGAGAAACGGTTTGGGAGGAGAAGCAATAATGAAGAAACGCAAACTTGGAAATAGCGGCTTGGAAGTTTCGGCCATCGGCCTTGGCTGCATGGGAATGAGCTTTTCCTACGGCCCACCCAAAGACACGCAGGAGATGACCTCTCTGCTCCGTGCCGCCGTGGAACGCGGCATTACATTTTTTGACACCGCCGAAGTGTACGGTCCGTTTTCGAACGAAGAGCTTGTGGGAGAAGCTCTCGCTCCTTTCCGCGGGAAGGTGGTGATTGCCACCAAGTTCGGGTTCGATCTGAGTGGCACTGATAATCGGCCAGGAGTGGCAGGTCTGAATAGCCGGCCCGACCACATTAAGGAGGCGGTCGAAGGCTCGCTCAAGCGGCTTAAGGTCGACACCATCGACCTGCTCTATCAACACCGGGTTGATCCGAACGTGCCGATCGAAGACGTCGCTGGCGCCGTGAAGGAACTGATCCAAGCAGGCAAGGTCAAGCACTTCGGGCTTTCCGAGGCGGGCGTAAAGACGATTCGCCGCGCACACGCAGTCCAGCCGCTCACGGTACTCCAGAGCGAATATTCCCTCTGGACAAGAACCCCCGAGAAAGAGGTGATCCCGACCCTCGAGGAACTCGGGATTGGCTTCGTGCCGTATAGCCCACTCGGCAAGGGATTCCTGACAGGAGCGATGAACGAAGATACGACGTTCGCCAGCTCCGACTTCCGCAGCACTCTGCCTCGCTTTACGCCCGAGGCGCTCAAGGCGAACCAGGCACTGATTGGCCTGCTCGGCACCATTGGAAAGCGGAAGAACGCGACTCCTGCTCAGATCGCACTAGCGTGGCTGCTCGCTCAAAAGTCGTGGATTGTCCCGATTCCAGGCACCACAAAACTGAACCGCCTCGATGAGAACATCGGATCTGTGGCAGTCGAGTTGACGGCCGATGACCTCCGCGACATCGATGCTGCCGCTTCCAAGATTAAGGTGGAAGGAGCTCGCTACCCCGAAAAACTTGAGCGAATGACCGGTCTGTGATCAGAAAGAGGTAACTAACATGAGTAAAGAACCTTCCGCAGCAGAGAAGCTGATTGGCGATTTTGCGCCCAAGCTCGTCGATTTAACGGATCGCGTGCTATTCGGTGATATTTGGGAACGTCCCCAGCTCTCAAAACGCGATCGCAGTCTCGCAA
>JBEKIB010000132.1:0-8523 GCA_050011975.1 Terriglobales bacterium | reverse complement strand
CCCCCCGGCCCTTATTCGATTGCGACCATGGCATCGGACGCAGCCGCGGTTCTCGATGCCGCCGGTGTTGCACGCGCCAACGTTTTTGGTCTTTCGATGGGCGGGATGATTGCGCAAGAATTCGCGCTGCAATATCCCGCGAGGACGCGCTTGCTGATTCTGGGCTGCACTTCAGCCGGCGGACCTTCAGCGGTGCGCGCGGAGCGCAAAGTGGCCGACGTCATGATGGCGCGCGGCATGACCCTGGAGCAAGCGCGGGAAGCCATCCTCCCCTACATCTATGACCCCTCCACGCCGCGAGAGAAAATCGAAGAAGATCTCAGCCTGCGCCGCCGCTGGCTCCCTTCCCTGCAAGGTTACCTGGCCCAGCTACAGGGAATCCTCGCGTGGGAGAGCTACAGCCGAATCGCTCAGATCAAGGCGCCGACGCTGGTCATCCATGGAATGTCGGATGCGCTCGTGCCTCCCGGCAACGGGGAGTTGATCGCGCAGCGGATTCCCGGCGCAAAACTTGTCCTCCTCGAGCACGCGAGTCACCTGTTTGTCACCGACCAGACCGAAGCGGCACACCAGGAAATACTCGAATTTCTTTTGTCGCATGCTGGCCGAGAGCCGGCCCCGGAAACAGATAGGTCATGAGCCATTTTTCGAGCGAAAACTTACCTCAGCCCGGCATTCTCGACAAGCATACTTCATCATCAAAATAATTCATTTGATGAATTTCACGAACGCGGATACGCTCGCGCCCATTGTGAAGATGCGCCGCTCTGAAACGGCACGAGCGCGGGGAGTTGTTCGTTTCATTCAGCAGATCCAAAAAAACTTGGCGAACTCGATCGAGACAATTCCAGCCTGGCAAGCAATCAGCCGGTTGGATGAAAGCGATTGGATGCGGTTAGGCGACTGGGACTGGTTGTGATTCAGGCAAGCCTAAGGTAGGGGGGATATGGGTTTCGAAGCGAGCAGTTTGTATGGTCGTGCGGCTTCACGCAACAGGGTCCGTTTTTGGCAGCGGGCATTTGTCGATTCCACTACGAAGTCAGTCGCGCGCGTTCTTGCGTGCTGCCTGCTCGCAACCTTTATGGCTCACGCACAAGGCGTGGGCACCTCGGGAGAAATCACCGGCACGGTGACGGACTCTTCCGGCGGGGTTGTGCTCAAAGCTACTGTCAATGTCGTGGATACTCAGACCGGTCTGAAGCGCACCGCAATCACCAATGGCACCGGTCAGTTCCGAGTCGCCAGCCTGCCGCCGGCTACTTACAACATCAGTGTGGAAATGCCGGGTTTTGCAACTGAAATTCGAAAAGGCGTCACCGTCGCCATCGGGCAGATAGCCCTTTCCGATTTCAAACTGAATCCGTCAAAGGTGGCCACGGTTGTCGAGGTTACCGACCAGGCGCCCGTGGTGGAAACCGAACGAGGCAGCCAGGCCGACAGAATCATTCAACAGTACATCGCCGACCTCCCGGTTGACCGGCGCGATTACCTTACCTTTACCTTGCTCGCGCCCGGCGTCTCCGATTCCACCCGACTGGCCGGAGACCAGGATTTCCGAGTCAAGCAAACGCCGCAAAGCGGGCTGTCCTTCTACGGCAGCAATGGCCGGGGAAACAGCATAACCGTGGACGGTGGCGAGACCTCAGGTGATAGCGGCGGCGTGCGCCTCACGGTGAGTCAGGACGATGTGCAGGAATTCCAGATCAATCGCAGCAACTACGCCGCCGACCTGGGCGCGGCCACCGGGGCATCGATCAACATCGTGACCAAGTCCGGCACCAACAATGTGCATGGCACTCTTTATGGTTTCTTCCGCGACGATGTCATGGACGCCCGCGACCCATTCGCCTTCAGTTCGGCCCTGGCGCCGGACCCCACCTTCTCTAATTTCAACACCACTTCTACCGGCAATCCGATCAAGAACTCGCTCAGCCGCCAGCAGTACGGTGGCGCCATCGGCCTCCCCATCCAGAAAGACAAAACCTTCCTGTTTGCTTCTTTCGAAGGTCTAAGGCAGGACTCACAGAATTCAGTTCCACTTCTGACGAACAGTTCGATCTTCGCCGGACCATCCTTTACAGCCCCAGGTAGTTTTTCGCCGAGTGATCCGAGGTTTGCGCAGCAGGCGATTCTCCAACAGCTGGCCACTTCCTCGGCGCCGAGCGTGACTTGCTTCCCGGGCATAACCCTGTCCCCGCTTGATTGCGCCTTTGCGCTCCAAAGTGTTTTGGCGGTGAACCCCATTGCGAACCCGCCGTTCGTAACGCCCGGGCAAACCGCGTTGAATGCTTTTCTCGTAAACCAGTTTGAAACCGAGGGTGGAGTCTTTCCTTACAACACGCGGGAATACCTGGCGTCGGGCCGCTTCGATCACCACTTTGATGTGAACAACGAGCTTTCTCTGACCTACAGGTATGGACACGATCTGGAGGAGTCCCCGGATGTGCAGTCTCTGACCGCATTTTCTGCGGGAAGTTCCATCCACACCTACGACAATAATCTGCAAGCCGCCTGGTATCACCAGTTCAGTCCATCCGCCCAGAACGAGGCCCGGGTACAGTGGGATTACAACAGCTTTAATGTAATTCCCAACGAGCCCGGACAGGTGGGCCTCCAGATTCCTGGTTTTATCAACAACCTGGGAACGAACATTTTCCTGCCTAGCATCACCATACTGCGCCGCTACGAATTCGCCGACAATTTTACCGTGATCCGCGGCCATCACACCCTTAAGTTCGGCGCCTACGAGCTGCTTCGCGGCAATCACACCGAATCCCACACTTTTATGCCGGGCCGCTTCGTCTTTTCGTCGCTCCCCGGTCTTTTGATCAGCCCGTGCTTATCTCCCACCGGCTCCCCAGAGGCCAGTCTCTGCCCTGGAGGAACCACCTCAGCGGGCGCCGCCGTCAACCCGTTGCAATCCGCATCGTTCGGGCTGCCTCAGGTTTACCAGCAGGGCTTCGGAGTTCCAACCGTCGGGAATTACACCCGGCCGCTGACCGGGCTCTATGCACAGGACTCTTGGAAGATAGCGCCAAACTTCACTCTCAACTACGGTCTGCGCTACGAACTGGACTCGCAATACTCCCCTTTGACCACCTATAAAAAGGATTTTGGCCCCCGGGTTTCTTTCGCGTGGGACCCCTTCCAGAATCACAAGACGGTGATCCGGGGCGGATACGGAATCTTCTACGGGCCTATCGACTTCGTGATCCCCGACGTCGACCTGGCTCTGGGGGTTGTGAACAAAAACAAATCCGCAGTCGAGAACAGCGGCTCAGGCAGCCAGGTCGCAAACCTGGGCACCACCTGCGGGATGGTCGCGGCCGGGTTTCCCGTCTCCTTTGTCGGAGGCGGCAACGGCTCTAGCCCTTGCAACCGGGCAATTTCCATTTACGTAGATCCGCTCGGTGGGTTTACGGTTCCCGTAATAACACCGGGCGGGCCCAGCGCGGTGACGGTAGGGGGCTCGGAGAAGGTTTTCGGTGGTCTTTTTGCGCAGGGATTGATTCAGTGCACAACCCCACTCCCGGGGAATAATGCCTGCATCCCACCAGCTTCATTGGCCCCAGTTAACATCTTTCCTACGAATAGCGGTCCCGTCGGTCCGGCGCAGGCACTTTTCGTGAACCAACCGGGCTATCGTCCCCCGATCGCGCAGCAGGCTTCCTTCGGAATTGAACGCGAGATCACTCCTGGGTTCTCAATTTCTCTGAGCGGAATCTATACGCATACGCAGAGACTCCCGGTTGCCCTCGATACCAATCTGCTGCCGGCGCCGTTCAGCACCGTAACTCTGGCCAATGGCCACACGGTTTCCTATCGCAACTGGAATACGAATCCCCTTGCCGACCCGCTATTCGGCACAGAGCCTGGGGGCCTGCCCTGTGCGGCCACTCCGACCAGCATCTTTTCCTGTTTTGTCAATCCGCTGGTGACTCAAAACAACCAATATAGCTCCGAGGCCTACGCTCTTTACGAGGGTGGTATCGTGGAAGTCAAAAGGCGCTTCAATGAGCGCTTCACCTTGTTCGGAAATTACACCTTTAGTAAAGGCTTTGACACGTCCACCGATTACAACACCGACTACGGACCGCAGGATCCGACGAATCTGAACTTGGATCGTAGTCTTTCCGAGTTTGATCAGAAGCATAAACTGGTGATCGCGGCGGTACTCGACAGCCCCTGGAGGCAGAGTATCTTGTCGGGTTTCCAATTAGCTCCAATTTTTTCCGCCCACAGTGGACATCCTTTCAACCTGCTCGCCGGAGGAGAGGTGAACGGCGACAATCACATCACCAATGAACGTCCCATCGGAGCCGCGCGCGACACCGGTCTCGGCCCCGACTATATCGACTTCGACATGCGCTTGACTTGGGCGCACAAGCTCGGAGAAACGTCGAACCTGCAGTTTACAGCGGAAGGATTCAACATCCCGAACCGCACAAACTTTGCCAGCGTAAACAATGAGGTAAGCCCGCTCTTCGGTTTTCAGCCGGGGTTCACGACGTTCAACGTGCGTGGGATTCGACCGGGCACCGCTCTACCCGGCGGCGAATTGGCGACATCAAGCACGCCGCTGGCCTTCACCTCAGCCTTCCCCAAGCGCCAGATCCAACTCGGCCTGCGCTTCACCTTCTAAGCCCGCCCCCGTCTCCGTGCCCCACTCATCGCGCACTTTGCGATGAGTGGGATTCTGCCGCGGCCGAAGAAGCTTGTAGGTTTTACTGAGATCTGACAACTGAGAACCCTCTTCAGTCAGGCCAAAGCCGCGCTCCTGGGTTTGTATTTCTTCAGCTCCAGCTTGGCAATCAAGGCGCGATGCACTTCGTCGGGGCCGTCCGCGATGCGCAGCGTGCGGATCGTGGCAAACAGTTCGGCCAGTGGAACATCTGCGGAAACGCCAGCGGCTCCGTGCATTTGAATCGCCTGGTCGATAATCTCCAGCGCAATGTTGGGCACCGCGACTTTGATCTGGGAGATTTCGCTGCGTGCGCCTTTGGTGCCGACTTCGTCAAGCATCCATGCGGCCTTGAGGGTAAGCAGACGGGCTTGCTCCAGCATGATGCGGGCGTTCGCAATGACATCGGCGTTGGCGCCCAGTTCGGCCAGAGGTTTACCGAAAGCCACGCGATGAAGCGATCGCCGGCACAGAAGTTCGAGCGCGCGTTCGGCCGCTCCCAGCGTGCGCATGCAATGATGAATGCGCCCGGGGCCGAGCCGCCCCTGCGCAATTTCGAAGCCGCGGCCCGGTCCCGCAATGATGTGGTCGAGCGGTACCCGAACATTCGTGAAGCTCACCTCGCCGTGACCGAAGGGCGAATCATAGGAGCCAAACACAGGCACCATGCGCTCGATCTTGACTCCGGGAGTAGCGAGCGGCACCAGAACCATGGAATGACGCTGGTACTTCGAGGCCGAGCGCTCGGTGATGCCCATGAAGATGAGCAGCCGGCAGTGGGGATGTCCAACTCCGGAACTCCACCATTTCAAGCCGTTGAGGACGACGTGATCCCCCTCGATGAGCGCCGTAGCCTGCATGTTCGTAGCATCCGAAGAGGCAACACCCGGCTCCGTCATGCAGAACGCGGATCGAATCTCGCCGGCCAGCAGCGGCTTAAGCCAGCGTTCCTTTTGCGCTGCCGAACCATACTGCACCAGCACTTCCATGTTGCCGGTATCAGGCGCGTTGCAGTTGAAAACCTCGGGCGCAATCGGGGAGCGCCCTGTGATTTCCGCCAGCGGCGCATATTCCACATTGCTGAGGCCGGCGCCATACTCCCGGCCGGGCAGGAACAAGTTCCACAGGCCGACCGCGCGCGCTTTAGCCTTCAACGTCTCCATAACCGGAGGCTGCTTCCAACCGCGCCAATCGGGAACGTTCTGCAATTGCCCGCAATACTCAGGCTCCGCCGGCAGCACCTGCTCCTGCATGAATGCCAGGAGGCGCTGGACATAGCTCTGAGCTTTCCGTGACGGAGAAAAATCCATGGGTGCGCGCGGACCCCGCAGGCACCCTAGCCTAGCGATTTCAGCAGAATTCTCCTAATGAATCCTACGAATCCTGTAATATATGCGGCGTGCATTTAAGTCAGGTCGACCTCAACCTGTTCGTGGTGCTGGAAGCCATTTATCGCGAGGGCAACATCACCCGCGCCGGTCAGCAACTGAACCTTACCCAACCCGCCATCAGCCATGCGCTGAAGAGACTGCGCGATCTCCTGCAAGACCCGCTCTTCGTCCGCCAGGGACCGCACATGGTGCCGACGCCGTTCACGCGGAACATGATTGAGCAAGTGCGGCAGGCGCTGCAAATCCTGGAAGTGAACCTCAGCCATAGTCGCAACTTCGTTCCCGAGGACACGCGGCGGAACTTTCACCTGTCGTTGTGGGAATACGCCGAAGCCCTGATTCTTCCGCCCTTGCTGCGGCGCCTGACCCATGCCGCCCCGGGAATGTCGATCACCACGTCGCGCGCCAAGCGTAGAGATCTGGAGACCGAACTGGCGAGTGGTTCGGTCGATCTGGCCATCGACATCCCCATGACGATGAGCGATCGCATTCGGCATAAGTGGCTGCTGAATGAGCCCTTCGTGGTCATCGCCCGGCCCGGTCACCCCGCGATCGCGGACAAACTCGACCTCGATACTTATCTGGCGCAGCGCCATATTCTGGTCTCTTCCCGGCGCCACGGTCCCAGCCTGATCGATCTCGAACTCAGCCGCCGGGGGCTTCACCGGCAGATATTTCTGCGCAGCCAGCACAACCACGCGGCCTGCATGGTGGTGAGTGAGACGGACATGTTGCTGACCCTGCCGGAGCGCCATGCGCAACTGCTGAACACGGGTCTGATGAATCGCGTGTATCCCTTTCCGCTGCCAGCGCCCCGTCTCGAAGCCCACTTGTACTGGCACGAGAGTGTGGAGAATGATCCGGCAAATCGCTGGTTGCGGGAAGAAATCGAAAAGGTCCTGGCCCCGGAACCCCGAGCCCCGGCAGCGCTGCGCAAAGCCGGCAGCGGACGGCGCCTGCGTAGACTCGACGCGGCCAAACTGGAGACCGTCCGGTCTACGACAAAAACGCGCAGAACCCATGGCCGACCAGCGATTCAGGGATGAAACAAAGTCCAACCGTGCCCGCCTGACGCAGGAAAATTGTCAGTTACGCTGCTAAGCGCGCCGTCCGAGTGTAACTATATTATGCAATTTTCAATTACGGAACCTCTGATTAAGTCCTTTCACGGAGAGCTTTGAAAGGGCATGGCTTCAGCCATGCCATCAGAACCCGCTAAACAAGTGGCTTTACAGGCTGCGGAAAAAAGTCCGGTTTCGTATCAGGGTATCGCTTTAGCGATACCGCAGGTCCTTCAAAATCAGACGCCCCTCTAGGGGCCGGGCAGGGGAAATTTACTTTTTCCGCAGCCTCTTTAGCCGCTGAGGGTCGCATTTCTAGCGCAGCGTCTCGCCAGTTAGGACTTAATCAGAGTTTCCTTGGATCGATTTCTTCGGGCAGAAGGTTGAGCCGGCTGCACTTCCGCAACGATGACTTCCAGTCCGGCTTCTCGCAGGTCGTTGATGTACTTCGAGTCCGTTCCAGAGTCGGTTATCAGCGTGTGGATATCGTTGACCGGCCCTACAAAAGCAAACGACTGCTTGCCAAATTTGCTGTGATCGGCAAGTGCTATGCAAGTCTTTGCCGCCTTGACGATCATTTTCTTGATATGTGCCTCGGCATGATTGGCGGTGGAGATTCCATAACCGGGATCGATGGCGCTCACGCCCAGAACCGCCTTGTCCAACCGTATTTCGGAAAGGACACGATGCGCCCACTCTCCCGAGAAATAGAAAATGTCTTTCTGCAGGTCGCCGCCGGTGCACAAGACCGTCACGCCGGTGCTCTGCTGTAGTTGGCATACGATCGTAGGGGAATTGGTCACCACGGTAAGCCGGTTGCGATTGTGCAAACGGCCCGCCAGCTCCAACACCGTCGTGCTGCCCTCGAGAAACACCGTGTCTCCATCGAGGATCAGTTTCTCCGCTTCCCGAGCAATGGCAGCTTTCTCTTCGCTATTGCTGCGTACCAGGGTTTCGTAAGAAGGCTGAAACTTTGTGCTCGACATGCGAGACACCGCGCCCCCGTGGGAGCGGACGAGCACACCTTCATCTTCAAGAGCCGCCAGGTCGCGGCGAATGGTTGCGGGCGTTACCGCCAGCGCACTGCACAGCTCAGAAGCGCTGATCGTGCGTTGCGTGGTAAGAATCTCGCGAATGCGAAACCTGCGTTCTTCAGCAAGCATGTCGATTGTCTGTGTCCCCTTTGCGTCGACCCGAACTGGGACTCACATGATCTTACAGCCGCAGCCGCGGCCCGGTGCAATCAAACGAATCGCCGGCACAAGCCTCTTCGCCCTCATACGCCGAGGCGGCTCCGGCGCGCCAGTTCTCCGAGCGTGGAGTTCGTGTGTGGCCGATAGCCTTTCAGCGGCAAGATGCGCTCGTGGATCGCATCCAGCAACCAGTCGGC
>JBEKIB010000131.1:0-8768 GCA_050011975.1 Terriglobales bacterium | reverse complement strand
CTCCTCAAGACGACAACCGTCGTGAACATGCGATTGGATCAGATCACTAGGGACGTTATCGAAACATTGAGGTTCTCGGGCGCGTCCTCAAATGCCAATTGCGCGCTGAGAACGTTAAGAAGAATGCTGCACAAGGCGGAGGAGTGGACACTGATTCGCCACGCTCCGAAACTCAAACTGATGAAGGAATACGGACGTTCGCTCAGGCTTGACGATGAAGCGGAAAAGAAATTGTTGGCGGGCGCTGCTGCCTGCAATTGGCGGAAACGAAGCCTTCAACTTTTCCGAGACATCATCATCTTGATGCGCGATACCGGCATGCGGAACGAAAGAGAGCTTTACCGGATGCGCATCGAGAACCTGGATTGGGAAACCCGCGTGATCTTCGTGCCGGACAGCAAGACCGAAGAAGGACGGAGACGCGTACCGATGAGCAATCGCGCCTTTGACGTTCTTAAACAACGGTGCGGAGAAAAACGCGAAGGATGGGTTTTTCCATCGAAACGCGCCGAGTCTGCTCATCTCACCACCATGGCGAAGAGATTTCGCGAAGCCAGAGTCAAGGCTGGGCTTCCCGAAGATCTTGTCCTGTATTGTGGCCGACATGATTACGGCACACGGATTCTGAAGATAACCGGAAACCTGGCTGCCGTCATGAGAACGATGGGACACAAGGATGTGAAGACTGCGATGCAGTATCAGCATCCCGAGCTAGAGATCGTCCGCGCTGCGCTCGATCAAGACACAGCAGTACAGAAACGGGCGTAGCCGGATCGAGTTACGGCACACTTTACGGCACACCCAAAACATCGACTCCGGTAAGTGATTGAAAAGATGGTGAGCGCGGAAGGAATCGAACCTTCAACCTACTGATTAAGAGTCAGTTGCTCTGCCAATTGAGCTACGCGCCCACTGCCAACTACAACGTGGGGACAAACGTTAATTATACCATCCGTTCTGCGCGCCTCTTGTGCGGGGATGAGCCTGGGCGTTGGCCTAAAGATGAGTTTAGGACAGCGCCTGAGCCTGAGCTTTGCTATTTCGGTTGTCTCCGGCCGACTTGATCTTGACCTCAAGCGCGGCTCCGCTGGCCAGCGTTTACTTTGGCAGACCCTGCGGCGAGATGTCGGTCGGGCACACGCCCAATTCCGCCGACGGAGGATGATGAAAGGCTTCCGAACGAAACGGCTCACCCCAACTGAATTTGAGCGGAACTTGAGTTCGAGACTAACTTGAGTTGAACCCAGTGCAGTCCCGCAGCGACTCCAGCGCGCTTTTCGGATTACGCTGAGGCGGCTTCTCGGCTTTGCTCACCTGCGGCGGAATTCGCGCCGGAAACCTCTTTGCGAATCGGCATAACCTCGGCTTGAGCCGGTGATCTTCGCTCAACTCTTCCGATGACTGGTCGGTCGGGGGCGCCCACTGCGGATAAGGATACGAACCTGTTCTCGCTCCGCAGACGATCTATCAATCGGCGTTGCCACGGGCGCAGCACTGGCTGCGGCAGTGAGAAAAAATTTCGGAATGTCCAAATCAGATACGCGCGTTGCGCGAGATTCGGCTGTACATATCGAGGACCGATCGGCGTGTCCAGTTCTAGAACGCCATCGGTGAGTTTTTCAATCCACATGACTCGGCCCGCCTGAAGAAGGCACCCAACTTCACCTTTGCTTTCAAAGCGGGCATTATTGCACCAGCGACGTGGCATTGGGAAGCAATCTTTTTATTTTGAGAACAAATTATTTCGCCGGCTCGATCAACTTGAGAAAGGCGGTCGGCGGCGGTTCGGGCGCTGGGCCGATCAACCTGAAAACGACGCACCGACTCTCCGACTGACCTTCAGCTGATCTCGGGCAACAATGCGATGCGGTCGAGGGTAGCGGCAATGCCCATACCCTTGCCATCCGATTTCTCTACCCGCACCACCGAGGCCTCGCAGAGCGTCCATCCTCCGGGTCCCAATCCCAGGCCGGGCGGCAGCATGATGACCAGCTCCAGCTTCGAGCCTGCTTGCATCACTGACTTGGAATAGAGAAAGATTCCCGATGAGCTCAGGTCGCGGGTCAAACCCTGATGTTCACCACCCTCGTGACGCACCTTGACCGGGACGCGAACTGGCACTCGCTGCCGCGAGCGCCTCTCAGTAGCTGTAGTTCTCTCGGTCATGCATGCGTGTGGAAGTTCACTTCAGTTTGCCAGAAACGGTGGTGGCTTGATCCTAATCTTGAGTATGTTTACTAGCTGGTACTGGCGGGGGTACCCCCCCCTCCCCCCCCTGCCTATTAAAATCATCGGTTTACGGGGAAATTTCCACCAAGTCTTTGACTCTAAAGGAGTTAACTTACAAAGTCCTCATAACAAAGGAGTTACTAGCGACTTTCCTGGGTCTTGTCTTTTAGAATCAGTGAGTTGGACTCACTAAGTCGCGCAAAATACAGATTTAAAAGAACTTAGCGGAACTTCGGAGCGGCCGCGCTGGGCTGCTACCTAAGTTCTATTATAACTTCTGTGTCAAGTGCAAAGAGGGCGAGTTGCGGGCAGATGCCGGGCTTCGCTCGGCTGGGCAGCCGGGGGCGGCTGCCCCTACGCAATCCTGGACGGGCGAGGACGCCCGTTACTCCACCGGCGCGGGGATTGCGGTGCGCTCGGTCTGGAACAGTTTGCTGGGAACGTGGGAGCCTACAAAAAACGCTCCTCCCGCAGATACGCGGGAGGAGCCGGGGAAGAAAAGTTAGAAACTGAACTTGACGGCCAGTTGAATTCCGCGCGGGCCGCCGCCGCCCAGGAACGGGTTGCCGATGCCGACGTCGCCGGTAGCGGTTAGCTGGTATCCAGGGTTGTAGGGTTGGCCGCCAACTTCGTGATTCCCCACCACCTGGAAACCACATCCGCAGCCGTTGCCCCCCTGATTAATGGGCTTGGCCAGGTTGGCAGCAGGATCGGCAATGAACGCCGGCAAAAGCGGGCTGGAGAAATTGGGGTGGTTCAAAAGGTTGAAGAATTCGGCGCGCAATTGCACCTTCACGCGCTCGCTGATCGCGGTGTCCTTGTAAAGCGCGAGGTCCCACTGTTTGTAGGTTGGACCGACCAGAGCGTTGCGCCCCAGGTCTCCATAGTGCCGCGTACCGGGCACGCAGTCGGATGCAAAGCCCGACGGCGCTGCCAACGCAGCCGCCGTGATTGTGCATGGCATGGCAAAAGAACTGAGGTCAATGTAGTCGGCTGGATTACCTTTGTGGTAGACGATGGGTCCGACCACATCCGGGCGGTCATAGCCCTCGCCGCCCCCACTGTAATCATCCTCAGCATTGTAGTTCAGGGTGAAGGGCTGGCCGCTCTGCAGCGAAACTGTGCTATCGAAGGCCCAGCCGTTCTTGAACCGCTGCATGCTCCCGCCCCGGTTCGGTAGTTCATAACTAAACACCCAGGTGAGGCGATGAGGGATGTTGAAGTTTGACGGTCCGTATTCTTTCTGCGGGCTGTTACTGTCCTGGGGCTGCGCCGCGTTCACAACGAAGTCTTCGAGGTCGCTCGAGTTGTCCAGCGACTTCGAATACACATAGTTGACCGTCGAAGTGATTCCGCGCCAGCCGTTGACCTTGAAGCTGGCCTGCAGTGAGTTGTAATTCGACTTGCCGGTGGACTTTTCCTGGAAGATATAAAAAGCGCCTACGCCAGCGTTGCCAAATGGACGCGGCACCGAGAAATCCTGGATCGTCCCCGTCGTAGCACAGGTCGCGGTGCCATATGGGCAATCCGCCGCAGTAATCGCAGCCTGGGTCGGCTGATTAATGTCGTAGAAGCGGAAGAGCCGGTGGCCCTGCGATCCCACATAGCCCAACTGCAGCGTCGTCTTGCTTGTAATCTGCTGTTGGATGTTGAGGTTAAAGTTCTCCATGTAGGGCGTCTTGATGTGCGGATCGACCGAGAAGATGTCGCACTCGACGATACCGCAATTGGAGGGCGTGTAGACTGGCGTCAACACCCCGCCAGGATTGATCGTGGTGCCGTTGAGTGCGGCCGAGGTAATCGGATCTGATCCAAAGTTTGCGTATGCCGGACCGGGGGCGTAATAGGCCGGGTAAGGCAGGTGACCCAGGAAAATATCCTGCGAGAAAGCGTCATAGAAGAGACCCCATCCGGCGCGAACCACGGTCTTGCCTTTCCCGTTCGGGTCCCAGGCAATACTCGCTCGGGGCGAAAAATTCTTGTAATCCGGCTGGTAGAGGCCGCTCAGCCCGGGAGAGCCTACTTGGGCCAGCGCGCCGGTGCCGGTATCCGAAGCCGGATCAAAGCTGGTCACCAAGAAATTGTAGAACAGGTTGTTCTTCTCCTGGACCACGGCGTAGTAGTCCCACCGCATGCCATAGTTGAGAGTGAGTCGCGGGGTTAAGCGAAAAGCATCCTGAACGTAAAGACCGTAGCCGTTTTCGAACGTGTGACGTCTGGAATTCCCTGAGTATTGGAGGCTGCCAAATCCACCGCCTTCCGGATCGCCCTGGAGAAAAGAGCTCAGATTCGAGAATTTGAGTCTCCCGCGGAAATACTTGTCGAAGTATTGTTCAATGCTGGTACGGCGGAACTCAAAACCCATCTTGATGTCGTGCTTGGCGATTTTCCACGCGAAACTCTCGATGAACTGATTGTTGGTATCGACGCGTTGACGGGGATCGCCGGAGGTAGATCCCGGCTGGGCGAAGAAACTGCTCGCCCCAGTCGGCGTCACTGAGACGAGTGTAATGGGCAGGCCGGAATCGTGCGGACCCGAGCCCGCACAGTCCGCCAGCGAACTGGCGGCGCACAGGCCGATCGAACTCGGGTGGAAGCTTTGATCCTGGGCAAAAAAACCTTCCGCGAACCGGTTCCAGCCATAACGCAGTTCATTCACCTTATTGGTGCCAATGGTGTGCACGTAAGAGAGAGAGACCAACTGGACGCGGGTCGGCGTAATGGTGTTGTAGCCCGGGAGTTCGCCGCCAGAAGCCGTCAGGGCCAGCGGAAACGACTGCGTGCTGTCGCCGAAGAAATAGCGGCCGGTCAAAATGTTGTTCTGGTTGAAATTGTGGTCGATCTTTCCGATCACACTGCTGAGGTTGTTGTATGAAGGGGTAACCAACGAGGCGTTAGGACCAACTGGGCACCCCGCATCTTCTCCAGTTCCAGGCGCACTTGGGTTTCCGTACGTTCCCGGAATATTCGGTGCCGGCCAGAATTTCAGCATCGCCTCAGTCACAGGGTTTGCTGGACCGTTCGCGCTGATGTCAGCTGCGATTTGAGCCGGGTCTGGCACGCATGCGAGCGTCACCGTTCCCACGGTCTCCCGCTGACCTTCGTAGTTCGCATAGAAGAAGGTTTTGTCCTTCACGATCGGCCCGCCGAGCGACCCGCCAAACTGGCTGTTGTGGAAGGGCGCCCGCAGTTCGCTGGTCTGGTTGAAATAATTGCGCGCATCAAGCGCGTCGTTGCGGAAATACTCGAACAGTTCTCCGTGGAGAGCGTTCGTGCCGCTCTTGGTCACGATGTTGACCACGGCGCCGGCGTTGCGTCCATACTCGGGCTGGAAGTTGGAAAGCACCTTCATTTCAGCGACGGCGCCGATCGGCAGAATGGCCGACGGCACGGCGAACACACCACCCTGGTTGATGGCGGGGTCGTTGCGGTATCCGTCGTTCATGTCGGTGCCGTCGAGCAGGTAGTTGTTGGAGCGCCCGCGAGCGCCGTTCATCGAGAACTCCCCAAACGATCCCGGCGAGTCGGTGATCTGATCGGGCGAACCTGCGACGCCGGGATTTAAGAAGATCAACTTGGTGTAGTCCCGGCCGTTGATGGGCATATCCTCGACCGACTTGCTGGTCAGCACACCACCCAGTTCATTGGACTGGGTTTCGATCTGGGGAAGGTCGCCACCGGAGACTTCGACCATCTGTGTGACTTGGCCGGTTTTCAATTGCGCGTCCACACGTCGCTCGGTGGCCACGTCCACTTCGACGTTGTTGGTGATCGCGGTCTGGAAGCCAGTCTGCGTTACGGTGACGGAGTATGTGCCGGTGGGCAACTCGGGCACGCGGTAGCTGCCGTCGCCGCTGGTAACGGTCGCGCGCTCGATGCCGGTTGCCAGGTTGCGCACTTTGACGGTCGCTCCGGCCACGAATGCTCCAGAGGGATCGGTGACGGAGCCGAGGATTGTCCCACGAAACGTTTGGCCCACGAGCAAGGCCGTCGAGATTAAAACAAACACTATCAATAAATGCAGTTTCATTCCCGGTTCTCCTTAGTCTCAGTTCGTCGCGGGCACTGGAACAGACCCACGCTCCGCGAGCAGCAAATACCGTTCCACTTGAGATGCGCGGCATTATATAACGAGGGCACGCGAAAGAACTGTGTCGAACCTCACACAAGGAAGTTCGGGAAAGAGGATGAGCACAGGAATCTGCGTCGTCCGGAGGCGGTCGAGAGGCAGCAGAAAACGTGGAGGGCGAGCGCTGCGGGCAATCGGCGGAAGTCTCCTGAAGTCTTATGGAGGAAGCCCCAGGAGGAGATCTACAGAATCACAGATTGCGAATCTACAGGTTCTGGAAGGCTGGGGGAGATTCTAGAAGCTGAAGGCTACACCGCCGCGCACCGAGCGTGCCGATTGCACCAGATAAAGAGTGCGTCCGTCCCGTCCCATCACGGGCACATAGCCCTGCGCCAGCAGATTTCGCAGGTCCACGAGAACTTCCATGTGACCGGCGAGGAAGCTGGCCGGAATCGGCTGCCGGATGAAGAGGTTCAAATAAGGATCGGCCTGGCCCGCGGAAGTGTTGAACAGGTCGACCGGCGTCAACGTGCGACCGCCCGTGTAACGATAGGAGGCGATCCAGCGCGTCTTCGCCTTGGGCAAAGCTCCGCTGAACTTCGCGGCGACCGCATGGCGTTGCTCCGCGCGAATCCATTCCCGCGCGTCCTGAAGTTGGACGTCGGGTCGTGACAGGTCGAGCACTCCGCCGTAGGAATAATCGAGGGTCGCGGTCAGATCGGAGTACAGCTTCCGCTGCAGCACCACCCGCATCCCGCGCGTCGCGTAATCGTTCCCCTGATAACTGAAAGTACCCGAATACACGTCGGGCAGCACATCACCGGATTCGCCCGTCACTTCGCCTACGCCGGTAAGCACCGGATCGGTCATGCTGTCGGAGTAGAACGCGACCTGCATATTGTTCTTGCCGATGCGCTGGGAGATCGACACTTCCTGGTGATGCGCTCGCTCTACGGCCGGAGAAAACCCGGTGATGCTCATACGCGGCGCGGTTTCGCTCAGGTCTGACGAAGCCGACTCCAGGTGATCGTTGCCCAACCGATCTTCCAGTTCCATATTCGGGACTGAACTCGCGTATTGATATTCGAGCACCGTGTTCGGCGTGATGTGCAGATCGGCCGCTCCGAAGGGCTTGAAGGTGTTTACCCGCCCCATAAATTGAATCGCTTGCAATTCGCTGCCGACCTTCACCTCCAGCCTGTCGCCCAGGACCACGCGATCGGAACTGGTCGCCGACAACGCTTGCAGCGAGGCGCCGGGCATCGTGTTCAGGTCAGGCGAATTCAGCCTGAGGGCCGTAATCGCCACCGAAGGTTCAAAGACACCGTTGAAGCGGTTGGTGTATGTGGTTCGAAGCACCGCCGACGGGATGCCCTGGCCGTCCGGCTCATAACCGAAGTTGCCGTTGAGTCGCAGGGTGCCGCTCGACAACAGGGAACGCTCCACCGCAAAGCCGGCATTCATGTCCGAGGGACTGCCGAAACCCTGCCCGGGTGATCCGGCCAGGAAACTCACCGTACCTTTCAAGCCGTGGTCAGCGGCTGACTCGCGGCTCTGCGCGACTACAGTCGTGCCATCTTCAAGCACGCGCAGGATGGGCCGGTTGGCGACTGAGCGCAGCGTCCACTTCCAGTCGTCATCGTCCACCGGACTGCGGAGCGGAATCAACTGGATGGCCTCGAACAGCGTGGTTAGCGTGACATTCACCATCAGCTTGGCGCCGGCGCGCACGCTGATTCTGTCGCGCAGCGAAGGCAGGAACGAAGGCGCGCTCACCTTGACGCTATAGGTTCCGGGCAGCAGACTCGCAACCGAGTAGAAGCCACGATCGTCGGTGAAGACCTTCAGCGCCTGGGCAGCCGAACCGAGTATCTCCACCGCCGCACCCATTTGCGGCGCGCCGCTGCCATCGCGAACGTATCCAGATATCGCACCCGAGATCGTGCCTGAGGCGGTTCCCGACCATGCCGGACGAGCCACGGTCGTGACCATGACAGCGACGACTACGATAAACCCGAGCTTTCGGAACATCTCGCCCACCACCTCTGGGAAACCAGGCAGCAGCTTACTCCACGGCAAAGGTCGCCGTTGGATCCACCATCTGCTTGGAAAGGTTGTCGTTCACTTTGATCTCGATCTTGTACAAGCCCGGCTGCAGGTTCGCTGCGGAAAGTGTCTTCTGCAGCGTGACCTGATCGCCCACATTACCCATCGTGTCGGTCGACTCCACCGTATGGATGACCGCCTTGTTGTTGGCGTCGGTCACATTGTATTCGATTGTGGCCGAGGGCTTGTGGGTCTTTTCGTCGACGCTGAGATTGTAAACCTGCATCCAGAAATTCAGCTTCTGATTACGCTTGAACGAAATCGGCTTGCCGTCGGAAGGCGCCACCCGCGGCCGCACTTTTGTGGTCCCGATCACGAAATTGCCTGTGCCTACGTTCTTGGTCGCCACCGGTTCCATCTGGTC
>JBEKIB010000130.1:0-8846 GCA_050011975.1 Terriglobales bacterium | reverse complement strand
CATCTCTGTCGTCCTAGTCCCTTTCCGTCAGCAACCTCGTCATTTAGCCGCCGCGCGGGGAGGGCTTGCACGTCGAACGGCCAGACACATCACCAAAAGCACCGGCCACCCAGACCCCGTCGGCCCGGTACGGGGTACGAAAGAGACAGGGCGGGCCCCGATGTTAAGTCTAGCGCGTTTGTGATCGTATATCAACTCTTACAGAGCTTACTTGATCGATCACGTGCGACCTCAGGTAGGCGTGAGAGGCGTAGACAGGACTGCAAAGCGTGTCAATCAATCTCCACACGATCTCACATCTCTAGACCCCAATCCGGGCGATCGACGTAGCGATCATGTGGGAGGCAACCACGCTGATCGCCGTTCCAGTTACCAGTCTAATTCGTGCTCTTGATCGGGCGTCGATGCGTTGAAGTCCTTCTGCAAGGCCATGCTGTAATCCTTTCCCGGGCACTTGCGGAAGCGGAGGATCTTTCGTTTATAGACTCGACTGTCAAGCGTAAAATGCTAGGGCGGGAGGGGCTGGGGGGAGCCCGGGTGGAATGACGACGACGGTGGAACGGGAGTACGACCACGCCAGTAGCCTTCTCCAGGATGTGATTCGCCGCAACCGCAACGGCGAGAAATTTGGGGTGTACGCCATCTGTTCCGCTCACCCGAGCGTCATCGACAAGCAGGACTGGGCCGTTCTCCATGGACTGCCGCATGGCTGCATCGATGCCTGCATAGTGCCGCCAACATTGTTGAGTCAATACTTGCCATCGCAATATGAAGCCGTCTGGTCCGGGCGGCTACCCGCGCGTTCTGAAGATCTGATTCGCGAGCACATTCGGGTTGTCCTGCGACTCTATGCCACAGCCTGTGGCGCATAAGGCAATCGATCAAGGCGTTGAATACTACGAGCACGATCGTCACCAGTAGACAGGCGACTGTGCTACGACGTGCTGCTCGCTGAAGTACTTCTCGATTTGATCAACTCAAGCAGAGAGGATCGCTCGGAGTAGCAGCCAGTCACGACCATCTAGACCATCAACTGCCATTGTGGTGAAGCTAAGTCCTCACCATTCGGCGCTACCGCCGGTATGCAACCGCGAAGCGCGGGCTTCTACTATGGCAGAGGGAACAGACAACCACAAAAAAAGAAAAACAATAACAGCCGAACACTTCTACAGGCAGGCGCTAAGAGTGCATCCCTCGTTCTTCGAATTCGAAAAACGGCGTGGGCTGATTTCTGAGTAACCCAGCGCCAGGTCCGAGCGGACTTGACGCTGGGTAGTCCGGCCTCTCACAACTTCAAAAGATAAATTTCAGAGCTAATTGCAAGACGCGTGCTGATTGGGCGGTGGTGATCATCCCGAATGTCGTACCATAATCTCCCAACGCGCCGTCTGGAGCGCCGAAATTCGGATGATTCAGCAAGTTGAAAGCTTCGGCCCGGAAGTCGATCCTTTGACTCTCGGCAAACGGTCCGTACGGAATACCGAAAGACTTGATCAGCGCAAAGTCCAGGTTCACGAACCCTGGCCCGCGGATGAAATTTCGACCGGAATTGCCGTCTATGATAGGCGGCGCCGGGCTCGAGAAAACGCTCGTGTTGAACCAGCAGTTCACGGTATGGACGGGACTGGAGTTGGGGCACGAGCCACTGAAGGGATCTCCAGTCACATTGGCGCGACCCTTCTGGGTGTCCCCGTTTGGGTTGGGGTCGGCGGACAGGACGGTGAACGGGAATCCGCCATGTGCCGACAGAATTCCACTTATCGTCCATCCTCCCAGTACCTGCCGGCCAGCAAAGCCCAGCGATTGAATCGTGGGTGTCCGCCACACCGCGGCCAGCTTGAACTGCTCCAAAAGATCGGAATCGCACGTTCCCCGGTCAAGCCAAGGTTGCGTCGGATCGGTGTAATTGCTGAAGGCGAAGCTTGCCCCAGACCCGGCTACGTCAATGCATTTCGCCCATCGGAATCCCCCCAGGAACGAAAGGTTCCCGGTCATCCGCTTCTCCGCTGAGATCACCAGGGCGTTATAACTGGCCGTGCTGGCGGTTTCGTTGAGGATGACGGGCCCCCCGTAACCGCCCACAAGCATAGGGCGAACGCCGTTTATTGCAGGGTTGATATCTCGCGAGTCGAACATGTGGTAACTTTCCGAGGCCTCATATCCTGTACGTAACACGATGCCTCGACCGAGCTGCCGCTCAAGAGTGAGGTTCCACTGCATGGTCGCTGGCGCCTGAAAGTTTGGCGAGAAACCGACCGCATTTCCCAAAGGCAGCGCAAACACCGTGCTCGAGAGTGGCGGGTTCTGAAGCGGAGGAATGTTTCCGAGGTAGGGAGATGCGGCATACGGATCGTAGGCGCTAATGGGCGCTCCCTCTATCATGGGGCCCTGGATTACTGCGCCCTGGGTAAACGGTTCGGTGCTCGTCATTTCATTGTACATACGGCCAAATGGCTCGTCGTGGTAGATGCCGAAACCGGCGCGAACGCTGGTTTTTCCGTCTCCGAAAACATCCCACGCCAAGCCTACGCGTGGATCCAGCAATTTCCAGTTGTTTGGAGCCAGTCCGTTGGGCACGCCAGGATCGCCGCGCACCAGGAATCCGGCGGGAAGATTGGGATAGCGCGTGGAATGAATGCCGGCATTGTAGTCGGCTACAATAATCTGACTTCCTATCTTTCCGCCACCGCCGTCCGCCCAAGGCAGGAAGGGCTCCCAGCGCACGCCCAAGTTCAAGGTCAGTCGCGGCCTAACCCGCCATGTATCATTCGCATAGAGGGCAGGGCCCGTTCCGCGAGGAGCCACATACGATGGCGCATATTGTTCGTAGAAGTCATTGGAACCGAGCATGAAGTCCAGAGGCGCCAGACCCGAGTAGCCATCCCACCAGCCTTGATATCCGGCAGACACATACGCTTGATAAAGCCTACTTTGATAGAATGGCAGCTCGCCGCCAAAATCGAGGGTGTGATTGCCCTTGATATAGGTCCAGTTGTTGGTGATGTCCGTCTGGTTCCGAGCAACATTCAGGGCCCCGTTCCAGTAGGCTGTGAACCAGCCGCCTACATAGAAACCCACTTCAGGATAATTGGGAGCCCAGTCGGGATAGTTTGCGCCCAAACTCGACAGGCCATTCTTGAACTGGGACACACCGGACTCTAGATATATTACCCGGCTCAGCGTTGCTCCCAGGGTGGTCAGGAGGCTGTTTCCAAAACGGTACGACAAGTTCAACGCGGCATGCTGACTGGTAAATGCTTGGTTCGCCGCGCCGCTCGAACCGCCGCTGAGGATGTTGCCGGGAATGACGATGACAGGGTCATTGAGTTTGTCCCAAAGATAGCTTGCCGATATTGTTATTCTGTCGCCAATATGGTGATCCACCTTGAAAACGAATTGGTTGTCGTTCTCCGACACCTTTGTGGGGTAATTGAATTGTCCGGTTGTGTCATTCCCTGTAGGCACGAGCTTGAGTAGATCGAGTGAGATCGGGGCGTAGAGCGATGTCGGGACCTGGTTGCCAGTAAATGGCGCGCCGGTGAATGGATTCGTCAGTTGGGTGCCGGACGCGACAGCAGCAGACCAGTCACCATTATTAAGTTCCGCAGGGGTAGGGCCGAACCCGATATTCGAAGTAGTCCCATACCGAAACGTCGTTCGCTGAAATGAACCGAACCAGAACGTCTTGTCCTTTAGCAGAGGGCCACCCAGGCTAAAACCAAACTGATTGCGGTTCAGCGTGTCCGGAGAAGTGGCAAAGTAATTGGTCGCATTGGCGTCTCCGTTTCGCAAGTACTCGAATGCGCTGCCATGGATCTTGTTCGCCCCACCCTTCGTGATGACGTTGACGATAGCGCCGCCACGCCCGGCGAATTTCGCGTTATAGGAGTTCGTATCCACCGTAAATTCTTGGACCGCATCGGGATTGGGAAAAACATTGGCGACGTCCGTGTAAGCGTCCTCATTAAGGCCGCCGTCTAAATAGAACGCGGTCGTGTTCTCGCGGGCCTCGCCACTCGACGTAACGAAGCCTGAGTCCACTGTTTCCGGGCGAGTCGCAATCTGACTTGAGTAATTGTTTGCATCCGGATTGTGGGCGCTGGTGTCGGGAGCCAGCGCGATCAAGTCAATCACTCTCCGATTGTCCAAGGGCATGTCTTCGGTAAACTGAGGCGTAATCGCGAAGCTCACCGTCTGACTCCGCGTATCTACCAGAGGCGACTCGCCGGTTACCACAACTTCCGCGCTGGTCGCGCCGATCTTTAAGCGAACGTCCACTGTCCTTGACTGACCGACCTGGATCACAATTCCGGTTTGCTCATAGCGCTCGAACCCGGTCGCCTCCACACGCAGCACATAGGTGCCAGGTTCCAGGTTAGAGACGATATAAAACCCTTGCGCGTTAACCTGCGCAACCGTGGCGATCCCCGTGGAGGACTCGGTCACAGCAACGCGCGCTACGGGTACCACGGCGCCGCTAGGATCGACCACCTCCCCCGAGAGAGTGGCCGCTGTTCTTTGACCCACAGCCGAAGCCGACCAGAGCATGGCCACGCAGACCACCAATACGAATGTGCTAAGTTTCCTCATCTCAACTCTCCCTGCTGGCTTCATGAAGCCAAGCCTGCCTCGATAATAAGGACTGGATTTTTGTTCGCTCACGAACGATCACACTTCGTCAAATATTGGAGCACGAAACGTCACATTGTGTCAAGGAAAAACTAAAAGTGGAGTTGAGCAAGGATATACAACCGCAAACTTGTGCAGAAGATCTAATTAGCAATGCACTCTGCAAGGCGTAACGCCGGTCGTCAGCCTCGGAAAAAAGGGGGAGGAATATTCAGTTCTTCGACGGGACAAAAAGAAAGAAGCAATATAGATTGACAATCGCTCACATACGAACTACGCTGCCGGTATTGAGCCTCTTGGTGCTCTTCCTGAACGATGGTAGCGAAAAACGTACGACTCCGCTGTAATAATGACAAATTGAGTCTGTCGGACACAGCATACTCGCTCCATCACGGATACAGCCTTATGTGTTCGTTGATGTGTCTGGTGCTGCTCGGCGGCCCAATCCTCCTCTCCTCCCAGCAATCTCAGCCAACCCAGCGCCTGCATGGCACCCTTGAGAATCACACCTTGGAGAATCGATGGCTCAAAGTAGATCTTGAAACCAGCGCTGGCCATCTGGGAAAGATGGTAGTACGAGATCGCTCCAGCGGAAAAATCGTCGAGATTCCGGATGTATTCGCCTTGAAGCTGCGGGATGGTTCGACGTTGCGGCCGGGAGAAATGGAGGTTGTTGAGACTCTTTTATTCACAGAGTTGCCGCCTGATCCCTCCGCCCAGCGTGCGGCCGATCGACTGGCGCGCAAGCAGATCTGCACCAGGCTAGTCGATTCACGAACGTCCACCCACGCCGTCTGGTGCGCAATCATGGCGAATGACTCTACCTATTTCCGGCAGGAACTGAAGGTTGACAGCGAGCGCGAGACCTTGCCCATCGCCGAAGTTCGACTGCTGGAACTGAATGATCCTGAGGCGCATCTCGCCGGCCAGGTCAAAGGTTCACCGGTTACCGATGGCAGCATGTTCTTCGGGTTTGAACATCCTCTCTCGATGGCGCAAGTCGCGGATGGACACGTGGTCATAACGCTTTCGCGAGAACTGCCCTTACGCCGCGGTGAGACCATCACGTACTCTTCCGTGATCGGCGTGGCCCCTGCCGGGCAGATGCGACGCACCTTTCTCGAGTATCTGGAACGCGAGCGGCCCCGTCCCTACTCGCCCTTCTTGCACTACAACTCGTGGTACGACATCGGGTACACCAATCGATATAGCAGCGATGGGGCCCGGGACCGCATCAATTTTTTTGGCAAGGAGTTGGTTGAAAAGCGCCGAGTTGAGCTCGACTCGTTTCTCTTCGATGATGGCTGGGACAACCCCAGCAGCCTCTGGAATTTCAATCCCGGATTCCCTGAAGGATTTACACCCGCCGTGCAGGCTGCGGCGCAATATCATTCGGGTATCGGGGTTTGGCTTTCCCCATGGGGTGGCTACGACGAGGAGAAAAAGCAACGTCTGGCCTTTGGACGTGCGGCCGGATATGAGATCCAGAATGACGGCTTTGCTCTTTCGGGTCCCATTTACTATGCTCGTTTCGAGCAGGTGTGCCTGGAAATGCTCCGCAAGTATGGAGTCAACCTGTTCAAATTCGACGGGACGGGCAATGCCGACCGGGTCTTTCCCGGCAGCCAATTCGACAGCGACTTCGATGCCGCAATCCATTTGATGGGACGGCTGCGGAAAGACCGCCCTGGCCTTTTTATTAATTTGACCACAGGCACCTATCCTTCGCCGTTCTGGCTCTTGTATGCCGATTCCATCTGGCGCGGTGGCGAAGACCACAGCTTCGCCGGCCAAGGAAGCTCACGTCAGCGCTGGATCACCTATCGAGATGCTCAAACCTACAAGAACATCGTGCTGCAAGGCCCGCTCTTTCCCCTTAATTCTTTAATGTTGCATGGCCTCATCTATGCGCAGCACGCCGAAGACCTGCAGTCGGATCCCAATCGGGACTTCGCCGATGAGATTCACTCGTACTTCGGTACGGGAACGCAACTGCAGGAGATGTACATAACGCCCTCCCTTCTTTCCGCACAGGATTGGAACACCCTGGCAGAGGCGGCAAACTGGGCTCGTCGAAACGCAGCCACCTTGAGAGATGCGCATTGGGTCGGAGGAGACCCGGCACGCCTCGAAATTTACGGTTGGGCCGCCTGGAGCCCCGGGAAGGGCATCGTGACGCTCCGCAATCCTTCGGATAAGCCACAGGATTTCCGGTTGGACATCGAGGCTGTGTTTGAGTTGCCTTCGGATGCGCCGTACGAATACGCAGCGACGGATCCCTGGAACTCCGCCGAAAAAGTCCAGACGCTTCGCGTAGGAGAGCCAATACGGATACAGATGAGGCCGTTCGAGGTACGAACGATCGAGGCACAGCCTATGCATCGTTGAAATAGCGTTGCGGAAACGAATTGGCATGGCCGCGCTCGCAGCCGCTGAAATTGGAACGATGACTTTCATGTACTAACCGCAGTTGGGTTATAACCTAAGGGCCAAATGGCTGCCACTGTGTCACGCAACGAAAAAGCTGGCTACAACCGCTTCCTGCTGCTGGTAGCAGGACTGGGCGGATTGCTCTACGGCGTGGATGTCGGCATCATTGCGGGGGCGTTGCCTTATCTGGAGGCGACCTCCGGGTTGAATGCCGGCCAGCTTTCCATCGTTGTCGCCGCCGTGCTCCTCGGCAGCGTGATCTCAACTTTGTTTGCGGGCGCGCTCGCCGACTGGATCGGGCGCAAGCCTCTGATGATGCTCAGCGGAATGCTGTTTGTCTGCAGCATTCCCATGATTGCGCTCTCGCACGGCTATGAGTCGTTGGTGTTTGGCCGCCTCTTGCAGGGCATCAGCGCCGGCCTGATTGGTGTGGTTGTTCCGCTCTATCTGGCGGAATGCCTGTCAGCATCGAGCCGCGGCAAGGGAACGGGCATCTTCCAATGGCTGCTGACGCTCGGTATTGTGACGGCGGCCATCGTTGGCATGTTCTTCAGTATTCGCGTCCAAGAGGTAGCGAGGCTGGGCGATCCCGCCAGACTCTTCGCCTTCAAAGACACGGCTTGGCGCAGCATTTTCTGGGTTTCGCTGCCGCCCGGGATCTTGTTCGTGATCGGCAGCCTCATGGTGACAGAATCCCCGCGCTGGCTGTTTCGCCGCGGGCAACGGGATGCAGCCTACGCCGCGCTTCTCCGCTCACGCACCGACGAGCAAGCGGACGTCGAGCTGGCGGAAATTTACCAGGCGTCTGCGGCTGAGAAAGCGAAAACCTCAACTGGAGCCAAGGTCAGGGAATCGCTCTTGCGCCGAAAGTACGTGATTCCGTTTGTCCTGGCCTGCGTGATTCTCGCTTGCAACCAAGCCACTGGCATCAACTCCATCATCGGCTACAACACCAACATTCTTTTGCAGAGTGGTCTTTCCGACGTCCAGGCGCACTGGGGCTACGTTATTTTCACGATCGTTAATTTCCTGATGACCATTGGCGGCGTGCTGCTGGTGGACCGCAAGGGGCGCAAGTTCCTGCTGTCGGTAGGCAGCGCCGGCATCATCGTGTCGCTCGTCTGCACCGGCTTGCTCTTCCGCCAGACGGAAAGACTGCGAGTGGACTCTCGGGACGCGGTTCAGTCCATGGCCTCAGCGGATCAGAAGATCGCGCTCACTTATAACCAGAAGCTGGCCGGGACGCTGCTGAGCCCAGCCGAAGACGCCGCGCTCGGAGCGGGGAGCCGCCCCACCTCTTTGGTCGTCATCTATTCGTATGGAGACTTCCGCGCCGCGACTAAGGCCGCGCGTTCCGACGACACCGCCGCGACCCCGATCGAAATCACTCGTGAAAGCTGTGTGCCCGCCAACAAAGTGCTGGCGTTCTTTTCGAATCCTTTTGGCAATCTCGACGCCGCGCGCCGCGCCCCGCTGAGAATCGACAATGCGCTGATCACTCCCTTGCCCAGCCAGCGCAGCGGAATGCGGGTCGCGATCACGCTTTTCGTGTTCATGGCGTTTTACGCAGTGGGGCCGGGAGTCTGTGTGTGGCTGGCGCTTTCCGAACTGATGCCGACCCGCATTCGCTCCAACGGCATGAGCATTGCCTTGTTGATTAACCAGGCGGTTTCGACGACTATTGCCGCCGTGTTCCTTCCGACCGTCGGCAAGCATGGCTACGCGGCCATGTTTTTCGGCTTTGCCGCCTGCACCGTAATTTACTTCGTCACGGCCGCGTTTTTTCT
>JBEKIB010000129.1:0-9012 GCA_050011975.1 Terriglobales bacterium | reverse complement strand
GAGGAAATGGCCGGAGAACACGAAATCGGGGCGTGATAACGCACGGAAAAACAACTCACGGAGAAGATGGAACGAGAAAAACATCCCATTTTTCCGCAAGCTGTGAAGCCGTGCCCTTCCCGAAACCTGCGCGAATCGAAGTCTCTCAGCAGCCTGCTGCGCTCAGGATGACAAATCTTAATCATGGCAAATCTTAATCTGAATCCGCCGCGATTCTTTATACCTGGCAACCACGCTTTATAATAGAAAGATTCGGTTGCGAGTTTTGATCCGTCTGTAGTGCCAGGGGAAGATGTCGACAGATAGCATTGTGGTTCGCGGGGCCCGGGTTCATAACCTCAAGAACATTGATTTTGAGATCGAGCACAACACTCTGACCGTGGTCACCGGGGTCTCCGGTTCGGGCAAATCGTCGCTCGCCTTCGACACCATCTACGCCGAGGGGCAGCGGCGTTACGTCGAGTCGCTGTCGGCATATGCGCGCCAGTTTCTGGAGCGGATTGAGAAACCCGACGTCGATCTGATCGACGGCATCGCGCCTGCGGTTGCCATCAAGCAGAAAAACTCTACGCGCAATCCGCGCTCCACCGTCGCCACCGCTACCGAGATCTTCGATTACCTGCGCCTGCTCTTCGCCCGCGTCGGACGCACTTATTGCCTGCTCTGCGGCCAGGAAGTGAAAAAAGATACGGTGGACGAAGTTGCCGACCGCCTGCTCGCTCTGGGCGAAGGCACTCGCCTCAATGTGTTCTTTCCGATTCAGACGCACGCGCCGGCTGCTGAAGAAAAGAGCGCAAAGAAGCCTCGCGTGAAGAAAAAGCCGGCCGAGTCCAACCTGCCTTCCGACGCGGTCAAAGCGCGGCTCTTCGATCTGCGCAAACGAGGCTTCAATCGCCTGTTTCAGAACGGCCAGGTCTTCGAGTTCTCGACTCCGGAATCGCTGCTTGACGTTAATTTTTCCGAACCCGTGTTTGGTTTGGTCGATCGCCTCGTCATTTCCGCCGACCAGCGCTCGCGCATCGTCGATGCGATCGAGATCGGCTATCGCGAAGCCGGCGAAGTGATTTTCGAAACCGTACCTCGGGATAGTGCTGGCGACGGCGAGACTCCTCAGCGCCTGCGTTTTTCCCAGCGCTTCGAGTGCAAGAATGACGGCAGCCGCTACGAAGAGCCCGAGCCGCGCCTGTTTTCATTCAACAACCCTTATGGCGCCTGCCCACGCTGCCAGGGCTTCGGCAACACCATCGATATCGATCTCGACCTTGTTATCCCCGATAAGGGTAAGACCCTGAATGAAGGCGCGATCGAGCCCTGGACCAAACCGAAGTATCGGCCGCTATTCACCGAACTCAAGCGCTTCGCGCGCCAAGCCGGCATTCCGCTGGACGTTCCCTGGTACGAACTGGATGCCGGGCAGCAAAAGTTAATTGTCGATGGCGACCACGGTTTCAGCGGCGTCCGCGGATTTTTTCAGTATCTTGAGCGCAAGAAGTACAAGCTGCACGTCCGCGTCTTTCTCAGCCGCTATCGCGGATATTCGCTGTGCTCCACTTGCGGCGGCACTCGCCTGCGCGTGGAAGCGCGCCAGGTAAAAATCGAGGGCAAGAACATTTGCCAGGTGTGCAGTATGACGGTTGAAGAAGCTGCTCGCTTCTTCGGCCAACTCACGCTCTCCACTCAGCAGGCCGCGATTGCCGACAGGCTGCTTATCGAACTTCGGGAACGCCTGCGTTTCCTCAACGAGGTCGGACTCGAATACCTGACGCTTGACCGTCTCGCCTCCACGCTCTCGGGCGGCGAAGCGCAGCGCATTCAGCTCGCGACTTCTCTCGGTTCGCGTCTGGTCGGCACACTGTACGTGCTCGACGAGCCTTCCATCGGCCTGCACAGCCGCGATACGCACCGGCTCATCAAAATCCTGCACGACCTGCGCGACCTGGGAAACACCATCCTCGTGGTCGAACACGATCCCGACATTATGCGCGCCGCCGATCGCATTCTCGATCTCGGGCCGGGCGCCGGAGAAAATGGCGGCAAAGTCGTAGGCGAGGGCACCTACAACGAGATTCTAAAGATGCCACACTCCCTCACCGGCCGTTATCTCGCCGGCGAACTCCACATCCAGATTCCACCACGACGCCGCTTGCCGGGGTCGCACAAACTCCGCATCACTGGCGCCCGCGCGCACAACCTGAAGCACATTGATCTGGAAATTCCGCTCGGCATGCTGGTGGCGATCACCGGCGTTTCGGGCTCGGGAAAATCGTCGTTGCTGCATGATGTCCTCTATCAGGCGTTGGCCACGGCGAAGCGGCAGACGATTGGCAGCGCCTCCGCCATTTTGTGGAACAGCATAGAAGGCGACGAGTTTCTCGACGAGGTCGTGCTCGTCGATCAATCGCCCATCGGACGCACTCCGCGCTCGAATCCGGTCACGTATATCAAGGCGTTCGACATCATCCGCGAACTGTTTGCTTCGCTGCCGGAAGCCAAGAAGCGCGGCTTCCCTGCCGGACATTTTTCTTTTAATGTCCCCGGCGGACGTTGCGACAACTGCCAGGGTGACGGCACCGTCACCGTGGAAATGCAGTTTCTGGCCGACGTGGAGCTGATCTGCGACGAATGCAAGGGCTCGCGCTACAAGCCGCAAGTGCTCGAAATCCATTACAAGGGCAAAAACATTCACGAAGTTCTGAACCTCACCATTCGCGAAGCGCTCAAGTTCTTCGCCGACGTTCCCCGGCTCACCGAAAAATTGCGCGTGCTCGATGAAGTCGGCCTCGGCTACCTGCGTCTCGGCCAGTCGGCCACAACGCTCTCCGGAGGTGAGGCGCAGCGCATGAAACTGGCCGCTCACCTTCAGCCCGGCACGCGCCCGGCCAGCCGTCACGCAGAGGGCGGCGACGCGCCTAAACGCAAGCACCGCATGCTTTACATTTTCGATGAGCCTACCACCGGTTTGCACTTCGACGATGTCAGCAAACTTCTTTCCGCTTTTCGCCGTCTAATCGATGCGGGAGGCTCGATCGTCGTCATCGAGCACAATCTCGAAGTCATCAAAACGGCTGATTGGGTCATCGACCTCGGTCCCGAGGGCGGCGATCGCGGCGGGAATCTCGTCGGCTTCGGCCCGCCCGAAGCGATCGCGGAGCTGAAGGACTCTTACACTGGACAGTACCTGAAGAGGGTCTTGAACGGAAACGGCGCACGCAATGGTGAGCAATAAAATAATCGTGGAGCGCCGGGCGTCCTCGCCCGGCCCCCGCACAGACGGCCCCAGCATGAACCGCTCGGCCACTCAGGCGACCCTGTTCGTCGTAGTCGTGCTAACCGCCTGCGTCGCCTTTGCGCAAACTCACACCACGGTCCGCCACTACAAGGAGCGTATCGATGACACGCCGCCGGAAATCGCACAGGCCGAAGATGCTATCCAGAAAAACGATTTCACTGGCGCGGAAACGTTGCTGAGAAAGGCGATAGACAAAGATCCCAATAATGTTCAGGCATGGTCCTACCAGGCGTGGTTCGATCTCGGATTCGTTCTCAACCGCCTGGCCCGCACCGACGAATCCATCGCCGCGTATCGCAAGTCCGTCGCCGCCAGGCCCGACGTTTTTGAATCCAATCTCAACCTGGGCCTGATGCTGGTCCGCGCCAATAATCCCGAGGCTGAGCAGTTCCTGCGTGCTGCCACAACCCTCAAACCCACCGATCACATTGAAGAAGGCCGGGCCCGCGCCTGGCTCGCGCTCGCGCACCTGCTCGAAAATAAACGGCCGGAAGAAGCGCTCCAGGCTTACCGCAAAGCCTCCGAGCTCACGCCGAAGGACCCGGAACCCCATCTCTCGGCCGGTCTGCTGCACGAACATCAAAAGGAATTTCCCGACGCCGAAGCCGAATACAAACAAGCGCTGGCGCTCGATCTGCACAACACTGATCCGCACAACACGGAAGCCGCGATCGGCCTCACCAACCTGTATATGAAGTCCGGACGCCTCGGCGATGCCGAACCGCTGCTGCGCCGGCTGGCCGCTGAGCGCCCCGATGACGCCGGCATTCATCTCCAACTCGGTCGCGTACTCGCCGCGCAGGGCAAGAAAGACGACGCCATCGTGGAAATTCAAACTGCGCTGAAACTCGCGCCTGCGGACTCCGACGCGCAGCGCGATCTCGCCGAGTTGCTCGTCGAATCCAAGAAACTGCCGGATGCCGAACAAATCTATCGCGACCTTATCAAGGGTCATCCCAATGACGCTGAGCTTCATCAACTTCTCGGCGAGGTATTGCTCAAAGAGCGCAAGTATCCGGACGCGCAACAGGAATTCATTGCGACCGTAAAGATCAAACCTGATTTTGGCGTCGCCTATGGCACCCTGGCCGTCGCCGCCAATGAAAACCAGAACTATGCGCTTGCCATCAAGGCCCTCGAAGTCCGCGCCAAGCTGTTACCCGAAACCCCCACCAGCTACTTTGAGCGCGCCTCCGCCCTCGACCACCTGCGGGATTACAAGGAGGCGGCGCAGTACTATCACCTCTTCCTTGATGCGGCCAATGGGAAGTATCCTGATGATGAGTGGAAGGCTCGACATCGCCTGATTTGGATCGAATCCAAGAAGCGTTGATTGCCATGCGTCGACTTGCCTTTGCCATGCTCCTTCTCGCACTCGCGGCCGCCTACGGCACCAAGGACGAGACTGTGGACGAGCTCAAATCGCACTTCGAAAGCGCGCGTCCCGAAGACCGCCCCGAACTCGGCATCCGCATCGCTCAACATCAGCTTCGCGATGCCGACAAGCTCTACAGCGAAGGCAACGCTGACCGGGCCCGCGCCGACGTCGAAGACATTGTTACCTATTCCGAGAAAGCTCGCGACGCCGCCATACAAACCAAGAAGCGCCTCAAGAATGTCGAGATCGATGTCCGAAAAATGGCGGAGAAGCTGCGTGACATCAAACGCACTCTCGCCTTCGAAGACCAGGCCCCGGTCGAACAGGCCATCCGCCGCCTCGAAGACGTTCGCACCACCCTGCTCAAAGAAATGTTCGCCAAGGAAGACAAGCGGGAGAAGAAATGAACCCCGACTTCTATCGGCGCTGGCGCACCGCGTTCGGGTTGGCGTTGCTGCTCGTACTCCCACTCGTCTCTTCGTTCGTCAACCCGCTTGCGGCCCAGCGCCGCCGCGACCCCCTCAATCCGCTGGAGATCGACCAGCTCCGCGACGCCATGCTCGACCCTGACGTGCGCTTAAAGCTTTATGTGAAGTTTTCCCGGGATCGCATGACAAAACTTGAACAAATGCGCAGTGACCCCAAGGCCACCGAGCGCGGCCGCCAGACCCACGACATGCTGGAAGATTTCCTCGCCGTCTACGACGAACTCAACGACAACATCGACATGTACGTCGGCCGCAAGGACGACATCCGCAAGCCGCTGAAAGTTATCATCGAAGCCGACACCGAATTTCAGTCCAAGCTGCGCGCCCTGAAAAACTCCGCGAACACCAATGCCGTCGAAGCAAAGCAGTACGAATTCCTGCTGACCGATGCCCTCGATACCGTAGACTCCAGCACCGAAGACCACCGCAAAACCGTCGCTGAAGTCGAAGAATACATGAAGCGCAAAAAGAAGAAATAGGACGGTTAGGGCTGCGGCAAAGTTCTTCAGCACAGGGAACACAGCGGTTCACAGGGGGAAACCGCTTCACGATGTTTTGCTGACGGCTGACAGCTGACAGCTGACGGCTGACGGCTGCCCCGTGCTACTCTTCCCTCAACGTGTCCCCAAAGCTCACCGAAATCTTTCACGAAGCCTATCGCGAACTTCGCCCCCGCGCGCCCGCGCCGCCCATGCACGTTCGTTTCTATCCTTTTGTCTCCATCAACAACACCATTCGCCTCCGCCAGGGAGAGCTCTACATCCGCCTCTCCGACCTGCTCGAAGGCGCTCCCGATCCCGTGCTGCACTCGATCGCCCACATTCTGCTCGCCAAGCTTTATCGCCAGCCGGTCGAGCGCGCCCACAACGGGCGTTATCGCCGCTATGTCGCCGGTCACGACGTCGCCGCCAAAGCCCGCCTCGTCCGCCAGATGCGCGGACGCAAACACATCCGCTCCGCCCGCGGCCACCACTACCATCTGGAAGAAATTTTCGACGACCTCAACCGCCGCTTCTTCCACGGACTCATGGGACGCCCGCAACTCACCTGGAGCCAGAACCACGCCCGCAGCAGCCTCGGCCACTACGACCCCGCGCACAACGCCATCGTCATCAGCCGCGTCTTCGACCACCCGCACGTCCCGCGATACGCTGTCGAATACATCCTCTTCCACGAGATGCTGCATCTGAAGCACCCGGTCAAGCTGCGAGGGAGTAGAAGGTGCGTGCACTCGAAGGAATTCCTAGCCGAAGAGGAGCTCTTCCCTGAACTCGCCCAGGCAAAGAAGTTCCTGCGGATTATCTGAAGCGGAGAGAAACTCTGGTTCTCAATGAGCGAAATGGCGATTTTGCAACAACTATGCGAAATCGGCTATTGTGCGGCCCTCTGTTCTAAGCCCGGCAAGAGGCAATGCAGCAGCGGGCTCGCAAGCGAATCCTACTCAGTTCGGAGACACGCGATGCACCACAGCGCCAAAACCGCGTGTAGAGCGACCGCCGGCCATAGGCCGATACCCGAGAATCCCAAGCCCAGGCGGGCGTATGTCAGAAGTGTGGCGGCAGCTGCGTTATAGAACAGCATGGCCGCGACCGGTCCGGCCGACCCGCCGCTTTGCTGGTTGTTGCGCGCCAGCCAGCAGACCAAGCCTAAGGTCAGTAGTGCGACCCCGGCTATCCGCCCTATGAGCGAGCCAGTGCCAGAATCGAGAGGTGAACCGATCAGAAGCGAAACCACTGGGGATGGAGCTGCGGCCAGTGCAGCCCCAGTGGCGGCCTCGAACACTGCCGTTACGATCAGAATTGTTCTCATCTAGGTGTCCGATCCTCCGGTTAAGAAGAGAGGCCGACCCAGCGACCCGGATCGCTCCGCCTGCCTTGGAGTAAACCGTCTCCTCCTGACAGCCTCACTTGGTGGCTGGTAACCCGGCGTTCCTCCCGAGGTGGGCACGAGGCGCTTCGCAGCGATCTGCTCAACCAGGAGCTGGAACATTCGCTCCTGCATCTTGCGCGATCGATCATCGGCGTTGCTCGGGTGCTTAGGCGCGCGGCGCAAGGTCCTGGGCATGAAGCACCCGCAGAGGACATAGCAGCAAAGCGGCGGCCAATCCGAGCCGAGACAGATATCCCGCGCTTCAATTCAGGTCGTCGTCTTTGTAGTACTTGGTGCTCTTCGCAGTGATTTCGAGGGCAACGCCCTTGTCGGTGAGCTGATACATCCAGACGCCATCCGAGACCGACACCGCTCCCGCCATCGCTCCGCCCTGGGTTCCGGTGGTAGCCGCGGCGGTAGCTTGTCCGCCGAACTGCCATCCGGAGTTCACGAAGCTGTTGAATGCTTTTTCGGTATCGAAAACGAAAATGACGCTGAACTTCTTCACGCCCATACCCAGTCCGGCCTGGAGTTCAAGCATCTTCATGAAGGTTTCTTGCTTAGTCTTGTTGTTGACGGCGATGCCTTTTCCATTGCCGGAGCCGGCGACCAGAATTTTCACGCCCAGGTTGCTGAAGACCGCATACCCGGCCGCTTCTTTGACAGCCGATTTGGAGCTTGGTTCTGCTTTGTAGAGGCGCTTAAGAGTGTCATGCGCCATATCTCGGATATCTTGCTGTTTTTTCTCGATCTTCGGATCGGCAGCGTGTGCCGCCAGCGCGAGCGCGCAAACCAGCCCAGCGGCGAGTAGATTTTGCAGTTTTGTTTTCATAGTTGGCCTTTCCCTGATCTCTAATTTGACGCACAACGAGTACTCAGCGGACGTGTTGTCCGCCGGGGACCGGTTCGAATAACCAAGTTCATCGCAACTCAACGCGATGCAGGCTCTAAATCCGGCTCAGTGCCGGAGTGAAGTAAACGGCCTGCCACAACCAATCTCCCGGTGCTGGCGGAGCTTCTCCATCACCTTGCCAGGACTCCAGCTCTCTGGACTCTGACGCGGCGGGAACTTCATCATGCTCTTCATGAACATCCCGACGATTGCCCAGCCAATGTCATCGCCCCAGATGATCAGAACATTTGGTTTCTTTGCTGCCACGATTTGCTCCTCCCCGCGGCGAGAATTGGTGCGCGATGCAATGCCGGAAGACGTTGCCGAGAACATTAAACGGCGGAATGCAGGCACCGCAACAGCGGTGTCTCTCGGTTTGGTCCGTTCTCGTCGCCGGTGGACGCCGGGGGCCACAGTTCAGCGAACATTTTACTGTAGGAGCGCAGGTACGGGACTAGGAACTGGCAGAACTGACAGCCCGCAAAGAAGTTGTCTGCGTTATTCTCAGAACCCTTCGACAGGCGTCGCGGCTAGCGTTTGAAGGCAAGTCCGTGCATCACAGGAAAATTGCGACAAGTACTTGGCGTTCCTGCGAAATACCATTCAATGCCCTGTTTCCCTGTGTGATGTAAATCACAGCCATCCGTGATTCACTGCGTTGACCACTCCCCACTCGAAACCGTATCCTATTGATATTGAAATTGAATTTCATTTTCAACTAGAAGGTGGTGTTTTTCTCCATGCTTCAGGCATTCATCATCACGCTCCGCGAAGGCGTCGAAGCGGCTCTAATCGTCGGCATTACCCTGGCCTATCTCGCCAAGATCGGCCGCAACGATCTTCGCAAATCCGTCTACGCCGCGCTGGCCGCGGCTTTTGTGGGATCGATCGGCGGGGCTGTCGTTCTCTCCCGGTTCAAGCTGAATGAGGACATCTTCGAAGGCTGGATCATGCTGGTCGCTGCCGTCTTCGTTGTCACCATGATCGTCTTCATGATGAAGACCGGCCGCAAGCTCAAAGGCCAGATCGAAGGCAAGGTCGGCTTGTTCGCCCGCGGCGACGCATGGATCGGCCTCTTCCTCTTCGTCTTTCTCAT
>JBEKIB010000128.1:0-9409 GCA_050011975.1 Terriglobales bacterium | reverse complement strand
CAGGCCGCCAGCATGGGGCTGTACGCTTTCGTCATCGGACTCGGTAAGCACCATGGACTGGAGTTGGCGTTCATCAGCGGAACCCTGGGCACCGCCGACTGGCTCGGCATGCTCGGCCCAACCTTGGTGGTCGTGCTTTCCACCCGCTATGGAGTATTCAAACCGGTCGTCGGCGGCATGCTGATTGCGTTGCTCTACACCTTTGCATTCAACCACTGCGAGGTGAAGTGGATCTGGATTGCGGCGAATGTCGCTATGCAAATCACATGGAACTTCACGATTTCCCACTTGTTCGGCATGTGCGCCCGGTTTGACCAAACCGGCCAAAGCGCTGTATGGGGCAGTTTTGCTTCCAAGGCGGGTATGGCGTCAGGGCCAATGCTTTTTTCGTTCATTGTGGGAGTGGGTAATTACTCAGCGTTGATCGCGATGGCCCTCGTGATGTTGGTTCTTGCGACCGTGGCGACGGCGATCCCGGCATGGGTGCTGGACCGCGATGCCGCGATGCCGTCTGCGATTGAATTGGCGGGTGAGAGCACGTCATGACGTTCGCAGCCGGATTCACTTATACAGGAGCTGTCTCGCACCGTTTCTTGTATTGCGTTCCACGCGCCAGAAAGGCCGAAATCTATGGCTTCAGCAGCACTCGATTTTGCCCGGAATAATCAAACGCGCTTCTTGAACGAACTGAAGGACTTCCTCCGCATCCCCAGCGTCAGCGCACTGGATGAACATAAGGGCGACGTGCAGAAAGCGGCGGAGTTTGTTGCCCATGATCTGCGCCGTATCGGCATGGAAAATGTCGAGATCATCCCCACCCGGGGCCATCCCCTTCTCTACGCCGACTGGCTCCACGCCGCCGGCAAGCCGACCGCGCTGATGTACGCGCACTACGACGTGCAACCGCCCGACCCGGTGGATGAGTGGCATACGCCTCCGTTTGAGCCCACCGAACGCAATGACAACATCTATGCCCGGGGCGCTACCGACGACAAGGGCCAACTCTGGATGGAGGTCAAGGCCCTTGAATCGCTGATGCAAGCCCACGGCGGCAAGCTGCCGATCAACGTTAAAATCATGTTTGAAGGCGAAGAGGAAGTCGGTGGCGAATCCATCGCCGAGTATGTCCGCAAGCAGAAAGCGAAGCTGCAAGCCGACTTCGCCCTGGTCTGCGATAGCCAGCTTTTCGCGCCCAATCTCCCGACGCTCTGTGTGGGGGTGCGCGGCTTGGTTTACACCGAAATCGAAGCCTTTGGCGCCAAGACCGACCTGCACTCGGGGACGTACGGCGGAGCGGCCCCGAACCCGTTCTTCGCGCTGATCGAGATCATCAGCAAGCTCAAGGATTCGAAGGGTAAGATCCTGATCCCGGGCTTTTACAAGAACGTGAAGGCCCCGACGAAGGACGAACTCAAAGCGTGGCAGCGGCTTCCGTTCAACGAAGAGCACTACCGCAAGACCGAAGTCGGCTCCAAGGTTCTGACCGGCGAGCCGGGATATTCGGTTCTTTACCGCACGTGGGCGCGCCCCACCCTTGAAGTGCACGGCATGCCGGGCGGGTTCTCGGCTCGCGGGGCGAAGACCGTGATTCCTGCCAAGGCCGCCGCAAAGGTTTCTATGCGGATGGTGCCGAACCAGGATCCGGACGACGTCCTCAAGCGCTTCACCGCCTTCGTCAAGAAACTCACGCCCAAGGGGATTGAGACCAAAATCAAGGTGTGGAGCAAAGGCCCAGCTTGTGTGGTTGGCACGGATAACCGCTTCATCCGGGCCGCCATGGAGTCACTGCACGACACGTTCAAGAAGGAAACCGTGTTTGTCCGCGACGGCGGGTCGCTTCCGATCGTGAGCGACTTCCGGGACGTGCTGAAGATTCCATCCGTGATGATGGGCCTCGGCCTTCCTGACGACAACGCGCATGCGCCGAACGAGAAGTTCCACATTCCGAACTTCTATCATGGAATCGAGACGATCTGCTTGTTCTTCGAGAAGCTGGGCGAGTAGGGCAGCGATGGCGGCTTTCCGGAGGGCCGCAACTCAGGCATCTTATCGAAACTGGATTTGGTTCATTCCGTCTTCTCGTCCTATGGCGGATTGCGTTTCTTGCGCATGGACTCGCCATTCTCCTAGTTCAACCGGACCACCGTGTTTCTTGTGCTCCAGCCACCACTCTGCTCTCTTTTAACCACCATTCGAAAGCGTCGATGAACTCGGCGGCATAGGCGATCTCGCCACAGCGCGCTTCGTTTTGCCGCTTCATCAAGTCCTCGATCCTGCGTACTGCGAAGCCAGGCGAAACAAATGGCATCGGAGGTCGCCGCGAAGCAGGTCTGAGCGCAGAGGCATCCGGGAGGCCATCCATCCGGTCCCATCGTCCTCGCCATCCCACTCCGTCTCACGTCCAAACTCAACGATCACGTCTTTGGCGCGAAGATAGGCTAAAGTGGACTGCGAAATCGTCCGAAGTTAAACATGGGAGGAGTGCGGAATCTCTGCGCTCAAGGCCCTATGAGGCTGTGCCCCGCGCACAACTCCCTTAGATGCGTGAGAAGTAACGGCTTGCGGAGGCAAGCGGGGATGGTGTTGGCAAGAGCCGGGGATCTCGGTCCCCCATCTTTCGTGGTGGCGGTGATGTTTCCACAACGAAAGAACACCAATGGACACAATCATGGCCCTCTGGTCGATCCGGAAGAAGTTACAGGTATTGTTGCTGGTTGTCTTCTTGCCCGCGGTTGCGGTAATCGTCGCCACCGGCTTGAACCAGCGCCGGAGCGAGATCGAGGAGGCGCGAAGCAATGCCCTGCTCATGGTGAAGAGCCTGACCGCCCAGCAGGAGCAGATTGCCAGCTCGACCCAAACCATACTCACCCTGCTGGCGCAATTGCCAGCCGTGCAGAGCCTGGACGCGAAGGAATGCAACGATCTGTTCGGTGAAATACACCGTCGCTTCCCCGTCTACTCGGTCATCCTGGTTGCGACGCCGGATGGGAACGTATTTGCCGCGTCCATGCCAATCAAACCGGGCACAATCAATCTGGCGGACCGCAAACACTTTAGGGATGCAATCAGGACGCGTGACTTTTCCGTAGGAGAATATATTGTAGGCAGGATTAGTAACGCAAAATCGCTCAACTACAGCTATCCTGCCTTCGACGCCAAAGGGAATCTTGTCGCAATCGTCATTGTGGGCTTTAACTTAGACGAGTACGCTCGCTTCATATCGAAGGCTCATCCCGCCGACGGGGTTGCGTTTGCGGTTGCGGACTGGAAAGGCGTGCGGCTGTTCCGAATGCCGGAAACTCCGTCTGCGGCTGCCGGTACGCCCTTACCTTCGGATTTAGTCCGGTTCATGTCGGGCGCCTCCCAGTACGGATCTTACGACCGGGTCTCTCAGGATGGTGTAACCCGGATCTATGCTTTCAGCCAGTTGCGTCTGCGGGAAGATTTGCCTCCGTACATGTACATGCTGGTGGGCATTCCCAGAGATCCGATCATGCGCAATGCCAATCTTCGCCTGCTGAGAAGCCTTTTGATACTTGGGATCTCGGCCATCCTGGCGGTGGTGGCGGCCTGGATTTTCGCGGGACGCATCCTCATCAAGCCGTTGAACCGGCTGGTCACGGCTACACGGTTATTCGGCAAGGGCGCGATGGGCGTGCGAACCGGCGTGCCCCACACAGCTGATGAACTGGGGCAATTGGCACTATCCTTCGACGACACGATTGCGTTGCTGGAGGCGAGGGATGCCGAGCGCAAGAAAGCGGAAGAGGCCCTGCGCGTGTCTTCCGCTGAAACGGAGCTGTTCCTGGCATGTATTCCTTCGATCCTGATTGGATTGGATTCGGCCGGGCGTATAACCCGCTGGAATGCTGCAGCGGCAGACACCTTCGGAATCGACGCTGCTAACGTCATTGGCCGGACCCTGGACGGCTGCGGAGTCCAGTGGTCGCGCTCGGACTTGAGGAGCGAGGTAACCCGATGGCTGGCCGCCACCACGTTCCTCTCCTCTGAAGACCTCACGTTTAAGCGCGGAGACGAGACGCGGTTTCTAGGTCTTGGGGTGCAACCGATCGGAGGATCGAGCGGCAGTTCAGGACTCATCGTCACCGGGGCCGACATCACGCGGCGCAAAGGCTTGGAGGAGCAACTGCGCCAAGCGCAGAAACTCGAAGCGGTGGGCCAACTCGCGGCCGGCATAGCGCACGAAATCAACACTCCCGCGCAGTTTGTCGGCGACAACATTGGATTTCTAAAGGAGTCATGGGCCAACATCGCCGACCTGATTCAGCTTTCCCGCCGGCTTCGGGAAGAGGCCGGCAGCGGATCCCCTCAAGCCCAGACCGCCGCCGCCCTGGACGCGGCATGCCAACGGACCGATGTCGACTACCTGTTGGCGGAAGTACCCAGCGCCATTGATCAATCGTCAAAGGGAATGCAGCGAATCTCCGAGATCGTTCGCGCCGTCAAGGAATTCTCGCACCCCGGGGGAAAGGAGAAGCGCCCGGTCGACATCAACCATGCCATCAGCAACACGATTATCGTGGCTCGAAATGAATGGAAGTACGTAGCGGATATGGTCACACAGCTCGATCCAAGCGTGGCCCCGGTGTCTTGCCTGGCCGGGGAGTTCAACCAGGTCATGCTGAACCTCATCGTCAACGCCGCCCAAGCGATCGCCGCCAGCACGAATGGAGCGCACGGCGCCAAAGGAACCATCACCATTTCCACGACCCAACTGCAAGACGCGGTGAGGATTGCCATTCACGATACGGGGGCCGGGATCCCGGAGCACATCCGGTCCCGCGTGTTTGAACCGTTTTTTACCACGAAACCGGTTGGGCAGGGCACGGGCCAGGGGCTCGCCTTGGCCCATACAGTGATCGTGCAACGGCATAAAGGACAGATCTGGTTCGAAAGCGCGGTAGACACCGGGACCACATTCTTCGTTCAACTACCGCTCACGCCAAACGCGAACACGTGATCGGGCCTTTGCGAGCCATGGCAACGAACGGACGGTCACATCCGTTCGTTGCCGCACGGATGTGACCGTCCTTGAGGCTTACGTTCTGTGGCTCTTCTGCCGATAACAGATGATGAGTGGGGTCATTGGACTTGTGCGCCGCATTTTACCTTTACTAGGCATCGTCGCGGTTGGCATCCTCCTGAGTGCGATCATCTTCACCACCCTGAGAGGTCTTGAAAGCAAGAACGCCGAGGCCTCATTCAACGGTGTTGCCCAGGAGCGGCTCGACGCTCTGGAAACTAACGTCACTCTCACCGTCAATAATCTGGTCTCCGTCGGGGCGCTGTATGATGCTTCGCACTATGTCACACGGGAAGAGTTCGACCGGTTCACGGTGCCGCTGCTGGCGGGAAACCGGGCAATCCAAGCATTGGAATGGATCCCGAGGGTTCCGAGACGATCGCGGCAGGCGTACGAAGAGGACGCGCATCACAACGGATTCCTATCGTTTCAATTCACCGAGCGGCCCTCCTCAGCACAGCTGGCCAGAGCGGGGGAGCGCGACGAGTACTTCCCGGTCTTCTACGTTGCTCCCTTCAAAGGCAACGAAAAGGCCCTGGGCTTCGACCTTTTCTCGGATCGCGTCCGCCGTGAAGCGCTCCAGAGTTCAGCGGATTCCGGGCAGATGGTTGCAACCAACCGGATCAAGCTCGTGCAGGAGACATCCGACCAATACGGCTTCCTTGTCTTCCGTCCGGTTTACCGGGGAGGCTTTGAGCCGACAAGCACCGACGGGCGGCGTGAGGCGCTGACCGGGTTCGCCCTCGCAGTCTTTCGGGTAGCTGACATCGTGGAGAAGGCTGGCGCCGTCCCCGGTTCCGCATCGGGCCTCAACTTGGCGATCTTCGACCGCGACGCGAAGCCCGGGGAAAGACTGCTGTATCCAAAGGGCGCCCATCTCGATGGCGTCGGAGACCTTCCACGGAATGTCAGGGTAACGCGAACGATTGTGGTCGCAGGGCGCACGTGGGAGCTCGCGGCCTACCCTCTCGGCAAGAGCTTCCGTCCGGTGCGCTGGAGCAGTTGGGCGGCGTTCATGGTCGGTCTGCTGCTGACCTGCCTGCTGACCGCGCACCTTGCCGGACGCAGGAACGCGGAAGAGGCCCTGCAGGAAAGCGAAGAGCGCGCCCGCTTGCTATTCGCTACTATCCCCCATCCGGCCTTTGTGTTTGACACCGTGACCTTGGAGTTTTTCGAAGTCAACGAAGCTGCAGTGCAGCAATATGGTTACAGCCGGGAAGAGTTCCTGAAGATGAAGGTAACGGATATTCGCCCTGCCGAAGAGGCGGAACGGTTCCGTGGATATCTGCAACAAGCCCCGTCCGCCAAAGTCGGTGCGGGACAGTGGAAACATGTCAGCAAGGACGGGCGCATCATCTATGTCGAGGTCCACTTCCACAGTCTTGATTACAATGGTCGCAAGTTCCGTGTTGCCATCGCCCAAGACATGTCGGAGCGCAACCGGCTTGAGATTGATCTTCGCCACGCCCAGAAGCTCGAGGCGGTGGGCCGGTTGGCCGCCGGTATTGCCCACGAGATCAATACCCCGATCCAGTTCGTCGGCGACAACATTCAATTTCTGCTTGGCGCCTACACGGACCTCAATAAGGTGCAGGAAAAGTATCGCCGCCTCCGGGACGCAGCCGCTCACGATGGGGCCGTGCGGGCGTTGGCGGAGGAAGTCGCCGAGGCCGAAAAGGCGGTGGACGTTGACTATCTGATGGAGGAAATCCCCAAGGCCATCGGGCAGTCGCTGGATGGGGTGACGCGCGTCGCGACCCTGGTGCGGGCGATGAAGGAGTTTGCCCACCCCGACCGAAAAGAACGGGCCGCCGCCGATATCAATGCGGCCCTTCTCAGCACTCTTACGGTGGCGCGCAATGAGCTGAAGTACGTCGCGGATGTGGAAACCGAGTTCGGCGATCTGCCGCTGGCGGTTTGCAACATCGGCGAATTAAACCAGGTCTTCCTCAACTTGCTGGTGAACGCCGCCCATGCAATTGGAGACGCGGTGAACGGGACTGGGCAAAAGGGTGTCATCCGGGTCCGGACTTCGCTCGAGGAAGACGCCATCGTGATCTCCGTTGCCGACACGGGGGGTGGCATCCCGGAAGATATTCGCGACAAGATCTTCGATCCCTTCTTCACGACCAAGGAGAGCGGTCGCGGGACCGGACAGGGTTTAGCCATTGCTCGCTCGGTGGTGGTCGACAAGCACGGCGGGACGCTTACCTTCGCGAGCGAAGTTGGTAAAGGAACCACTTTCTTTATTCGGCTGCCGCTGGCGGAGGACGTAAAACCCGTGGAAGAGAAGCCTTCTTAGCATCCTCTTCCAAGGAGGAGCGTCCTGCGCCGCGTTTTTCACGAGCGAAAATGCCCTGAGACGAAACCGGAGTCTTTCCCGCCGCCCGTGCAGCCGTCCCTACGAAGCGCCTTTCACGAATGCGAGCGTGGTTGTGGGCATGGAGACAGTGACGTCCCCGGCGATCATACGCCGTGCGTGGAAGTTCTTGAGCTTGATCAGGAGCGGCGCAGTGACCTCCTGACCTTTGGAGACGAGCAACGCTCCTTCGCCGGTACGCACTTCCTCCTGAATGATCATGCCGGCCGAAAGTTCTTCGATCCGGCACTTTCGTATCTCGCCATTTTCGGCGTTCGGGTCCAAAGTCACCAGAGCCTCGAAAAACTCCGGACTGAAGCCCTTGTTTTGGCTAGCCAACCGGTGTGCCGCCTCGGTTCGCGAAGTCCCCTTATGAATGAGTTGTTCGTAAGCCAAGGTCAGCCGGAGTATTTCCGCTCCCATCCGCATGTCCGATCTCTCGGACTCGTCGACCTCGCGGACCGGTCGGTTCTGGTGCTCGATCATCCACGCGATGGGCTCCAGCCGAGGGATTTTCGAAAGTAAGCCATAGGCGACACTGGGGTGTGCGTCATATTGCGCCTGCTCGTTCGAGGACAGCTTCTCGCCGCTGTACACGGCCTCAATCGTTTCCGGAGCCAAAGTGACGCAACCTAGTTGGGACATCATGGCGGCGACCTCGTACTGCCACGGGTTTCCCAGTTTCATCGAGGTTACGATGTGGTGGATGTAGCGGCGGGCGCGCACGGCGCGGCCGAAGGCTGTGGGATTGACCAGGCTGAGTACGTCGGTCAGCACGTGAACGGTGCCGCTTAGAGTTTGTTCCAAAAGTTGCCTTTCGGCAGTGACCAATCGGTACTGCACCAACGCCGCAGTAAGGGTTTTCGCCATCATTTCCTTGCTGCAGGGCTTGGTGAGGAAGCGGAAGATGCTGCCCTCGTTGATGGCATTGATGGCCGTTTCAATTTCAGCGTTGCCGGTAAGCATAACGCGGATGGTGTCTGGCGATTGGACCTTGATCCTGCTCAACAGCTGGATGCCATCCATGCCGGGCATTCGCATGTCGGAAACCACGACCGCGTAGGGCCCGTTGCCAGCAACGAGTTTCAGGGCTTGCTCCCCGCCCTGGGCAGTCTCCATCAGAAACTCGCGACTCAAACTGCGCCGGTAGCCGTCAAGGATGTTGCTATCGTCGTCCACTAGAAGGATCTTTTCAGCCATGGTGTTCCTCTTTCTCATCAATCAGCAAAAGAATTCTTTCACTCACGATCACGCGACCGCTGTTGCCCATCGGCATCGAGCATGCTTCGCCACGCCTGCTCTCGTTCCGCGCAACCGATTCCGGCCAGGAAGGCCGCGTCGATCGGAGTTCGGTCCCGCAGCCGCGAGGTGCTTTTTTCGTCGTGATACGCGCTGGCCACGTGCACTGCGGCCAGCGGCGAAAACTTCACGCTCAAGCTACCGGCGGGGTCGTGGTGCCAGGCAACGGCCTCGACAATCGTGCTCGGCAGTCCCCATAGGCCAAACAGATAGGCCGCAACCTGGGCATGGCTGCAGCCCAGCAGTTCGCGCTCCGCCGCATAAAGCCCGACGTCCACCTTCTCCCTGTGTTCCAGCACCTTCCCGTACTGCTCGCCCAGGGTGGAGGCCAGAATGAGCTTACCGGCGTCGTGCAACAGGCCGGCGGTGAAAGACTCATCCTGGATGTGCTGATCCGCGTGTTCGAAAATTGCAATCTTTCTGGCACTGTTGCTCACGGCCAGCGAGTGGTCTGAAACCTGCCGCATATCGTCTGCGCTCAGCAGCCGGCTTTGAAATTGCTCGAATACATGTGCGGTTAGCACCAAGGTCCGCAGCGTGTCCAGACCCAGCAGTTGGACGGCGTGTGAGGCAGTGGAGATTTCGCAAGGCAAGCAAAAGAAGGCCGAGTTCACCAGCTTCAGGACCTTCGCTGTCATCGCCATGTCGGCTCCAATCAGTTCGTCGATCCTTTGCAGCGAGGGGTCCGGACGGCGCAACTCCTCGTT
>JBEKIB010000127.1:0-9426 GCA_050011975.1 Terriglobales bacterium | reverse complement strand
CCACGGGCGCGAGCGATCTGCCGGAAATCGCACTCGAGGATGGCGATCGCTTCGTGGTCCCGTATCGGCCGTCGACGGTCGAGATACTGGGCGCGGTTTACAACAAAAATTCGTTCCTCTACCAGCGTGAACAGCGACTGGAGGACTACCTGAAGCGGGCTGGCGGACCCACGCGAGATGCGGACACGGGCCGCATGTTTGTGATCCGGGCCGACGGCTCCGTCCTCGGCAAGCAGTCGGTCAAGGGGCTGTGGAACGGAGGCTTCGCCTCGCTTCGCCTGATGCCGGGCGACGCCATCGTAGTACCGGAGCGCCTGAACCACGGCACCTTGCTCAAGGGGCTGAGAGATTGGAGTCAGGTCTTCGCGCAATTTGCTCTGGGCGCGGCCGCCGTGAGGGTCATTCAATGACGGTCATTCAATGAGGGTCATTCAATGAGGCTCACTCAATGAACCGGAGGATCACGACCGTACCCGAGAACATGGCTCCTGAGAACATGGCTCCTGAGACCATGGCAACTGAGACCATGGACGATAACACCCTTGACGTCGAATCCCCCGGCTTGCGGCCAGCGGCGAGTACCGTTAGCGGCGCACCCTCCGAGCGCAACCTGCTCGATTGGCTGATCATTCTATCCCGGCGCAAGCAGATCATCCTGCGGACCACTTTGGCCGCAGCCGTTCTGGCCGCGATCGCTTCGCTGCTCGTACCCAATCGCTACACCGCCACCTCCACCATCCTGCCCCCGCAGCAAAGCCAGTCGCTGGCCGCATCGATGATCGGACAACTGGGCGCTTTAGGTCCAATGGCGGCGATGGCCCAGAAAGATCTGGGGTTGAAAAATCCGAACGACCTCTATGTGGGAATGCTGCGCAGCCGCACGGTCGAAGACGCCTTGATCCGCCGCTTCGACTTGCAGCGTGTCTATCGCGACAAGAAAACGTCGGCCGCCCGCAAGGACCTCGAAAAGGCGAGCCGAATCGTGCCCGGCAAGGAAGGGTTCATCGCCATCTCGGTGGAGGACAAAGACCGCAGCCGTGCGTCCCAAATCGCCAACGGGTACGTGGAGGAACTGCGCAAGCTGACGCAGGAGCTCGCGGTAACCGAAGCCGGTCAGCGGCGCTTATTTTTCGAGCGGCAATTGGAGGTGGCCAAGAACCATCTCGCCGACGCCGAACAAGAGTTGAAACAGACTGAGCAGAAGACCGGACTGATCCAATTGGATGGTCAGGCCAAGGCAATTATCGAGTCAGTGGTCAAACTACGAGCACTGATCGCCGCGAAGGAAGTGGCGCTGCATGCCATGCGGTTGTTTTCGACGGAGCAGAATCCTGATGTGCTGCTCGGCGAAGAGCAACTCTCCGGCCTGCGCGAGCAACTGACGCTCCTCGAAAAGCACAGCGGCGGCACCGGCGATGGCCTGGGCAATGTCCAGGTCCCGACGGGCAACGTGCCGGAAGCCGGCCTGCAGTATATCCGCAAGCTGCGGGATGTGAAGTACGCCGAGACCATGTTCGAGCTGCTGGCAAAACAGTATGAAGCCGCCAGGCTCGATGAGGCAAAAACCGCCGCCGTCATCCAGGTCGTCGATCCCGCCATCCCACCCGACCGCAAGTCTTCGCCGCAGCGCAGCCTGATCGTGGCCGCCGCGACGCTATTCGGCTTTTTCAGTTCCTGTGTTTATGGGCTGCTTGCGGAGGCGTTGCATAGGATGCGGCTGGAACCCGAATCGAACGCTCGGTTAGTTGCGCTGCGGACGGCGATTTCGAATCGCGACTGGCTGTAGCATGTCCGTCTTCACCACTCCAGCTTCGGTTCCCGCGGGTGAAGTTCGCGATCCGGGCACGCCGGTTGTAGTGTTGCGCCCTGGTTGGCATATCCGGCTCAAGCATGTCGCGGGAATTGATCGGGCAATTATCTACACGGTACTCGCTCGTGGCTGCCAAGCGATCGGTAGCGCAGGAACCGTGCTGCTGATTATTCACTTTCTAACGCCTGCCGAGCAAGGCTATTACTACACGCTGTGGAGTCTGGTTTGGCTGCAGGCCGTCTTCGAACTCGGGTTCTCCTTTGTCATTCTGCAGCTGGCCACGCACGAAGGTTCCCACCTAACGATTGACGGGAACGATCAGGTCACTGGAGACCCGATCGCCCACGCACGTCTGGCCTCCGTGTTGCAGACCGCAGTGCCCTGGTATGCCGCGGCCGCTGGGCTCATGGCAACCATTCTCTTGCCGGCGGGCTCATATTTCTTTTCCCACCACCCGCACATAGGGGTTGAGCCGGCATGGCGGTGGCCATGGGCCCTGGCGGTGCTGGGCTCGGTGATTACCTTTCAGCTCGATCCGGTGTTCTCCTTTCTGGAGGGCTGCGGGAGGGTTGCCCAGGTGGCCGGACTGCGGCTAAGCCAAGCCATATTAAGCGCCCTGCTGGTCTGGGCGGCAGTGATCACTCATCACGGACTTTTTTCGCCGGCGCTCGTCATCGCCGGACAGGCCGTACTGGGGATGGTTTTCCTCTACCATCGCCGCCGGCTGCTGTGGCCTCTTATGCGCCGTCCGGTGGGCGCGCATCGAATCCTATGGCGCTCGGAAGTGTGGCCCTTTCAGTGGCGGATTGCGGTGAGCTGGCTCTGCAGCTACTTCATCTCCCAGATGTTCACGCCCGTGCTGTTCGCCTTCCGCGGGCCGGTCGTGGCCGGACAGATGGGACTCTCCCTGAGCATTGTCACGCAACTCGGCTGGGTTGTCCTAGCCTGGATGACGACCAAAGCCGCACCGTTCGGAAAGCTGGTTGCCCGCGGAGAGATCGGCCAGCTCGATCGCCTTTTCTTCCGCACGCTGTGGCAATCTCTGGCTCTGCTGATCCTCCTTGCGATCTCATTGTTTACTGGCCTGGTTGCCGCGCAACACTTTTTCCCGGCGCTGGCGCTGCGGATCCTTCGGCCACCAGTCTTTGCACTATTGCTCCTGACGGCGTTGGGCAGTCATATCGTCCAGAGTGAAGCACTCTATCTGCGGGCACACAAGTGCGAACCCTTCTTAATTCAATCCGTCGTACTCGCTATGGTATCGGTTGCCTCCACCATACTCTGTGCCCGTCTTTGGGGAGCTCCTGCGGTAGTGGTCGGGTACTTCGCTTGTATGGGAGTACTGGGCGTGACCTCGGCGACGTATATCTTTCAGAGGAAGCGAAGAGCATGGCGGGGACCTTCCGCTCCGGGCTTGACGCCATGACGATCGAAACCCCTCGCATGTCCAACTCGTCCCACGCCCGCGGAGTACCGCAGGGATCCTGGATGCAATCACCGAGCACGACTCTCCGGTTCAGCCCCGCAAATAGATATCCCAATTGAGCGTCAAGTTTAACCAAATGCCGAACCAGTACCTCAACGTCATGGCTCCCCAGTGAGTATCTACTACGCCATATTCCTTGTTCTGTTTTGCGCTGTGATCGCCGGATTCCATTCGAAACGGTCGATACTGAACCAAGGGTGGTACGTATTGGCAGCGCTTCTGATGATCGCCTGTGCCGGATTGCGAGCGGAGTCTGTGGGTGCAGATTATGGCCCCTATAGAGACATTTTCTTAGCGAGTCCGGATACGCTTGCCCTTGGGTTCTTCGGGCAATGGGCAAGCACGATGCCAGCCGTGGACGTCGGATACGTCTATTTGAATTCCTTGATTAAGATGGTCGACCTGCCTTTTGAAGCTCTGATATTTCTAGTCGCGCTGGCTGCGGTTGCCTCGTATGCCCTATTTTTCTGGAAGCACGCCAGGTTCAGTGCCATCGCTTTAATGCTGTACTACTCCCACGACTTCTTTCACCGCGAAATGATTGCGATACGAAGTGGCGTGGCCGCGATACTCATCTTATGGGGCTTTCATTTCTGGGCAAGCCACCGCAAGCCCATGGGAATCACGCTGATGGTATTCGCTGTCCTGACCCACTTAGAAGCGGCGGTTGTCATTTTTCCGATCCTTATGGACTGCTTGAAAATAAAACACACACCTAAATTCGTGCTCGCGACATTGATTGGCGCCATAATCGTAGGCAACACTCTAAACTCCTCATATTCATTATTCGCTCTAATCGACAGGCTCGCGACCTATCAGGGTTCCGATCAGGCCGCCACTCTTGGCATATTCTCTAACCCCGTAACTATCAAGCAGCTAACGATTCTTGGTGTGCTGTGCTGGCTGACGAATTCGAGGAAGGATAAGTTCTCCACGCCTATTTTCCAACTTTGCGCTACCTCCTATTGGATGGCAACGCTTTGGATGATTTCCTTCAACCAGTTCGGAATCTTAAGTGCCCGCGGATACTCTTTGCTCGGAGTCGGGGAAGGATTTATTGTCGCTCAGATAGTCGCCAGCGTCTACGAAGATAGGAACCTTCGGCGCTATCGCCGCCTTGTGTCCACTGTTGTTGTGTGCTACGCGCTGACTACTTTAATCATCGACCTGGAAGTCAAGAACCTGGTCGATGAATACAGAACCACGTTCACTTATATTTCTTTCTCCGTTTGGCGCAATGGGGAAAATGGTCCACCCGTAAGGACAATTCACCGCATGCCGGTCTTCACAACCTGACAACTGTGCTATGCGCCGGCTTTGCCAGCTACAGTTGTTACCGAATACAAAGGACTTCCCAGTGCTACGAGTCGTTCACTACTATCGATGTCTTTCCGGCAAGGGGCTCCACCCAACGCCGCTGCTCGCACGTGTCGGAGGCTAGAACCGTGAGAGTTGCATATATTCTTCCCGCTCTTCAGAACCGCGGCCCGGTTATTTTCACCCGTATCCTGATAGCTGGTTTACTGCATCAGCCGGAACTGGAAATGGAAGTATTCTATCTAAGGAAACGTGAGGGAATAATCGACTTTCCCGTCAAATGCACCCAATTAACGCTGCGCAATTTCTATAAATTGTTCCACTTCGATCTCGTCCATTCAACCGGGTTTCTTCCAGATTGTATTTTGGCGTTACTGCCAATTTCTGCAAATCGAAAACTCGTGAGCCTTCATGGTTTCATTGCCGTTGATATGACATATACCTATCCGAGATGGAAGGCAAAGATTATTACCAACTTGTGGTTATTAGCGTTACGATTTATCCCGCATCTGATATATTCAAGCACTTTTATGGCGACCCACTACCGTTCTCTTATTGGCGCCAGGAATGACATAATCATTAACTACGGTATCCCCCTTCCCGCTGCTGCGGCCATTGAGCAGCGTGATCAACTGGTTTTTGACCAATACAGAACTCGTTCCCTTAAGATCATAGGAGCGGTTTGTCTGGTGATCAAAAGGAAGGGCCTTGACCAGCTTGTCCGTGCCCTGGTTCAATTACCCGATTGTGCAGCGGTTATTGTCGGAGACGGAGCGGAATCAATCCTTCTCCTGGATTTGGCAAAAAGCCTCGGTGTTTCTGATCGATTTACAATTCTCGGATTTCGCGACAATTCTTCTCGTTACAATTGCCATTTTGATCTGTTTGCCATGGTTTCCCGCTCCGAAGGCTATTGCTTAGCCATGCTAGAAGCCATGGGTTGCGGATCGCCCTTGGTGTGCTCCCGGCTTCCGATATATTCGGATCTGATTCCGGAAGAGGATTTGGGCTTTTTCGAATTAGAAAATACCCAAAGCCTCGTGTCAGCCATCAAAAAGGTGACCGCCAATCCTGCAAACTATATAACCGCCTCAAGAAGGTTATATAAGAAATCTTTTATGCTCAGGGTAATGGCGAGTAAGCATGTTGCCTATTACTGTTCTTTGATGAGGTCTTTTTCGTGATCATTGGTTGATGGGAAGTGGTTTTACTGGCTATGGGGCCCCCACCTCCGAGCAAGTGTCCGCCATGGGCGGCGATAGAGTTATACAGCTACCTGGGCAAAGCTGCTGCTGCGAGAATGTTTCCGAGTGGAGCCGGCATGATGAAGAGGAGACGCCAATGAGTGACGAAGCGGGTGGGTTTCAGCAATACTTTCAGTACCTCAACCGTATTACCTTCCGGGGACGGCTTTATAAGAGGCTTATTTCGTCTCCGATATTGTTCCTGTGCGCTCGTGCTTTCGGGTCGCGTCTGGCCGAAGTGGGATCGGGTACCGGAGCCGGCGTGCTGGGTGCTTTCCCGTCCTGGGTGGTGGGTTTCGAGATCAACCCCTTTGCCGTGGACTATTCGAAGCGGGTTGGGCTGCGAGTTTCATTGATTGAGGAAGGTGGGTTATTTCCGGCGGCAGACGGATCGTTCGATGCTTGCGTCCTCGATAACGTGCTGGAACACATCGCAGATCCACAAAAGGTCCTCGATGAGTGCTGGCGGATCACGGGTCCGAGAGGTGGGCTCGTAATTGCCGTCCCCGGGTCTCGCGGCTTTGCGGGGGATCCCGATCATAAGGTCTTCTATGGAGAGGAAGAGTTGCGGGCACTAGATCGCCGGTGGACATTGGGAAAGCTGTTCTCGATCCCGGCCCTCTTTAGAAACCGGGGACTCTCGCGATCTGTGCGGCAATATTGCTTAGTTGGAGTCTATACAAAAGCGCCGGGCATGGAACATTAGCGCGCCGAACCTAAGCACCAGGAGAAACAGATGGACAATCGATTGGATCTTACCGTCATCATTCCGAGCTACAACACCCGGCAATTGCTGCGTAATTGTATTTCTTCCATTTACGAGCATACGCACGGCATTTCCTTTGAAGTGATCTGCATCGATGATAACTCCAAGGACGGCAGCGCGGACATGGTGGCTGAAGCGTTTCCGGAGGTCATCCTCGTCCGGAACCAGGCCAACCAGGGCTATGTCAGAAACACCAATCTCGGGATGCGCATGTCGCGGGCGCGCTATGCCTGCCACCTGAACAGCGATACCCTCCTGATCGGCAATGCGTTCCGATCGCTGGTCCAGTACATGGACGAGAATCCCCGGGTGGCTGCCTGCGGACCGAAGCTGCTGAACCCCGACCGCTCGGTGCAGCACTGCATCCGACATTTTTCCGGGCCCGCAACCCTGGTGCTGCAGGCCCTCAACTGGCACAAACTGTTTCCTCGGAGCCGGCTGACGGATCGTTACTATGCTACCGACTTCGACTACTCCGAAGCACAGCTGGTGGATAGCATCGGTACGACCGCCTATGTGGTCCGGCGCTCTACCTGGGAGAATGCGGGCATGCTCGATGAACGCTTCCGCCTGTTTGTCTCCGACCTTGCCTATAACTTCATGCTGAAACAGAAGGGTTACCTCGTGCATTACACGCCTTGTGCGGAGGTTGTCCACTTCGGAAGTCAAAGCGTCAATCAGACCCCGCACAGCTCTCTTCGCGAACTGCACGACGCCCTGATTGCATTCAACGAGGCCTACGACTACTTTGGCAAAGGCCGCGCCGGCAAACTCCTGGTTCGCCTGGCAGTGAAGACGCGCGATTACTTCAAGCACGCGGAATACTACCTGAGTTCCGATAAGCGCGTGATCAAGGGGCCGGGCGCGCCTCGGAAGGCGCGGCCTTCGGCCTCATAGGTTCCGGATTCTCAACCAACTTCTCGCGAAAGCATGGCCTTCCAGCATCTAGTGAGGCTTTTCCTCGCACGGTCAGCACATTATGGTCACCACAACGATCCTTCTTGCGCCGTACCGGCTACCAGCCTGGAAGCGAGGCATGGATCTGGTTCTGGGGGGAGTACTCCTGATCCTGTCGAGTCCTCTGCTGGTGCTTTGCTGGGCCGTGGTGCGCTTGACGTCTCCCGGGCCCGCCCTGCACTGGTCGCGTCGCGTGGGAAAAGACAACTGTCTATTTGTCATGCCCAAGTTCAGGACGATGCGGGTCGACGCGCCGCAGGTAGCGACCCATTTGTTGCAGCAGGCGGAGCGCTATCTGACCCCGATCGGAGCCCTGTTGCGCAAGACCAGCCTCGATGAATTGCCGCAACTGGCCAGCGTCTGGAGGGGCGATCTGAGCCTGGTGGGACCTCGACCCGCGCTTTTCAATCAGAACGATCTGGTCACACTTCGTACCCGGCGCGGCGTGCATCGACTGGTTCCCGGGATTACCGGTTGGGCGCAAGTCAATGGCCGCGATGACTTGGAGATTCCGCTCAAAGTTCGTTACGACGCCGAATACATGGAAGCGCAGTCGCTTCTACTGGACTTGAAGATCATCGCGCTCACCCTGTGGAGAGTGCTCCAGGCGGAAGGCGTGCACCACTAGGGCCTCCTTTCGTCTCCCATTCGGGCCGCCCAACGCCAGAAGCCGCCGCGCTGCTTACCCTGCCAACTCCAATAAAGCCTTCCGCTCAAGGATTACCCGCTTATGCCGATCAACAAAATAACAGTCCACCACTAAGGAAGTGCCCTAGTCGTGCTATGAGAAAAATCAGTAAGAAGTCCCCTGCGCTGTTGCGTTGCCGCTCGCTATTGGTGCTGGTATTGCAACTGGGCCTTATCCTTTGCTCTCTGCTCTGTGCCTGGCTCCTGCGCTTCGAGTTCCAGATGCCGGATCCGAGCCTGCTCTGGACCGTCGCTCCCATACTGATTATTGTTCGCCTCGCCGTCATGCCATTCTTCAGTCTTATGCATGGCTGGTGGCGCTATACCGGTATCGCTGATGCCGTGGACGTGTTGAAAGCCATCCTCACCGGTTCGTTCGCTTTTCTCGTGATCGTGCGCTGTGGCTTGGGACTGAAAGCGTTTCCGCTGTCGATTTATGCTCTGGAGGCGTTGATTACTTTTACGCTCTTGACCGGCGTACGCGTACTCTCCCGCCTGCTGGTGGAAACGGCGCGGCAGGACTCGGCCTCGAAACGTTTACTGCTGGTGGGCGCCGGACATGCCGCCCAAATGATCATTCGCGAAACCCAGGAAGTGGAGACCGGCTATCGGGTGATCGGTTGTGTCGATGACAATCCCCTGAAGAAAGGGCTGCGAGTTCTGGGCGTGCCCGTGCTTGGCCCCGTTGAAACCCTGGCGAAAGCAGCCGGCCGGCAAAGAATCGACGAAGTCCTGATTGCGATTCCATCGGCCACCCCGGCCCAGATGCGCCGTCTGGTGGACATCTGCAAGCTGGCGGGCGCGGTTTTCCGAACCGTTCCTCAAATGGCGGAATTGATCGCGGGTCGTGTCACCCTGCAACAGGCTCGAGAAGTTTCACTTACGGATCTCCTGGGACGTATTCCGGTCGACCTCGATCTGGAATCGGTGCGCGAGCATATTCGGGACCGAGTGGTCATGGTGACCGGCGCCGCGGGATCCATCGGCTCCGAGCTATGCCGGCAAATCAGGACCTACAAACCGAAATTGCTTTTGTGCCTCGACCAGAATGAGACCGGGATCTTTCACTTGCAGCATGAGCTCGGCGACGAGCAGAAGGCATTTTGTGTTGCCGACTTCTGCAACCGGGAACGCATGCGCAAGATATTCCTGACCTACG
>JBEKIB010000126.1:0-13119 GCA_050011975.1 Terriglobales bacterium | reverse complement strand
CACATCGAAGTCGTGGTCTCGAAGATGAAAAAGCGTTACCACGCCGAAGTGGTGCTGAAGGCGCCCAAGGTGCCGTATCGCGAAACCATTCGCGGCAAGGCCGACGTGCAGGGACGCCACAAGAAGCAGACCGGCGGCCACGGCCAGTACGGCGATTGCAAAATCAAGATGGAGCCGCTGCCGCGCAACGCCGAAGTTGAATTCGAGTTCGTCAACGATATTTTCGGCGGCTCAATCCCGCGCAACTTTATTCCCGCCGTAGAAAAGGGAATCAAGGACGCCGCCGCCCGCGGCTACCTCGCCGGTTATCCCGTGGTGAACTTTCGCGTGATCCTTTACGACGGCTCCTACCACGATGTGGATTCGAACGACCTCTCGTTCCAGATGGCCGGCCGCATCGCCTTCCGCAAAGCCATGGAAGTCGCCAAGCCGACGCTGCTCGAACCGATCATGACCGTCGAGATCACCATCCCCGACGAATTCGCCGGCACCATCATGGGCGACCTCAACAGCCGCCGCGGACGCATCCAGGGCATGGACAACAAGGCTGGCAACACGATCGTGAAGGCCGAGGTGCCCATGGCCGAGATGCTGACCTACGGCGCCGATCTCACTTCCATGACGCAGGGCCGCGGCAGCTTCTCGATGGAAATGCACCACTACGACACCGTCCCCCAACAACTGCAGGACAAGATTATCGAGAAGGCAAAAGCGGAGAGGGGCGAGGTAAAAGAAGAAGAGGAATAATGTAATGCCGGTGCGCCAGATAGTTGCTTGAGCTTAGGGTACAACGATTTGTCGAGATTCTCACGTTGTTGCGCAACAATGGCATCGAAAGCATTGCCGATCTCAAAGACTGGCTGACTGTCGGGGACCACTCAGCGAGATTGAGCGCCATCTATGGTGTCGGTCCGAAGACGACTGAATACATCAAGATATTGGTTGGATTGCAGACAGCGGCACCAGACACTCGCTTGAGGGAATTCCTCGCCCAAGCCGGAATTCTTTCTGCTGGAGACGCGATCGACAGAGAGGTCATCAATCGCACTGCCGATTTGCTGTCCATTCCACGATCTTGTTTCGACCACAGCATTTGGCAAGGTGCCCCAGGTTCGCGCCCGTCTTTTGGGCGCTAACCTGGGTGGTCTTGCCTTTTGGCAAGTGGGAGCGCCTCATGAGTTTTCTTCACATCTATTGCGATGAGAGTGGAAAGCATAAAGGCAATCCGGTTGTGTGCTTCGCTGCTCTCTGTATCCGAGCCGATGCATTGGGTGACTTTGACGAAAACTGGAAAGTGCTGCTTCGGCAGTACGGATTATCAGAGCTTCACATGGTCGAGGTGTCGCGCCTAAGCCAGAACGTCGGGAATAAGTTTCGCAAAGGACAGACTGCCGAACAGCGCGTAGAGCTGTTGAAGCCCTTTGCCGACCAGATCAACGAGCACATGGAAACAGGCTTCGTGCATGTGTGCGACTCGGAGGGGTTTGCCTCTATCCCAGAAAAACAACTAAAAGCTCTTTCAGACCTGAAAGACCCATACCATTTGGCTTTCATCCGTGGCCTAGATGAAGTGGCGCGGAATGGAGGCGACCACCAGTTAGCGGTTATTTGCGACGACGATGAGGAGACCGCTTGGGATAGTTACCGCATATACCGTCAACTCCGTAAGCCTCGGCAAGCCGTGCGAGAGAAAGTAAAGTCTCTTTCATTTGCGGACAGCATCGCGTTCCCTGCGTTGCAGGCTGCGGACATGGTGTCGTATTTAGGGAGAAAAGAAGGGGAGTTCAAGTGGCGCTCCGAACCATACAAACTGCAAGAACTGCTCGCGCACCTAACAAACCAGCAGACCCCAGGAAAATGGAAGGTTGCGTGGTTCAGCAAAGAGAAGCTTCAGAACGCAAAGAACTGGCGGGCATGAGATAGTGTCCTAACATTATCGACGCCATCCGGATAGCTCCAGCAGTAGAGCATCGCCGAGGCTCTACTGGCTCGTAGTTCATTGGTTATTTGCTGGTTCTTGCCGTTTATTTCTTTGGTTTGGCTTCTGTATCAATGCGCCTGTATTCGTCATCGAGTCCAGTCAGAAATGTCGTTGTTGCTGTTTCACCATTGCACAGTTCAACTCGTGTTTCTGCCTTTGATATCGAGCTAAGACTCACTTTCTTGGTGACAAGATCAAGGCGCAGAGTATTCACGGTACAAATTGGCGAGCTGTCTACGGCAATTATCTCGGCATCGTCCCAGCGCAGAATGTCGAAACTATCTAGGCTCACCGTTGCCTCTCTGAGTACGGGGAAGGCGCTCGCCACCTCGCAGACGCCAAAGCGTTTGTAACAATGGATCTTGGTTGAGACTATAGCCACGTCGTTGCCAGCATCCGACCATTTACCCTCAACGAACGCAAAACGAGTCTCAAGCCTTTGCGAACCGGCTACTACGTCGCTCAGACTAAAAATCGTTGGTTGCTGCGCCCTAACCGGTGCTACTGAAACAATTAGCATTACACCTGTCGCAAGCATTGCGCTTTTCATTCGGCAGAGCCTCCTCCTTGTAGTCTAGCGCTTCCTTGCCAGCGCCAGCAGCCCGGCACCCCACTCATTCGCGTTCTGTGCGAAGGAGTGGGTCTTAGCTGGCGGAGATAATCGGAGTGGTTCAGATTCGTCAATTAGCCTTGCGCCGCGTGCGTTGGTAGGAGTCCTGCATGGCATGCCGCAGCAAAATGTTTACCTTGGTCTGGTACCCGCGCCCATAGCTCTTCAGCCAGCCCAGGATGTCCGTGTCCAGCCTCATGGTGACAGGCTTCTTCGGCGGTCGATAAAACTTTCCGATTTCCGCGCCGCTCCAGTCCACCACCTCCGGCATCTCCGACAGGTCAATGTCGGCGTCCTTTTTCGCGGCGATGGCGGCGATTTGGCGCGCCCGGTTTTTGGTGTGCTTCTTCATAGCTCCTTCTCTCTTTGCTGGTTGCAGCCCGGGCCGAAATCAGCCGAATCGCTTCTTCACCGTTATCGGCAAACCACGTATGGACTACAAAGAGAACCGCACCAGGGCCAATCTCGCCGAGGGTGATGTAGCGGTCCTCTTTTTCTTCTCCAACTTCGCCGCCGTGGGCAAGGTCTCGAATGGTCACGGCATAGGGATCGTCGAACACAAGCTCGGCCGTCTGGAAATCGACATCGTGCTTCGCCAGATTTCGCTTGCCCTTTCGCTCGTCGCACTCGAAACGCATACTGCAATCACCTTTAAAGATAACAACTGTACATATAGTTGTCAATACAGTCCAGGCACATGTTTCATTTGCGGTCAAATGGCCTGATGCGCCCGGAAGCTTCTGATCTACTTCAAGAGGGCGCTCGCGTTCCGCGTTGACCGGCGCGCCGCGTTAGCCAACACGTTGCTCGATACCCTGGAGAGTCCGAACGAATCGCTTTCTGGCGCTGGCTCTGTCCAAGACGCATGGGATGCGGAGGTGACACGTCGAATCGCAGACCTGCAGGCGGGCAAGGCAGTGACCGTCCCTTGGGAAGAATCGCATCGCGAACTCACTAGCCCCTAAGAGGACGACCTTTCCCTTAACGTTCACCAACCCAGCTCCCGCCCGCAGGAAATCGTTCCCTGATCGCGGTTAGGAAATCGTTCCCTGATCGCGGTTTCTGGCGTACCATTCGTCTTTACTAAGGAGGCCCGCATGTCCAAGCGGAGTTCCGCCATCTGCTGCCGCTTGTTCTTCGCGACGCTCATTCTCGTGCTCATCTCCCAACCTGCAACGCCCCAGGAAAGCAAGACCACAACCCTGGAGCTCGATCACGCGTCGATCTGCGGATCGAATCTTGACACGCTGCGCCAGGCCTTGACCGATGTGGGCCTGACTCCCGACCTCGGCGGCCCTCACGGCAACGGCATTACCCAGATGGCCATCATTGGTTTCGATGACGCGACTTACCTCGAACTGATTGCGCCGATAAAGCCGGGCGTGAGCGCGGGCTCCGATTGGGCGAAGTTTATGGCCGACGATGCCGTCACCTGCGCATGGGCGGTAGGAACAAACGTTTTGCTGGAGGAAGTCGATCGCCTGAAGAAGGCGGGAATCCAAGTCACGACTCCCGAACGTGGCAGCCGCAAGCGCCCCGACGGCATGTCGATCGAGTGGATGACTGCCAACGTTGGTAACGGAACGCCGGGCTCCACGTTGCCGTTCGTGATCGAAGACCAGACGCCGCGCGCCTGGCGCGTCCAGACTTCGGCCAGCGTACAAGGAGCGCCGGTGACTGGCGTCGAGAACGTAGTCCTGGGCGTCAACAACCTCGACGCCGCGATTGCCTTGTTCCGCAAGGCTTACGGCTGGGCTGCGCCGCTCACCGAGACGCAGAAAGACTTCGGCAGGCTCGCGTACTTCCCAGGCGAGCCCGTGATTCTCGCCGCTCCTTCTGGCGGCGGCTGGCTCTCGGATCGGCTCGCCAAGTACGGCGAGTCCCCGGTCGCCTACCTGCTAGCCACGCGTGATTTCGCAGCGGCCACCAAGAAGTACAAACTCTCCGGCACGAAAACCTGGTTCGGCCAGAGGGTAGCATGGTTCGACCCCGGCAAGCTGAAGGGCGTGCACCTGGGAGTGATTGGGCAATAGATTGTGTGGCGCGGACACTCCTGTCCGCGTCTCTCCCTCGGAGCGCACCTCTGCAGCGGTTTTCGCGGTAGCAATTGCTTGATTCCGCTTTTCGCTTTACCATCGCCTTCAGTGTCCGCCGCCAAAGATAATCCCGCGCTCCATCTTAAAGACCGCCTGGTCTCCGCTGCCCCGGTCGAGGACGATTCCTCTTTCGAGCTCAAGCTCCGTCCGCAGCGCCTCCAGGAATTCATCGGCCAGCCCAAGGTCAAAGAGAATCTTGACATCGCGATCCAGGCGGCAAAGTCCCGCGGCGAAGCGCTTGATCACGTCCTGCTCTACGGACCGCCCGGCCTCGGCAAGACGACGCTGGCCAACATCATCGCCAACGAACTCGGCGCTGCTTTCCAGCAGACCTCCGGCCCCACGCTGCAGATCAAGGGCGACCTGACCGCGATCCTCACCAATCTCCGCGACCGGCAGGTGCTCTTCATCGATGAAGTCCACCGCCTGCAGCCCGCGCTCGAAGAGATCCTCTACTCCGCGCTCGAAGACTACAAACTCGACATCATGATCGGCCAGGGCCCGTCCGCGCGCACGCACACGATGGACGTAAAGCCCTTCACCTTCATCGGCGCCACCACGCGCGCCGGACTGCTCTCCGCGCCCCTGCGCTCGCGTTTCGGCCTGCTGCTGCGGCTCGAGTTCTACACCCACGACGATCTCCGCGTCATCGTCGAGCGTTCCGCCGAGATTCTAGGCGTGAGCATCGATCGTCCCGGCGCCATCGAAATCGCCAGCCGCTCTCGCGGAACGCCCCGCATCGCCAACCGCCTGCTGCGCCGCGTCCGCGACTATGCCCAGGTGCGCGCCAACGGCTCCATCGATCTGCCCACCGCTCAGTCCGCGCTCAGCATGCTCGAAGTTGACCGCTACGGCTTCGACGAAGTCGATCGCAAACTCCTGCTGACCATCATCGAAAAATACCAGGGTGGCCCCGTAGGCTTGAACACGTTAGGCGCGGCTCTCGCCGAAGAGCCCGACGCTATCGAAGAAATCTACGAGCCGTTTTTAATCCAGATCGGCTTTCTCAACCGCACTCCCCGCGGCCGCGTCGCGACCCAGCTCGCCTACGAACATTTCGGAATCACCCCCAACCGCCGCCAAAGCTCGTTGTTCTAGCTTGTGTGGGGACGGGCGTCCTCGCCCGTCCAAGGCCCTTGCGTAGAGACAGCCGCCCCGGCTGTCCAGCCGAGCGAAGCTCTGAAGCTGCTGGCGCGTGCAACAACTCTCGATTCGCGATTGCGTAGCACGCGCGAAGCGTTTGACTTCCACCACCGCAATCTGCGTTAATCACTCTTCGTCATCATCACCGCAGAAACGCGTCAAGCAGGAGGAATCATGCGCGAAGTGATCGCTACCGATCAGGCTCCGAAAGCCATCGGCCCATATTCGCAGGCCATTCGAGCCCAGGGCCTGATCTTTACTTCCGGCCAAATCCCCATCGATCCCGCCACCTCGCAGATCGTCGCGGGTGACGTGAGCGCGCAGACCGAGCGCGTGCTCAAAAACCTTGCCGCCGTTTTGCAGGCCTCCGGCAGCAGCCTGGAAAAAGTTGTGCGCTCGACCGTCTTCTTGAAAAACATGGGGGATTTCGCCGCCATGAACGAAGTCTACGGCCGCTACTTCAAGCAGGAGCCGCCGGCGCGCTCCACCGTCGAAGTGGCCAGGCTTCCGAAAGACGTCCTGGTTGAAATTGATGTGATTGCGCTGGCTTAAAAAAAATTGGCGCTAAGAAACAAGATTGCAGAACTTTAAAGAAAAAAGAAAAGAGGCATTATGAAGACTCTAATCCTTGCCATCACCCTGCTCGCACTAGCCGGCCTGATCGCCGCCCAGGCGGCTCCCGCTCAAAAGGCGGCGAACGCCAGCGGGCCCACCAAGGTTACCGGTGCGCCCACCAAAACGGCCAGCGGTCTCGAATATTGGGACATCAAGGTTGGCATCGGCGCGGTCGCGCAAAGCGGACAGCACGTCAAAGTCGATTACACCGGCTGGCTCACCAATGGCAAGAAGTTCGACAGTTCGGTCGGTACCGGCCATCCGTTTGACTTCATGCTGGGCGCCGGCCAGGTCATCAAGGGATGGGACGAAGGTATCGCGGGCATGAAGGTCGGCGGCAAGCGCCAACTGCGCATTCCGCCGGATCTGGCTTATGGGGATAAGGGCTTTACCACCGTTATTCCGCCCAACTCAACCCTGATCTTCGACGTCCAATTAATAGACGTGAAGTAGCGCGTGTGGCGCGGACACTCTTGTCCGCGAAAAGCTCGCAGACACACAAAAGCCCGCAGGACTCCAAAGAACCCGCGGGCCTATAGAAAGCTACGCCTTGACTACCTTGCCGCTGCGCAGACAGGAAGTGCAGACGCGAATATGTTTGGTCGCGGCTCCCACCTTGGCGTGAACGGGGCGCAGATTGACGTTCCAGCGCCGTTTGCTGACATTGTGGGCGTGGCTGATGGTATTTCCGAACTGCGGCCCCTTGCCGCAGATATCACAAACTCGTGCCATAACTCTGAAATCCTTCCAGGCTGTTGCCGAAACTATGATTTTACAGGAATCCGCCAGATTTCGCCAAGGGTGCGTGCGAAATCACGCAGGGACGGCCGCCCCGCCTACGCCGCCTTGCCCATGACCGGTTGTGCGCAATGGCTGCAGCGCCGCGCATCGATCGGAATCTCGCTCAGGCATTCCGGACACTTCTTCGTGGTCGGATCGGCCGGCGCCGGATCCTTGCGCATCCGCGCCACCAGCGCATTCACCGGCAACACCACAAAAAAATAAATGGCCGCAGCAATCAGCAGAAACGACACCGCGGTGTTGATGAAATGTCCCAGCGGAAACAACGCCCCGTGAATCGTGAAATGGACGGCAGAAAAATCCGGCTTGCCCACGATCGCCGCGATGAGCGGCGTCAAGAGGTCCGTGGTCAGCGCCGTGACCACGCCGCCAAAGGCTGCGCCAATCACCACGCCCACCGCCATATCTACCACATTGCCGCGCAAAATAAACTTCTTAAAACCGGATAACATTACTTCTTCCTCCGCTTATAGCGAATCCCGAGTTGCGGTACCACTGGCAACTGCCGAGCTTCGCTCGGCTTGGACAGCCGGGGGCGGCTGTCCCTACGCAACCTTCGACAGCCTCAGATCCTCATCGGCATCACGATATACCGGTACTTGTAATCTTCGGCTTCCGCCGGACGAAGCTGGCCGGCGGACTGGGCATCTTTCAGTTCGAGTTTCACGTCGCACGACCCGGTCGCCTTGATGAAGTCGAGCAGGTATTGCGCGTTGAATCCGATCGCCATGGGCTCACCGTCATAGGCGACTTCGATGGAATCCTCTGACTCGCCCGTCTCGGTCGACGATGCGGAAATCTTCAACTCGCCTTTCTCCAGACGCAGGCGCACGGCGCGCGACCGCTCATCGGCGAACTGCGCCACCCGTGCGATCGCCGCTCCCAGTTCTTCGCCATGCAACGCGATGGACTTGGAGATGTCCTTCGGCAACACCGCCTCGTAGTTCGGAAACTGCCCGGTGAGTTGGCGCGACGTCAGCAACCGCGGCCCCACGCGGAAGAATAGCGTCGACTCGTCCTTGGCGAAGTCGATGGTCTCAACATCGGAATCCAGCAGCGATTTCAACTCGTCCATCGCCTTCTTCGGAATCAGGGTTTTCATCTCGCCAGAAACGCCTTCAAACTTTTCTCCCGACCGCTCCACGTGCGCCAGTCGATGTCCATCGGTCGCAACCATGGTGATTGACTCTGGCTTTAGCACCATCAACGCGCCATTCAGCGTGTAGCGCGACTCTTCGCTGGCAATGGCGAAGCCCGTCTTGGCAATCATCGACCGCAACACCGCCGCCGGAATCTTGATCACGCCTGCCGATGGAAATACCGGCAGACCAGGAAAATTCGACCGCGCCATCCCCACCATCTTCGTGTTGGACCGGCCGCAGCGAATACTGACCCAGTGATTCTCAAGCAAGCGGATGGTAATATCGGCGTCGGGCAGCAACTTCACATAGTCATAAAGTTTGCGCGCTGGAATCGTGCACGCGCCCTCTTTTTTCACCTTGGCGTTGCAGGACGTGCGCAGGCTCAGGTCGAGGTCCGTCGCCGTCAGCGACAACTTGTCGCCCACGGCCTCGAAAAGATAGTTGGAGAGAATGGGAATTGTGGTCTTGCGCTCGACCACACCCTGAGTGGCTGTCAGTTCGCGAAGAAGCTCAAATTTGCTGACCGTTATTTCCATGGTCGTTGCGGCTACCACAGGGGCGACTTCCACCGGCATATTGGGTCTCCCGACTCTACTTCTGTTCTCTTCTTATATCAAATACAAAAGCAAGAAAACCAGTAGTAACCGTAGGCGCTTCGGAGAAGTGGAAAACTGGTCCAGGTCCCTGCGATTCAGTTGCTTCCACGTCGACCCTTCATGTGGAGAATCGATCCCCGCTTCAGCGGAGGCCAGCGCAACCCGCGGACCGTTCCCAGATTCCTATCCTGTCTCCCACAGTTTCCACAAACACTCCACAGGTAGAAGGCAGGAAGAATGGCCTGATGAGTGGAAAAATCGTTGGAAGCCACCATCTACGCGCCTAATTGCTCGGTCAGTTTATTGAGCAACCTGTTCAAATCCTTATCGTTCTTGCGAAGCTCTTCAATCTTGTCTACTGAATGCAAGACGGTCGTGTGGTGCTTGCCGCCGAACTGGCGTCCAATTTCAGGCAGCGAAGCCTCGGTGAGGTGCTTGGCAAGGTACATCGCAATCTGCCGCGGGTACACGATGGAACGAGAATTATTCTTCGCCTTGATTTCCACCAGGCGCAGGCCGAATTGCTCAGCGACCGCCTTCTGAATGGATTCAATCGTCACTTTGCGGGCCTGCGAATCAATGAAATTCTTCAGCACCTGCTGCGTGTACGGCAGCGTAATTTCCGCTCCGATCAGCGAGGAATGCGCCACCAACCGGATCAACGCGCCTTCCAGTTCACGCACATTCGACCGGATATTCTGCGCAATAAACAACGCCACATCCGACGGCAACGTCACCCGTTCCTGCTCCGCCTTCTTCTGCAGGATGGCGACTTTCGTTTCCAGGTCCGGCGGCTGAATATCGGCAATCAGCCCCCACTCGAACCGGCTGCGCATGCGATCCTCAAAGTCCGCCAACTCCTTCGGCGGACGGTCGCTGGCGATCACGATCTGCTTCATCGATTCATGCAGCGCATTAAACGTGTGGAAGAACTCTTCCTGGGTGCGCTCTTTCTGCGCCAGGAACTGGATGTCGTCGATCAGCAGAACGTCCATCGTCCGGAATTTATCCCGGAAGCTGATCATCTTGTCGTAGCGCAACGAGTTGATCATCTCGTTGGTGAACTTCTCGCTCGACACGTAGCAGATCGCCGCCTGCGGCGTCCGCCGCTTGATCTCATGCCCGATCGCCTGCATCAGGTGAGTCTTGCCCATCCCCACGCCGCCGTACAGGAACAGCGGGTTGTAGGCTTTCGAAGGCCGCTCTGCCACCGCCTGGCAGGCTGCGTGCGCAAACTGATTGCCGCTGCCGATCACGAACGCGTCAAACGTATAGCGCGGATTCAGTTGCGCGGCGCTGTCCCAATCGAACCGCCCCTGCGTCACCGGCAACCCCGGCGCCGCCTGCGGACCCGCACCAGCATTCGGACCAGCGCTCGAACCGCTGCTCGAACCGCCGCTCGAACTATGAGCCGACAGCCCGCCGTTATGCCGGATCAACGTGTTCGAAGGATCGTCCTCGGCGGTGACAAATTTCACATCCTCGTATCCCAGCTCGAGCTGGTCGACCGCTTCCTGAATCAGATCCGCGTATTTGTCGCTTACGTGACGGAACTCGGCGGTCGGAATGCGCACGTACAAAACTCCATTGCTGGCGTGGCTGTACCGCGTTGGCTTCAGCCAAGTGTCGTAGGAGTGCCGGTTGACTTTCTTTTCCAGGGCGTCAAGAATGCGCACCCAGGGGTTCGGGATGATGGCGGAATTGGAGAGAGACATTTTTTACCAGAATATCGAATGCGCCGGCGTAAATACGTCCGGAAAAAAATCACTCTTGAAATTATGAGATCTTCTTTTTACTGCAGAGCCGCTTATGTCTTGCAGTACCGGTTCGCGCTGAAATTTATTGCGATTCGAACCGCATACTAGCACAAAAAAATCGCCGCGTCGGTGCGTTGCAACAAAAAAATTCCACGCGAGCGCTTTATAGAATCGCGATTTTCTTGCGCTGTCAAGTGTCGAGAAGCTAACTGCCGCGCAAAGTGTGCAATGGAGAAAAAGGCGTAGAGAGCCAGGCCGTGCCTCGCCTGTCCAGCCGATCAGATTCGACTACGAAATCGGCCGCCGTTCCCGCCTCGCCGGTGCCGCGGTCTTGTAACTTCCCGGATACACCACCACCGACCGTCTTCCACCCTCGCCGTCACTCTCCGTGCGCAAATCTTTTTCCTCGCGCAGCGCCAGGTGCACGATCCTCCGCTCGCGCGAGGACATCGGCCCAAACCGGTAAGGCTCGCTCGTCCGCCGCACCTGCTCCGCCGCCACCCGCGCCGCCGTTTGCAACTCTTCGATCCGCATCGCCCGGAAATTTTTGCAGTCGAACCAGATCTTCTCGTGCTCGTTGCCCTGCAAGTGTAGAATCTCCGACGCCAGCAGCTCAAACGAACGCAGCAACTCGCCGCCTCGCTCCAGCAACAGCGCCGAATCCGGCCCCGCAAACTCCACCAGAATTTCCGGATGCTCCCACTCGCGATTCTGCGCGATCGGCGGATCCACGGTAATCCGATACTTCAGCTTGAAGCCGCCATTCGAAATAACGGCCTGTAGAAATTCCCCAATCTGTTTAGCAGCAGCAACTTTGTCAGTGATCGGCATAAGTAAGTTCTCAGCGAAGAGCTATCAGCTGTCAGCTCTCAGCTATCAGTAAATGCTAAGAGCATCGCAAACGACGAAAGGTTCGTATCAGGGTATCGCTTTAGCGATACCGCAAATTCCTCGAAATCAGACGCCCCTTTAGGGGCTGGATTCAACTGACGGCCGATAGCTGAGAGCTGACAGCTATTTCTCCTTCTTCCGCGCCCGCTTCTCCATCATCTCGCGCATCTCGCGTCCCAGCGACGTGCGATTCATCACCATCTGCTGCACGATCCCGATCAACTGGCCCGCGGACCAGTACAAGCCCAAACCCGCCGGCAGGTTCCAGCTCATGAGCCCCAGCATGCCCGGCATCATGATGTTCATCATTTTCTGCTGCGCCGGATCCATGCCCGCCTGCGGCGTCATCCGCTGCATCACCAGCATGGTAACAATGATCGCAACCGGCAGAATGTGCCACGGGTCGGGTGCCGAAAGATCGTGAATCCATATCCACGGCGCATGCCGCAGATCCATCGCGACGTTGAGCATGCGATAGTACGCAAACAGAAACGGCATCTGGATCAGCAGCGGCAAACATCCACCCGCCGGATTCACGCCTTCCTTTTTGTACAGCGCCGAAATCTCCTGGTTCATTTCGGCTTTCTTCGGGTCCCGCAGACTGTACTTCTTATATTTTTCCTGGATCGATTTGATCTGCGGCGCCACGCGCTGCATCTTCAGCATCGACTTCATCTGCGAAAGCCGCAGCGGCAACAGCGCCAGGTTGATGACCAGCGTCTGCAGCAGGATCGCCCAGCCCCAGTTCGAGACGATGTGGATGTGCATCCACTTCAACCACAAAAACAGAGGACGCGCGATAATCCCCAACCAGCCAAAGTCGATGATCGCCCGCAGATCCGGCTCCGCACCCGTAATGCCCGGCACCGAAACCGATTCCAGATCCGCCAGCGCCTTCGGCCCCACATACAATCGGCCGTCAGTCGCGCCCTTCAGGCTGCCGACCGCCGCGCCCAGCACGTCGACCTTGTCCATCTGCTTCGTATCGGACCCGCCATGCGGAATTTCAAGCGCGTTCCGCAGCGTCACCATGGCTGCGCTCTGCGGATCCTGCGGCAAGAATACCGCCGCGAAATACTGGTCTGACAGTCCCGCCCAATGCAGCGGTCCCGGTATTGTGCCGCCCCCGCTGATCTTCTTGATCGCCAGCCGCTCGACCTTGTTGTCGTACTGATAAACGATCTGCCCAGTCGCGTACTGCGGACCGGTCATGTCGCTGCCAAACGCCGCCGGCCACATCGGAAACGCCGTGACCTGCGCGCCATTCACTTCGACCGCGGTCCGCACCCCGACCACATAGCTGTTGCGATCAAACGTGAAACTCTTCTCGACCGAGACGTCGCCGTCACTGTAAACATACTTAATTTCGGGTGGAGCGACGGGCGTCCCCGCCCGTCCACCGTCAGCCGCTGCGCCATCCTTCTGCTCACTTTGCGAAACGGAACCGGTCACATACAGCGCCGAGTTCAGTTTGTTCCGCAGCGTCA
>JBEKIB010000125.1:0-14465 GCA_050011975.1 Terriglobales bacterium | reverse complement strand
CGAGGAAATGGCCGGAGAACACGAAATCGGGGCGTGATAACGCACGGAAAAACAACTCACGGAGAAGATGGAACGAGAAAAACATCCCATTTTTCCGCAAGCTGTGAAGCCGTGCCCTTCCCAAAATCATCCATGAGCTCGCCACCAATGACTAAGAACTGACACCGTTCATGATCACCGATTGCCACATTCACATAGAGCCGCTCGAACTCTTCAAGCCGCATGCGCTTGAACTGTTGAAGCGCAAGCGCCCCAATTTCGATGAGATCGTCGAATATTGCCGCTCGCCCAAGGCCTTCCTGAAATATCTGGACCGTTGTGGCGTTGACCGTGCTGCCCTGATCAACTACGTAGCTCCGGAAGTGATCGGCTTTACGTCCGAGGTCAACCAGTTCGTCGCCGATTACACGAAGCATGATCCCCAGCGCCTGCTCTCCTGTGGCAGCCTGCATCCGCGGCACACCACCAACATCCTGGCGGATGTCGAACACATCCTGCGCCTCGGCCTTCGCATGATCAAGATTCACCCGCCGCATCAACTGCTGTTTCCGAACGACTATCTGAACGGAGTGACAGAACTCGAAATCATCTACCGGGCGGCCGAAGCAAATGGAATCCCGGTCATGTTCCACACCGGGACGTCGATTTTCCCCGGTGCGCGCAATAAGTACGGAGACCCGATCTATGTTGACGACGTTGCCGTCGATTTCCCCAAGCTCAAAATCCTGCTGGCACACGGCGGCCGCCCGCTGTGGATGCACACCGCGTTTTTTCTCATCCGCCGGCACCCGAACGTCTATCTCGACATCAGCGGCATTCCGCCGAACACGTTACTGAAATATTTTCCGCGGCTCGACGAGATCGCGCACAAGACGCTGTTTGGCACCGACTGGCCGGGCCCGGGCGTTCCGGACGTCAAGCGGAATCTCGACGAGTTCAAAGCCCTGCCCATTCGCGAAGAGATGCGGGACCAGATCTTGAGCAAGACAGCGGCCTCACTCTGGCCGGAGTAGGCCGTAACTCGACTAAGTCCCTAGTTTTGATCAAGGGTGTTTCACGTTGGAACATTTGTGTAGCTAACCTGGCCGGAGCGTATCTCCCTCCGGCGCAAACGGCAAACCCTCTTCTACGCCGCGCGCGTGGAAACTGCAGCCAGATTGGCGTATAAAAGAGGGTTGCGTTCTGGCGCTTTTTCGCGCTCAGGAGCGACCCAGGTCCATCCGCACTACCAGCGAGGAGCTATGTCCACCGTTACCAACCTGCACGCCCCCAAAGGACTGGAAGGGGTTGTCGCGACCACATCCAGCATCTGCTACATCGACGGTGAGCAGGGAGTGCTCGCCTATCGCGGGTATGACATCCACGATCTGGCCGATCACTCCACCTTTGAGGAGGTCTGCTACCTGCTCTGGTTCGGACGTTTGCCCAATGCCGACGAACTTCAGCACCTCAAGTGGCGTATGGCGGAAGAGCGCAAGCTCGACGCATCGATTTTTTACCGGCTGCAACTGGTGCCGCAACACGTCCCGCCTATGGACATGCTGCGCACGCTGGTGTCCGCGCTTTCTTATTACGACCCGGAATATGACAAGAACGATCACGACGCAAACATCAACAAGGCCATCCGTCTGACGTCGCAACTGCCGATGCTGGTAGCGAACTACGACCGTATTCGCAAAGGCAAGCCAACCATTTCGCCGGACCGCGACCTCTCGCACGCGGCCAATTTCTTATTGATGCTGAATGGCGCTGTGCCCTCGAAGACCGCCGAGCGGGCGCTGGATATAGCACTGATCCTGCACGCCGACCATGAACTGAACGCTTCCACCTTCGCGGCCCGGATCACGGCCGCAACGCTTTCCGATATGCACTCCGCCGTAACCTCCGCCATCGGCACGCTTAAGGGGCCGCTGCATGGCGGCGCCAACGAGGCCGTTTTCAAAATCCTCAAGGAAATCGACGCCAACGGCGCCGACCCCGTCGAGTACGTCAAAGGGTTGCTGGCCCAGAAGAAGAAAATCCCTGGCTTCGGACACCGCGTGTACCACACGGAAGATCCGCGGGCTACGCACCTGCGCCAGATGTCGCGCGACCTCGGCCATTCCAGCGGCGATCCCAAGTGGTTCGAATATTCGCAAAAGATCGAAGACTTCGTGAAGGAAGACAAGAAGATCAACGCGAACGTGGATTTTTATTCGGCTTCCACCTACCACACCCTCGGCATCGATGTGGACCTGTTTACGCCCATCTTCGCGGTCGCGCGGGTCGGCGGCTGGACGGCGCACATCATTGAACAACTCGACGATAACCGGCTGATCCGCCCGCGCGCCGATTACATCGGCCCGGTGTATCCCCAAAAATATGTAGCGGTGGAGAAACGCTGACGGGCGTGTCTGATTTATTGTAGAGACGCGGCTTGCCGCGTCTCCTACGTCGTGCGAGAAAGACGGGCACTCCTGCACCGAACCTCGCTTCAACCTCGGTACAATAGAAAGCAGCATGATGCGACGGGTCTATCTCGACAACAACGCGACCACGCCGGTGCTGCCCGAGGTGCTGGAGGCCATGCGCCCCTATTTCAGCGAGCACTTTGGCAACGCGTCCTCAATCCACCATCATGGACAGGGGACGCGGGCCGCCGTCGAGCGCGCCCGCGAATCCGTGGCCGCGCTGCTCGGTTGCCGCGCTGCTGAGGTCGTATTTACCAGCGGCGGTACTGAAGGCGATAATCTTGCGGTCTTTGGCGTGATGAATCATGGCGTGATGAATCATGGCCTGGCGCGGCCGGGCGACCACGTCATCACCTCGAACATTGAACATCACGCCATACTCAATGCCTGCAAGCATCTCGTAGCGCAGGGGCACGAAGTTACGTATATTCCGGTGGATGGCCGCGGCCTGGTGGATTTGGCGGATGTAAAGCGCGCGATCCGGCCGAATACGAAGTTGATCACGATCATGTTCTCCAACAACGAGACCGGCGTCCTGCAATCTGTCGCCGAGATTGGAAAGATTGCTGCCGAAGCCGACGTTTACTTTCATACCGACGCCGTGCAGGCGGCAGGGAAGATTCGGATCAACGTCAACCAAATCGGGTGCGATCTGCTGACTATCTCTGGCCACAAGTTTCACGGGCCGCAGGGTGTGGGCGCGCTCTACGTCCGCAAGGGAACGCAGCTTGAGCCCATGCTCTATGGCGGAAGTCATGAACGCTCACGGCGGGCTGGGACGGAGAACGTTCCGGGCATCGTTGGCTTGGGCAAGGCGGCCGAGTTAGCCGTCGCGGGCTTAGAACGCGGCGATCTTAGGATGGACGATCGGAAGATGGCGGCTGCGCGTGACCATCTGGAGAGGGAACTGCTCGAGATCGAAGCCACCGGCTTAAATGGCGAAGGCGCGCCCCGCGTCCCGAATACCACCAACATTTATTTCGATGGCATCGAAGGCGAGGCGCTGGTCATCGCGCTCGATTTGAAAGGACTGGCCGTCTCGACCGGAGCCGCGTGCTCTTCCGGGGCGATCGAACCGTCGCACGTGCTGCTCGCAATGGGCCTGCGTCCAGATCGCGCGAAAGCCAGCATTCGCTTCAGTCTCGGCAAACAAAATACGGCCGAAGATGTAGACTTCGCCCTGGGCCTGATTCCAGAAACGGTCGCGCGTCTGCGGGAGTTGTCGCCGGTATACAACAAAGCTGCGAGCTCCGAGCTTCGGGCTGCGAGCAACCAACGGAGTGCGCGCCCGTAGCGGCTCGCTCGAAGCTCGTGGCTCGCAGCCCGAAGCTAAGTTGCAAATGCCGACTACTAACTAAGTGCTAAATGCTGAATTCCGAAACCATCGCCGTCGCCATGTCGGGAGGAGTCGACTCCTCGACCGTTGCGGCCATGCTGCGTGCCGAAGGGCGCAACGTTATCGGCCTGACCATGCAACTCTGGAACCAGCGCCGTCTTGCCGGACACGAAGGCATGCCGGAATCGGTCCAGGGCCGCTGCTGTTCGATCGACGATGTCTACGATGCTCGCCGCGTTGCCGAGACCCTTGGCATCCCGTACTACGTGGTCAATCACGAGGAGCGTTTTGAGCGCGATGTGGTGCGGCCGTTCGTCGAGGAGTATCTCGCCGGGCGCACGCCCATCCCTTGCAGTCTTTGCAATAATCATTTGAAGTTTGACCAGCTTCTTATCGTGGCACGACAAATTGGCGCCGATCAGATTGCCACCGGCCATTACGCCCAGGTTGCCTTTGACGAGCAGCTCAACCGCTGGCTGCTGAAGCGCCCCGCCGACAAGTCCAAGGACCAGACGTACTTCCTCTTCGGCCTTACGCAGGAACAATTGAGCCGCACCCTGTTCCCGCTCGGCGGCATGACCAAGCCGGAAGTGCGCGAACTGGCCCGCAAGCACGGCCTTGTGATCGCCGAAAAGCCCGACTCGCAGGAAATTTGCTTCGTCCCCGGCGGCGACTACAAGCGCTTTCTCGAAGCCTATCTCAACGAGCAGGGAAACACGTCTGCAGATGTCGCCGGCGAAATGGTTGGGGGTGAAATGGTTACCAGCGACGGCAAAGTGATCGGCGAGCACGCCGGCGTGCACAACTTCACGGTCGGCCAGCGCAAGGGACTCGGCGTGGCCACCGGCTCGCCGCTCTACGTAATTCAAATCAAGAATGACACGCGGCAAGTGGTGGTCGGCAAGGACGAGGAGCTTTACTCGCGCACTCTCCGAGCTCGCCGCGTGAACCTGATTTCGACAGCCGAGTTGCGCCAGCCCATGCGGGTCGCAGTGAAGATCCGCCACAAGCATCAACCCGCGCCGGCCCTGATTGAATCAGCCGGGCCAGACGAAGTCCGAGTGACCTTTGACGAGCCGCAGCGCGCGCTCACTCCCGGCCAGGCCGCCGTTTTTTATGATGGCGACATCGTCGTCGGCGGCGGGTGGATCGAAAACTCTCCGTAGAGACGCGGCTTGTCGCGTCTCCCGCCACATCCAAAGAAGACGGGGCAAGCCCCGTCTCTACACGGGCTGCCCGGTTACTGCCGCTGAGTTACCCACGATTACTTTTTTCGCAAATTCATAGCACCTTCGTGGCCTAGACCTGCCGATAAACCAGAGTTAGTGTTAGTTGACGACGGGACCTCGTAGTCTCTCCCCGGTTAGGGTCCGGCGTGGGGAGCGATTGTATGAAAATCTGGCATCTGTGTTATGCGGCATTGGGGATTGCGGTGGCGCGCTGGGTTTTTAAGCGTCAACCAATGCGGGTAACCGATCCGATCACCCGTTTTCGTACCTCTGGCCTGCTGTAAGTTGTAGTCGTTGATAAGTGAAAAGGGCTTGGGCGCGCCCCGTTGCGCGTCGCTTCGATCTGAGCGCGTCCAAGCCCCTTTCGCCAATGCCGTTTTCCCATCCCCGGAAGTGCTAGCACCACCGTGTCCCTTCGGTAACTTCTTTTCCGTTCCATCTCGCCTAAACTTTCTCTGAGGGCCCGCTGAACCCGCGTGCGCCCCTCAGCGACCAAAGTCATGCGATACCGATTCCCCAGCTTGCGATTGGTGGCGCTCTGCGCGCTGTTCGTTGTACCGCTGTTCGCGTTAACCGCTGCGGCGCAAGACGATGCCCCCTCGCTCGGCGACCTCGCACGCAACTTGCGCAAAAACAAAGCGCAGCAGCCTCAACAACCGCCGGACCCGGTCCGCACGGTGATCGATAACGACAATCTGGCCCAAGTCATGGAGGACGCCAAGAAAGCAAGGCCGGTCAAACCAGACAAGGCCGTGTTCTCCATCGACCCTGCCAGCAATACCCTCAAAGTATCGGCGCCCGATGTAACCTGCAGTCTTTCATTCAACGCCCGGGCGAGTTCGTTGCTGATCAAGCCGGTGTTGATCGAAGACTTGCCGCTCACCGATTTGCTCAAGCTCGACGGCCCCGGTTCCATTCAGGATGAAAGTCTGCAGCTCGAAGTATTCAACGGAACCGACTGGGACATTCGCGAAATCACCATCGGCCTGACGCTCGAACGCAGACCTGGAGAGAACGCGGAAGTGGCCGCGCGTGCGCGTGTGATTCCCGCGGCCCAAGGCATGGCGCCAATCGCCGTCGAGCGGCGTTCGGACGTAACGCTTCTCTATCACCTCAAAGCCACGGCCAAGCCCTTCAGCACAACCGCTTTTCACGAAAATATCGGGATCACCCCCGGCCCCGATGAAGATTGGCGATGGTCGATCGTAGAGGCCAAGGGAATCCGGCCGGCGCAGGCACAGTCGGCGCCCGATTCGCTGCCCGACCCGTTGTTTGCCGCTCCGTCGTTGTTACTGCCGAACTCGAATCAGCCGCAGCTTCCGCCCATCGCGCCCGCAATTCCAGACAAAGCCGCGCCGGATAGGCCCAGTCTCGACAAGTCCCCAAGCCCCAGCCTTACTCCGCAGCGATAGCACGCGTCCTGTCCATCATCAGGAGGTTCACGGATTCCCTGTAGAGACGCGGCTTGCCGCGTCTCTCGCCGCGTTCGGAGGAGACGGGGCAAGCACCATCTCTACACATCAATCGTCGGCAGGAAGCGCGGCTTCTGCCGGGCCTTCGTCAACTGCTCGAAAGAATAGGCGATCTTAAGCAGGGTTGGTTCGCTCCAGGCGCGTCCCAAAAAAGAGATGCCGACCGGCAGTCCCCAGAGATATCCGGCTGTCACGTTGATATTGGGATAGCCGGCGACGGCGGCGGCGCTCGAACTGTTTCCGGCGGCGTGATCGCCATTGATCAGGTCGGTGATCCATGCCGGACCTGCCGTGGGCGCGACGAGCGCGTCGAGTTTGAACTTGTCCATAACGAAATCGATGCCCTCGGCGCGGCTGAGACGGTGATTCAGGGCCAGCGCATCGAGATATTCCTTCGAGGTGAGCGGGCCTTTCTGCTCCGACTTAAGAAAAATGTCCTGCCCGAAGTAGGGCATCTCCCGGCCGCGATTGAGCTCGTTGAACTCGATCACATCCTTCAAATTCTTAACTGAAGAACTGCCGCGACGAGCCAGATAGGCCGCAAGGTCTGCCTTCAGTTCGTAGTAGAAGACCATGAGCTCGCTGTCGTCGAACTTGCCAATGGTGGGAATGTCGGCGGGATCGACGATCTCCGCGCCAGCGCGCTTCATCTCGCCGAGGAGCGTGTCCATAAGCTGGTCGACGGCATCGTTGAAGCCGAAATATTTGCGCACCACTCCCAGGCGCGCGCCTTTGAGTCCCACAGGATCGAGGAATTTCGTGTAGTCGGGAAACAGCTTGTCGCGGCTGTCGGCGGTTGCGGAATCTTCTGCATCTGCTCCAGCCATAGCTCCGAGAAGAATGGCGACATCCCGCACCGCGCGCGCCATTGGCCCAGCCGTGTCCTGACTGTGCGAAATCGGAACGATGCCGCTGCGACTGACGAGTCCAACCGTAGGTTTAAGTCCGGCCAGGCCGTTCGAGGAAGAAGGACAGACCACCGACCCGTCCGTCTCCGTGCCCACGCCGGCAACGCAAAGGTTTGCGGAGACAGCCGCTCCAGTTCCGGAGCTCGATCCGCACGGATTGCGATCGAGAGCATAAGGGTTGCGAGTAAGTCCGCCGCGCCCGCTCCATCCGCTAGTGGAATGGCTGGAGCGAATGTTGGCCCACTCACTAAGATTAGTTTTGCCCAGGATCACGGCGCCGGCCTTGCGCAACTGCGCGGCGACGTAAGCGTCTTTCGGAGGCTGCGATCCCACGAGCGCCAGCGATCCCGCCGTGGTGCTCATGCGGTCCGAGGTATCGATATTGTCCTTGATGAGGACAGGAATGCCATGCAGTGGCCCGCGCGGCCCTTTTGCCCGGCGCTCGACGTCGAGCGCGTCGGCGATCTGGAGAGCATCGGGATTGAGCTCGATGACCGCGTTGACCATGGGGCCGGCTTTGTCGATCTCCTGAATGCGCGCCAAGTATTTATCGGTCAGAGAGTGGGAGGAATACTGGCCGGACTGGAAAGCCTTCTGGAGATCGTCAATCGTGATCTCATCGAGCTCGAAGTCCCTCTTGAAATTCATGACGCCCGGTGCGGGCGCAGGCGAAGGAGGAGGATCGACAACGCGAGTCGAGCCGAGCGCTGGATAAGCAGCCGCGGCAAGAGTTGCGGTCACGCCAGCGCGAAGGAAATTACGGCGCGAGTTGAACTTCGGAACGAGAGAATCGGTAGACATCAAGGCTCCTGCGATGTGGAATGAGTTCGGATGCACGTCCCGAGCGGGAATGGTACGAAGAGTGCGCGAGAAAGGCAAACACAGGAAGCAGGGAACGTTGTCTTGGATAGAGCGGAATGGTAATCTAACGAAGTCGAGCGGGAGTAGTTCAGCGGTAGAACGCCAGCTTCCCAAGCTGGATGTCGCCGGTTCGATCCCGGTCTCCCGCTCCATCAATCCAGAAAGAACAGCGCATGTTCATGCGTGCAATCCGTGAGCGCATACCTGAGGAGGCTCTTTGACTTCACCACGCACTTTTGCCGCGTATCTTGCAATGCTAATACTCATGATCGGCAGCGCTCATCTCGCTTTTGCGCAATCGGCCGAGGCCCCGGCTGCTGAGACCTCCCGTCTAGCCGGCTACTCGTCGCAATCCTCCAATATAGAGCGCGACTGGGAGAAGAAGCTCCAGGCCGGCATCGTCCCGGAGAACTTGCGCCAGAACATGCAGCGTTTGAGTGCGCGTCCGCACCACGTGGGTTCTCCGTATGACAAGGAGAATGCGGACTGGATCCTCTCCAAATTCAAAGAATGGGGATTTGACGCGCGCATCGAAACCTTTCAGGTACTTTTCCCGACGCCCAAAGAGCGCATCGTCGAAATGATCGAACCGACGAAGTTCCGAGCCAAGCTGCAGGAGCCTCCTGTCCCGGGCGATCCGACCTCCAATCAAATCGCCGAGCAGTTGCCGACCTATAACGCGTATTCCATCGACGGCGACGTGACCGCTCCGCTGGTCTACGTGAACTACGGCAACCGTGAAGACTACGAGCAACTCGACCGTCTGGGGGTTTCCGTCAAGGGCGCCATTGTAATCGCGCGCTACGGTGAGGGCTGGCGCGGCATCAAGCCCAAAGTTGCGGCCGAACATGACGCGATCGGCTGCATCATTTATTCCGATCCCAAGGGCGATGGCTTCTTCAACGGCGACGACTATCCCAAGGGTGGGTGGCGGCCGCGCGAAGGCGTGCAACGCGGCAGCGTCATGGACACGGACTATCCCGGCGATCCTCTAACTCCCGGAGTTGGCGCCACTGCCGACGCCAAGCGGCTCGCGATCAAAGACGCAAAAACTATTACCAAAATTCCCGTGCTGCCAATTTCGTGGGGCGATGCGCAGCCGCTGCTTTCCGCCTTGCAGGGGCCGGTGGCGCCCGAGGCATGGCGTGGAGCCTTGCCCATCACCTATCACGTGGGCCCCGGCCCCGCGAAAGTTCATCTTAGAGTCGTTTCGAACTGGGACTTGAAGCCGGTCAACGACGTGATCGCCACCATGCGCGGATCGGATGCGCCCGACGAGTGGGTGATCCGCGGAAATCACTACGATGCCTGGGTCAATGGCGCCGATGACCCAATCTCGGGGATGGTAACAGTTTTAGAAGAAGCGCGCGTGCTCGGCGAACTCCACAAACAAGGATGGAATCCGAAGCGCACGATCATCCTCTGCGCGTGGGACGGCGAAGAGCCTGGCCTCTTGGGCTCAACCGAGTGGGTCGAAACCCATCGCGACGAACTTCAGAAGCACGCCGTCGCTTACATCAATTCCGATAGCAATGGCCGGGGCTTTTTCCACGCCGGTGGTTCGCACGACTTACAACACCTTATTAACGATGTAACTCATGACATTCAAGATCCGGAGAAGCATATCTCTGTCCAGCAGCGAGCTCGCTTGCTGCGAATTGCCCGGGCGCCCAATACCGAGGAGCGCGCCGAGATCAGAAAAAGCAACGATCTGCGCATCAATGCGCTGGGAGACGGTTCGGACTACACCGCATTTATACATTCCATCTATGACGACTTCTCTTGGTATACGAAGTTCATGGATACCGATTTCTCTTACGGTCGCGCGCTGGCACAGACTGGGGGAACTGCGGTCATGCGACTGGCGGATGCCGACGTGATTCCCTACGAATACGACGCCGAGGCGGAGACCATCGGAAGGTATGTGAAAGAGCTGGAGAAGTTGCTCAAAGACAAGCAGGACGAAATCACTGAGCGCAATCTGGAGCTGAAAGAAGGCGTATTCACAGCGACGGCTGACCCCCGCAAAACCTCCGTCCCTCCTCCCGCGAAGCCGGTTCCACCGTTCATGAACTTTGCGCCGCTGAAGAACGGAGCTGAGGCGATCAAGAAGAGCGCGGACCGTTACCAGTCGGCGTTTGCCAAATGGCAGACTGGCGGAACCGAGTTACCGACCCAATCCGCCGCCGCTCTTAACGCAGACCTGTTGCAGATTCAGAGAACGTTTCTAAACGAGAAAGGCTTACCCGAGCGTCCCTGGTTCAAGCATCAGCTCTATGCTCCCGGTGCCTACACCGGTTACGGGGCCAAGCCGATTGCAGCGGTTCGTGAATACATGGATCAGGAAAAATGGAAAGAAGCTGAGGCTCAAGTCCCCATCGTTGGCCAAGTGCTCGAAAACGTCGCGGTCGCGATTGGCAAAGCCGCGGATGATCTGGAGAAGGCTGTGGCGCGGGGGGAATTAAGGTAGCTCAGCGCGTTGCCTCTTCCAGCAGGTACATATATGAACGATAGACTTGGCCGGTGGCTCGGGTCATCCCGATCTCGCAGGTTCGGCTGCTGGAGTAACACGCGTCGGGATGTTTGGCCTTGACCTCGGCTGCTTCTAACTCGGTAGCTGATTGCGTCAGTTCGGGGAACAGAAAGCCTCGATCGCCCGCGAAGGCACAACAACCTGCGTCCGCCGGAATCAATACGTCATGGCTGCATGCTTTCGCGATTCCTTCCAGCTTCGCCGTGATCCCCATCTTCGTGACCGAGCACACCGGGTGCAGGGCGACGCAGTCGACTTTCGCTTTCACCGTCAATTTGGGAAGCAGTTCATCGTGCGCAAACTCGATGGCATCCAGCATCCGCAATTGATCGAAGCGCCCCTGGTTTTCAGGAGTCAGATAATCTCGCGCCGTCTTAAGGGTATAGGCGCAAGGACTGGTATCGATCACGACCGGCAGTTTGCCGTGGTCGGACCATCGCCAGAGCCGTTCGACCGCTGCATTTGCCGCGATCGCATAAGCGCGAGTGAATCCCTTGGATGAGAACGGCATACCGCAACAGGTTCCGGCGACGTCGGATGGAATGTACACTGGCACTCCCGCGCGTCGGGCTAACTCCACGGTAACTTCCATAAGAGACCGGTTCTTTTCCTTGGGCTCGGCAGGTAACCGGCCCATGATGCGCGAGATACACGCCGGGAAGTAAACCGCCTTCGCACCTTCCTTATCAGTGGAGGGAACTCTTCCTGCTGCGAAGGGAGTATCCGGCATCCAGTCGCCAAGGTTCTCTCCGGCAAAGCGCTTCATCAAACGAGTAACTGAGCGCATGCCACTAATGCCGATTACTCTCTCTGTCGCGTGCCCCAGGCGTAGCGCCCAGCGCAGCGCGCTTTCCGTCGAAGTGAAATTATTGACAACGCGGACTGCCCAGTCCTGTGCTCCGGCGGAAGCACGAAGATTGCGGAATCGCTTCACCAGTCTCCCAGTGTCGATATTCACCGGGCATGCCGTGGCGCAAAGGCCATCCGTGGCGCAGGTATCCAGCGCCATGTACGGAAAGTCACGATCCAAGGCATTCCAAAGCCCCGTACCCGTACCCGCCTCTTGCTGCCTGGCCATCTCGCGACGCACAACGATGCGTTGACGGGGCGTTAGAGTTAGTTCCCGGCTGGGACACTTAGGTTCGCAGTAACCACACTCAATGCACTTATCGATCTCCGCCTCAACAGTGGGAAATCGCTTGAGATCGGCGAGGTGCGCCTTGCGATCAGCGTTGATAATAACTCCCGGATTGAGCAGATTATCAGGATCGGCCAGGTGTTTCAGTTGGCGCATGATCTGGTAGGCGTCGCTGCCCCACTCCGTCTCGACAAAAGGAGCCATGTTGCGCCCCGTGCCGTGTTCCGCCTTCAGCGCGCCATCGTAGCGATGCACGACCACTTCGACTAAGTCGTCAATGAAGTGCGAATACTGATCGATGGCCGCTTGATCGTTAAAGCTCTGGGTGATAACAAAATGCAGGTTGCCGTCTTTTGCGTGGCCAAAAATTATGGCATTGGAATACTCGTGCTTACGAAACAACCGGTTGAGATCGTGCGCCGCATCGGCCAGATTCTCCACCGGAAATGCGACATCCTCGATAATCACAGTCGTGCCGCTCTTACGCACCGACCCGACGGACGGAAACATTCCGGAACGAATCTTCCAAAGCAATGCCTGCTCCGCAGCGGTGTGCGTGAAGCGCGCGGGCTCGAACAGCTTAAGTCCGGCGACCGCATCCTTGGCCAGCGCTTCCAACTCGGAACGATTGTTTTCTTCCGCGGATTGGAATTCGACCAGCAGTCCCGCAGCTTCGTCGGGAAGCGTTTTGATCGAGGCCGGTACTCCTGCTTGATCCTCAACCGAGCGCAGTGAAGCCCGGTCCATGATCTCCAGCGCTTTGGCGCCCGCCGTTCGTAAGGGGACAATGGAATCGGCGGCCGCATACAAATCGGAGTACAACAAAAGGCCCGTGTACTTTACCGGCAAATCGGGGACGGTGTTCAATACGGCTTCTGCGATAAAAGCCAAAGTTCCCTCGGCTCCGATCAGCACGTGCTGGAAAATGTCGACGGCGGTATCGAAATCGAGGAAGGCGTTCAGCGAATAACCGGTTGTGTTCTTGCGCTTGTACTTGTTACGCACTCGTTCGCGCAGATCGGCATTCTGTTTCAGCTTTTGCTTCAAATCCAGAACGCCGCGTGCCAGTTCCGGTTCGCGCGCATGAAACTCGGCGCCCGCATCGGGCTGCGACGTGTCAATGACTGTGCCCGAAGGCAACATGAACTTCATGGACTTAAGTGTGTGATAGGCATTTTGCTCGACGCCGCAGCACATACCGCTGGAGTTATTCGAGAGAATACCGCCCATGGTGCAGGTCGCGATCGACGCCGGATCAGGCCCGATTTTCGCGCGATAAGGCACCAGCGCCAGGTTGGCACGCGCGCCGATCACTCCCGGCTGCACCCGAATTTGCTTACCCCCATCTTCGACCTTGACCGCTCGCCAGTTCCGCGCGATATCCACCAGCAGGCCGTCCGAGATCGCCTGTCCCGATAAGCTCGTACCGGCGGCGCGAAACGTCATGGGTATGCGCTGTCGCTGGCTGAATGCGAATAACGCGCGTATCTCTTCCAGCCCTTGGGTCTGCACCACCGCTTTAGGGATCAGACGATAGAAACTGGCATCGGAAGCGTACGCGATCAGGTCGATCGGACGGATCAGGATGCGACCGCTGTCGATGGAGGCGGCAAGTCCAGCCTTGATTTCCTCGGAAGAAATCTGCACCGGAGTTACGTCGGCCACCGCCATTCTTTTTCTCCGAATAAAAGACGATCAAGGTAAGAACGAACCATCTGCGGTTTATTCCAGTTCGTCCGCCAGTCGCTGAACCGTGTGTTCGACCTTTATCGTTGAGTTCTGCTTGTCCAGGCCGCCGCGGATCTGCATAACACAACCGGGACAATCCATTACCGCAAGTGGAGCGCCGCTGTTCTTGATGTTAGTCAGCTTGCGTTCGAGGATGGGCGCCGAAATTTCCGGCAGCTTCAGGGAATACGACCCGCCCATGCCGCAGCACATATCCGCTTCGTACATTTCCGCTACTTCGTAGCCCGCCTGGGTGAGCAAGTCGCGCGGCGGTTGGCTGGCGTGCAGCGTGCGCTTCAAATGGCAGGAGTCGTGATAAGTAATCTTTCCCAACTGTTGCCCTTCTTTGAACTTCAAGCGACCTTCATCCACCAGCTTCTTGACTAAGCTGGAGAAGTCGATAACTTTATCGGCTAACTCGCGCGCCCGCGGCAGCGAACCAGTTTGTCCGAGGCTTTCGAATGTACTTATGAACTCCTGCTTCAACGCTACGGTGCAAGTCGGGCACGCCGAGACGACATAAGTTACATCGTCGGCCAGCAACGCTTTGATGTTGTCGTTGGCATTCTGCGCGGCGACTTCATAGGCTCCGCTATAACGCGCCGGCGCGCCGCAACAGGTCTGGCCTTCGGGAAACACGACCTCGAGGCCCGCTTTATTCAGTATCTTCACCAGCGATTCGCCCATCTCCGGGTAAGCGAAGTCGACGAGGCAGCCGGCGTAGAACGCAATCTTCTCTTTGTTCTTGCATGCAGGTTGCTGAATCTTCTTGAACGTATCTCGGAAGGGAGCTTCGGCGATGGCGGGAAG
>JBEKIB010000124.1:0-10751 GCA_050011975.1 Terriglobales bacterium | reverse complement strand
ATTCTGGCTAAAGTATTGATAACAAAACACTTACTTGTAAAGTATCCGGGAATAATGACTTAGCTCGATCGGTTGTTTAATTCTCCCGAAATCCACGGTTCAGCGGCTTTTTTGATTGTCGCGCATTGTGGGTTGGCCGTCTGTGATGGGGCACACAGATTGTTTGTGATGAAAAAGTCAGAGGCTAGATTGCAGAAGTTTGGAGGGCTTCACTCATCGCACCCGGCGAAGGAGAGCGTCCCTGCGTTCTTTCCCATCAAGTCTTTGAAAACCATGAGGCCCATCTCATCGCCTAGACGCTTCGCTTTTTCGGGATCCCTCTCATTTCGAAAGCGTTCGGCGAGTTCGAAAAATGCCTTCTCTCTTTGACTCCGCGCTTCGATGCCCAACTCAATGAGTTCCACCAGAATACGGTTATCGCTCAAGCGCTGGCTCTTGGCCATACGATCTACTCGCTTAGCAATGGGAGCGGGGAGGGAGACGCTTCGGCGGACATGTTTTGTTGCGGGCATGGCATCATTATACACCAGTTTGGTGCAGTTGAGCATCCGCGACAAATCCACGGAACCTGCTATGTACCTTTTGTGATACACTAGAGACGGTTCAAGATGGTTGGCGAGAGAGCACCCCGGAAGGTCGAACTCGTGTTCTTCCGCAATGAAGCTGGCAGCGAACCGGTCCGCGACTGGCTGAAGGGCTTGGACGAGGCAGAGCGCCGCGCCATTGGAACCGACCTGTTGCGGGCGCAGTGGCGTTGGCCGGTGGGCATGCCTTTGTGCCGGCCAATGGGGAAGGGCTTGTGGGAAGTGCGAACGGACCTGCCTGGCAAGACTACTTCGCGTGTGTTGATCTGTTTTTATGAGGGCTGTCTGGTGGCGCTGCACGGATTCATCAAGAAAACACGGGCTACGCCTGAGGACGATTTAACGCTGGCGCGGAAGCGTCAGAAGGAGCTGGAGCAATGAGTAAGAAGAATCTGGGATCGAGCATTGACGATTTCTTGAAGAAGGAAAAGATCTTCGAGGAGGCGCAGGCGCAGGCCATCAAGGAAGTTGTGGCCTGGCAACTGGCCAAGGCCATGAAGCAGAAAAAGATTTCCAAGGCGCGCATGGCGGTGTTGCTGAAGACGAGCCGCTCCCAGGTCGATCGCATTCTCGATCCGAAACGCGACATCACGCTGTCGAGTTTGCAGCGAGCGGCGGCGCTGGTGGGTCAGCGGGTTGTGATTGAGTTAGTTTAGCGGCCTCGCCAGCCGCCCAGGTTAGCGCCCAAAGGACGGGCGCGAACCTGGGGCACCGACCCAGTTCACTGTAGGCTCTCACGTTTGCCACGATTGCAGTCGAAGCATAGCGTTTGTAGATTGTCCAATCTATCTGTTCCGCCCTGCGCAACCGCCAGTATGTGGTCCACTTCTAGTTCTACTCCGGAACGACCGCAGATGCGGCATCTGTATCGGTCTCGTTTGAAAACAAGGAATCGTTTCCTCACGGAAAGAGTTTTGCGCCCCTCTACTTTCGTTTGCTCTTCAGAACTCGCTGGTGATGTTATAGGTTCTTCGTCGGCTGACGCACTAGATTCAGCAGCCGCGAGTAGCGCCTTCTTCCAACTGCCGAATCGGCGAGTGAAAGTGTCGCTTGAAATCCTATAGCCGAATGTTCCAAGTTCCATCTTGTACGGACTACGCCCGTATTTTTCGAGTGTTTGTGTCCAAAGCTCGATCAGAATCGAGCAGAGTTCCTCATCCGTAGCTTTATTAAAGCGGCCTGGCATCAGGCCCGCTTTTTGCGGCGCCATTCGCAGGGAACCGAATCTCCTCAACACGACCTCGTAGCTGAGGCGTCCATGGTCGCGAACGTCGCGCTTGGACAGAGTCGACTTGCCAAGTACCTCAGCGATCCGTCGCAGTTCCAAAATGATAGCATCGTTGTCGAATGATTCAACGAAGTCGATTTCGAGTGGCCTCATTGTCTAATCCTCGGGTTCACCGCCGAGTACAGTAAGTCAGTCAGAAAGTTCACGGCTACATAGGTCAACCCAATCGCCAGAATGCATCCTTGAACGAGATAGTAGTCGCGGTTGGCGATGGCTTGGATGGTTAGGCGTCCTATTCCGGGCCAGGAGAAGATGGTTTCGGTTACGATCGCTCCGGCTAGAAGCGCGCCGAATTGTAATCCTAAGACAGTCAGGATTGGGATCATGGCGTTGCGCAGGGCGTGACGATAGACTACGGTGCGCTCGGGCAGGCCTTTGGCGCGGGCGGTTCGGATGTAGTCTTGGCCTAACTCTTCTAACATTGAGGTGCGCACCATGCGAGTTAGGATCGCGGCTAGCGCTCCGCCCATAGTGATGGCTGGGAGCACTAGATGGGCCAGGCTGCCGGAACCGCTGACGGGGAGCCATCCTAGCTTGACGGCGAAGAACAGGATCAGCACCGGGCCCAGCGCGAAGTTTGGAAAGGACAGGCCGAACAGGCTGACTACGCTTAGGGTGCGGTCATCCCATTGATTGCGACGCCGGGCTGAGTGCACTCCTGCGGGGATGGCTAGCATGATCGCTACTAACAACGACGCCAGCGTTAGCTGTAAGGTGAAAGGATAGCGCTGGGCAATCAACTTAGTAACTCCCTGGTTGAAGCGGAGGGACTCGCCTAGATCTCCGTGGAGAACTCCTTTCCAGTAATTCAGATATTGCTGGCCCAGCGGGACATCGAGGCCGTAGGCGTGTCTTGCGGCCTGGATGTCGCCGGCGGTTGCGCTTTCTCCCAGCATCTGTTGAATGGGATCGCCGGGAACGAAGTGGATCAGCAGGAAGACGGTGGAGACGACTAGCCAGATGACCGGCAGAGTGTAGAGGACGCGGGTGATTATGTAGCGCGGCATCGGAAGTTAGTCTCCGGCCCGTTGCACGGAGTCAGTCGACGGCGATGCAGCTGACGCTGGGGCTGCGGGCACGGGCTCGATCCTCACGGTTGCTATGCGATGGCCTTCCATTTTTTCTACTACAAAACGGTGCCCCTCATAGTCGAACGCCTCGCCGCCTTGGGGCATCTTTTGCAAGCGCGAAAGCAGGAAGCCGGCTAGCGTCTCGAAGCCTTCGTCTTGTGGAAGCTGCAGCTCGTATTGGGCTTCGAGGTCGCGAATGTTGATCGCTCCGTCGAGCACTAGCGGCGCATTCACGTCGGTTACCGCGGGCTGCGTGGAGGCGACGTCAAATTCGTCTTCCAGTTCTCCTACCAGTTGCTCGAGCACGTCTTCCACGCTGATCACTCCGGCGGTGGAGCCAAATTCGTCTACCACAACCGCCAGGTGGCGCTTGCGCTGCTGGAATTCAACCAGCAGGTCGAGCAAGGACTTGGTTTCCGGCACGACCAGCACATCGTGCATGACCTGACCGATTTTCATCTGGGCAATGCGCGTGGCCGCAGGAGGAGCGGCGGTGGGGCCGAGGCGCAGGCGCGTCCAACGCATCAAGTCCTTGGCGTAAAGCACTCCGACAATATGTTCGGGACCGCGCTGCGGATCATACACGGGGATACGGGAATGCTGTTCGTCGACCACGCGCGAGAGGGCTTCGTCGAGGCTGAGGTCGGAGGGCAAGGAAAAAATTCTGGTGCGCGGCACCATTACTTGACGCGCGGCAATGTTGTCCAGTTCGATCGCGTTCAGCAGCATCTCTTCCTGGTTGGAGGAGAGCTGTCCGGAGCTGCGGGCCGCGGTTACGATCAGTTTAAGTTCGTCGGGGGAGTGCACCGAACCGTGGCGGATCTCGTGGGTTCCGAAGGCGCGCAGGACAAAACCAGCGGCGCGGCTCATGCCAATGGTCAGGGGGGCGGTGACGGTGAGGAAAACGTCCATGGGCGCCGCGACCGCCAGTGCGACGCGCTCGGCCCGTTGTAAGGCGAGCGACTTCGGAACCAGTTCGCCCATGATCACGAGCAGGCTGGTGATGATCACAAAGGCCACGGTCACGGCCACGGCATGAGCGTAGATGGCCGCGTGGGGCACGCTTCCGAACCAGTCCTCGAACAGTCGCGCCAGAAAGGGCTCGCCCAGCCAGCCTAGAGTCAGGCTGGTCGCGGTGATTCCCAGTTGCACTCCGTTTACGACGCGGCTGAGTTGCTGGTGAAGTTTGAGGACGGTGCGGGCGCCGGCGCGGTGGGCTTCGATCAACTGCTGGATGCGGGTTTCGCGCACGCTGACCAGCGCGAACTCGGCTGCGGCGAAGAAGGCATTGGCCGCCACCAGGAGCAGGATAACGAACACCCGCAGCAGCACATACGCAATCATGGAACTCTAATTCTAACATTCCAAAGGGATAATGGTTCGGGTGATCAGAGTTCACTGGGGCGTAATCGCGGGCTTTCCGAGCGCGCTGGCAGTACAATCATAGGAACCCTTAAGTGCTATTGCAAAGTGAGCGCTTTCTTTTTTGTTGCCCGGCGGTCTAAGTATCTTCGGAGCGCTTACGGGTATCGCTAAAGCGACACCCGGATACGAAGCCTGAGAATTTTTGAGGAACTATTTCGTTATTTCTCCCGTAACAACCAGTGAATGCCGGTTCTGAGATTTGAAATTAAGCAGGAGGCGGTCGTGGAAGGTAACGGCAATGGCAAGAAAAAGCGGCGGAAGCGAATCATCTACGGCTCGATTGCAGCCGTTCTGGTTCTGTTAGTTGCCGGCGGGCTGATCGCAGCCACCAGCGGCGGCACCAAGATCGACCCCTCGAAACTCGCCAAGGTCGAAAAAGGAGACTTGGCAAAAAGCGTGGTGGCGACGGGCAAGATCGAGCCCATCACCAAGGTTGAGATCAAGTCCAAGGCCAGCGGCATTGTGAAGAAACTCTACGTCGATTACGGCGACAAAGTTAAGAAGGGCCAAGTGCTCGCCGAACTCGACCGGGAAGAGATTCAGGCTCGTGTGGACCAGGCTCGCGCGCAATTGGAGGGCTCGAGCGCCAGCTTGAATGGCACGCGCGCCGACTTGGTGCGCGCCAGGGTCGACGCCGAGGGTCCCGACGTGCCGCTGTTGAAACGAGCTTATGAGCGTGCGCAGGGCATGGCGAAGGACGGCGTGGTTTCCGCTTCCGCGCTCGACGACGCGGAGAAGAATTACGAGATGGCGCTGAACAAGCAAAATGTCTCCAAGGCGCAGCTGCAGGTTTTGCAGGCCAAGATTGGCCAGGCCGAGGGGCAGGTATCGCAGGACCGCGCCAATCTGAAACAACTGGAAGAGCAACTGGGTTACACCACGATCGAATCGCCGATTGATGGGATCGTGCTTTCGCGCGACGTGGAAATTGGCGATGCGGTCAGCTCGATTCTGGTGCTGGGTTCCACGGCCACGCTGGTCATGACGCTCGGCGACACCAGCGAGGTTTTCGTCAAAGGCAAAGTGGACGAGAGCGATATCGGCAAGGTTTATCTGGGACAACCGGCGCGGATCAAAGTCGAGTCGTTCAAGGACAAGACCTTCACCGGCAAGGTGACGAAGATCTCTCCCATGGGGGTGGAAAAAGACAACGTCACTACGTTTGAAGTGCGGGTCTCGATCAACAACCCCGAGGGCGTGTTGAAGGCCATGATGACGGCCAATGCCGAGATCATTCTCGAAGAGCACAAGAACGTGCTGCAGATCCCGGAAGGCTCGATCATTTACGACAAGGATAAGAAGGCATCGGTTGAGATACCTGAACCGAAAGCCAAAGAAGGCAAGAAGAAGATCGCCGTCAACATCGGAATCTCAAATGGCGCCAAGACCGAGTTGCTATCGGGGCTGAAGGAAGGCGACCAGGTTGTGTTGCAGTAATAAAGGCCCGGGAGCACGGAGGCGAATTGCTATGACCCAGATTTTTTCCCATCGAGCCGTTAGAGCGCTGGCTTTTATTGTGGCCAGCGTCCTGGCCACTTCAGCGGCCGGCTTCGCTTCGGTCATCGGAACCTTTGACCGCTCGTTCCAGGTCAGTGGCCCGGTTGATCTCGAAGTGCTTACCCGTTCGGGCGACATCACCGTCCGCAACGGCGCTGCGGGCGCGGTCTCGATTCATGCCAAGATTCACTGTGATTCCTGGTTCAGCGGCGACCACAAGGCGGAGGTGCAGGAACTGCAGAACAATCCTCCCATTCGCCAGACTGGCAACAGCATTCGCATCGACTACGTGAACCTCCACAACATTGCGATCGACTACGAAATCACGGTTCCGGAGAATACCGCGATTCGAGCGCATACCGGCAGCGGCGATCAGAAGGTGGAAGGCCTCAAGGGCAACGTCGATCTGGAGAGCGGGTCGGGCGACATGCAACTGGCGCGCCTAACCGGTGAAATGCGCTTCCAGACGGGTTCGGGAAACGTTAAGGGACGCGAGCTTTCCGGTCCCGCGAAGGTCAAAGCGGGCAGCGGCGACATCGAAATCGCGGAAACGGGCGCGGGCGATGTGGATATCCGGACCGGATCCGGCAACATCACCGTGGACGGCATCAATGGCGGATTTCATGCCGAGGCGGGCAGCGGCGACATTCACGGCAAAGGCTTGCCGAAGAACATGTGGAGCGTGCGCACGGGCTCGGGAAACGTGAACCTGCATGTGCCCTCGGACGCGGCCTTCGACGTGGACATCTCTTCGAATTCCGGAACCGTCACGCTGGGCCATCCGGTGACTACGACAATCCAGGGCCGCATCCAGGAGTCGAAGAAGAGCGTGGTGGGCAAAGTGCGCGGCGGCGGGCCGACGGTTTCGGTGCATACTGGCTCGGGCGACGTGCAGGTCGACTAATCTCCCCGGCAAGGAGAATCGGCGATGTCAAACTTCATACAAGTCACGCCTTTCATGCATGTGCATGACATTGAGAAGGCGCTGATTTTTTTCAATGACATCCTGGGATTTAAGACGCTGCTTCGCCAGGAGAACTATGCCTATGTGCATCGCGAGACTACGGGTTTCCGCATCATCGAACAGCATGGGGCGGACGGCGCTCCTCCGGGCAATCGACGCTTTGCGTACTATATCGATGTTCGCAACGTCGACGAACTCCACGCGGAACTCAAGCCTAAGCTCGACACTCTGCCCAAGGGAGACGTCTACGGACCGGTGAACCAGCGCTATGGTCAACGTGAGTTGCTGGTGCTTGCGCCGGACGGAAATCTGATCGCATTTGGACAAGCGATCAGCAAGGACTGAAGGCGGCAGTCACTCACGTACACCACTCACGTACACCAGTCACGTACACCAGTCACTCACGTACCTTGACGCGCCATCGTGCCACGTTCGATACTTCGTTTGGGTCCCTCTAAAGTTCAAAAGGTTTGGCGAGGTAACGAATTGGCACGCAACGCGATCATCACTATCACTAGCGATTTCGGACTCAACGATCATTTCATCGGCGCCATGAAGGGCGTCATCCTGGAGATCGCCCCCGAGGCGCAGATCATCGACATCAGCCATGCGGTGCAGCCGTTCGACATTCTGGACGGCGCCCTGACCATTTCGCAGGCCTACTCCTACTTCCCTGCAGGCACCGTGCACATGGTGATCGTCGATCCCGGGGTGGGGACGACGCGGCGGCCCGTGCTTATGGTCGGCGAGCGCCACATGTTTGTGGCGCCTGACAACGGCGTGCTTTCTCTGATCTACGACCGCGAAGAGCGCATCTCCGTCCGCCACGTCACCGCCGAGCATTATTTTCTGCAGCCCCGCAGCAACACGTTTCACGCTCGCGATATCTTCTCTCCGGTCGCAGCTTATCTGGCCAAGGGAGTCGAGCCCGACCGTTTCGGCGATGAGATCACCGACTATGTTCGCTTTGGCGCGCCCCGCCCGAAGCCGGTGGATGAGCGCACCCTGCGCGGAGTGGTGCTGAAGGTCGATCGCTTTGGCAATCTCATCACCAACATCACGCCGCAGGATGCGCCGCAACTTTTCGAGGCCACGCCGCCCGTCTTCAAAATCGCGATTGGAACCAAGGCGCAGGCAACGCGCATGTGCGCAAGCTACGCCGAAGGCGGTCCCGGCGAAGTCTTCGGAATTCTCGGCAGCATGGGTTTTCTGGAAGTCGCTTCCAACCGGGGCTCAGCTTATCAACTGCTGGGCGCGGGCAAAGGCAGCGAAGTCAATGTGGTGATGGGTTAGCACTGACTTGGGCGCGGTCCGGAGTGGTGCGCGATCGGGACCTTCATGAGTTGTCATCCCGAACAAAGTGAGGGATCCGCATTTTGCCGCGAACTGCAGATCCCTCACTTCGTTCGGGATGACAATTCCCAAAATTTGTTGGCGAACTGCTAGACGTTCTTCGCCCCGGGGTGGACGTAGCGATCCATCTCCGCTGTCCACTTCAGGAAACGCCACAGGCTGCTTCGCTCCGTCCACAAGAATTCCCAGAATTCCAGGAATCCAATCTGGGTCATTTTGACGCCGGTGTACGTCTCAATGCGCCATAGCAGATAGGGACTGCGCCACGGGGCAATCCGGTGGCCACGGGTGGAGTTCCAAAGAAAGCGCAGCATCGTCCGCATCGGGTTCCAGTATAGCGCCGGAAGATCGGGCACGAGGCGGGGAATTTCTGTAGAGACGTGGCTGGCCGCGTCTCTCGCCGCGTCCGGAAAAGACGGGGCAAGCCCCGTCTCTACAGACGCATCAACTGATTCCTTACTTGGTAATAGCGACGCTGGCGCGGGTGTTCTCCCACTCCATGCGCAGCGTACATTTGCTTCCTGTCTGGTCGAATGCGATCAGGAAGTTTTCCACCGGCGCCGGCGTTTTCGAAACCTGCATGTCAACTCGGGCCAACTCGTCGGCTTCGTACTTGTACGGAATGCCCCATTCGGCGTTCTTCTTGTTGATAATCAGGGTCCACTTGTCGGCCTTCGGGATGGTGAAGATGGTATAGCTGCCCGCCAACACCACCTTGCCACCTACGGTCAGATTCGTATCGCTGACGAATGTGGTTGCTTCATTCGCGCCGGTGCGCCAGATCTCTCCGTAGGGCACCAGCGCCTTGTCGCTCGCCGCGCCGAAAATCTTTCGCCCTTTGGCACGCGGGCTGGAATAGTCCACCTTGATGGTTTTGCCGTCGGAAAACTTACACTCTGCACTGGCCGGCGGACTGGGCCGCTTGGATTTGTCTTGCCCCATGCCCATTTGCGCCGAGGCGAAGGTTGCGACCGCGAAGAGTGCTGCTGCAATTAAGGCAAATTTCTTCATGACTTGTTCCTCCTGGAAGCAATCAGCAGTCAGCCCATTCAGAGCCAGAGTGGCTTGGCTGATTGCTGATTGCTGATCGCTGTTCCGCCAAGAATTATACTCACATCCCCGCTACAATCGGTTGATGGCCGTGTTCAATGAAAAGCAGGAAGAACTGGAGCACTTCGAAACGCGCATGGGCGTGCCTCGCGGACGCCTCGCGGTCACCATGGACCTGGTCACCGACGCCATGGCCCTGGTCGGGCAGCATGGCGTCTACTGCCAGAGCCAGCGCTGGCCGGGCAAGCCGGTCATGGATGTGCAGCTCATCATGAAAAACCTCACCGACGCCAAAGAGCTGATCCAGAGTGTGATGGAAGAACTCAAGCGCAAAGGCTGATTTTCCCAGCTAATACCATGCCGGGATGCGAAACCGAAGTTTTCCCGCAGGCCACTAGCCAGGGTCATACGTGGCGGAAAAGACTTACAATCCAGAGATATGGAGCGCAAGATCTTCTGGATCTCCTTCACCGTGCTGGGGCTGGCTGCCGATTTTATCCTGCCGATCTGGTGGGCCCTGGGCGCGACCATTCCGATCGGATATGCGTCGTGGTGGATCGCATACCGGAGCGGCTGGTTCGAGTGAAGCCGATTTGCGCTTTCGCAGACCGCCATTCATAATTGCCCTACCGTATTTCCAATCTCACAGGGGCAATGAAATGAAAATCCAATTGAAGTTCTCTGCCGTGCTGTGCCTCGTTCTCGCGCTGGCGTTGGCCGGTATCGCTCAAACCGCAACCCCGGCGCAAACGACTCTGACGGCCGGGGAGCGTGAAGTTGCGCTCAAGAGTCTCGAAGCCACGCGCGACGCATTTCTGCAATCCATCGCTGGGTTGTCGGAGAAGCAATGGAGATTCAAGCCTGGCCCGGATCGCTGGTCGGTGGCCGAGGTGTCGGAACACATCGCCGTCTCCGAGTCCGCGCTCTTTAGCATGGTGCGGGACAAGATCATGACCTCCCCGGCTGACCCTTCCAAGCGTGCCGAGGTAGCTGGGAAAGACGAAATAGTCCTGCAGAGGGTTCCGGACCGCAGCCACAAGGCGCAGGCGCCCGAGTTTCTGAAACCAACCAATCGCTGGGCGACTCGAGAAGAGACCACCAAGGCCTTCGAAGACAGCCGCAAAGCGACCATGAACTACATCCGAACCACCAACGACGACCTGCGCGACCACTTTGGCCCGCACCCGCTGTTGGGCCCGCTCGACGCGTATCAGTGGATCCTGCTGATCTCGGCGCACTCCGAGCGACACACGAAACAGATTGAAGAAGTGAAGGCGGACCCGAATTTTCCGAAGGAGTGAGTAATGCTGTGGTGGAAATGCGTGGACGCTGCTGGAAGCGTTTGATGGTGTAGGGGTCCTTCGACTCCGCAGGAGGATTCGCTTCGCGAATCCTCCTGCTTCGCTCAGATGTAATGAAAACAAGAAAAGGCGTGCCTCCAAGGGTAGAGTACGTGCTCGAAGCACAAGCCCTGAAGGAGGCACGAGATGATCCACGTTGGCGTAGATCTTCACCAGAGA
>JBEKIB010000123.1:0-11152 GCA_050011975.1 Terriglobales bacterium | reverse complement strand
GACTTTTTCCGCAAGCTGTGGAGCCGTGCCCTACCCGAAACCTGCTCGAGCCAGAGTTCTTCAGCAGTCTGCGACGGGACAAACCCCGTCTCTACACCAATCAGCGTTTTTCCGCAGGCTGTTCAGCCGTGCCGCCAGGGCTGCAATGGCTTCCGGCTCTAGCCGCTGAGGACTAAAAGCTGGCCACTGCCCACTGCCCACTGACCACCGACCACTGACCCTAATTCTCGCTCTCCACCGGCGGCGCCTTCGGAGCCGGCAACGCTTTCGCTGGCTTGCCCGGTTTCGCCGGCGTGGCCGGAGGAATCGGCGGGGCCGGAGGCACGACTGCGACCGCTCCTTTGCGAATCTCAATCGTTCCCTTGTCGCAATTCACCGCGAGCTTGGGGCCGTTGGTTCCGATCGAACCGCTGGCGCTCGATTGGTTGTCGTGTCTGTCGACTTTGATCTCGTCGAAGTCGCTCTCGATCTCTCCTTCGCGCGTGCGCGCCTCAACCTTGATCGCCGTATTCGGCGGAATCGAAACCTGCACGTCGCCCTTGCGGTTATCGATCTGGATATTCCCCGGCTTGTACAGTCCGACGTCGACCGACCCGTTCGAGTCTTCCAGTCGCAGATCGCCCGACAAGCCTTCCAGCGAGATGTCTTTCGAGCGCGTTGTCAGGTGCATCGGTCCGCTCAGCGAATCGGCGCGCAGGTCGCCCGAATCCAGATCCAGCCGTCCATCCAGGCGCGAAAATTCCATCTCCGTGCGCGAGGAATGGAAGCTGACTGTCTTACTGACTCGAACCAGGCGCACGCTCTCCTGAAACTCTCCATTCAGGTGAACCGCTCCATCCACATCTTCCACGTCTACTTCGTTGGCCTTGCCTTGAATGGTCACGTCACCCTTCACGTGTCCCAGACGCGCCGCACTGCCGTCCAGGTTCAGCATAACGTTCCCAGTATGGTCGTTGATGTTGACTTCGCCCCGATGATGGTTGACCTCAACGCTGCTGTTCATGCCCGCGATGGTCACATCGCCTCGGCTCGAGGTAATCGCCAGTGCGGTGTTCACAGGCACATAGATATCGATATCGGTAGTCACGCCCTTGTCGCCCGCGCCCTGGGTGTTGGCGTTCACCACCACCAGTTTGTCGGCCATGGTGATCGCGGGATCGGTCTTGGTGTTATAGCGGTCCGCATCCTGCTGATTTTCGGCGCGAACTTTCTTGCGCCATGAGACTCTCAGCTTCTTGTCGTCCGACACGTTGACGGTAACCGTGCCGCGATCGTCGTTAATGCGCATGCTGGTGCTGCCCGCCGGCCAGTCGTTGCTGAGTTCCCCGCTGTAGTCGAATGTCGATCCGCCAAAGATCTCGTCCAGTCCTTCATCATCGCCAATCTGAATGTGCTGGCCGATGTCTTTCCAGTTCAAACGCGCCGCCTGCGTGGCAATCAGTCCGGCCACGATCAGGAACAGCATCAGGAAAACGCCACCGACCCCAATGCCGCGCGCCGGCTGACCCAGGCGCTTGGCCTGTTCGTATTCGATCAGCTTCAATACGCCCCACAGGATCAACAGCGCAGGCCAGAAGCGCGCAAACAGCGATCCCAGGTGATGGATGTCCATGATCCCCATCGTTCCCAGCAGGAACAGCACTCCCATCAGGATCAGCACCACCGGCCCGGCAATCGAACGGTGCGGAAGGCGCGGAGGCAGAGGCGGAGTCGGAGTCGGAGGAGTCATTGGGCTAGCCATGGTTCACCTCACTGGTCGGCGGAACGGGTGGAACGGGTGGAATGGGAGGAACCGGAGGCTCCGGCGGAACCGGTCCGCCCGCAATTGGCCGATTGCTGCCAAACCCCGCGAACGGAATGTGTCCTTCCACCGAGGCGCTTCCCTGCAGCAACTTGATAAGCCCAACGACCAGCAGAATCACCGGCCAGGTGCGATGAAATCCAAGATTCCCCCCGGCCAGGTTCTGCAGCAGGAACAGCACGCCGATCGTGAAAACCATCGTCGGCCCCATAATCCGCCGGGTGCGGCAGCGCGCGCATTGGCACATTGTAAGCGCCGCCATCCTCGGGCCTATCATCCGCCGCGTGCGGCAGCGCGAACAATCACAATCCGGAGCATGCGAACCCAGCGAAGCCCAGTTGCGCGCGAACATCCAGGCGCCGATGAAGATCAAAATCAATGGCCAGTAGCGATCGAGTCCGAATTCGGTCAGGCCCATGGTATGCAAAAGGAAGAGCACGCCCAGCAAAATGAGCACGATCGCACCCATCGGGATCTTGCTCGTCTCCACCTTCGCTCCGCCGCCAAAGGTTGCTGCCAAGCCGTAGGGGTCCGGCGCGGGCTGGCCTAACTGAATGGCGCGAGCCGAACGCACCGCATCGATAATCTGGTAAATGTAGAAGAAGCTGACGCCGATCCCGCAGATTACACCGAGAGCTTCGCTGTGCCCGCTGTCGCTGGCGCTAATCCCGGCAATCAGCAATCCGAAGATGGCCAGATGCGCCAGCCCCTTGGCATATTGCCCGGTGTACACAGCGCCCACCCCGAAGGGAAAGAATCCAGCCAATATTCCGGCCACAGTCGGGTTCGGTCCGCTGCCCACAACCGCAGGCGGTGGCGGAGGAACTCGCCCCGACGCCGCCGGAGAGAATGTTGCCGGGGGAACGAATCCCGCCGCTCCCGTCGGAACGCCTTCCATCTTCGCTCCCAGGCAGTCCTCGCAGTAGATCACGCCCCGCACGGGACGAGTACAGTTCGCGCACAGTGCCTTTCCGCAAGTGCGGCAATAGGCCACTGCTGACGCATCAGCATGATTGGCGCAGTTCATACAAACCTCCGATTCGTGGTCACCGTTACCGCAGGTGAAGCATTCCGCAGCGCGGCTAACACCGGCTGGTTGTATTCCTGGGAGTAGTTACGATCCTGTCTCTGCTCCGGTTGACCACTGGTATTGTTCTTGCGATTTTCTTTCTGTTCCGCCGGGCTGGGTTCGGCCGGAGGGTTGGCCCGCCTCAGCTCACGCACCTTCGATTCGATCTCGTACACAAACCGGATATTGTCGTAGTACTTCACGACCTTGATTTGCGCATCGTTGTAAGCATGCCGCACCGCCGAAGGCCGCAGGGAGACCTTCGCCGCGTCCGACACCTTCACCCCCGCCACGCTCAGTGCCAGCGAAAACGAGAAGAAGATCATCCCGAACGACATCACAAACCGCGGCTGCCGCAAAAACGCGGTCAAGGGCGTGAAGAACGAATCCCATCGCTCCCGCACCCGCTCGCTGAACGGAGTCGTTCTGCCGTCGGCTCTCGAAGTCTGCGGCCGCGTGCTCACCACTCCACTGGTGGCCGCCAGAATGTTGTGCACCAGATGCGCCGGAGGCTCGACCTCTTCCAATGCCCGCAGCCACCTGTGCCCCGCCTGCACGTCCTCGAACAGCGGACCGCAAACCGCACAGACGCGCCGATGAGCTTCGAAGCTCTCCCGGCGAGCCGCGCTCATCCGCCCGTCCTTGGTCATCAAGTTACCGTCCATCAAATGACCGTCCAGGGCCTCGCCGTCGATAGCAGCGCTGAGCAGCGCTTCGAACTCCGCGCACTCAATTCCGTGTTTGGTTTCCTCTGGCATCACATCACCTGCCTATATGTACGTTGTAGGAGGCGCGCAAGTTCCGCTCGTCCCCGGTTAATTCTTGACTTGACGGTCCCCTCCGGAACCCTCAAAGCCGTGGCAATTTCCCGATAGTCCATGTCCTGTAGATCCCTCAAAATCACCGCCTCCCGCAGCTCCGGAGACAGTTTCTGCAGTGCCAAATGCACCATTTCCCGCGTTTCCCGGCTCTCGACCGCGGCATCCGGAGGCAGTCCCCGGTCCGCAATCCGCTCGCTAAGCGGCTGCGCATCCTCATGCTCGGAGGGCGCTGAATCCAGCGAATCCGTGATCCGGTCGCCCTTAGTCTTTCGGAAGTGATCCACCAGCAGGTTGCGAGTAATCGTAGTTACCCAGGTCATGAACGCGCCCTTACCCGAATCGTATGTGTTCAACGTGCGGTACATCTTGATAAAGACCTCCTGCGTGAGGTCCTGCGCGTTCTCCGCATCCCCGGCAAAGCGGTAGCAGACGTTGTATATCCGCCGGTGATAGCGCTGCACAATCTCTTCCCAGGCCGCGGCATCGCCCCCAATGCAGCGACGGACCAGCAATCCGACAACCTGGGCTTCTTCCAAAACCAGACTCCGTGAAATCCGTTTGACTGCCTACCGCTTGACTGCCTACCGCCAAGTCCCGCAAATGCGCGACATAAATTAGTCTGTCACCCAAAAATTAAGTTGTCATCAATTATGCTGTCACCCAGAATTAAGTTGTCATCCTGAGCGCGTGTGACTTTTGGTGCCCCAGGTTCGCGCCCGTTTTTTGGGCGCTAACCTGGGCGGCGGTGGTCGCCGTCGCCAAGCGAAGCCCTTGTCATCCTGAGCGCAGCGAAGGACCCATGTATTTGCCCGCGCGATCCGCGGACCTTCAACACCACAAGACAAATACGTTTCTGTAGGGCAGGAAGTTCCCTTGAATCATGGAGCTAGCGATTGTAACAGGAGAAATCAGCCGGCGGGCGTCCGCAACTTTGTCTGTCGACAAGTTGGAGCCTTCGGGTGGCGCAGCGGTTTACCGCTGCGATCTAGGCCTCAATTTCGCCGGCTTCACAGCTTGCGGAAAAACTCCGATTCGAACGGGTTTTTGGGAAGGGCACGAGTTTACTCGTGCCACTAAGTCGTTGAATATGTGCTCGCGCTTCAGCGCGAGGGAGCTCTTTCGCTCTTAAATTTACACCCTGATAGGTCCCGTTTTTGGCTATAGTTACTAGAAATTATGCCGCCCGCCAAGAGTCCCGTCTCGACTCCTAGCTTTCGATCGATCTTGAGCCGGGGCATGTTTCCCGCCGAACTCCCTCCCTGTTTTTCCACGTCCTCATTTGCGGGATTAGTGGCCACTCAATACGCGTCCCTTCCGAAAGTGTTCACAAGCGCAAGCCTAAGGACGAAGCTTCTGAAGCACAGCTTTACAAGAGTTGGCATCTATCGACGGCCGTTGGGGATACCTAATCCGCTGAGCTTCGTTCTGCTTGCAAAGGAAGTCGCCGACTCCTGGGCGGATATTTCTGCACACACCCAACAATCGCCATATTCGCTGTCGATCCCTGTGGCGTCAGGGAAGCGAGCGATCAAGCCCAAACACGACATGTCGGACCCACTCGAGCGACGGCTCAAGATTCGGACCGGCGCGAGATTCTGCCTGCGCGTGGACATCTCCCAGTGCTACCCCAGCCTCTATACACACTCAATTCCTTGGGCTCTCCATACTAAGAACGTCGCGAAGGCCCGGCGCAAGGACAACTCGCTCCTGGGTAATAGACTCGACTTACAAGTCAGGAGGTGTCAGGACGCACAAACAATTGGTGTCCCTATCGGTCCCGACACTTCCCTCGTGATCTCCGAGATCATTCTTACGGCAATAGACACGGAGTTGGCAAAGAGTGTGGGGCCCCGGGGTCTCCGCTTCATAGATGACTATGAATTTTGCTTTTCGACCTTCGCGGACGCGGACAGAGCGCTATCGAGAATTCAGAATCTGCTGGAAGACTACGAACTAAGAGTGAATCCGAGGAAAACACAGATTTTCGAACTGCCTGCAGCGCTGGATACCGAATGGGCTTCCGAAATAAGACTTTTGCCGGTCGCGCGGAACGCAAAGACACAGCGATTTCAGTTGACGCGAATATTCGATAGAGCGGCGGTTCTCTCGAAAGAGTACACCTCTGAAACAGTGCTGAAATATACCGTCGCAAAGATCCGAAACGCAAGGGTAGCACCGGCGAACCGCTCGTTTGTAGAATCACTCCTTCTTCAAATCCTAGCTGCGGACCCGAGCGTGATTGCGGAAGTGCTCCAGACCCTTATTCGGCTTGCCGCTGCCGGCCACAAATTGGACACCCAGCAGTTAGGGGAGGCGCTTAACTCTATTGTCGAGGCACACGCGCCGCAACGACACGACAATGAGGTTGCATGGGCCCTCTGGGCGTGTATCCGATTTCAAACAAAACTGACGCGAGAGGCTGTTGATGCCCTGAGAGAGTGCAAGAGCGCTGTTGTGGGAATATTGGCGCTGGACGCGCAGAAGAACGGACTTGCCGACGGCTTGGATACGACGTGGTATCAGTCTCTAATGGACGATCAGGAGTTGCGCGACCAAAACTGGTTACTCTCGTACGAGGCAAACGTTCACGGATGGCTCAAGTCCAATTCGCCGAAGGACCATGTCACGCAGGATCCCGGATTTGCCTTTCTCAAGACCAAAGGTGTCCGTTTTTATCGCCCCGTAACTCGGACGTCAGCAATCCCGAGCAAATCGGTAACGTTCAAGAAGAAAAAGGCGAAGCTATTGCCTCCATCGATGGCCACTTCGATTCCCTAGACGCATCTCGCGGCCTTCGATACGGGGTGCCGCGAACTGCTCCCACTTCCGCCATCCAACCCCGACCTTTTCATCACAAATCATCTGTGTGCCCCATCACAGACATCCAACCCACCATGCGCGATAATGATGATCGGATCGAAGAGGTCAGACGTGTGCCTGTCTCCAGAGACGGCCGTCAAATCCGCCAAAGTCCCATTTTGGGAAGCTTCTTTGGCAATCTTTGACAACCAATAGCAGCAGAATCGCCGCTAAGTCATTGGTTCTCAAAGATTTTACGTCTAAGTCCTTTAAATCCAAAGATCTAGCAGGAATTTCCTCCTAACCCCATGATTCCAATAGGTAGGGGGGAGGGGGGGTACCCCTAGATTGGCAATCTTTGCCAACCGTGCAAGTTGTGATTTCGGAGCGAACAGGCGAAACAGAGAGCCCGGAAACGGAGTCCAGTCAAAGGCAAGCAAGAAGCGAGCCAACCCCGAAGCCAAGATCTTACTGAGAACTGAGAACTGATAACTGAGAACTGCCTCAAGCAAACCGAACCATCACATCCGGACCCTTATCCAGATGGATGCTCTCAATAAATCGCACCCGTCCAGTCCTCAAGGTCAGAATCACCGAAGAAGTCCGCGTTCCTTCCCCAAAGAAGCGAACGCCTTTCAGCAACGCGCCTTCGGTCACGCCAGTAGCGGCGAAGATCAGCTGTTTCCCCGGGGCCAGGTCCTCCGCCTCATAAATTTTCTTCTTGTCTTTGATCCCCATCTTCGCAATGCGCTCTTCCAGTTCCGGCTTGTCGATCACCAGCCGTCCCTGCATGTATCCGTTCAGGCAGCGGATGGCAGCCGCCGTAATCACGCCTTCCGGTGCCCCGCCCGATCCCATGACCGCATGCACTCCGGTTCCGATCACCGCCGCGGCAATGCCCGCCGACAGATCGCCGTCGCCAATCAACTTGATGCGCGCGCCCGCCTTGCGAATGTCGCCGATCAGCTTTTCGTGCCGCGGACGGTCAAGCACCACCACCACCAGGTCCTCCACGCCGCGATGCATTCGCCGCGCGATATTTTTCAGGTTCACGGCCACCGGAGCGTCCAGTTCCACCGCGTTTTTGCACGATGGCCCCACCACGATTTTTTCCATGTAGCAGTCGGGAGCGTGCAGCAGCCCACCTTTTTCCGAAGCCGCCAGCACGGTGATTGCGCCCGGCGCGCCGGTGGCGCAGAGGTTGGTGCCTTCCAGCGGATCGACGGCGATGTCGACGCTCGGCACGTCGCGGCCGTCCGGATACGTACCGCCCACTTGCTCCCCGATATAAAGCATGGGCGCGTCGTCGCGCTCGCCTTCGCCGATCACAATCGTGCCGCGCATCGGGACCGTGTCCATCGTCTTGCGCATGGCCTCGGTAGCCGCCTGGTCGCTGAGGGGACGATCCCCCTGGCCCATGGTGCGCGCCGACTCGATGGCCGCGTTCTCCACCACGCGCAAAAATTCCAGCGCCAGATCGCTTTCAATATTTTCTCCGAAATTTTTCGCGTGCGGTTCGGAACGAGGTTGGGTTGCCATCAGTGCCTCCGGTACATAAATGCGAACTTGGAATATATCGCCTTCGGAGCGAAGAGGGAAGCGCAAGATACCAGCATCCTCGATCGCAAACCATCTGCTAATCTTCCCTCATGACCACTGAATCCGCGACCACCGAACCGACGGCCGAAGCCCGCAAAGAACCCACCTATCTCTTCTCCGAGAAGCAGGTTGCTGAAAAAAGTGAACTCGCCCGGCATTTTCTGGATAACCGCACCCGTCTGAATGAAAACGTTCACAAAGCCGACAACCTCCTCGTCAAGCGCTTCTACAATCTGGATCACAACACCTACCTGGAAGGCGCTCTGCCCGCGAAATACAAGGAATTGATGGGGCTGGTTGCCTCCTCCTGTTTGCGTTGCGACGACTGCATTACCTACCACTCGATTCAGTCCTATCGCCTGGGCGTAACTCGCGCCGAGCAGGAGGAGGCAATCAACGTAGCTCTGGTGATCGGCGGCACCATAGTCATTCCACACATGCGGCGCGCCTACGCGCTGCTGGCGGAACTCTATTCCGGCTGAGGGATGGTCCTGCCAGGTCGTATTCGGCATGCGCTTCACATCGGCCGCACCATTCCGTACATCTCGAGGTCGAGGAACTCTCCCCACTTCAAGATATGAGCGCGCAGGCTTCCCTCGTGGCGCATCCCGATTTTTCTCAAGACTCTTGCCGACGCAGGATTGTTCGCGAAATGGCTGGCGAAAATTCGGTGCAGCCCAAGCGTTTCGAATCCATATTGCACCACAGCTCTGGCCGCTTCCGTGGCATAGCCATTGCCCCAGTAAGGCACCCCGATCCAGTAGCCGAGTTCGGCGCGCCGATGGTCGGTTTCGATCCGCAGTCCCACGCCGCCGCACAGCGTGTCACTCGCGCGCAGCACAATGCCCAGGCGCAAGCCGCTGCCGCTCGAGAAATCCTCCTGCGTGGCAGCGATGAAGTCCCGAGCGTCGGACTCGGTGTAGGGATGCGGAATGCGCAGCGTGGTCGCCGCCACTTCGCGAGCGCCGATAAGCGGCATGAGCGTTGGAATATCGGAGAGCGCGTGGGCGCGCAACGTCAGCCGCTCGGTTTGCAGCGGAGCGAACAACATCTCTCTACCTTAGCGCGAGCCGATGTGGCACGAACGTTCTATGCTCATCAGTTTTACCTCAGCTAGAACGCGTCAATCCCCGTCACGCTCGCCCCGATAATCAGCGTGTGGATATCATGCGTGCCCTCGTAGGTCTTTACGCTTTCGAGGTTCATAAGATGCCGCATGATGGGGTAATCGTCGGCCACCCCGTTCGCGCCAAGAATATCGCGTGACAGTCGCGCGCACTCCAGCGCCATCCATACATTATTTCTCTTGGCCATCGAGATGTGCTGGTGCTGCACTTTTCCGGCGTCTTTCAAGCGGCCGACCTGCAGCACGAGTAACTGCGCTTTTGTGATCTCGCTGATCATCCAGGCGAGTTTCTCCTGCACGAGTTGATGCGAGGCGATGGGCTGATCGCGGAATTGTTTGCGCAGCAACGAATATTGCAGTGCGCAGTCGTAACACGCCATCGCGGCGCCGACCGCACCCCACGCGATTCCATAGCGGGCCTGGTTCAAGCACATTAGCGGAGACTTCAACCCGCCCGACCCCGGCAACAGGTTCGACTCCGGTATCCGCACATCCTGCAGCGACAAGCCCGATGTCACCGAAGCGCGCAGCGACCACTTCCCGTGAATATCGTCGGCCTTGAATCCAGGACGGTCGGTCTCAACCAGAAATCCGCGTATCTTATCGCCTTCATCTTCGACCTTGGCCCAGATGACCGCCACGTCGGCGATGGTGCCGGAGGTGATCCACATTTTTTCGCCGTTCAGCACATATTCTTTTCCGATTCTGCGAGCGCGCGTCCTCATGCCGCCAGGATTCGATCCGAAGTCCGGCTCGGTCAATCCAAAGCAGCCGAGCTTTTCGCCTTTCTGCATTGCGGGCAACCAGGTGTTTTTCTGCTCGTCGCTGCCAAAGGTGTAAATCGGATACATTACCAGCGCCGACTGCACGCTGACGAACGAGCGCACGCCGGAATCGCCGCGTTCCAGTTCCTGCGTGACCAGGCCGTATTCGACGTTCGACATACCGGCGCATCCGTAGCCGTTCAGCGAGGCGCCGAAGAATCCCAGGTCGGCCATCGGCTTTACCAGTTCACGCGGAAAGCGGCCGGCGCGGTTGCACTCCTCGATGATCGGCACGAGATTGTCTTCGATGAACCTTCGCGCCGTGTCGCGCACCAGGCGCTCGTCGTCATTCAGCAAACCGTCGAAGTCGATGAAGTCCACACCGCGGAATTTAATGGCCGGCATTACGTCTCACCCCACAAAGTCAGCAGACAGCAAACGGGAAACCATTCAAAGTAGCAGAGGGGCGGGGAAGTCAGCAATGTGAAGAATTCCGGCGAAAGGAATCGCGAATGTTTTGCAGCGCCCCACCAAATTCTGTCGAATTCTGCCAGATTTGTGAGTTTCACTAAAGCTTGGCAAGAATCGTTTTAATGCAGGGTTTTTGTCGTTGACAGAATATTTCTTCCGTATAGAATGCGAGAGGAATTTGTGGAGCTGCGGCAGGGTGACTCTATTTGCGACCCGGCGAGCCACGAACAACCCTTCCCCGTACCCCGTTATCTCCGCAGGATAATGGGGTTTTATTTTGAGAACGTAAATGAGTTCAACTGCCAACCCGCCCGCTGATGGTCCGCGCCTGCGGCGCTCGCTCACGCTCTGGGACCTGATTCTGTACGGCATCATCGTGATTCAGCCGGTCGCGCCCATGTCGGTGTTCGGGGTGCTCAGCGACCGCGGCCATGGGCACGTGGTTACGACGATCCTGATCGCGATGGTGGCGATGCTGTTCACCGCCATCAGCTATGGCCGCATGGCGCGCGCCTATCCCAGCGCCGGTTCCGCCTTCACCTACGTCGGCCAGGAAATCAATCCCGCTCTCGGTTACGTGACCGGCTGGAGCATGGTGATGGATTACATGCTCAATCCGATTATCTGCACCATCTGGTGCAGCCAGCAGGCGCACGTGTTTGCTCCCGGCGTGCCGTACTGGGCGTGGGCTGTCTTCTTTGC
>JBEKIB010000122.1:0-11305 GCA_050011975.1 Terriglobales bacterium | reverse complement strand
GCGCACGAAGATTTCCTTCCCTGCCAGATCGTCAAGGGAAGCAAGTTGCGGGGATTTGGGGCCTGTGACCGCTACCTCGTTAATCCCGCTGGCTGTGGGATCTGAGAAGTCGACAAGTTTCTGGCGTTCAGGCGTAATGGCGATTCCCCCCGTGACGATATCCACATTGCCGCCTGTGAGTTGTGCGTACATCTTCTCGCGTGGGGTGACCAAAAACAGTACGTGAATCTTGATGTTCTTGTTTTTTTGCGGGTACTTCTTATTTAAGAATTCCTCGAATGCCTTGCCGGTTTCGTAAGCGACGCCATACTGAACGCCATTTACTTCGTAATAGAACGTTTTGGAATAAGGAACCGCAACGCGGATAACCCTGTGTTGTAGCAGTACGTTCAGGTCGCCCGTCCACTGCTTCGCTGCGATCGGTGGTGCGATGGCTGGCGCCTTGGTCTGTGGGGAAGTGGATTGCGCGGTCGAAAAAACAGGAAAGGTGACGGAGGAGAGGCCAGCAAGAAGTCCCAGAGACAAGATTCGCATGAGCATGCTAAGCTTCATCTCATATTTCTCCCTGAGGTTAAATCGAGGCATGACGCCCCGTCTATAGGATCCTTCCGGCGTGCTTAATTCGGCGCAATTTGTGTTCATTGTTCTGCTGCTCGCTTCAATTCAGATCACTATCTTTGTAGTACTTCGTGCCCTTCGCGGTGAGTTCGAGGGCCACGCCCTTGTCGGTGAGTTGATACATCCAAACACCGTCTGCCACCGACACCGCTCCCGCCAATGCTCCGCCTTGGGTTCCAGTCGTAGCGGCGGCAGTGGCTTGTCCGCCGAAATCCCAGCCGGAGTTCACAAAGCTGTCGAGCGCCTTTTCTGTATCGAAGACGAAGATCACGCTGAATTTCTTCACGCCCATACCGAGGCCGGCCTGAACTTCGAGCATCTTCATGAAAGTCTCACGCTTGGTCTTGTTGTTGACTGCGATGCCTTTTCCATTGCCGGAGCCAGCGACGAGAATCTTCACGCCCAGATTGCTGAAGACTGCATAGCCCGCGGCTCCGTGGACCGCGGCCTTCGCCTTTGGCTCAGCTTTGTAGAGGCGCTGCAGCGTGTCGTGCGCCATATTGCGGATATCTTGCTGCTTTTTTTCGATCTTGGGGTCCGCACTAGCGTGTGCCGTCACTGCGAGCGCACAAACCAGCGCGGCTGCGAGAAGGTTCTGCAGATTCTTCTTCATGGTTGCCCTCTTGCCGCTCTTTCACCGGCGCTAACAAATTCCCCGGCGGACGAAAGGTCCGCCGGGAAACCCCGTTCGAAATCACAGGCCCTGCCAGGTCAGTTGATGTCGAACTTTGCCTGATTCCTACTCATTGGCAAACGCGGCCGCAGCCATCTTCTCCAGGTCGAGGTATTGTGTCTTGTCGACCACCACACCCACGCCAAGGATCGTCCCGCCCTTGAATGTCCCGGGGGACGTGTATTCCTCGCTGACGGCATCGCCGCTGTCGTATCCAACGCAAAGGCCGTCGCCCGACAGGGTGAACTTACCAACCTGTGCGCGCATCGGACCCTCCGCCACAACTTTCTCGTTGACGTAGAGTTTCGTCTTGCCCACAGATTCGTGGTTTGGCCCAGCACCCTCCCGGACGAACTCCATGCCTAACGTGTACTTTCCAGGCTTCAACTCGCTGGAGACAAACTTCTGTTCCGGCTTGAAGCCAAGGAAGTTGTAAACGTAGTGCAGTTTCTTCTTCTCGATAAACAACGAGTGACCGCCGAATCGCGAACCATGGGCGAAAATTACGCCCGAGCAGTTTGGATCGGTGATCTCGACGTCTGCCAGGATTTTGTAAGAGCGTCCCCGGACATTGACGGCGGCGCTTTCCGGAACCGCAGACGTTCCCGGATAGTAAATGTAGCGTTCGCGGGGTGCTTCCTCAGTGGGTCGTGGAGTAGTGAGGATTTCAATCGCGGTGCGGTCGTCAAGTGGCAGTACTAGGTTCGTCTCCGCCTCTTCGAACCAGGCCTTGATCAGTGCCTCAAGCTTCTCGGGATACTGTTTGGCTAGGTTCTTGGATTCGGCGCGGTCCACGTCAACGTGATAGAGCTCCCACTCGTCCTGGTCGAAGTGTCCCTGGTTCGAGGGAGCGGGTGAATGCAGAGAGACTGCCTTCCAGCCGTCCTCCCACATACCGCGAGTTCCCAGCATCGCGTAGTACTGACGCTTTTTCGTCGTCGGAGCGTCCGGTTTCGCATCGAAGGTGTAGCGCATCGAGACGCCCGAGAGCGGGTACTGCTCCACCCCTTTGTAGACTTTGGGCATCTCTAGCCCACAGACCTCCAGGATTGTCGGTACGATGTCCGTGCAATGGTGATACTGGTCTCGGACTTCGCCTTTGGCCTTGATACCCTTGGGCCACGAAATGACCAGTGGGTCGCAGGTGCCGCCCGCGTACTCGGAATAGCGTTTGAACATCTTGAACGGCGCCGACGTGCCGGCAGCCCACCCGGTGGGGAAATGCTCGTAGGTGTCGGGGCCTCCCAGTTTGTCGATCAGTTTCATGTTCTCGGAAAGCTCATCCGGATAGCTGTTGAAGAACTTGTTTTCATTGACCGTTCCATTGGGGCTGCCTTCTCCAGAGGCGCCATTGTCGGCGGCATAGAGAACGACTGTGTTTTCCAGCTGGCCGCTCTTCTCCAGGTAATCGATGATGCGCCCAATCTGAACGTCGGTGTATTCTGAGAACCCGGCGTAAACCTCCATCAGGCGAGAGAACAATTTCTTCTCGTCAGCGTTGAGCGTGTTCCATGGCCGTACTTGGTCGGCCGGGGTCGCAATCTCCTTCGGCATCGGGTTGAGCGGGGTGAGTTGGGTACCCTCCGGCAAGAGTCCCTTTGCAATCATGCGCGGCAGGACCCACTCGCGGTAAGCTTCGTAGCCGTCGTCGAACTTTCCTTTATACTTGTCGATGTATTCCTGCGGAGCGTGGTGTGGCGCGTGGTTGGCACCCGGGCAGAACCACATGTACCAGGGCTTCGAAGGATTGCCAGCTTTTTGGTCCTTGATTATCTGAATTGCATGGTCAGCCAGGTCTTTAGAGAGGTGATAACCTTCCTCCGGCGAGTATGGCTGGTCGATCGCTCGATTGTCTTCGATCAGATCGGGATACCACTGGTTGGTTTCTCCGCCGATGAAGCCGTAGAAGCGGTCAAAGCCCTTTTGCAGTGGCCACTGTTTCTTGCTGGCGCCTGAGGCGACATCTGATTCGGCAACACTATGGTTCTTGCCCACCCAGAAAGTGCTCCAGCCTCCGTCTTGCAGAATCTGCCCGACCGTCGCGCACTCATCTGGGATGCGACCGTTGGCGCCGGGAAATCCGAGAGATGTCTCCGTGATGCTGGCCATGCCGTTGAGGTGATGGTTGCGGCCGGTCAGGCAGCAGGAGCGGGTCGGCGAGCAAAGCGCCGTCGTGTGCCATTGCGAGTACATCACGCCCCGGTCGGCGAGTTTCTGCAATGTCGGCATGTTGATGCGGCCGCCAAACGGCGACCATGCAGCCAGTCCGGTGTCGTCGTACAACACGAACAGGATGTTCGGCGCACCGTCAGGTGCTTTCGTTGGCGTGTATGGTCCCCAATCGGGAACGGAGTCGCGAATATCGAGTTTAATAGTGCCCTTAAACGGTTTCTTCGGCATTGCTTTTATCTCCTTGATTTCGAATTGTGTTCAGCTTCCAATGCGAATGCGTTTTCTGACTTGCAAACTTCCTGTTTCACGAACCAAATCGTGCGGCTCAGATCGCTACCCTCCGGATAGCGTCGATTACTTCGGCGCCAGAATCAGTCTTGCGGAAGTAAGCCGCGCAACCCGTAGCTTCGGCCTCTCTGCGCGCGTCGGGATCATCGTGCGCGGTAATGAAGATGGTAGGAGTGCGCCCGCCTTCAACAGCAAGCTTCCGAGCGAGTTCGATGCCCGACATGACTCCAAGCTGGATGTCGAGCACCAGACAGCCGAACTGAGGATGCTTCTTGTCGGCCAGGAACGACTCAGCTGAGTCATAAGTAATCGGCTGAAGGCCCGCTGCCCGCAGCAGCCTGCCGAGTGATCGGCAAACACTTTCATCGTCATCAACAACCGCGACGTAGATGGGTGTGGTTTTGCTCATCGGGACTCCGATGAGGACTATAGGCGCAAGCGGTGATGCCGACTACTGCCCTTAGGGGAAGGTCGATGCGAATGCAGTGAAGATGCCCGCATCGTTTTTTTGTGATTGAGGTTCTCGATTCGAGAAGTGAATCTCGCTGGCGTCTGGGTCCAGGTGCAGGTGTTCTGCTTACACGCAGAGGTTCGCCTTTTCAGTAGTGGCTACAAGCTGCGTCAATTCGCCTTGCGGTGTGATAAACCGCGAATGGCCACAGCTCAGGCAGACGTTGACTTCCTGAATGAGCAAAACGCCGGGGTGGTCAACATTCTTTAGACCGCGGGAATGTATGTTCATCTCAACCGTGAATTCCGCCTGATGATTCGAACTGCATGACGAACAGTGCATGGGTTTCAGCATTCGAAGGACACTATAAGTGTTAGCGGGCAGTGCGAACTACTGCCCTTTAGGGAAGGTTTGTGCGGACGCGGTGAAGATGCCTGCCTCATCGGTCAGGCGCGTGAGCTCGGCAACGGACTGCACGCCTAGTTTTGTCGTGATTGCCGTACGGTGCAGCTTGACCGTCCGCTCGTGGATGCCAAGATCTCCAGCGATCTGCTTATTGAGCCTGCCCTGAACCACGTGGGCGAGTACTTCGAACTCTCGTTTGGTGAGCATGTCGAAGCGGGCCCGTAACTCCCGCTGCCGGGTACGCTCCTCGCGTTCATGTGCATCGCGAGCCAGAGCGCGCCTCACCGCGTCCAGGAGCTTTTCTTTCGGTGCGCGCTTCTCCAGAAAATCCTCCGCACCACTGCGCATCGCCACCACGCTCGATGGAATGTCGCCATGGCCGGTGAGGAAGAGAATCGGGACCGGATTACGCGATCGCCCAAGCGCCGATTGCAGGTCGAGTCCGTTCATTCCGGGCATCTGCAAATCGGCCACCACACAACCTGGCGCATCGGTGTCCCGCTGGGCGAGAAATTCGCTCGCAGACGAAAACGTCTTTACTGCGAAGCCGCTCGCCCGCAGCAATCGCGAGGTCGCGGTAAGAAAGGACCAGTCGTCATCGACAATCTGGACTACCGGCGCGGTCACACTCATTTTGCCGCGACCTCCTCCGCGATGGGCAACGTGAACCGAAACGTCGCCCCACCGCTGGCGTTGTTCTCCGCCCAGAAGCGCCCACCGTGCGCCTCGATGATCGTGCGCGAGATCGGCAACCCCATGCCCATACCGTTCGGCTTGGTGGTGAAAAAGGGATCGAAGATGTGGGCGAGTTTGTCGGCGGGGATACCACTGCCCGTATCGCTCACTGCGATCTCGACGGTCTGGTTTCCGTTGCGCGACACAATAACACTAATGCGGTTCTCCGTACCACTTGTGCCGTCGAGCGCATCCATGCCGTTAAGAATGACGTTGAGCAGCACCTGCTGAAGGTGCACGCGATCACCTCGCACGGGCGGCAGATCGCCCGGAACATGTACTTCGAGCTTTACCTGCCGCGCCGCGGCGTCGGCCCTCACAAGGGCCCTGACATCGCCAACGAGTTCACTTACGTCGAGTTCTCTGGTATTGAGCGGTTGCCGTTTGAGCAGTCCGCGCATCCGGTCGATGACGGCGCCCGCACGCTGGTCATCCTTGCGGATGTCGGCGACGATCGCTCGGATTTCGTCTAGATCGGGTGACGCATCCTGCATGAAAAGTTCTGCTGCCTCCGCGTTGCGCAGGATCGCGCCGAGAGGTTGATTGATTTCATGCGCCAGCGCCGAGGCGAGCTGGCCCATCATTGTGACGCGGGCCACGTGGGCGACCTCTCGTCGCAAGAGTTGCGTCTCCTGCTCGGATTGTTTGTGTGCGGTGACATCTCGCGAGGCACCGCGTATCCGGAGTGGTTGGCCAGTTGCGTCAAATTCGACTTGGCCGTGGGAAGAGATCCAGCGCAATCCGCCATCCGGCAGCGCTAGCCGGAATTCCGTCTCGTAGTTACCTCCGCCAGCAAGTGCCTTCGTCAGAACCTGCTCGAACACCTCGCGATCGTCGGGGTGCAGCCTTCGCAGAATGCGTTCAAAGTCCAGCGGCTCCGACGGCGTGAAGCTGAACAACTCCCGCCACTTGTCGCTCGCCCAGATCTCGTTCTTCGTGATGTCTCGAATCCAGATGCCAAGATTCGCGGCGTCGACGGCTAAGCTCATCCGCTGTTCGTTCTCGCGCAACCCGGCTTGACTCACCTGAAGATCGCGGGAGAGTTGGGTCGCGCGAATCATTTCGCTGCTCAACTCGTAGCCCATCACTGCGACCAAGCCCATGAAGGATAGGCTGGCCGTAAGCGGCACCTGAATAATTCCCCACAGCACCAACAGGGACTGACCGAATCCGACAACTGAGAAGAACAAAGCGCTTCCGCCCACGGTCAGCGCCGTCCGACGGTCTCCTCGCCGCCAGGCGGTGGCGGTGGCGTCTCCAACAAAGATGACGAGCGCCAACAGACTTAACTGGCCGACCACCATCCAGGGATTGCGCACACCCTCGGCGATCTGCACGGATTCACCTAGAAATCGGATGTGCCGGAGACGAGTGATCTCGCTGTAGTTGAGATTCTGTCCCACCACAAAATTAAGGACGAGAGCCAGTGTACGCAAGCCCAAGAACATCCAAGCGAGCCATGGTCGCCCGGCCTTCAAGTAGAGCCGGACGAACCCGACGAGGGAGACGAGCAACAGCCACACGGCCACATGCCCCCACTTCAGCGCAGTCGCGAATTCTGCCGGGGTCTCCGCCCGCATCATCCACAATTCACAAAACGTCCACGCCGCCGTCCCCGTCGCCAGCATTGCAAAGAATAGATTTGCCCAAGCCTCGCGATTCCTGCCCCAGGTCAGGAAATTGATTGCCGCCAGCGTGAGGCACGCCGACGCAATCATGGACCAGATGATCGTGACCAAGTTCATAAGGACTCGGTAATCCAGTAATCTGCTGTGCGCGTCACGGGTGCTATGGGAACGATGCCGACCCGATTACGGTAAGAATAGTACAGTGCGCGCGGAAAAGGATTCCGGTCAGCGGAGGCGTCCGTCTACGAACCGCCGCGGTTCACGTCCCCTTGTCACTATAAAACGATCTCCCGCGGGCAATTCGAGGATCTGCATGATGATGCTTCCGGATACAGACCCCGCAATCCTGGCTAGCCACTGCTCTCCGATGATAAAGTAATTTTAGTTGCTGCAAAATATGCGATTGTATCGTATATTTTGCATATGTGGATTCCACGTGCTGTTGAACCCCGCCTGGAACGCTCCGCAAAGACGCGGCCTGTGGTCGTGCTGACCGGAGCCAGGCAGACCGGCAAAACCTCCACTTTTCTGCGCCTGTTCCCGAAACATGCGTTTGTCTCCCTTGATCTCCCAGCTGAAGCCGAGCAGGCTGAAAAGGAACCGGGAACGTTTCTCCAGCGTCATCCTCCGCCCGTCCTTATTGATGAGGTCCAATATGCGCCCGGCCTGTTTCGACACCTCAAGGTGGCCGTCGATGCCCACCGGACACGCAATGGGCAATTCCTGCTTACTGGTTCGCAGAAGTTCACCCTGATGAAGAATGTTTCCGAATCGTTGGCAGGCAGGGCCGACATCGTGGAACTGGAAACCCTTTCCTATGCAGAGATTGAAGCGGCATTGCCACAAACCGGCGTCGAAACGGCCGTCGTGCGCGGAGGTTTCCCCGAGCTGTACGCCAACCCAGACATTGATTCGGTGGCTTTTTACAATTCCTATCTCGCTACATATCTCGAACGCGATGTGCGCTCCCTAACCAATGTTGGCAGCCTGCGGGACTTCGAGCGATTTCTGCGCGCTTGCGCACTCCGTTCTGCAAACCTGCTGAACAAAGCAGACCTGGCGCGTGACGTCGGTATTGCCCCTTCAACAGCGAACCATTGGCTGTCCATGCTGGAAGCGTCCGGTCAGATTGTATTGCTAGAGCCGTGGTTTTCGAATCGAACCAAGTCGATTGTCAAGAGTCCAAAACTCTATCTCGCTGACACTGGCTTGCTTTGCGCTCTGCTGAATATTCGGTCTGAGGAAGCTCTGCGGCAATCACCGGCGCTAGGTGCAGTCTGGGAGACGTTTGTCTTCGCGCAGCTTCGGGACCGGGAACGCCGCGCAGGACGGACGGGCAGCCTCTTCTTTTGGCGCGACCGAACTCGCGAAGTGGACTTTGTGGTGGATACGGGTGGACGCCTGGAACTGTTTGAGGCGAAGTGGACCGAACTGCCGGATGTTGGCGATGCAGTAAATCTCGATTTCGTGCGGAACGTGGTGGGAAAATCACGGGTGGCCACCGGTGCAGTCGTCTGCCGCGCACCCAACGGCTTTCCGCTAGCGAATGGATTTCGGGCGCTACCTGTGACTGAACTCAGATGAATTTGTTTGATTGGTGTTGCAGGAACATCTGACATTCCCCGGATAGCTGAATAATAAGCCGAGGAGCAAAGGCCAGTGTCAAGGCTCTTCGACCGCGAACGCGGCGCGCGAAGCGCGGCCTTGACACTGGCCGGGCCTCGGCTATGCTCTGGCTATCCGGGGTATGTCATTCGGGAATGCTGCATCAAAGACCAAGGCCGAAACCCTGAACAATCTGACTCGTGTGCGTGGTTTGTCGTTCTATCTTTTGCGCTACTGGCTCTTGCTGAATCGCAGGAGAATGGGACACGTCGCGGCTGAGTTCTTGCCCGAGCGTCTGTGCGTTGTTCGTATAAATTTGGGCGTCATAGCGTCCACGTGAGACCGAGACGTAGGCCATGCGGCTATTGAGCAGATCCTTAGCGCCCAACTCGGTGTCCAAATGAATCAGGACACGGTCGGCAGTCTGTCCCTGGCTAGAGTGGCTGGTCATGGCATAACCATGGTCAAGATGCGGATGCTTGTGCTTATCAAACTCGACCGCACGGCCACAGTCCATCTTCAAGCGCAGCCGCCCGTCTCCGTCAATGCTCTCGATGGTCCCCAACTCGCGGTTCGCAACCCTGATGCTGTTAGCTGGCGCGGTGAACTGGATGCGGTCGCCCACTGAAAAACTCCGCATCTCCTCCCGGAAAACGGAAACACCCTGCTGTCGGCGCGGATCGTAAGTTCGCTGCGTGCCATCCTGCAGCTCGACTGTCAGCCGGTTGTTCGGAGTGTCGATACTCTTCACCTGTGCGTACGCGCCTTTCCCGATGCCGGTTTCCTTCGATGCACGCGAATAGCGCAGCACATCGCCCACCTCATAACGCTCGGCCCATGTGCGGTCCGCGCCGGTGAGGTCTTGGCGCGGGACAAGCGTCCTGATGCGGTGCTCCTCGTTGCTGACGAGGCCACTCCGCTGCAATTGCGCATGGACGCGCTCGTTGATCTCCGTGCGAGAGCGATTATCGGGAGAAATCACCAGCGTGTTCTCCGGTGATTGTGCGTACTCCTTCGCGATAGCAGCGATGCGGTCGTCGTGGCTTTGAATCTCATGGACTCGGCCCTGGCGGTCAAGATTCTGGATTGCTTCCCGTACTTCGCCTCGGGCAAGCTGCTCAACTACCTGTTTCAGTTCCGGGTCTTTTTGCCGTACGATCTCTTCGAGCTTCACCGTTTTCATACCGGCGTCTTGGAGCTGCGCGAAGGGCCTCCCGGCCTCAACCGCTTCATGTTGCCGCCGGTCGCCGACGAGCAACACACGGTCATTCGCATGGAGCCGGTCCAGAAACTCATGCACCTGCCTGGTCGATGCCAGCGAGGATTCGTCGAGTACATAGAGCCGTTTCTCCCGGGTATCCGGCTGCTGTCCACGTACCAGATGCTTCTGTAGTGTGGAGGTCTCCATGCCTGCTTCTCCGAGCTTCTGCGCCGCGCGAGACGTTGGCGCGAAACCTTCCACTCTGTAGCCCTCGGCCTCCGCGCCTTCGCGGATCACGGATAGAGTCGTTGTCTTGCCCGCGCCTGCGATGCCATCTAAACCAACAACCTTCTCCCGCGAAAGAAAGACTTCGTCTACTGCCTGGCGCTGCGAGGCATTCAGGTCGGGGTGGCGGTCTTCCGTGGCGATGCGCACTTGCGGCGAGACCAGCATGGAATCGCTGTAGTCACGCCGATTACCTTCCTGCATCCGGGCAATGACCTCGCGCTCCATACGAACCATCGTCGCGGTCGTGTATTGTTGGCCAGCACCAACGTGTGAGACTTCCCGGAACTCCCCGGCCTCGATCCGGCGCTCGAACTCCTGCCGGACCTCGGCATAGGTGGTTTCTCCCATGCCGCGCACCAGCGCTGTTTCAAGGATCGCGCGACGGTCCTCGACAGCCGATCTCTCGAAGACATGATCTCGCGCCCAGGTCACGGCCCGCTGCGCCTGCATCTCTGGCTCCGGCAGTTGGTATTGCCCATGTTGGCGTGCCAGTGCGACGACGCGGTCCGCCTGATGCCCGTACTGTGCAGCCAACTCGCGGTGCCGCTGTAATACTTCTCCAGGCGAGAGGAGTTCCTTGCGGTCGCGAGTATGGTGAGCCGCGATCTGGGCCGCCGCGGCTCCGTCGATTCCTTGTTCTCGCAGATGGTCTTTGATCTGTTCACGTCGCGGACTGGAAGCCTCAAGATATTCTTTCGTGTAGCCTTTTACTTCCGGCTGCCCATGCTTGCCGCGCTCCAGTTCGTAGCCCAGTTTTTCCAGACGCAATGCCAATTCAGATCGGTAGACCGCCGTGACGTAGCGCTGTGACACGAACATTTCGTGCGGCTGCAAAGCTCGCGTCTGCTTTCCGTTTGTTGGGCCGCCCTCACGCTCCGTCATATTGAAGATCACGGCATGAGTATGGAGCTGCGGTGCAGCATAGCCATCGACGGGCCGCGCGGTATCGTGCTCGAAAGTGGCGGCAATGAATTTCCCGGTCGTCTCTGGGGCATGGACATTGCCGATCCGCGCCTGCGTGTATCGCTCAAGTTCCTGAAGCGCCACGCGTACACTCTCCCGATGGGCTTCGCGCACGCGATCATCGCCGCCCACAAGCGTAGTAAGCGATACAGACTTCGGAGCAGAGAAGGTGGCGTCCCACCCGGCGCGATGCTCGGCGCTGGTTACCTCTCTGCCAAATTTGCCTTCATAGGTTCTCGAAACTTGATGCCGTACGAGCTGCTCTTCGGTGTGCGGAT
>JBEKIB010000121.1:0-11443 GCA_050011975.1 Terriglobales bacterium | reverse complement strand
CGCTCAGAGGGAGCGGCGGAGTCCGGACATACCTTATGTGCCTCGAGCACGAATAGAAGCCTGTCCGCAGCGCCGCAAAAATACCTGTGGACGGTGCGCCTGTTTTCATAGAAGGATGACAGCGCGGATTTATGGCAATGCGCTGCGCGCTCTCTGCCGTTCAGCGAATTGGCTTGCCCCAGCCGCCGCCGCCTGGAGATTCTATGCGGACTCTTTCTCCTGCACGCAGGCGAACGCTGGTCTTGCCGGGGATTTCTTCTTCTGATCCGTCACGCCGGATGATCCGGGTGCGGCCGGGAGCGGCGTCGGCTCCTCCGGCCAAGCCGTAGGGTCCGCGGGAACGGCGGTCGGCGAGCAGAGTGACCTGGGCATCGGTCAAGACTTCAATTTCGCGGACGATTCCGTCGCCGCCGGTGTGGAGGCCTGCGCCTCCACTTTTGGAGCGAAGAGAATATTGCCGGAGGCGAACCGGGTAAGCGTATTCGAGAGCCTCGGCGGGAGTGTTTAGGGAGTTGGTCATGTGGGTGTGGATGCCGGAGACTCCGTCTTTAGTGGGGCGAGCGCCCATGCCGCCGGCGATGGTTTCGTAATAGGCGAACGGCGCGCCCGAGCGCGGATCGCCCATACGAAGATCGCCTACACGAAGATCGGTGCCGCCGATGGTGAGGTTGTTCATGGTGCCGGAAGCGGCGGCGGGGATGCGGTCGGGAATGGCCTGCGCCAGCGCTTTCAGCAGCACGTCGACAATGCGCTGGGACGTCTCCACGTTGCCACCAGCGACGGCGGCGGGAGGCATGGCGTTGACCACGGTTCCCGACGGAGCGATGACACGGATGGGACGCATGAGTCCGGAGGTTGCGGGCACGTCTTCGCGGAGCAGGCAGCGGAAGACGTAGAAGCAGGCTGAGTAGGTGATGGCCTCGACCGCGTTGATCGCGCCCTGGACTTGCGGATCGCTGCCGGTAAAGTCGATGGTGACTTGGGCGGGCGGCTTGCTCGACTTGGGCGGAGACGCGGCAAGCCGCGTCTCTACAGGGGGTTTCTTGACTGGCTTGACTTGGATGGTTACGGCTATGCGCACGGGTTTGTCTTCTACGCCATCGTCGTCGAGGAAATCTTCGGCCTGGTAGCGGGCGGGCGGGATGGTGCGCAGGAAGGCGCGCATCATTTCTTCGGAATAGACGAGCAGATCGGCGGCGGCATTTTTGGCGCGGGCGATTCCGTAGCGGGCGCAGATTTCGCGGAGGCGCTGGGCTCCGGTCTGGCAGGCGGCGATCTGAGCGCCGAGGTCGCCTTCGCGTTCTTCGGGCGTGCGCACGTTGCTGAGGAGCAGGGCCAACACATCGCCGACAAGCTTTCCATCGCGCATGATTTTGACGGGCGGGATGCGGAGGCCTTCCTGGTAGATTTCGCGGCAGGGGCCCATGGAGCCGGGGTAAGTTCCGCCGACATCGGCGTGGTGGGCGCGGGAAGCGACGTAGAAGTCGGGAGCGGTCGTGTGGTGGCGGGGCTTTGCTCCGCCCTGACGGGGCCGAACCCCGTCACCACCCGTTCCTTTAACATGCACCGGCATGACCAGCGTGATGTCGGGGAGGTGGGTGCCGCCGCGGAAGGGATCGTTGAGCATGACTACGTCGCCGGGTTCTAGCTCACACTCTTCCACCGCGGCCGCGACCGACATTGGCATGGAGCCCAGGTGCACCGGCATGTGATCGCCCATGGCGATGACCTGGCCTGCGGAATCGAAGACGGCGCAGGAGTAGTCACGGCGCTCTTTGATGTTGGGTGAGAAGGAAGTGCGGCGGAGGGCGGCTCCCATTTCTTCGGCGATGGAATGGTAGAGGTTCTTGAAGACTTCGAGTTCGACAGGATCACGCATGTCAAAACAGGAGTGTACGCCAAAGATTGCATGAGGTCAGAGGTGAGAGGTCAGATTGTAGAGGTTAACCCATCCACCTCTGCAATCTGACCTCTCACCTCTGACCTCCGGTGCTACACTCATCTGATTATGGCTGAAGGGCGTTCGCGGATTTGGGTGTGGTTTCTGGTGGGCGGCGGGCTGTTTGCGCTGTTCGTGGTGGGCGTGTTTACGCTGGTGTACCTGAGTTTTGGTGGCGGCGAGAACGAACAATCGTTTTCCGGCTTCGGACCCAAGATTGCGGTGGTTGAGCTGGATGGCGTAATTTTCTCTCCCAAGCAGATAGTCCCCCAGCTGAAGAAGTTTGCCGATGACGATTCCGTCAAGGCCATCGTCATTCATGTGAATTCGCCCGGAGGGGGCGTGGCGGCGTCGGAGGAGATCTATCGGGAAGTGAAGCGGATTCGGGACGAAAAGAAGAAGCGGATTGTGGCTTCGATTGAAACGGTGGGCGCGAGCGGAGCATATTACGTGGCGTCGGCTACGAACAAGATCTATGCCGACAAGGGCAGCGTGGTGGGATCGATTGGAGTGATTGCCGAGTGGGTGAACTACGGCGAGCTTCTGCGCTGGGCGAAGCTGAACGCGATCACAATGAAGGCGGGAGAATTCAAGGACACGGGCAGCCCGACGCGCGAAATGACGCCGGTGGAACGCGAGTACATGCAGGGCTTGATCGACAATATGCATACGCAGTTCATCCGCGCGGTGGCCGACGGGAGGCATGCGAAAGAAGAAGACATCCGCTCCATTGCGAACGGAAAAGTCTGGACGGGCGAGCAGGCGGCGGAGCTGAAACTGGTGGATCAGATCGCGGATTTCGAGGGGGCGGTGAAGGATACGGCCCGGGCGGTGAATATCTCCGGCGAACCGACGCTGGTGTGGCCGCCGAAAGAGAAGCGGTCGGGACTGGATCTGCTGTTTGGCGATGTTTCCGATTACTTGCCCACGCGGGAGAAACTACTGGAGCAGCAGGTTGGCTTTTACTATCTCTGGAAGTAGGTAGTTGTCAGTTGTCAAGTCTCAGGGACATCGCCGGCGTCTCTTACTGAGAACTGAGAACCGGGTACTGAGAACTGTACTTGCGTAGAACCCCTTAAATTTGAGAAGGTTATAGGCAGGGAGCAAAAAGTTTATGACGAAGGCTGACCTGATCGAAGAAGTTTCCCGGCTGGCGGAACTCACCCGCAAAGACAGCGAAGTGATTGTGGATACGATCTTTGACAGCGTGGTGCGCTCGCTGCGAGTGGGCGACAAGATCGAGATACGCGGCTTTGGCAGCTTCCGCACGCGCCAGCGCAAGCCGCGCGTGGGCCGCAACCCGAAAACAGGCGACCGGGTGGAAGTTCCGGCAAAAAAGATTCCGTTCTTCAAGCCCAGCAAGGAATTGAAGGATCTGGTGAACAATAGTGCGACGGCGGAAGTCGCTCCCGCAGCGCCGCCCGCGCCACCCAGCACGCACTAGGTGGGCTGCGAAGGCAGGCGGCTTTTCTCGGTCGTTCCTGGGTCCCCTTGACTAGAGCGTGTTTCAAAAATGCCTTCCAGGTCGGATGGCGCATCCCTCAGGGGCTAAAGCCCGCATTTTTGTTGGCCCATGTCGGCACGGCTGAAGAGGCTGCGGAAAAAGTCGACTCGCTGAGGGCAGCCCCTAAAGGGGCGTGTGATTTCGACGGACTTGCGGCATCGCTAAAGCGATACCCTGATACGAAAGCGGATTTTTTCCGCAGCCTGTGTAGCCGTGCCCTACGCAAAACCGATTTTTGAAACAGGCTCTAAGCACGTTAACCATGTGCCATCAAGAAACCTGAACTCGGTACTAAGCTACCGAGCCGCAGGCCGTCAGCGTTTCTTCGGGAGAGAGCATGTTGGGAGAAGCCGTGTCCCAGCCATTGATTCTCATCGCCACGCCATGCTTTGGCGGCATGGTTTCGCAGAATTACATGCTCTCGGTGATACGGCTGATGAGCTACGCGAAATCGGCCGGGTTCGACGTGTCGCTATCGATGCTGGGCTATGATGCCCTGATCTCACGCGCGCGCAGCACCCTGGTCGCGGCCTTCCTGGACAATCCGGCGGCCACCCATCTGTTGTTCGTCGATGCCGATATCAGCTTCGAGCCGCAGCAGGTCGAGCGGCTACTGCGGTTTGATAAGGACTTCACCGGGGCGCTGTACCCGCTCAAGTCGATCGATTGGGATTTCATCCCGCAACGCTGTGTCGAGCGCGGCGAAAGCGTGCGGCAGGCTGCGCTCTCCTATGTTGGAACCTTCTGTCCCGAAGCGGAGCGTAAGCAGGAGGGAGATTTTGTCACGGGAATTTATGCCGGTGGCGGTTTTCAGATGATCCGCCGCGGCGCGTTGGAGAAAATGATTGCCGCTTATCCCGAAACCCGTTTCAGCCGCGTGCATAGCCTGCCCATGTCAGGCTCGCGGCAAGATGCGGCGCAGAGTTCAAATCTTTTTGCGCTCTTCGATTGCATCATCGACCCCGAGACCGGCGCCTATCTCAGCGAGGATTATTCTTTCTGTCTGCGCTGGCGGAAGATCGGCGGCGAGATCTGGATTGACGCGGCGAGTAAACTAACCCACTCCGGTCCTTATGAATTCGTCGGGGACCACGCCTCGCGCTTCCATGGAGCGAAGCCGCGATAGCGGCCGCCCGCGCCACACGTTTGGGCGAATGTGTAAGATATGGAGCGGGGGCCCGTAGCTCAACGGTTAGAGCAGCAGACTCATAATCTGTTGGTTCCTGGTTCGAATCCAGGCGGGCCCACCAGAGCTGGCTTCCGCCCCCGCCGCAGGTTCCTCTTGCAAGAGCGGAAAAAACCACTGACTCGCGCCGCAGGAGACCAAGCTTAAACAAGTCATTCCAGGAGGCTCATTATGTTGAGACGAGCGAACATCATATCGATCATCGTGCATCGCGCCGCGATAGTGGCGCTATGCGCTTGTGCGGTTAGCCTTCGTGCGCAATCGACACTGCAGGACAAACCCGTGCCATCGGAGTCGGACGCCACTCAGAGACTGCAGGAGCGGGTAACGCAGCTAGAGTCGGAAGTGAGCGAGTTGAGCGCTCTGGTAAAACAGTTGCAGCCGAGCAGCCCGGTTCCGGCGGGAGACAGGCAAAGTGCTGTTGTCCACGAGAGTGTTCAGAGCCAAGCCCCCGCGCAGGCAGTCACGACCGCCGAGGGCGAAAAGACCCTCGATTTTTTCCACGGTACCACAATCAACGTGGGTCTTGACACCTACTACGAATACAACTTCAACCAGCCCGTAGGTCGGGTGAACCTGTTGCGTGCCTACGATGTTCTTAGTAACAACTTCAATTTGAGCCAGGCCAGCGTGATTCTTGACCATCCGCCTGACCTGGCTGCCGGGCGGCGTTGGGGTGGGCGACTGGATCTGCAGTTCGGTCAAGCCACGGACTCACTTCAGGGAAATCCCTCCAACGAACCACGCCCGGATATCTACCGGAATATTTACCAAGCTTACGGTACGTACATCGTTCCTTTCGGTAAGGGCCTGAACGTCGACTTCGGCAAATGGGGTAGTTCGCTCGGGGTCGAGGGCAACTACACCAAGGACCAAATCAACTATTCCCGGTCGTACTGGTTCAACTTTCTGCCCTTTTACCACATGGGCTTCCGCATCAGTTACCCGGTTAACGATCGCTTTGCCCTGACCTACTGGTTGGTCAATGGGACTAATCAAGTAGAAGCTACTAATGGTTTCAAAGATGAATTGTTCGGCTTCACGGCCAAGCCGCAAAAGAATCTTACCTGGACTGTGAATTACTACTTCGGACAGGATCACCCTGATCGCGCTCCGGCGACGAATTGCGGACCTATCCCGGTGCAGCCGGGGCTCTGTTTCACAGCAATTCGGCCAGCTCCCAACGGCCGGACACACATCTTCGACAGTTATGCGACCTGGCAGACGACCCAAAAACTAACGCTGCAAATCGAAGGAGACTATGAGATCGAACGTCTGTGGCAGAACGCGGCACCAGGCGAGTCGTCGACTCCTTCAGTAGTTGCTGGTGGCGCAGCGTATGCGCGCTATCAGTTCAACCCGAAGTTCGCGCTGGCTGCGCGCGCGGAGTATATGTCGGATGGCGGGCTCTTCAGCGGCATCAATCAGGCTCTGAAGGAGGCCACCGTGACCTTCGACTACAACCTGGGCGGCGGATTTCTTACTCGTTACGAGTGGCGGAGTGATTTCTCAAACCAACCGTCATTCCTGACTAATGCGCAGGGAGTTTTGAGCAAACAACAGAATACGGCAACGATTGGACTCCTCTGGTGGTGGGGGCGGAAGGAAGGTCCGTGGTAAACCTGCAGAATGGCAACGTTAAGCATGTCCGCTCTCACCCCAGCGGCAAACTAAAGTAGAAAACCGACCCGTGCCCCAACTGGCTGGTGACGCCGAGGCGGCCTCCGTGAGCTTCCACTATGGCTTTGCAGATTGCCAGTCCCATGCCGGTGCCGTGGACTTGCACGCGCTGGTTTCGTCCGCGATAAAATTTTTCGAAGACGAGGGATTGCTCGAAATCGTCGATGCCGGGGCCGCGATCGGCAATGTTGACGGTGAGCGTCTGGTTCCTGGCTTCCGCAGTGATGCGGATCGGAGCGCCGGCGGGTGAGTATTTGGCGGCGTTCTCGATCAGGTGCACGAGGACTTCCTTGATGTGCGCGGAGTCCATGCGCGCGTTGGGAAGGCCGGCGGGGATTCTGACTTCCACAGGATGCTGGACCAGGAGTTGCTTCAGTTCGTCGAGCGCTTCCGCGACCGGGATGCCGATGGGCGCGGGTTCGAAGCGGAATTCCACTTTGTTGGCATCCAACTGGGCCATCTCGGCGGCCTCTCCGATCAGGCGGTTCAGGCGATCGCTCTCCTCATTGATGATGGTCAGCAGTTCCTGCCTCTCCTCGGGCGAGTGACCGTCCGGGGAATGACTCGAGCTGCTGAGAAGCGAGGTCACCGACGCTTTGATGGCGGTGAGCGGAGTGCGAAACTCATGGGTGACCGAATCGAGCAGGACGGAGCGCAACTGTTCGCTTTCGCGGGCGGCCTCGGCGCGGCTGAGTTTTTCGACGGCGCCCGCGCGCTCGATGGTGATGGCCACCAGACTGCCGATGGCCTCCAGGGTTTGCCGCGAAAGCAGGGAACCGGAGACGCCCATGCAGCCCACCACGCGCATGCCCATGCGGAGCGGCATGAAGGCCAGTTGATGGACAGCGTCGAAGCGCGGTTCACCGCGCACACAAATCAACTGGAGATCACTCGATTCCAATCCGTCGATGGTGGGGCCGGAGCGATAAACGTCGGCACGGCTGGACAACCAAAGCGCGGCTGACCGGATGCCGAAGGAATCTACGATGTAGCGGGGAATCAGGTTCAACAACTCCGCCGGGCTGTCGCTCGAAAGCAGCAACTGGCTGAAGGCGTAGAGGCGTTCCAGTTCCTGCCGGCGCTCGATAGCAGAGCGGGCGCCGCGCCGGGCGCGCTCCGACAGTTCGCTGGCAGTGACCGCGGTGACCAGAAAGGCGAACAGTGCGATCCAATTCTGCGGGTCGGCGATGGTAAAGGTGCCGATCGGAGGCAGGAAAAAATAATTAAATGCGAGGGTGGCGATCACCGACATGAAAACGGCTTGCCGTAAGCCCCAGGAAGCGGAGATCCCAAGGACGCCGAGCAGGTAAGCCAGCGCGAGAGTGGTCGGGTTGAGATGGAGCCAGCGGTAGCCGACGAGAGTAATTCCGGCGACACACAGCGCCGCGATCACGTATCCGGTTCCGGATCTGGCCGCAGCTTTCACGAGGCGATTGTATGACAAAGACCAGGTTTCAAGGTTTCAAAGTTTCAAGGTTTCAAGGTGTCAACGTCTTAAGGCCGGTTGCAAGGCGTTCCCAATGCCTTTGTCCTTGAAACCTTGAAACTTTGAAACCTTGAAACCTTTCTTTTCACACATCGACAAAGTTCGACGTCTCAACGACAATAATCGCTGTGCCCAAGACCCCCGAGCAGTGGTTGGAGAAAATTTCGCCGGCGAAGACGGGAGGCAGGTTCAAGCTCTTTCTTGGCTACGCTCCCGGTGTGGGCAAGACCCACACCATGCTGACGGAGGCGATCCGGCGGCATACGCGCGGCGAAGATGTGGTGATTGGGGTTGTTGAAACCCACGGACGGAAAACGGTGGCGGAGTTGGTCACGAATCTGGAAGCCGTGCCGCGCAAGCAGATCGAGTACAAAGGAGCGCTCTTCGAAGAGATGGACGTCGACGCCATTCTCGCGCGCCAGCCTCGCGTGGCGCTGGTGGACGAACTGGCGCACACCAACATCGAGGGCAGCAAGCATCGCAAACGCTATGAGGACGTGCTGGAACTGCTGGATGCGGGGATCGACGTTCTCTCCACCATGAACATCCAGCACCTGGAGAGTGTGACCCCGACGGTGCAGGGAGTCACCGGGATAACGGTGCGGGAAACGGTTCCCGACTGGGTGCTGCAGAGAGTCAACGAAGTGGTGATGATCGATCTGACTCCGGAGGCGCTACAGAACCGGATGCGGCGCGGCGACGTCTATCCGCAGGAGCGCGTGGGACGGGCGCTGGAAAACTTTTTCCGCGAGACGAACCTGATCGCTTTACGCGAGCTGGCATTGCGCCAGGTGGCGCAACAGGTGGACCTGAGCCTGGAACAGCACCGCGGAGAGGAAGAGAAAGATCGCGGAGCGGTCGCCATCCGCGAACGCATTGCGGTATGCATCAGCTCGAACCCGGCGGCGCAGTATCTGGTGGCGCGCGGGGCGCGCATGGCGCAGGCCATGAACGCCGAGCTGTTCGTTGTTTATACCGATCTGGGGCAGGACGGCAGCGCAGCGAATCAGCGAACCCTGGCCGCCAACGTGCGCTTCGCGGAAAACGTGGGGGCGACGATCGTGCGGCTGAAGGGGAAGAGCGTGGCCGAGGCGGTCGCGGAATTCGTTAACGAGAAACACATCACGCAGGTGGTTTTTGGACGCTCCGCGACGCGGGGCTGGAAACGATATTTCTATCTTTCGGCGATCCATCAGTTTTTGCGCGACGCCCCGGCGGTGGATGTGCACATCGTGACGCAGGAACCGGGATGATTGAGCGTCTTGGGGCGCAAATGCCGGAGCATAAACGCCGGAGCGTAAACCTTGGAGCATAAACACATTCTGGTGGTGGACGACGAATCCCAGATCACGCGGGTGCTTCGCACTTCTCTTTCCAGCCACGGATATGACATTCGCGTGGCCAACGACGGCGAGACCGCACTGGAGATCATGAAAGACTGGTCGCCCGATCTGGTCATCACCGACCTGGCGATGCCCAACATGGACGGGTTGGAATTGTGCCGGCGGCTACGGACGAAGACGCAGATTCCGATCATCGTGCTTTCGGTGCGGGGTGAGGAGCGGACCAAAGTAAAGGCTCTGGATGCGGGCGCGGATGACTATGTGACCAAGCCGTTCGGCATGGAGGAACTGCTGGCGAGGGTCCGCGCCAATCTTCGCCGCACGCGAACGGAAGCGTCGGAACTGGAGCCGATAGAAATGGGCGACTTCAAGATCGATCCCGGAGCCCGCACCGTTTTTGTAAAGGACCGCGCAGTCCACCTCACTCCGAAGGAATTCGACTTACTAGCGTATCTGGCCCGCCACGCCGGCAAAGTGGTGACGCATCGCGCCCTGCTGGGCGCGGTCTGGGGTGGGGAAAGCACAGAACAGGTCGAATACCTGCGCGTATTCGTGGCGCAACTCCGCAAGAAGCTTGAGCCCTCGCCAAATTCCCCTCGTTACATTGTGACCGATCCCTGGGTCGGTTATCGCTTCGAGCCGGGAGACTGATCGGGGAGCCCGCGCACTTCCTTTATGACTTCCTTACGAATTGCTTACCTCACTTTTATGGGGAAACCTGTCTAATTCCGACGATGGCACAAATGAGATGCTTGTTCCGGGGTGGACGCCTGATCCTTGCCAGGATGAGAATAGGCTGAATCTGGCCGTGCTGGTCAAGGTTTGATCGCGACCTGAAGTTAGTCGGAAGTTGTTCGTGTTTTGAAGGAGATGGTATGCAAGACCTGATCTTTGTCGTAGTCACGATAGCGTTCTTCCTGCTATCGCTGGGTTATGTGCAATTCTGCGATCGAATTCGCTGAGGACAAATCGCCTGAGGCAATCAACCGAGGCAAATCAACCGAGGCAAGTCAATATGAATGCTGAATCGATCATCATGCTGATCGTAAGTGCAGGTTTGATGGTCTACCTGCTGTATGCGTTGCTGAGACCGGAGAAATTCTGAAATGACAACCAATGGCTGGATACAGATCTTCGTATTTCTGGCTCTGATTCTGGCGATCACCAAGCCGCTCGGCGTATACATGGCAAGAGTGTTCGGCCGTGAGCGCACTTTTCTCGACCCCGTGGCTCGACCGATCGAGCGGTTGCTCTATCGCGTGACTGGAGTCGATGAAAAGCACGAGATGCGCTGGACCGAATACGCTTTCTCGATGCTGCTGTTCAGCGGCGTCTCCATGCTGCTGCTGTATCTGATCGAACGGGTGCAGCAGTTCCTGCCGTGGAATCCGCAGAAGTTCGGGGCCGTCGCTCAGGCACTGGCCTTTAACACCGCCGCGTCTTTCGATACCAACACGAATTGGCAGAACTATTCGGGCGAGTCCACCATGAGCTATCTGACGCAAATGGCTGGCCTCGCCTACCATAACTTCGCGTCGGCGGCGGTGGGCATTGCACTGGCGATCGCATTCGTTCGCGGCATCGCGCGCAAGGAAAAAGAGACCATCGGCAATTTCTGGGTCGACATGACCCGCTCCATCCTGTGGGTGCTGCTGCCGGGCTGCATCGTCTATGCCCTGCTCCTGGTTTCGCAGGGAGCCGTCCAAAACCTCAGGCCGTATGACACCGCGAAGCTGGTCGAGCCACAACAGGTCCAAAAGACTGGGACGGACGGCAAGCCCGTGGTGGGGCAGGACGGCAAGCCGGTGATGGACACCGTGACCGACCAGACCATCGCGCAAGGCCCGGTTGCTTCTCAAGAGGCGATCAAGATGCTGGGCACAAACGGCGGCGGATTTTTCAACGCCAACAGCGCCCATCCCTTTGAGAATCCCACGCCACTTAGTAACTTGTTGCAGATACTTTCCATCTTCGCGATCCCGGCAGGTCTTACTTACACGCTGGGCCGAATGACGGGGTCGCCGCGCCACGGCTGGGCGGTGTGGGCGGCGATGGCGGTTCTGTTCCTGTGCGGAGTAACCACAGCTTACTGGGCCGAGGCCCGAGGCAATCCTCTGCTGCACGGAGTTGACCAACAAGCCGTCGCGACGCAGCCGGGCGGCAACATGGAAGGCAAGGAAGTACGCTTCGGCATCGCCAACTCCGCGCTGTTCGCCACCGTCACCACCGACGCGAGTTGTGGCGCCATTAACGGCTGGCACGATTCGTTTACTCCGCTGGGCGGCATGGTTCCGCTGGTCAACAT
>JBEKIB010000120.1:0-19251 GCA_050011975.1 Terriglobales bacterium | reverse complement strand
TCACCGGTCGAGGAAATGGCCGGAGAACACGAAATCGGGGCGTGATAACGCACGGAAAAACAACTCACGGAGAAGATGGAACGAGAAAAACATCCCATTTTTCCGCAAGCTGTTCAGCCGTGTCGCCGAGAGCCAGCAAAGACGCGGGCTTTAGCCCCTGAGGGCTCCGCCAGTTTACTTCGCGGGTTCATTATGAGATGGCTTCTCAGTGCTAAATGCTGACTCTTACGGACCCGCAATCAGAAAAACTGGATTCTGCGGCGGGTTCAGCGAACTCCCCGCAACCGAGCGCGAACTGACTGGGGCTGTTAGATTCGTGATATAGGTGTCGCCGGAGGTATCGACGATGTTGACCATGCCTCCATCGCAACTGGCCAGGTACGCACGGGAACTGTCTCCGCCGGCGGCCATCATAAAACGGAACCGGGTAGTGGCGCAGACCGGAACGTAGTACTGCGAACTCGGGTTGGTCGCATCCGGAAAGCCCGGTATGGCGACCGTGGTCTTGATGGTGTTCGACGTCACCCAAACAGCCGTGACCTGCGGGAATATGTTGCTGCCTGTAGCCGAAGCCGACACGGGAGTCGACGCGAGAGTCGTGGTGTTGGGCACCTGGAAACACGTACCCGGGCAAGCAGTCGTCCCGCTCACAATCGCTCCAACAATAAACGTCCCGTCGAATCCGCTTTGCTCTGTGCCTGTAACGGTAACGCTCACGCCCGCGCTCAGGTCATGCCCCGCGGTTAAGGTATAGGTATAAGTCGCGTTGGTTCCGTCGCCCGAGACAGAGGAGATACTGACCTGGCTAGGTAGCAGTGCGTATGAGGCAACATAGGCGCGGCTTCCGTCGGGCAGAGCGGCGGCCGCAATCGCAGTGGCGTTGACCGACGGAAGATTAAGAAGTGTGAAAGGCGGGACGGGAATCGTCACGATGAGCTGCGGTGGAGATTGCGAAGCATCGACGATTTCCATTTCCTGTCCACCGGGTATATAAAGCCGAATCAGATTGGGGTCGTAGGTCATGGTGGTAGCGCCGGCCACAGCGAGCGCGGGGTACTCGGTCAGGGTGTCGGGGCCAGCCGTCGTAGCGGTATTCAGCGAAGCAAGAGTGCCGTCAAGTTCCAGTGCGTACACCATCTGGCTGTCGGAACGCGCTGACAACCAGATGGGCGGCGAAGTGGTGCTCACGGGCGAGCCCACGCGCGGAGTCAGGTTCTGGCCGTTGATGTCGAAACCGCCGATCGTGCTGTCGTCCTGGTTTGCCACGTAGAGCTTTTGGGCATTCGGAGTCTCCGCCATGGCAACCGGGTTGTTGCCCACCGGGAAGGTGCCCACCAGGCTGTTGCCGGTGGTGTTGACCACGCCCACCGAAGTGAGGTTGGGCAGCAGGACGTAGGCCTGGCTCGCCTCGGTGGTCGCCACAAAGTTTGGCGCCGAATTCGCCGGCAGACTGATGGTGTTCGTGCTGCCGATGACCGTGCCGCTGAAGTTGAGCTTGGTGATGGAATCCTGTTGCGCGCCGGTGACGGAATGGTTTGCGACCAGGACTTGGCTGGCGGTTTGCTGCACGGCATGGACGGGAGCGAGACCCACGTTGGCAATGCTTACGTCGGTGTCGCCGGAGACATCGATCACCATGGCGGTGCCGCCCACCACGGTTCCATTATCGTTGATCGACACCACGGTGTGCGCCGCCGCCGGGTTGGGGAACTGTGGTGGATTCGGGATGATAATCGGGCGGAAAGTGTCGCCACACCCTGTACAGATCAAATAAAGAAACAGCACGAACCCCAGCCCGAGAAACCTCTTCATTCAAACTCCAAAGAAAAAGTTAGTGTTGCGCGGAAACGGATATTGTATCGGGAACCGGGTCGCGAGGGGAAATCAAGTGGGGAGGAGGAAAACAGGTTTCAAGGTTTCAGAGTTTCAAGGTTTCAAAGTTGAAGATCCAGAGCCATGTCGTCACCTTGAAACCCTGACACCTTGAAACCTTGAAACTCTGAAACCTTGAAACCTTGGTTCTTCGCCGATTCACGCCCGCCCGCGGCGTGTTTTCTGTTGGCGCTCGGCTGGCATCTCCGTAACTTTTTCTGACCCGGCTGGCTTCTTCGTCTGGGCCAGGCTTTCCTTCAGCGCGGCCATCAGATCGACCACCGGGGCCAGCTTCCTTGGTTGCTCGACGGCTTGGACTTCGCCGCCCTCCAGCTTCGCTTCAATCAGCTTCTTCAGATTTTCCTGAAAGGTGTCGTGATATTTCTCCGGGTCCCACTCCCCTGCCAGCGCTTCAATGAGCTGATGCGCAATCTTGATTTCCGCCTCTTTAATCTCCACCTCGGGAGCCCCGAACGATTCGACCTCGCGCACTTCCTCCGCATAGTACATGGTGTGCAGCATCATCCCACCTTTATGCGGGCGCAGGAAAACGGTGTATTCGCGGTTGTGCATGGTGAGTTTGGCGATGGCGACGTACTCACTCTCCTCGAGCGCCTTGGTAAGCAGCGCATAGGGACGGCGGCCGGCTTCATCGGGAACCATGTAATAGGACGACTCGAAGTACACCGGATCCACTTCGCTCGCTTTCACGAATTCCAGGATCTCCATCGTCTTCGCCGTCTTGGGCTCGATCTTCTTGATCTCCTCGGGATCGATGATGACGTATTCGTCTTTGCGATACTCATAACCCTTGACGATATCGCTACGCTCGAGGACCTGGTTGTCCGCTGGGCAAATGAGTTGCTGCTTCACCCGATGGTGGTCGGTGCGGTGAAGCTGGTTGAACGAGATGCCGCTGCTGCGCGCGCCCGAGAACAGACGCACCGGCATCGAGATTAATCCGAACGTAAGATATCCAGACCAGACTGAAGCCGCCATTGTTTTCACCCCAAGTTGAGACGAGGCTGGCCTCGTCTCGGCAGACGTGGCGCGCCGCGTACTGCGAAATCAGAATCCTGCCAAGCGTACAGAAGTGTAGCCTAAATCGGTGGAGGTTGCTGCCGCCAGATTACGGGGCGAATCCAAAGGCCAAGCACTACCTGACGTAGGCCGCTGTCGCCGGGCACCGAATATGGTGTTATCGAACGCGGGACATCAAAAGCCGGCTCTCAGCTCTCAGCCGTCAGCTCTCAGTTTTCTTGAACGTGAGATTCTACTGACAGGTGATAGCTGAGAGCTGAAAGCTGAGAGCTGCCTCTAACAATGTTGGTCCCTTATCCAACACACGCTTGGGCGTCATCACCGGAGCGGCTGGCCATCGCTGCGGCCGTGACGCTGGGCTTCGCGGTGCTGGCTCGCGCCCTGCGCGGCGTCAATCGATCCGGGGCCCTGGCGGGTGGTCTTGCCTGTTTCCTGCTTTTTGCCGGCGCCGGCCCCACCGCCTTCGCAACGCTCGCAGCGCTGTTTGTGATGACCTGGGTATGCACCCGCCTGGGATACCGTCGCAAGCTGGCGCTCGGGCTCGCCGAACGCCGGGAAGGACGGAATGCAGGGCAAATTCTGGCCAATCTTACAGCGGCTGCCGCCGGTTCGGTTGTTTTCAGCGCCACCGGAAATCGGGTTTGGCTGGTCGCGGCGCTGGCCGCTCTGGCCGAAGCCGCGACGGACACGGTAGCCAGCGAAATCGGGCAGTATCGTAGAACAGAGGCGAGACTGATCACGACCTGGGAACGCGTTCCCGCAGGGACCGACGGCGGCATCACGATTCCCGGAAGCATCGCCGGCCTGGCAGCCGGTCTGGTGATTGCGGCGGTCGCAACGGCGGGCGGGATGGTTCTTCGGGGGCAGTTCTGGATTCCGGTGGGCGCCGGATTCGCCGGGATGCTCATCGACAGCATTCTGGGCGCGACGCTCCAACGTCGCGGCTGGATCAGCAATCAAGCGGTGAATTTCTTCGCCACGCTGGCAGCGGCTTCTTTGGCGTACGTCGTAGTGTTGTTGATGAATTTCCTGTAGAGACGGGGCTTGCCCCGCCTTGCCGGCGTCGCCTGGGGACACGGAGACGGGGCAAGCCCCGTCTCTACAGGAGGTTTTTCGGCGGGCTATGTTCGCTGTTTGACGCGGTCGAGCAGCATGAAGATCAGAACGCCCAGCAGAGCATTGGCCACGCCCGACAGCAATTCGTGCGGCCAACTCCACTCCATGTGCAACCCCACCAGGCCGCGGGCAATCATGAAGTAGACAACCTCGTGCACCACGTAGAAGAAAATCGTAAGCAGAAAACGAGCGCCGGAATGTTCCACGTCCAGCTTGATCCCCAGCGAGGAGGCGCCGAATCCCACCACCGTCAGCGAAATTCCGTAGAGCCCGATGGGATGATGCGTCAGCGCATCTTGCAGAATGCCGATGAAGCTGCCCGTTAACAGGCCCGCCAGCGGACTGCGCCGCGCCGTCGCGAAACCGATGGTGACGAGCAGCGGAAGATCGAAGATCGAGAAAAAACGAAAGCGCAGTGGTAGAAACGCCTGCAGGAAAACGGCGGCCAGGGGAATCAGAATCGTCGCCGGAATGCTGAACCGGTAAACCTCAACCTGCTCTCCCGATGTGTAGGTAATGGCCACGTTAGTGTGGACTATCCTCCACGGCGGGTTGCGGTTTGGGTTCTACCGTTGCCTTCACGGGCCTGGGAGAATCTTTCACGGTAGTGGTTCCGGCAGCGGTTGCCTTGGGTCCGGAAGAAGTTACGGAAGAAGCTCCGGAAGAAGATGCGGGGCCTGCCTTTTTTTGCGCGGTGGGCGTGCCGCTCGCGGCGGAGGCTTCTGCGGGCACGGCTTTGGGCTTCGCATCCGAGCCCGTGGGTGCGACAGTCGTTGGTACGACAGTCCCCGGTGCAATCGCTCCCGACGCGTCCGCTTTGACGGCATTTTCCGGCTTGGAAGGAACCTTCGGAAGGCGATCGGCCAGGATGTCGATGGCGCGCGTTGCGCCCGTCTGGTCGGGCTCGGCCTGCCTTTCATCGATCTTCGTTACTACCAGCACTTCTTCCAGCTTGCTGAGATCGGCCGCGGGACGCACCCGAATGTTAAGAAAAAGCTCGCTGCCCGGCGAAACCTTCGTCACCGTGCCCACCAGCAGGCCCTTGGGGAAAATGCCGTCTCCGCCACTGGTAAGAACCATTTCTCCAGGGGGCACGGTTTCGTCGCTCATCACTTTTTCCAGCACCACTTCGCCCGACGGCGTGCCGCGCAGTATGCCTTGCAGCCGCGTTTTGTCGAGGAGTGCGCCCACTCCGCTGGTTTGGTCGTCGATCAAGAGCACGAGCGCCACGTGGCGATTCGCAGGATCGGCGCGCAGCACCTTGCCCACGATGCCGTCCGCGGTGATGACCGCCATGTCGGGCCGGATGCCGTCGTTATAACCCTTGTCGATGTAGACCGAGCGCGACAACTCGCTGCCACTCGATCCGATGACCTGCGCCGCCATGGTCTCGGAAATGAACTGTTCCTTGAAGGCCAGCAACGCCTGCAGACGCCGCGCCTGGTCGGCGTCCTGGCTCATGCGCACCCGCTCGAGACTCATCTTCTCAACCTGCTGTTTGAGGCTGCGGTTCTCGGCGCGCACTCCGCGCAGATAGAAATAATTGTGCCAGATGTTGCCCGTGGAAGTTTGCGCCCATACCAGCGCCTTTTCCAGAGGAGTGACCGTTCCGACCGCCCAGATGCGGATCAGGCGCGTTGATTCGTCGTCGGTCGTCCGCTTGACCTGCACGGCCAAGCCGAGTACCTGGGCGAATAACACTCCCACCAGCACGATCAGGTTGCGGTAGCGTCCGAGAACGTCCATAACATCAGTTGCCAGTGGTCAGCGGTCAGTGGCCAGTTGCCAGTTGGTGAGGGTTGCCGGTGGTCGATGATCAGTTGCGCATGGTCAGACGCGGTACAACGAACCTATTTCCCTGGGGTCTTCACTGGCAACTGGCCACTGGCCACTGACAACTGCTTCTCTCTACTCGATCGAAATCTTGCGCAGCAGCTTGAAGTCCGAGAGCATCTTGCCGGTGCCGAGCACCACGCTGCACAGGGGATCGTCGGCGATCGAGACCGGCAATCCCGTTTCCTCGCGGATGCGCTTGTCGAGGTTCTTGATGAGCGCGCCTCCGCCGGTCAGCACGATGCCGCGGTCGCTGATATCGGCGGAAAGTTCCGGTGGCGTGCGTTCGAGCGCGACGCGGATCGCATTCATGATGGTCGAAACGCACTCACTCAGCGATTCGCGGATTTCGCTATCGTCCACCGTGATGGTTTTCGGCACGCCTTCGATCAGGTTGCGGCCTTTGATTTCCATGGTCAGCGGCTTGTCGAGCGGATAGGCGGAGCCGATTTCCATCTTGATCTGCTCGGCGGTGCGCTCGCCCACCAGCAGGTTATATTTCCGCTTGAGGTAGTTCATGATGGCCTCGTCCATCTGATTGCCGGCCATGCGCACGGAACGCGAATAAACAATGCCGCTGAGCGAAATCACCGCGATGTCGGTGGTGCCGCCGCCGATGTCGACGACCATGTTGCCGCTGGGCTCAGTGATCGGCAACCCCGCGCCAATGGCGGCCACCATGGCCTGCTCCACCAGATGCACCTCGCTGGCCTTGGCGCGATAGGCGGAATCCATGACCGCGCGCTTTTCCACCTGGGTGATTTCCGAAGGCACGCCAATCACGATCCGCGGATGCACCAGCATCTTGCGGTTGTGCGCCTTCTGGATGAAGTAGTTCAGCATCTTCTCGGTGACCTTGAAGTCGGCGATGACCCCGTCCTTCATGGGCTTGATGGCCACGATGTTGCCGGGCGTGCGTCCCAGCATCTCCTTGGCCTCTTTGCCCACAGCCTCCACCTCGCCGGTGTTCTTGTTGAGCGCGACGATCGAGGGCTCGTTGACGACGATGCCCTTGCCGCGCGCGTACACCAGTGTGTTGGCCGTCCCGAGATCGATCGCGAGGTCGCTCGAAAACATGCTGAAGAGCGAACGCAGATTGTGCGAACGCGATGAGCCGTTATGAAACCCGTTGTTTGACATGGCAGTACTTCTCTCTCTCGGGAATTCGCCTCACCACCGGAACCTGGGCCTTCTTAGTTTCCGTGTGAGTCGCTCTACCCTAGCTTCTTCTATTATTCTACGTTTCTTCTATTCTACTTCGATGTTCAGGAGAACTGGTTGTCATCCGGACACCCGGTAGTCCCACCCCGACTCCGAACATCATTCCGAACCTTCTTCCAAACCTCTAATCTTTACTGAATTACGACTTTCTCCTGGTGGGTGTTCACCCCGCCTTTGGAATTCTGCGCCGTGACCGTGACCAGATTTTCCCCGTTCGGCAAGGGCGGCGTGAAATAGTGGAACGAGCCATCGTCGCCGACGATCGGCACTTCCCTGCCGTTCACCATGACGCGCGCTCCCACCTCGGTCTTCCCCGTCACTTCGATCACGTGCCCGTGTTGAATCAGAGGATCGATTTCGAGCGCGAGCTCAATTTTTTCCTTCGCCTTCACAATGATGGTGAAGCGATTCTTTTCGCTTTCCACCGATTCCTTGCCGGCCGCATCGTAAGATTGGATCGACCAATAGTACGCGCCTACCGGCAGACCGGTCACCACTACACTCGGCGTCTCCACCTTGCGATCCAGCAACACCGACGAAAAGTACGGATTGTGCGAAATGCGCAGCCGGTATCCGGCGGCGTTCGCGATGGGCGTCCAGGCAAACTCGACTTCCTTCGACTTCTCCCCGGCGTTGATGAACACCGGCATCATGTTGCCCGGCGTAATGGGCGCTGGCGGACCGATTTCCGTCGCCCGCTCCATGGTTTTCGATTGGCTCTGGAAACTCACCTTCTCCCAGTTCGACAGGTGAACCACTTCTCCATTGCGCTCGATTTCGCCGCTGCCTTTCTTGACCAGGATCTCGTGCTGATCGTCCCTGGGATTATTGTGCACCATGGCCGCCGAATCGGGAGCGAGCGAAGCCTTCGCGCCCGCGACAATCACCTGCGACTTCGAACCCTGAACATAGGTCGCCGTAGTCAGATCGACCGTGCCGGTTGTGACCGCCACCGACACGCTGGTTTGTTGCTGATCGTTGGCCGAGTTCTCTTCGATTACGATCAGCGAATCCTGTTTCACGGTGTAGTTAGTGCCGTCGTTGAATACAATCTTGGCCATGCCTTCGGCGCCGGTCTGCACCACGTCGCCCTTTTCGAGGGGCACGTTGTAGTCGGCGTTGATCCAACTGTTGCCGTTGCCCTTCCTTACCCGGATGGTGCCATCGAGCGCGGTGAAGTGCGCCTGCTGCGCGACCGCGGATGAGGACCCTTTGAGCGGAGGCGCAAGTCCTGCAACTTTTTCGAGCAAGCCGGTGGAAAGTTGCCCCGCCGCCTTCACCGTCGAGTCCGTGAATTTCGGAAATGCCACGTGCAAGACGGCGAAAAAAATCAGCGCCACACCCACCAGCGCCATAACCACGCTGCGGTACGTCACCGTCTTCCATGCAACGTAGAGCCCCGGCTTATTTTTATTCGACACGAGCCCGTGCCAACCTCACTGCAAAATTTTGAGAATACTGGATATCTATAGTGCTATGACCATCATATCCCTGCTGGGATGGGTATTAAACTTGGGTCAGGGGTCGAAAGGGTTACGAAAGTGACCACCGCGGAACCACCAGCAGACGGTGCCAGGGGGGCGGATTCGAAACCACAGCCAGCACCTCGCTTGCCCGTCTTCACCCCGGGGGTTAGCATGATGTGTTCCGCACTACTCCCAGGAGGCTTCTATGGCAACCGATACCCTGACCAGCCCGACCATCGCGGGCGGCACCACCAAGACCAGAGTTTTCAAGAATTACATTGACGGCGAGTGGGTCGAATCCGTCAGCGGACGGACTTTCGAAGACCGCAACCCCGCCGATACGCGCGAAGTCGTCGCCATCTTCCAGCGATCCAACAAGGCCGACGTCGACGCAGCCGTGGATGCGGCCAAGCGTGCATTTGCCAAATGGCGCCTGGTGCCCGCTCCTCGGCGCGCCGAGATGGTTTTCCGCGCCGCCGAGATTCTGATCGAGCGCAAAGAAGACCACGCCCGTGACATGACCCGCGAAATGGGAAAAGTGCTGAAAGAAACACGCGGCGATGTGCAGGAAGCCATCGACGCCGCCTATTACAACGCCGGCGAAGGCCGCCGACTCTTCGGCCCGACCGTGCCTTCGGAACTACCCAACAAGTTTGCCATGGCCGTCCGCCAGCCAATCGGCGTCTGCGGCATGATCACGCCGTGGAATTTTCCGATGGCCATCTCTTCGTGGAAGCTGCTGCCCGCCGTGGTCTGCGGCAATACCTGCGTGATCAAGCCGGCGCAGGATACCCCGCTCTCGACCTTCAATCTGGTGCAGGCGCTGACCGATGCGGGCATCCCGAAAGGCGTCATCAACATCGTGACCGGCTTCGGCTCGGAGGTCGGCACGCCGCTGACCGAGCACCCGGTGGTCCGCGCCATCTCGCTCACCGGCTCTTCGGAGGTTGGCAGAATCGTCGGCGCGACGGCGGCCAAGAGCTTCAAGCATTGTTCGCTCGAACTCGGCGGCAAGAATCCGATGATCGTGCTCGACGATGCGAACCTTGACCTCGCCATCGAAGGCGGATTGTGGGGCGCTTTCGGCACCACCGGACAACGCTGCACCGCGACCAGCCGCATCATCGTTCAGAAAGGCGTTTATGGCGAGTTTGTCGATCACTTTGTCGCCCGCGCCAAGAAAATCAAAGTCGGCAACGGTCTCGACGAAACCGTCGAGATGGGTCCGGCGGTGAACGAGAACCAGCTCAAGACCGACCTGGATTACATCGAGATCGGAAAAACCGAAGGCGCGAAGCTCGTGACCGGTGGTAATCGTCTCGACCAGGGAGACTACCAGCATGGCTGGTTTATCGAGCCCACCGTATTCATCGACGTCGATCCCAAGATGCGCATCGCCCAGGAAGAAATCTTCGGGCCAGTGGTTTCGATCATTCCCTGCGACGGCATCGAAGATGCCATCGCAATCGCCAATAACATCGAGTACGGGCTGTCGTCGTCGCTCTACACCAAGGACGTCAACAAAGCCTTCGCCGCCGTCCGCGACCTCGAGGCCGGCATCACCTACATCAACGCCCCGACCATCGGCGCGGAAGTCCATTTGCCCTTCGGCGGCACCAAGGCCACTGGCAACGGCCATCGCGAAGGCGGCATCGGCGCGATTGATTTCTATACCGAGTGGAAAGCCGTGTACGTGGATTATTCCGACAAACTGCAGAAGGCGCAGATCGATCGAGTGGAGTAAGACAATCTACCGCCGAGACGCAGAGTGCGCCGAGAGAATCTTTTTCAGTTTGTCATCCCGAGCGACCGGGGCCCCCAGCCGGCCGCATTTGCCGGATGGGGTGGGGAGCGAGGGGTCTGCAATCCTCGGCGTCTCGGCGATGATTGATTTTTTGGCCGTCTCTATCGGTGATCTTGCCGCGCGGTCCTCGAAACGCTTACCGTAACTGGTTAGGGGCTTATGCGTTTTCGACCCTCCCAGTGCGTGCAAATTGACCTACGATCTCGGTGACGGTTCAACGGCCAGGCGCAACCGTCGGAAGAGGCTCGGAGTCGCGCCGCTATCGCTGGCGAGTCTGGCACTGCTCGTCTTCTGCCTGGCGCTCGCTTCGGTTCCTCCGGTGCAAGCCCAGTCTGGGGAGCATTCCAGTCGCAGGGTCATGCGAAACGCAAACCCGAATTATCCTGAGGTCCTGAAAAGCAAAGGAATCGGCGGGATCGTACGCCTGAATGCAATGGTGCTGGCGAACGGAACCGTTGCCAACGTCGAGATCCTGGGCGGCAATCCGATTCTCGCCGCCAGCGCCGTCAACGCCGTGATGAAGTGGAAATACGCCCGCGCCCCCTCGGCGAGCAACGAGATCGTCACGTTCGAGTTCAACCCCCACTGAACTGCAACTCATCCCGAATATGCAGGGACTCACGTCGGCTTACCGGGATTTTCTCTGCACGCTCCGCGCCCTGTGCGATTAGAATTGTTTTATGCCCGTTACTCAACTCCGCGAAATTATCCCTGCATCCCGTTTGGAAAACGTCCGCTACGCCATTCGTGACTTGGCCTGCATCGCCGACGAGGTCGCCCGGCAAGGACACAAAATTCTGCCGCTCAACATCGGCGACCCGCTCAACTTTGATTTCCAGACGCCCGCCCACATGATTGAAGCCGTTTATCAAGCAATGCGCGACGGCAAGAATGGATATTCTCCTTCATCCGGCATCCCGCCGGCGCGCGACGCGATTCGCGGCGAAGCGGCGCGCAAGGGCATCACCAACATTCAGGATGTCTCTGCCTGACCGCGCTGCTCAATCCGGGCGACAACCTGCTCACTCCCTGCCCCGACTATCCGCTCTACTCCGCCGTTCTGGCGAAGCTTGAAATCGGACTGAACACTTATTACCTGAACGAAGAAGACGGCTGGCAACCCGATCTCGACGACATCAGGAAAAAGATCACGCCGCGGACGCGCGGAATGGTGTTGATCAATCCCAATAACCCGACCGGTTCGGTGTATACGCGCAAGACACTCGAGCAGATTGCCGAACTGGCGCGCCGCCACAACCTGATCGTCTTTGCCGATGAGATTTACGACAAACTCATAATCGACGACACGCCGCACGTCGCTATGGCCGCGGTCGCGCCCGATGTGCCGGTCATTACTTTCGGCGGACTGTCCAAGAATTACCTCGCCCCCGGATGGCGCATCGGATGGGGCATTGCCAGCGGCGAAGCCTCCGTCATCAACCCGTATCTCGAAGGCGTGAACAAGTTGTTGCGGGCGCGCCTCTGCGCCAACCATCCCGAGCAGTACGCCATCAAGGCTGCGCTCGAAGGCCCGCAGGATCACCTCGTCGAAGTGAAGCGCAAGCTGCGCAGCCGCCGCGATCTGACCATGAAGTGGTGTGCCGAAACTCCACGCGTAAGTTGTGTGGCGCCGCGCGGAGCTTTCTACGCCTATCCGAGCATCGACATCCCGGAAGGGGACCACATCTTCGTCACCGAACTCATTCGTCAGAAGCATGTGACGGTCGTGCACGGATCAGGCTTCGGGCAGCGTCCCGGGACGAAACATTTCCGCATCGTTTTCCTGCCCGAAGAAAAAACGCTGACCGCCGCGTACACGGCAATTGCTGATTTCATGCGCGAGCGCTACGCGTAGAAGGTCCTTTTCTCTGTAGAGACGGGGCTTGCCCCGTCTCAGATGCGGCAAGCCGCGTTTCTACGGGAAAACATTTCGCTTTCCGCAACCTGCCGAGCCTAGTAAATCCCTGGAATCAGCGCCGGCACTCTGCGCGCATACTCTTCGAACTCGGAACCAAAGGCCTCGCGCAGCAACCGCTCTTCACTGCGAATGCGGATGCAGGTTCCGGGAATAAATAACACGATCGCAACCAGCAGCGGGATCCATTGCGTCACGGCCAGTCCGGTAGCCACGAGCAGGCCAAACATGCCCGTGTAGATGGGGTTTCTCACGAAGCGATAAGGGCCGTCCTGAATGAGCGTGTGGCCCTCCACCAGGCGCGCCGTCAAAGCCCATTGCTTTCCCAAGCGCCGCGCGGCCGCGTTTACCAGCCACGTTGAAGCGACTGCAATGGCCACGGCGAGCCCTGCCAATCCCCATTGCACCAGCGGCGACCCGGACATGATCGGGGAGAAATGTCTCCGCTGCAGGGGAAAAGACCAGACGATGAAGTAGGCAGCGGCTTGCAGCAACAATCCGATGAGCGAAGTCCAATCGCGCTTCGCCTCGCGGGCGCGGGGCGGACGCTTCCTCAGCCAGAATGTCAGGGCAAATACCCACCAGCACGCGATGACCGCGTAGAACGCCGCTCTGGCGGCCACATGCGGTGTTTCTGAAATTCCCACTTCCTTTTACCCTGCCCGTCATGCATCTCGTGGAACTTTCGTAACTCTACACTGACTCAACGTATTTCCTATACTTATTACAATATCTATTACGGAAAAACCACCAATGCGTCGAACGATTCTATTTGCAATTCTCGCGCTGTGGGGCACGATCGCCTTAGCGCAGAGCTCTTCTCCTGACACTCTGTATGACCGTGGCATCGACGCCATTACCGGCGTTGGGCCGTCGCAAAATGACTCGCTGGGGATTGACTACTTTCGGCGCTCCGCCGACCTTGGCTATGGACCAGCGCAGATCGCACTGGCTTACTATTACGAGACCGGAACCGGGGTCGTGGGCAGCCAAAGCCAAGCCATCGACCTGTATCGCAAGGCTGCGCAACAAGGCGATCCGCTAGCAGGTTGGCTCGTCGGACGACACTACTTCCTCGGGAACGGCGTACCGCGCGATCTCGACGCGGCCCAGAAATGGCTCAAGCTTTCCGCCGATCAGAACAACCCTTTCGGCGCCTACTACCTGGGCCGTCTGATGGCGGATCGAGATTACACCAAGGCTCCGAAGCTCTATAAGATTGCCGCCGATCAGGGCCTGCCCCAGGCACAATACTTCTACGCCAAAGCGCTGAAAGATGGGCGCGGCATTCCGCAGGACCGCTTCACTGCCTACATCTGGTACACCATCGCAGCCGACGCCGGTTATGCCGCCGCGGGCGCGGGCCTCGGCGAACTCGAAAGCGGCGGCGATCTCCCGATGGACCAGATCACGCAAGCGAAAGCGAAAGCCCGCGACCTGGAACAAGTCGTGATCCGCGCCGTCACCGCCCGCGGATGCTCCGGATGGGATGGAGAGTTTGACGAGTTCCCCACCCCGCCTCCGCCGAAATTACAGCGCTTCTGCCACTAACTTCTGCAACTAATACGCAGGGACAGCCGCCCTCGGCTGTCCGGGCGGGCGCAGCTCGCAGGGTTTTCGTTTGTCTCCATCCTTCCCCGTACTCAAGAGCGGGGAGCGGCTTCGCCCCGCCGGACAGCCGAGAGTGGCTGTCCCTACGCAAGGTACCCTCCTTGACCTGACTCCAACTATGTAGCATAATGTTGTCATGTTTGGAGACATTGCCCTCGACGCGTCCAGCGTGGTCCACCTTCACGGCGCCGCCTGGGATCAGCCTGCCGACCTCTCCAGCCGGGCAATGCAGGAGAAGCTGAGCCCGGTCGCCATCCGCGCATTTTTCCGCCTGGCATCCCACTGGAAGCTGCGCGACGAGGACGCCAGGGGTTTGATCGGCGGCATCTCCAACGGCTCGTTCTATCAGCTCAAACGCAGCGCCGCCAAAACCGCGGACGCCAGGACTCTGGATCAAGACAAGCTCACGCGCGTATCCCTGCTCGTGGGCATCTTTAAGGCCCTCAATATCCTCTATGGCACGAAGCTGGCCGATGCCTGGATCCAGCTGCCGAACTCAAATCCCGTGTTCGGCGGCCAGACGCCGCTGGCCTATATGTTGAAGGGCGGAATGCCCTCGATGCTGCGTGTTCGCCAATTGCTGGACGCGCGCCGCGGCGGGCTCTAGTGTCGCCCAGGAATGTGTTCCCAAAAACCACGTCCATCTCGCAGGACAATACGCACCGCCTCATTCCCAATCGCTTTTATGAGGAGGGCGAAAGCGTGTTGTCGCGGCTCGGACTTCCACCGGCGCAAATGGAGCACCTCTTTCAGCTCGACGACGCCACCAACGGGCGACTGGCGGGCGAGGCCAACCTGCTCCCCGGAATCACGGTGCACGAACTGGTTTTCGCGGTGCCCCACTATCACATCGTAAACGCCGCCTTTACGCATGCGCGGCCCGAGGGCAGCCGCTTCAACGAAGCCGACCGCGGCGCCTGGTATGCCGGCTTCTCGCTGCAGACCGCACAAGCCGAGGTCGCCTTCCATTATGCCGAGGGATTGCGCGAAGTGAACTGGCAGGAAGAAGAGACCGTCGATTACCGCGAGTACCTGGCTGACTTTCGCGCTGAGTTCCACGATCTTCGTGATGGCGATCTTCGTGATGGCGATCTTCGTAACGAAGATCTTCGTAACGACCCTGCGCGCAAGAAATACCTGCAGCCCGACAGCTATCGTGCATCCCAGCAACTCGCCCGCCGCCTGCTCGATCAAGGATCGGCAGGAGTTGTCTATCCCAGCGTTCGCCACGCCGCGGGCACCTGCATTGCCTGCTTCCGTCCCGCGCTGGTCGGCAACGTACGAGAAGGAGCGCGGGTCACCTTCACGTTCCCTAATGCATTTCACGCGCCAAAGGTAAAGGTCTCGCGCTAGGGTGCTCACGTCCACGCTGCGTCTAGGCTATTCCAGAAGGAACTTGCCGCTGCCGATCCGGAATTCTGTGAGAGGTTTGAGATTCTTCGTGTAACCGCGGGTAACTGCGTATTCCTTCCCGCCTTTAACGCGGAGACCATACTTTCCCGTCGGGTACGGCTTGATCTCCACAACAAACGAGGTATTCACGAGCGCAGATCGATGGATCCGAATGAATCCGTATGGCTTCAGCTTCTCTGCCACCACCGAGATTGACTCGCGCAGCAGATAGGAGTCCGATTCCCGCTGCAGCGACACATAATTACCCTCAGCTTGAACTACGACCACATCGCCAAGATTGATGAGGAGAATCCTTCCTTTAGCTTTGATTGCTATCCTCGGGTACTGCGGGCGAGACAGCTTCTGCAACTGCGGCAAAGCTTCGATCAATTTCGCGGCTCGCTCGGCCTTTGCTCTCCGAGACGCCCGGACCAAGGCTTCACTGATGTTCTCGTTGGAGAAAGGCTTTAGCACGTAGTCGACGGTGTGCTTCTCGAAGGCGGCGATCGCGTGTTCAACGTGTGCCGTTACAAACACGATGGACGGCAACGGAAAGCGTCGTTTCCTAAGCTGATCTACCAGTTCAGTGCCCGACAGCTCCAGCATATTGATGTCGAGAAGCAGAACATCGTAAGAGTCCGTCGCCAGTTTCTCGAACGCTTCGACCGCGTCGTTGGCCGAATCAAAATACTCCACGTCGCTCCTTGCCGACAGGACATTTGCCAAAGCCGTTTGGGCCATGGGCTCATCATCCACGATCAACACGCGCATGGTTCCCTCATCCATCTCTGTTCCGTCCGGTTTACTCGCCCAGCACGATAACCAGCGCCACAATTCCCAATGACATCATTTTGCCTACCTGGCCCTGACTGGGTTCGCTGTTCCATCCGACCACCAGCCCGCGGGTAACATGAATACGTCGATTGGTTCGGGAGCGCCACTGAACTGTGGATTCAGCATGACGGGAGAGTTGGACAGATCTGCACCCCAAACGGCGCCGTCCATGAGTGGGGTGTAAAACATCAGGTGAGCCATCCAGTTGTGGTGGCCGTCGTCGGTGAGGTACTGTTCTTTCGACATCATGTAGGACATGGCTCCAGGCTCCAGGGGCGGCAGCCCTTGCTTTATGAATGTCCTGATGCCGTCGATGATCTGAGCTTTGGATTGACCGGCCAACACCATCTCCGTTCTTTTGTAAGTCAGCGGGAGGATGGAGCGGACAGCCGGCGGATTGTAGCAGACCGGACCTCGAATTTTAGGGTTCCAAAAATTTGCGGCATCCTCACCATTGAATGGGCCCATCCACCCTCGCTCCACGAGGCATACGAAGCCATTCTTGCCTTTGACGGCGGTTTCATAGCCATGCTTTCCAAGGACGAGGACGTCGGCATCGCGCGAGATGGCCTCCGGGGCCGCGCTTTGCGCCAGCGCGATCTCGGCATTTCGATCTGGCATGAGGTACTGGTCAAGCGGGGCCATGGTCAAATACGGCGTTTTGGCGTCCTGTGCTAGCGCTTGCCACGCCGTGATCAGCACGACAACCAGCACCAAACTTCCTACTGCGATCGTCCCGACTATCCTTCGGTTCATTGATTTTCCCCTGATATACGGACTTGAATACGCGTTCAAACCTAATGATGCGGCAATCACAGCCGATCGTTGTACCTTCATACCGGTATGTATGCTGGCAGAAAACAACACAACATGGGCATTAGGGGCGAACCCACCATCTCTTGCTCGCGCAAAACCGGCGTGATTGCACTATGGTATTTACTAAGCATGTTGCAACCCTCGCCGCGGCTAGTCTCGGCCTGCCGCTCACAACCGTCCGCGCGCCGGGCGCAGTGACTCGATGTGGCCGCTCACCCTTCTTTGGCCGGATTGCATCGTCCGGGGATCCTGCGAATTCTTTGCTAAAACGACGTAACCCTCGTATGCCGCGATCAGGAAGGTAGCCGTTTCATTCGCGTTTACATCGCTCCTTACCATCCCACGCTTCTGTCCTTCACGTAGTGCCTCCGCGATTGCATCGTGCCAGTCCCTAAAAAGTCTTGCAGTCCTTCTGCGGAATCCCTCATCAATACCTGACATCTCTTGAGACAAGTTGAGCAAGGGGCAGCTACGCTGAACGTCTTCTCTTTTCAGCGATTCGGACCGAACAATGCGGACCAAAACGTCGATGGGGTTCTTGGCATTCCGTAAAGGCTGCACCCACTTCTGGTGAACCTTGCTTGCGATGACCTCGTCCACGACCGCATACCCGAGGGCTTCTTTGTTATCGAAGTGGTAGTACAACGCGCCCTTGGTCACGCCTGCTCTGGCCAGAATGGCATCCATATCCGCGCTTCGAAATCCTGAGCGGTGCATCTCCTGGAAGGCGGCCCGCAACAAGCGCCCTCGCGTGCGCTCTGGATCGCGCGGTGTGGCCCCACTACGTCTCGATCTGCTTCTAGCAATTAACATACCAACTAGTATGCATGCCATGGCTGCATTTGTCGAGGCCGGACTCCCGAATCTCATAGCATCGCCGGCGATCTCTACTGATATCCGTATGAATTGATCAGTAGGCTTGCTTTTACTTTGTTTCTGGAACTGGTCAATTCGTCACTCTCCCGTCTGGAAACACGCAACTGAGCATTGGAACCTCACGTATTTTCCTCCCAAGACGGCCCTCGGCCTGCATTGTTCCAAATCAGCACACGCGAACGCACCCGCAACGTTTGTCACCGGTGACAGGCGGTCGCCGGAGGGGTGAGCGCATACCGCCAGTTTCCCTCGAAAGAGCTCACTGACACATGCCATGGCTTCCCGTGTTCGCCATTGCGTTGAGTGCCCAAAGTGCTCGACTCGATATTTGCCAGGCTTCAGCCCGTATCGCAACGGGTCGTACTTGATGCCGCTGGCCGAAGGATTCGCAGATGAATGGACGCTGTACTGTGCCTGCGGGAGACCACCCATTTCCAGTCGATGGAGTTGGAGCGACCTGAAGCTATATGCGGTCTCGAATCAGGCACACGATCGCGGTTATGGTCCACCCGAGGAGATTGTGCCTGTAGACAAGAAGCCGCATTTTTCGGGTTGAGATTGGCCGGGACTGAGATTGCTTGTCTGGACCAATTCAGTTCAGTATTTTCTTGGCTCCAGATTTGCCGGCATCAAGGAGATCATGGGTCCAACGTCTGCGTTGTCCTCACTGCAGAATTCCCACCCGCTGCTCACAATCCTGTGAGCCGGATTCACGTGAGGCACGCTGGACGTTAGCGCCGCGCTCGTCGTCTACCGGTATTTCGGACGGCCGCCAATGCGGTTGCTGCAAGGAATCGCCACCGGCGTGCTGGACTCGCGCTCCTCCCAGGTGCGAGCCGCGCACTACCAGAATCTCGTCTTCTGCTGCCGTACGCAATTGGCCCGGATCTGCGGAGGTGGCGCCTCGTACATTTCGTCTAGCAAGCTCTCCGAGATTCATGTCCCAATGGAAAATCGGATTTTCATTCGGCCAGCCTTTTCTTCCGCAGGAAATCGCGCGCCACTTCTTTCACATCGAGATGCAGCCCATCGACTGCATAATTCAGTTGCTGCATTTCCTGATCCGAAATCCTTCCCGCCAAACCCGCAAGCGCCCGCGCAACTTCGGGATGCTGCTGCAAGGCCATCTTGCGAACCACCGGCACCGCCTCGTAGGGTGGAAAATAGTGCCGGTCGTCTTCCAGAACAAAAAAATCCAGAGCGGAGATCAGCCCATCGGTGGCATTCCCCGCGGCCAGATCAATCTGATGATCACGAAGCGCTCTTGCTAGTAACCCCAGATCCATGACGCGTGGCTGGGCTGCAAAATGCAGGCCATAGGCTGCAGCCAATCCTCTATATCCGTCAGGACGTTCCATGAATTCGTAGCCGAAGCCAGCACGCCATTGCGGCGCATACGCGGCGGCCTGCGACAGGGTTCTGATGTTCAGGCGGCGTGCATCGTCACCCCGAAT
>JBEKIB010000119.1:0-11581 GCA_050011975.1 Terriglobales bacterium | reverse complement strand
CCGAGCGTTATAATGCCGAAAGCGATGACGGAGCAGATCAAGAAGAAGCTTCGGGATGAACTGAACACGCTCGAGTATGAGCTGGCCCACGATATCCCCCGCGAGCTCAAGAAGGCCGTAGCCATGGGCGACCTCAGCGAGAACGCCGAGTATCACATGGCCAAGCAGCGCCAGGAGTATTTGAAGGCGCGCGTCCGCCAGCTGGGCAAGCGCCTGGCCGACCTGTCGCTGATCAACATGAACAATATCCCCAAGGATAAAGTTGGTCTCGGCTCGACCGTGACGATCTTCGACGGCACCAAGAATGAAGAAATGGAATACCAGCTGGTGACCAGCGAAGAGTCGGACGTGACCGCCGGCAAAATCTCGACCACTTCGCCGATCGGGCGCGCCCTGCTGAATAAGAAAGTTGGCGACATCGCCATGGTCGTCACTCCCGGCGGAAGCCGCGAAATGGAAATCCTGAAGCTCTCCACCATGCACGATATCGCCGAAGCCAAGCTGGAAGCGGAACTGGAAGCGCTGCCGGAACCGGAACGGGAGACGGAATGAGCGGGAACGTTATGAGGCGCACTTTTATGGGTTGGATCCTATGAGTTGGACCAGCGGAGTCGGGCGCGCCTGCGGCGTTCTGCTCGATGCCATCGTGCGCCTGCTTACTCTCTCCCGCATCAATCCGAACGTGCTGACACTGATGGGACTGGTGGTCAACACCTACGCCGCGTTTTTGTTTGGATACGCCAACGGCGACAACCAGCGCCGCATGTTTTTCTATGCCGGCCTGGTCATCATCGGATCGGGATTCTTCGACCTGGTGGATGGCCGCGTCGCCCGCTTGTCGAATCAGGTCACGCGCTTCGGAGGCTTTTTCGATTCCATCGTTGACCGCTACAGCGATGCGTCGCTGTTTTTTGGATTGCTGGTTTTTTACTCTCGCGGCAACCGATTCTTCTATGTCGTGCTGACCGCGCTGACCATGATCAGCGCGATTATGGTGAGTTACGCCCGCGCCCGCGCCGAGTCGCTCATCGGAACCTGCCGCGTCGGTTTCATGGAACGCCCCGAGCGTCTGGTGCTGCTGATCATCGGCGCTCTGTTCAACGTCATGGCCCCGGTACTGTGGGTGATCGCTGTGCTTTCCACGATCACCGTAATCCACCGCGTTATTTACACCTGGCAGCGGACGACGGAAATGGATACTCCCGCGCGGGCCGCATAAGTGTGCTCAAAACGGAGCCGCTTTCGGCATCGCTAAAGCGATGCCCTGATACGAATCACACTTCTTCGAATCACACTTCTCTGAATCACACTTTCTCCGCCGCCTGCTAAACTATTCCCCACAACTTCCTGCAAGGACTGAAAGTGCCAACCAATCCTGTTCTAGTCGTTCACGGCGGCGCGTGGGCCATTCCCGACGATATGGTCGAAGCTCATCTCAACGGTGTGAGCAATGCCGCTGCCGCCGGATGGCGCGTGCTGGAGCGCGGCGGCTCCGCTCTCGATGCGGTCGAAGAGGCTGTGGTCGTGATGGAAGACGACGAAACTTTCGACGCGGGCCGCGGCAGTTTCCTGAACCGCGACGGCAAGGTGCAGCTCGATGCTTTCATCATGGACGGCGCGACGCTGCGCGGCGGCGGCGTCGGTTGCGTCGAGCGTCTGCGCAACCCGGTTCGCGTTGCCCGCAAGATTCTGAGCGACAGCACGCACGTCTATTTTGTCGCCGAAGGCGCCGAGCGCTTTGCCGCCGAACACGGCATCACTCTCTGCCGCAACGAAGATCTCATCATCCCCAGGGAAGTCGAGCGCTTGCGCGAATATCAGGCACAGGACTCAAATCACGGCAACGATCTGTTCGCGCCCGCCATTTCGCACGACACCGTCGGAGCCGTCGCCCTCGACTGCGAGGGCAATATCGCCGCATCAACCTCAACTGGAGGCACGCTCAATAAAGATCCCGGACGCCTCGGCGACTCTTCGCTCATCGGCTGCGGCTGCTATGCCGATAATCTCAGCGCGGCCGCTTCCACCACCGGATGGGGAGAACCGATCATGAAACTCGTGCTCGCGAAGTGGGCGGCGGATCGCGTCGAATCCGGCAGCCTGCCGGAGTGGATCGCGAAGGAAGCGATGAACTATCTGAAGCAGCGCCTCAACGGCCACGGTGGAATCATTTTGCTCGATGCCCAGGGCCGCTTCGGAATTGCCCACAACACCCCGCGCATGGCCTGGGCGCTTCATACGATACAAAAACAAGAAGCCGGAATTACGCGCAACGGATGAATGTATAAGCACAGTCCTGTCCCTGGACTGATGCCAAACACCTTGCAATCCGGGCCCGCAGCGGGAGTTGCGCGCAAGACAGCCCTGATTTCTCTGGAGAGCTTCGACTACGGCACAAGAATTTCAGTCAAGCGATGCGTCAGCGCAAGGGTTGCGCCGTAGTTGCTGGCAATGGCGACGATGATTGTTGACAGAACAAGAAGAGTCCAAGGCCAAGTGCGTTGGAGGCGCCGGCCGGCGGTGCGCCACTCGAGCAGGCGCTGGACGCGCAGGCTAATCGAAGATGAGCCGCTGACCAGCCCACTGGCCAGCGCAGGCTCGGACCACTGCTTCGAGGATCTCGAAAGTTTGATCAACGCCGCCGCCAGATCCAGCGCATCCTGACGATTCGCCACGGCTGCATCGTCTGCCGCCAGTTCGGCTGACTCCCGCCACGCATTTTCGAGGCTGCTCATCCCGGGAAATGGAGTCGCACTGATGAGAACCTTCTTCAGATTATCCGAGGACCGCTTGTGCCCGAGCTCGTGCCGGACCGCTACTTGCAACTCGCGATCGCTGAGCACAAGCGCTGCCATGTCGGAGATCATCACGCTGGGTCTCCGGATACCGACCAGAATCAGCGCGGGCGCTCCGTTCGAAGCGCTCAGTGTTGGCGTAACCGTCCCGCTGCCGGTGCTCGTCGCTCCCATGCTCGTCGCTGCCATGCCCCTCGCTGCCAACGACCATTGCGTCACGGCGCGCGTCGTTCTCGCCTGAGCCCTAAGACCACGGGCCAAGCCAGCGCCGAGGATGAGCAGCGAACACGCGGCGAGAATGAACGTTCCGGCATCCTCGTCGAGCGACGCCCTCTCCATCAACCAGAATGACGGGAAGGTGAAAAAAACGGCGACTACAGTGGCAACCGTAAAAGAAAAAATCCGCAGCCTGAACAGGAAATTGGCAGAGCTCACGATGTCAGAGCCAAAGCGAGACTTTCGGCCGATGCGGTTCATGCTCCGCCATGCCAACACGACCAGCATGGACAACGGGCAGTACACCATGGCGAAAAACGCCAGAGAAACGAGGAAGCCCCGCGCCGCGAATATCACTTCTGCCCTCCCTTCTTGCGTTGCAGTTCCGCGCGCTGACGTTCCACCAGGGTCTGCAGCTCCCCAAGCAGTTTCTCGTCCTGCGCGCTGACCGCCTCCACAAAATACGAAAGGTGAAGCGAGGCATACTCGGACCCCAGAAGCTGTCGGATACCGTTCATGGCAGCCACGCGCTCGAGTTCTTCGGGACTATAGCGCGCCGAGTAGCGAAATGCTTTTCCTTCTTGAACGCGGCCGAGGAGTCCTTTGCGAAACAGACGGTCCATCGTCGTCATGATCGTGGTATAGGTTTGCCAGATCGTTCCATCCTCCAGCACTTCGCGGACGGTGGCATTTCCTCGCATCCACACCGCGCGGTGGATTTGCCGCTCCAGCGGTCCAAGCCGGGCGGCGGGGGTACTTTCGAAGAAAGAATGAAGCGGATCCATTTTCAACTGGTGCAGCGGATCGGGCTGATCCGAAAAGAGAACTTTAACGTCAGAGGTTCGGTGAGTCAATGAGGGAACACAGAATTCATCGTGCCTCAACAATTACCGCAAGTAGTAGATCTTGAACATATTACCGTTGCTAGTAGGCTTTTCTTAAAGCATTAACGTTTGTGTGACGTACTATTAATAACGCGCGATTATTGTCCTGTGTTCTGGCGCATCGCTGGGCCCTCCTGATCTGTCTGCGAAGGATACTAGAGTTATGAAGTTAGATGAATGCCCTCCCACTCTGCTTTTCACACACGCCCTTAAGACCATCATTCGACCAGGCGTGAAAGTTCCGGTGGTCACTCGCCTGGCAGCATGCGGCGTTTGGGTCGTGTTGGCAAGCTGCGTATTGCTCACCGCCCAGAATGTGGTGTTGACGGGCTCGCTCGGCGGTCTGGCCACCGACCCGAGCGGGGCGATAGTGCCGGGAGCGTCGGTGGTTTTGCGTAACCTCGCGACTGGCGTGGAGCAAACCACCGCGACAAACTATGCGGGACTTTACCGTTTTCCAGTGGTCACGCCGGGCTCCTATTCCATGGTGGCAAGTCTCAAGGGTTTTCGCAATGTCCAGGTCCTGGTGCAAGTGCGCGTAGGAAACACTACGTCGCAGGACATCAAGCTGCAGGTGGGAGCCGGCGCGGACACGGTTCGAGTAATCGGGACGACACCGCTGCTGCGGCCGCAGGATTCCTCCGCCAGCACGGTCATCGACCGTTCTCTTATCGAAGACCTGCCGCTCAACGGACGAAAATACACCAACTTCATGGTGCTCACACCGAACACCAGCTACGACGGCGACACCGGTCTAGTGAGCATTGCCGGGCAACAGGGCGGCGAGGATTCGGGATACGCTAATGGAAATGGCTCCACTTCGTTCACCGTCGATGGCTCGAATGCCACCAACAACTACTTCTCCGACGTCGTCGGCCGTAACCGCATCCCTTACCTGTTCGGCGAAGATTCAATTCAGGAGTTCCAGGTCGCGGTCAGCCCCTACACCGCAATCTACGGCGGCGGAGCCGGTTTCGTGAATGCGATCACCCGGTCGGGTGGCAACGCGTTCCATGGCGCTGTGTTCTATTACAACCGCAACTCCGTGTTTGGAGCCAACGACGCCCTCGATAAAGCTGCCGGCAATCCGAAACCGGAAGATGATTTGCAGCAATTCGGCGCCGGACTGGGCGGCCCTATCCTGCGCAATCGTTTATGGTTCTTCGCGGATTATGAGCAGCAACTGCACAACAATCCGATTCCCGTGATCAACTCGGCCCTGGCCACGAATCCGTCGAACCTGGATGCTTTTGTGCTTGCTAATTTTTTTCCGCCCTCGGTAACGACTGCCCCGGCGCTGCCTCCGCCGAACGGGCCCTTGCCGGTGCCGGGCACCGGCACCGCGCCTGACCCGACCAATCCGGTATATCTCCAGCAAGTGTCGAACGCCATCAACGCGCTGAACTCCAATCTGGGCCTCAAAGCGAGAAAGGGCAACGATTGGGTGATTACTCCACGTCTCGACTATCAGGCCACTAACCGCGATAGCCTGTCCCTCAGTTTCAATGTGAACCGATTCAGCTCCCCGGGAGGAGTCATCCTTGACCCAACCGTGGCAAACTATGGGACGCAAACCCTGGCGAACGCCTACGTGCATACTTTCCAGACCACCCTGGGATGGACGCACACATTCTCGCCCAATCTGCTGAACGAATTTCACGCCGGCACGTCGCAAGACAACGAGATCTCGACACCGACCGGTGCGGCTCCAAACACCCCCACCATAATTCTGGACAGCCCGGCCGCTTTCATTTTAGGCAACGCTCCTTTCTCGATTGGGAGAGTGTTTGAAAGACAGTATTCTTTGTCCGACCGCATCGACTACGTGATCGGCAAGCACACCTTGCAATTCGGTTTTGATATGAACCGAACCTGGGATGCCGACAACAATGATGGCGGCGCCGACCCGAACGAGGCCGTCGAGTTCGGTTCCTTCCTCGGCAGTTATGAATTTTCGAACCTGGAACAGTTTGCGCTAGGCGAATACAACGTGTTCAGTCAGACGGCGGGAAACCCCACCTTTTCCTTTAGCGTCCCCTACTACGGTTTCTACGTGCAAGATACTTTCCGAGCCTTGCCGAAGTTGACCCTCGAAATGGGCTTGCGCGAGGACTTCCAGGTTTACCCGCAGCCAGCGGAAAATCCGGCTTTCCCGCTCACCGGCCAGTATCCGAACCAATTTCGCCGCTTGGCGCCACGCTTCGGATTTGCCTGGCAGCCGCAATCAAAGACAGTAGTTCGCGGAGGATTCGGTCTCTTCTACACCAACATGAATGGCCTCAACTACCGCAACGCGGTGGCCTCGAACGGACTAGCGTCCCAGCAGACCTCCGCCAGTGTCAGTTACTCTGCCGGACCGCCGGATCAACAGGTTCCCACGTTCCCGAATATTCTTCCCGCCAATTCTCCGCTCTTCGCGGCCGCTGAGGATATTTCCCTCGTTTCTCCGCAATTCAGAGTGCCCTATATTCTGCAATCGAGTTTGCAGATTGAGCGCGAAATTTTCGAGAACACTACTGTAACCATCGGCACCATGTGGAATCACGGCGTGCATTTGCTTTCCGGCAGCGCCTATGATGCAAACCTGCAACCACTCCAAGGCACGACGACCTACACTGTCTGTCCTCCCGGCACAACCACAGCGCCCTGCACTGGACCGACGATCACCTTGCCGAACATGGACAACGGTCTGCTCCCCGAAGGCCGCATCAATTCCACCCTCGGCCAGATCAACGAACTGATCAGCCCCGCGCAGAACCACTACAATTCTTTATTCGTGCAGGTGCAGCATCGCATGTCACGAGGCCTTTCGCTGCAATTTTCTTATACCTTCGCCAAGAGCATCATGCTCGATGGAATGGATTTCAACAATCAGTTCGACTTCAGCAATACCCATGCTCCCTCGCTGCTGGACCAGCGCCACCGCCTTACCTTAGCCGCGGTTTACCGGCCCCAACTGGAACAACTAACCACTTCCGATGCGGGCCGCAAAGTCCTCTCCGGCTGGACGCTGAGCAGCGTAATGGAGTTCTCTTCCGGCCGTCCCTACGCGGGCTTGTTGAGTCCCGCCTGCACCAGTCCCGCTCCTCTGTCGTTCAACACCTGCAACGGCGTAACGGTCAATAATGTCCTCTATGGAAACGACAACCTGAACGACACCGCCTTCAATCAGGACACCGCGAACACCGCCGGGGGCGTTAATGGCGCTGGCCCCACGCCGGGCATCGGCCTGAATTCTTTCTATGGCCCGTGGCTGGAGAGGATCGACGTTGGGTTGGCACGCAGTTTTGAGATTCGGGAAGGCAAGGAACTTCAATTTCAGGCGCAAGCGTTCAACCTGTTCAACCACGCCAACTACTACGTGCAAAACGGAGACGGCATCAACCAGTTGCAATACAACCCCATCGGGAGCAACTGCGGTGATGGCATGTCCGCAAACCAGCAGTGTTATCTAGTGCCCAATTCGGGCCCGGGCAATTTCGGAACCTTCGGGGAAATCAGCCCCAACGGCCTTCCCCGCGTCTTGCAATTTTCCGCAAGATTCACGTTCTAAGATTGTTTTACTGAGAACTGAGAACCGGGAACTGGTTCTAGAACTCCACATGCGCCCGCAGGCCTGGCACCACGACTGGCCCGCGGTCGCGGTTATAGCCGGGGTTATCGATGTGCTGCACTCCGGGAGCGATGTAGATTCCCCGCCAAACGTGCGCCGTGTAATACGACTCGACGATGTTCTCCCGCCCGTAGTTCAGCCCGCCATCGCCCAGTAGAAAACCGAGCCCGCCATCTGCCAGGTATACTTGGTGATCCTTCTTGATGCCGTTCGACACGAAGGCAATGCCGGCGCGGTCTTGCTTGCGATGCCATAGCGCGCCACTCACCCCAATACCCTGGTTAAACGTCGAATCAATCTCCGTGTAGGCAAAGGACTCGGTTCTTCCGTTGTCCCATCCCCAGCGGGCATATGCCGTGACGTTCCGCACGAGATTCTGTTCGAGGTTGATGCCAAAGCCATATTTGCGGGTGACGTGCCAGGGATGGTTGGTGATGTCCGGGACCTTAACCAGACCTTCTTGATACTGCGCAATCGCATCGCGGTAGATGCCCATATTGGCGTAGTTCGTGTACGCCAACAGGCGGACGACGCCCGCTTTTTTCGGTATGACGCCGCGACGCAACTCGTATTCCCAATTTTCCGCATGAACCTGCCACGGCCGCCACACCAGATCAATACCGTTCGCGACCTTTGGCATGAGACCTTCGGCGAAGCGGAAACCCCAGTTGCGGTCCCCGTAATCCGCCACTACGCCCACGGTGTAGCCGCGCGTGTCGGCCGCGTAGTCCCAGGCGCCGTTGTTGTCCACCGACCAGTTGTTGAATTGAAAATGCGTATCGGAGCCCACCGAATTTACGTCAAAGAAATCCGGCATGCTGAACTTGCCGAAGCGAATTTCCAGGCGGCGCCGCGGCAGCTCATCGAACAACGATAGAAAGCTGCGCTGGTTCTCGACCTTGTCCTTGCTCAACGCGAACACTTTGTGGATCATGCCGCGCCCGAGGTACGGTTCTTTGCTCAACAACGGATTGCGCACGATGTCCAGATCCGTATTCCCAGCCAGGCCAAGGCCGGTGCTGAGCGCCTGGCCGCCAGCTTCTTCGATGTCCACCAAGAGCTCGGTGGAATGGTTGAGCCGCACGCCGGTATAGAGCGTCATCACTCGCGAAGTGGCTTTGTCATAGTCCGGACTGAGGCTGTGGGGTCCGCTGTAGTCGGCATGAAAGTCGGGATGAGTTTGGAAGATGAAGTTCGCCTGTCCGGAGAGCCAGAATCGCGTGCTCTTGAAATGCGGGAACATCGCTTCGATATCGGCATTGGCATCGCTGGGCGGGCTGGGCGGATCGCCCGCATCTGGCGCGGCGGTTTGAGTGGGAGCCGAGGCGGCTTGCGCCTGCGCCCAGCTAGCGGGAGAGGCGAAGCCCAGCACCAGCACCAGGCCCAGCGCCAGGGCAATGGGCAGTCCGGCAGCGCAACGGAGACGGCGTCCGCGGGCCCGGTCGTTCATAGCGAAGCGATCCATGTGAGGCGATTCGTAATGAAAATGAATTTCAATTTCAATATCATAGACACAAACTAGCGGCTGACTGCCGCGCTCCGCCACGCCTACGGTCACCCTTCATCGTGATTACAATCACAATGGCACGCAGAATTTATCAGTATGCGCTTAGTCGGTTAATAGAAAGTTACAGTTGCGGCTCCAAGTTTAAACGTAGCTTTTTCGTGGCGAGACACACCCACACCCGCTTCTCCGTCCCCTCTACCCGCGCGGTGCGCGCCCACGCTGAATAATTAACGCAAGCATATCATAATCGGTTAACTATGGTTAATACATGACGGGCCACGCACGCTTGCGAGTAGTTCCGCGCATTCTTGTCCCGGTTTTTCGGAAATAGAAGAAGCAGAAGTGAACCGACGGGGAAAAGCAAAGCGTCTCACGTCTACTGCTTCCATCCAGCGGGGCGCCAGCTTGAAGATTTGGTTTCTCGAATGCCTCTTTTGCATCCTCACCGGGGCAAGTGCTGCTTCCCTGCTGACCTTGTCTTCGTATACCATAGGGGGGTATACTACGGTCAAGAAAAAAATGCATACCGTCGAAGAAAAACCCAAGCTCATCCTCCGGATCAAACGGATCAAAGGCCAAATTGCTGCCATTGAGCGCGCGCTGGAAGCGGACGAAGACTGCTCCGATGTGCTGCAGCTCATCACGGCCGCGCGCGGCGCCATGAACGGATTAATGGCCGAATTGCTGGAAGGCCACATCCGCTTTCACGTCATCAACCCGAAGCAGCTCAGTTCCGAGCAGGCGCTGGCGACCGACGAACTCATTGAGATTGTGCGTTCGTATATGAAGTGATTGCTCGAGCGCCGCGCTTGGTGAGAGGAATGCGCGTGAGGGGAGTCGCGCCGAAGAACCTTCCAGAAATCAAAAAGGACAGCCCGGAGCCCCCCAAGGCCGTCCTGATAAACCCTCCCGGTTAGAAGGGCAACTGCCTTCAAGATAGCCGCGAGACGTTGCAGGAATATTGCGATTTCGTGAAAGTCCGATGAATTTTATGCGGCGCCCAGGCGACAGCGTCGCAGTGATCCGCGAACCTGATCAGCTCCGCAGCGAACATTTGAGATACTGTAACGTGAAATCACCTGCCAGCGTGAGACTCCAGCCCCCACTGCTCGATCTGCGGAACGTGCGCGTGATGCGCGGAGGAAAGATCGTCCTCGATGACTTCGGCCTTCGCGTCCATGTGCACGAACATGTGGCGGTGCTGGGGCCGAACGGTTGCGGCAAATCCACGCTGATCAAAACCATCACTCGCGACTGTTATCCGATGGTCCGCAAAGGATCGAGCATGACCATTCTCGGACAGAAGAGCTGGAACGTTTTTGAGCTGCGATCGCTGCTGGGCATCGTGTCCAACGACCTGATGTCTTCGTGTACCGGTGACGCCAGCGGCCTGGACGTGGTGCTGTCCGGCTTCTTCAGCAGCACGCGCATATTCCCTAATCACACTGTCGATCCCAGACACAAAGAACTGGCCGAGGCCGCGTTAGCCCAGCTCGGGGTCTCGCATCTGGCGGAGCGTGCCGTCGAGGAAATGTCGTCGGGCGAGGCCAAGCGCGTCTTGATCGCGCGGGCCCTGGTCCACAAACCACGCGCGCTATTGTTCGACGAGCCCTGTAATTCTTTGGACATTCTGGCGCAGCACGGATTGCGAGAAACGATGCGCTCCCTGGCCAACTCGGGAATTGGAATCATTCTGGTCACCCATGAGATTCCAGATATTGTTCCCGAGATCGAACGAGTCGTGCTCATGTCGAATGGCCGCATCGTGGCCGACGGACGCAAGGAAGATGTTCTGCAGGCCAAGAGCTTGGGCAATCTTTTCGGGCTTAAAGTCGAACTCGGTCGCCGCGAAGGTTATTACCACATTTGGTGAGAGGTCAGAGGTTAGAGGTCAGAAGTCAGAGGTCAGATTGCAGAAGTAAGAAACCTCAAGGATGCGGGAACTTCGAGGTTCTTACTTCTGCAATCTGACCTCTTACCTCTGACCTTCCCTTTGTGCCGCTGCTATATTGATCGGGGTGACGATCACTACGCTGGAGGAATGATGGCCCGCAAGACAGAGCAATCCCGCAAGCTGCAGAAACGCGCCGAACAGTTGATTCCCGGAGGCGTGAACTCGCCGGTACGCGCTTTCCGCAGCGTGGGCTGCGACCCGTTGTACATCGTCCGCGGCCAGGGTTCGCGCATTTGGGATGCGGACGGCAACGAATATGTTGACTACATCGGCTCCTGGGGTCCGCTCATCCTTGGGCATGCCGCGCCCACCGTCATCGAGGCCGTGATCGCGGCGGCGCGTAATGGCACAAGTTTTGGAGCTTCCACTCCCGCCGAAGCGGATCTCGCCGAGCTGGTAATCTCCGCGTTTCCGCACATGCAGAAAGTTCGCTTTGTCAGTTCGGGCACGGAAGCGACCATGTCGGCGATTCGCCTGGCGCGCGCCTATACGAAGCGCAAATACATTGTGAAATTTGAGGGCTGCTATCACGGACACGCCGACGCGCTGCTCGTGAAAGCGGGATCGGGCGTGGCCACGCTGGGCATTCCGGGATCGGCGGGCGTTCCGGAA
>JBEKIB010000118.1:0-16498 GCA_050011975.1 Terriglobales bacterium | reverse complement strand
GATCGGCCGGCGGCTTGGGGAGTTCGAGCGACGGTGGCAGCGGCGGTCCGGTCTGAGCGCAACTGGCCAGTAAAAGGCAGAGCGCGGTCGGCCCGAGGAACTTGCCAAGATGTATTCTCATGCGGAAAAGGAAAGAGTATCAGAGGCCGCACGCAGGAGTCGCCCTTACACATAGTCATCCTGCCAGCCTGCGCACACTTTGGAAGGACCTTGCTCCGGTGCCGCTGTGCCCCCTGTGGTTGGGTATTCTTACAGGATGTAGCGCGAGAGGTCCTGGTCTTTTACGATCTCGCTCAGCATTTTTTGCACGTAAGCCGCGTCTACCTTGAACTCCTGGCCCTTCTTTTCGGGCGCCTCGAAGCTGATTTCGTCGAGCACTCGCTCCATGATGGTGTGCAGACGGCGGGCGCCGATATTCTCTGTGCCTTCATTCACGCGAAACGCGAAGCGCGCCACTTCTTCCAGCGCGTCGGGCGTGAACTCCAGCTTTACGCCTTCGGTTTCGAGCAGCGCAATGTACTGCCGGGTCAGCGAAGACTTCGGCTCAGTCAGGATGCGGACGAAGTCTTCCATGGTGAGCGACTGCAGTTCCACGCGAATGGGGAAGCGTCCCTGCAGTTCGGGGATCAGGTCGCTCGGCTTCGAAACGTGGAACGCGCCCGCGGCTATAAACAGGATGTGATCGGTGCGGACCATGCCGTAGCGCGTGTTGACGGTGGTGCCTTCGACGATGGGCAGGATGTCGCGCTGCACGCCTTCGCGCGAAACGTCCGGGCCATGGCCGCTTTCACGGCCGGCGATCTTGTCGATCTCATCGAGGAAGATGATGCCGGAGTTTTCCACGCGGTCAATGGCGACGCGCGTGACCTGCTCCATGTCGATCAAGCGCTGCTCTTCTTCCTGAATCAGGTACTCGAAAGCTTCGTTGACCTTCATCTTCCGCTTCTTGGTGCGCTGGCCGAAGATGTTGGGCAACATGTCCTTGAGATTGACGTCCATCTCCTCGACGCCCTGGTTGGAAATAATTTCGAAGGAGGGGAAATTGCGTTCGCGAGTTTCGATTTCGACGGTGCGGTCGTCAAGCTTGCCTTCGCGCAATTGTTGACGCAGTTTCTCGCGGGTACGACTGGAGGATTCGGTCAGGCTAGTGCTGGCGTCAATGACCACGCCGCCGCTTGAACTGGCGGTTGAGCCGGAATCCGACGAACGCGCCGAGATCGGGGGCAGAAGAATATCGAGCAAGCGTTCTTCGGCGTTCAGTTCCGCTTTGTCGGAGACGTCTTCGAGTTTTTCTTCGCGAACCATTTCGATCGCGATCTCAACCAGGTCGCGGATCATGGATTCGACATCACGGCCGACGTAGCCGACTTCCGTGAACTTGGAAGCTTCGACCTTGAGGAACGGCGAGTTGGCCAGCTTGGCGAGGCGGCGGGCGATTTCGGTTTTGCCCACGCCGGTGGGGCCGATCATGATGATGTTCTTGGGGATGACCTCTTCGGCCATTTCGGGCACGAGCTTCTGCCGGCGCATGCGGTTGCGCAGGGCAATGGCGACGGCGCGCTTCGCGTCTTTTTGACCGACAACGTACTTGTCGAGCTCGGTGACGATTTCGCGCGGCGTCAGTTCGTCGAGCGTGACTTGTTCTTCTTCGGCGGTTCCGGGTAAGTAAATGGCCATAAATGCGTCGTTGGTCGTTAGTCGTCGGTCGTTAGGCAAGGCTCGCGTGCATCCGCAAGCTGCGAACGACTAACGACCATCGACGTCCGTTCACAGTTCCTCAATCGTGATCCTGTCATTGGTATAGATGCACATGCGGCCGGCAATCTTCATTGCTTCTTCGGCGATTTCTCGCGGCGAGAGCTGGGTGTGATCGGCCAGGGCCTGCGCTGCCGCCTGGGCAAAGGGGCCACCGGATCCGATCGCCGCAATGCCGGTGTCGGGCTCGATCACGTCTCCCTGGCCGCTCAGCAGGAACGTCGTTTCCTTATCGGAAACCAGCAGCAGTGCTTCCAGATGCCGCAGAAATTTGTCGGTGCGCCAGTCTTTCGCGAGTTCGACGGCGGCGCGGCCGAGGTTGCCGTGATACTGCTCCAGCTTGGCCTCGAAGCGGCTGAACAGGGTGAAAGCGTCGGCGGTCGAGCCGGCAAATCCGGCAAGAATTTTGTCTTGATAGAGGCGGCGAATCTTCTTTGCTCCATGCTTGATGACGGATTCGCCGAGCGTGACCTGACCGTCGCCGGCCATGACAACCTTGTTGTCGCGGCGGACGCAGAGGACGGTGGTGGAGCGGATCAGGCGGCGAGCGGGGGCTTCGGCGAGGAATTCGGACGCCGACGCTGCTAGTTTGTTTCTTCTCATGAGCGCAATTGTTGATTATAGCAGTGCGGTGCCGCGAACTTTCGCGACCGGATCCACAAATCTGCCGCGCTTCGCTGGTGCCGATGCGATGTACATAATAGCTATCTTTGTGTACATACGTGATATACTATTTCGCATCGAGGAATAGTCATGGCCACCACGAATCGCCGTGTGCACAAGCACTTCCAATTGGACGCCGTTAAAATCAAGCGTGCTCAAAAGGCTTTGCGCGCTAAGACCGAGACCGAAACCATCGAACGTGCGCTGGACTTCGCGATTAACGAGCATGAAAGCAATCGCTTGGCTTTCGAAGCGAACGAACGTTTTTTCAAGAGCGGCGGCGAGATCAAGGACGTCTACGGCAAACTGGACGGCTAAATGCGGGCCGCGTTGTTCGATTCTTCCGTATACATTTCAGGAATGCGTCGCGGCGACGATGCCGTCCTGGCGCAACGCCGCTTGTCGCCGGATACTCTGCTATGGCTCAGTTCCGTGGTGCTGGAGGAGCTCTATGCCGGGGCATGGGGAGAAATTCGTGACTCGGTAGAGCGGTTGGAGCACGATTTCGAACGGGCAAGGCGGATCCTGGTTCCGAACCTTGGTGACTCGACCCAAGCCGGCCGAGTGCTTGCACGTGTGGCTGCCAAGTATGGATACGAGAAGATAGGACAGGGAAGATTGACGAATGATGCGCTGATCGCAATGAGCGCAGCGCGGATCGGAGCGCGGGTTATAACCGTCAACGAGCGCGATTTCCGCAAGCTTGCCGAGTTCCGGTCGTTTCAGTGGGAAGTGGGTCTGCTTTAGTTCACTCTGTAATTGCCCCCTCTTGACATCTTCGCGTTTTGCGAAGTAAAATGTTCGCAGATTGCGAAGTTTGCGAGGAGCGGCATGCATGTCATCAGCCGCAAGAGGCTTAAAGAGGCCGCCGCACGGCACGCTGACTTGGAAGGCCCGCTCGACGCGTGGCTTCGCATCGCAAAGAAGGCCGAGTGGGAGAATCTGGCCGGCGTCCGCAAGACATTTGCAAGCGCGGACGCCGTCGGCAAGTGGACGGTCTTCAATATCAAAGGGAACCAGTACCGGCTGGTTGCTGAGATCAACTATGTTTTCGGAAGAATTTATGTCCGCCATGTTTTAACACACGCCGAGTATGACCGTGGAGGTTGGAAATCATGAGTGCAACCGCAGTCCGTTCTGAATATGCCGCTCTGCTCTCCAGCACTCTGCCTGCCGTCATTCGCAGCGAGGCGGAGAACGAGCGCTACATTGCCGTGCTCGAAGAACTGGACGGCAAAGGCAACCGGATGACGGCTGCCGAACGCCGCATGGCCGAGCTTTTGACCCTGCTCATCGAAGACTTCGAAGACAAGCACTACGCGCACAAGCCGTCCAAGCCCGTGGATGTCCTCAACGAACTGATGGCGGCCAACAACCTGAAGCAAAAGGACCTGCTGGATGTTTTCGGCGCGCCCAGCATCGTCTCCGAAGTCCTCCGCGGAAAGCGTCGGCTCACCACCGAGCACATTCGCAGACTCAGCCGGCGGTTCCATGTATCTCCGGAGGTCTTTATTTGATTGCCGAGCGACGGGTGCTCATTCCTCGCTGAGGACCGCAGTCTCTACCGCGGCGCCATGCAACTTCCACAGAGTTTGTGTTTAGTGAGATCCTGCTTCGAAAGAACCTGGCTGAACTCCGCTGAGTCGAGCATGGCTACTTCGCATTTACAGCGCCAGCACCATAACATACGCATACGCATTATCCTAGATCTGAACGACGCTCTGGGCCGACCGTCGCTCCTGTAAAATTCAGTTAGCGCATTCGGAGCCATTCTCTTTTGTCGTTCCTGGACGATTTAAACCCGCAACAACGCGAGGCGGTCGAGACTACCGAGGGGCCGGTGCTCATCCTGGCTGGGGCGGGCAGCGGGAAGACTCGCGTCATCACGTTCCGCATTGCTTACCTGATCGAGAAGATGGGCGTGATGCCGGAATCGATCCTTGCCGTGACTTTCACCAACAAAGCCGCGAGCGAGATGGCCGAGCGCGTGGAAAAACTTGTCGGCGGGCTCAGCGTTGCCAAGCCGGTGATTTCTACGTTCCACTCGTTTTGCGTGCGCGTGCTGCGGCGTGACATTGAAGCTTTGCGGATTCCCTCGACCGTGCCGGGACAGCCGCCAATCGGGCTCACGAAAAATTTCGTCATCTATGACGAGAGCGATCAGCAGCAGGTGGTCAAGGGCGTCATGCGGCGACTGGGGCTGGACGACAAGCAACTGACGCCGCGCAACGTGCTGTCGCGGATTTCATGGGCGAAGAATCACATGCTCGATCCGCAGGAAATCTATCTGCAATCGGCGGATCCGAAGACCGAGCGCATCGCGCATATTTTCGAGGAGTACCGCAAGGAGCTTCTGAAGGCGAATGCGATGGATTTCGACGACCTGTTGCTCGAAGCCATGCGCCTGCTCAAGTCGGTGGCAGCGGTGCGTGAATATTACAATCGGCGATTCCAGTATTTGCTGGTCGATGAATATCAGGACACCAACCGTCCGCAGTACGAACTGATGCGGTTGCTGGCGGGCGGCGGACACAACGTCTGCGCGGTGGGAGATGAGGATCAGTCGATCTACTCGTGGCGCGGCGCCGACATTCGCAACATACTGGAGTTTGAGCACGACTTTCCGGAAGCGAAAATCGTGCGGCTGGAGGAGAACTACCGCTCGACGCAAAATATTCTGGAGGCGGCGTCGGCGGTGGTCGGGAACAACGTCCGGCGCAAGGGCAAAACCCTGTGGACGGCGCGGCAGGGCGGGGCGAAGATCGGATATTACGAGGCTCCGGACGGCGAGAATGAGGCGCTGTTTGCCGCCGATACGATCAACCGCTACGTGCGGCAGGCCGGCGAAAACGGCGAAACGGCGCGGGCGGCGGTGCTCTACCGGACGAACTCGCAATCGCGACTTTTCGAAGAGGCGATGCGCCGCTATCAGTTGAAGTATCACGTGGTGGGCGGGTTCTCGTTCTACGAGCGGGCTGAGATCAAGGATTTGATCTCGTACTTGAAGGTGATCCAGAATCCGGATGATTCGGTTTCGCTGCTGCGCGTGATCAATACGCCGGTACGCGGGATTGGGAAGACGACCATCGAGATGATTGAGCGGCTAGCGCTTGAAACTGGGCTATCGATGTGGGGCGCGGTTGGCGAAGCGATTGCGCGGCAACTGTTGCCGGCTCGGGCGCTGGCGGCGTTGAAAAGTTTCCGGGCGCTGATTGAAGACGGGCGCGCGATGCTAGCGGGGACGTTTGTGGAGCGGGTGGAAGAGACGGCTGGTGTGGCGTCCGACGAAAGCGCAGTCGAGCTGCGCTCGGCTGGACAGCCGAGGGCGGCTGTCCCTACGCAAGCCTCTGCGCAAGATCAGGAGAGCGACACTGATTTTGATCCTGGGAATTTCAGCTTTGATTTCGCGGCTGGTGATTCTGCGGGCATTGATGGGACGAGCGAGGATGGGACGAGCGAGGGCACCCGTCTCTCCGCCGACGAAGCGGTTGACGGGTTTCGCGCTCCGGGCGCGGCGGCGAATACTGGCGAGATTCTTAAGTTTCTGATCGATCGCACGGGATACATCAAGCAACTGGAAGAGGAAGACACGCCGGAAGCCTACTCACGCATCGAGAACCTGCGCGAACTGGTAAACGCGGCCATGGATTCGCGCGATCGTGGAGAAACGCTGGATGAGTTTCTCGATCACGCCGCTTTGGTTAGCGATGCCGACCAGTACGACGAGCATGCGCAGATCACGCTGATGACGCTGCACGCGGCCAAGGGGTTGGAGTTTCCGCTGGTGGTTCTTGCAGGAATGGAAGAAGGACTATTTCCGCATTCGCGGACTATGCTCGAGCCGGATGCGATTGAAGAAGAACGGCGGCTGTGCTACGTCGGCATGACGCGCGCTATGGACACGCTGATTTTGTCGCGCGCCGTGTATCGACGGCGCTATGGCACGGACATGCCGGAAGCTAGTGTGCCGTCGAGATTTTTGGAAGAAGTCCCGCCCTCGTTGGTGGAAGAGATGGGCGGATCGCGGCGGCGGGCTTCTTCCGCTGGTACTCTTTTTTCTTCTGCTGGCGGTTCGCGGACAGGAGTGTCCGCGCCACACAGACAACAATCCGAGTCTACCCACTACTCCTACGAAGACGAAGACCAGAGCGTCACCTGGAATCCGGCGCGGGTCAAGCCTAAGGCGGCGACTCCGCTTGCGAATTACAACTCCATCGACAACATTGCCGAATTTTTTGCGTCGCGCGGCAAGAAGTTTAATGTTCCGAAAATGCCGTCCGAGGAGCCTAAAGGCAGGCGCGGATTCCGTCCCGGGCAGAAGGTCAAGCACCCGAAATATGGGGAAGGAACGGTGTATCAGCGTGAAGGGGATGGGGAAGACGCCAAGATTACGGTACAATTTCCTCGCTTCGGTTTGAAGAAGCTGGTGGAGCGGTACGCGCAGTTGGAGAAGGCTTAGAGCTGCGAGCTTCGAGCCGCGAGCCTTGATATACGCAGCAGGAGTTTCAGAGAGGATTTAGAACGCACTGATGGCAAACACAAAGAAGCTAACCAAGGAAGAACGCAAGAAAACCAAGCGAGCCGCCCGCAAGAAGATGAAAGCGGAAAAGCCGAAGAAGCCCCGCGACTACGCGCGCGGATCGAAGAAGCCCAAGGTGAAAAAGCTGGCACGCGGTCAGGCGAAACGGTAAGCCGTTCTCCTGAGCCGTGAGCAATGCCGGGCATGGGCCAGCCCCCCTGCCCGACTCCCGCTGTGAGGAGAGGACGAACTCTTGTCGCAATCATCTACTGAGCCGGCAGCCGGTGTCATTCGCACTTCCAACAGCCAGCTATTCTGTTGCAAGTCCATCGACAAACTGATCTCGGAGTCGGAGAACCCGGAGCACCGGCTCAGTAAAACGCTGGGCCCATGGTCGCTGACGGCGCTCGGCATCGGCGCCATCATTGGTTCGGGAATCTTCATACTTACAGGAACAGCAGCGGCCGGAGAATATTTCCGGGCGCCTTCCCTCCTGCACGCGCAGGCTCTCGACGTGATCTTGAATTTTCTGCGCACCGGCAGCACGGCCGGAGCGCTTATGCATGGCCGTCCGCCCGCTGGACCGTCAATTGCAATTTCGTTTTTTCTGGTGGCGATCGCCTGCAGTTTTGCCGGATTGTGCTACGCCGAACTGGCCTCGATGATTCCGATCGCCGGCAGTGCCTACACCTACTCGTACGCGACGCTTGGCGAAATCTTTGCCTGGATCATTGGATGGGACCTGATTCTGGAATATGTGGTCAGCAACGTGGCGGTGGCAGTGGGTTTTGCCGGTTATACGAAAGCGCAATTCGCGGCGTTCGGTCTCAACTTGCCGGACAAATGGGCGAGTCCAGTCTGGATGGGCGGGCAGTGGACAGGCGCTTACTTCAATCTTCCGGGATTCCTGATCGTTTTTATTCTCACGCTGCTGCTGGTGCGCGGGGTGAAAGAATCGGCGGAGACCAACAACATCATGGTCGCGGTCAAGATCGGCGCGATCCTGACGTTCTTGGTAGTGGGTGGAATGCTGGTGAAACCCGCGAACTGGACGCCGTTTGCGCCTTCTGGCTTCGCCGGAATCGTCACCGGAGGGGCGATCGTTTTCTTTACCTACATTGGATTCGATTCGGTCTCAACCGCGGCGGAGGAATCGCGCAATCCGCAAAAAGACTTGCCCTTCGGCATTATCATGTCGCTGATTGTCTGTACTCTGCTGTATGTCGGCGTTGCTCTGGTGCTGCTCGGCATGATGAAGTACACCACCTTCGTTTCCGGGGAAGCGGCCGAAGCCCCGGTCGCTTACGCCATGAAGTATCTGGGGGTGCACCCACTTTTCCGCTCGGTGATCGTGATTGGAGCGCTGACGGGGATGATCTCGTCGTTGCTGGTGTTTCAGTACGGGCAGGCGCGTATCTGGTACGCCATGTCTCGCGACGGCCTGTTGCCGAAGTTGTTCTCCGCCGTGCACCCGAAATATAAGACGCCGTACTGGTCGACATGGATCGCCTGTTTCGCCGTGGGGATTCCCGCTGGGCTCGTGGATATTGGGGATGCGGCCGACCTTGCCAATATTGGCACGCTGTTTGCCTTCGTGCTGGTTTCGCTCGGCGTGATTCTCCTGCGACGCAATCAGCCCGATCGCAAGCGTGCGTTCCGCGTGCCATTTGTGCCGTGGTTCCCGCTGATCTCAGTGCTTTTGTGCGTCGGACTGATGTTAGGGCTGACGCTGCTCACCTGGCTGCGTTTTGTGATCTGGCTGGCGCTCGGGTTGGTGATTTACATTTTCTACAGCCGGCATCATAGCGAGTTCAAGAAAACAATCGGGTCATCGGGTCATCGGGCCATCGGATGACCGGGTCATCCGGTTTCACCCGATCACCCGCACCCGATTCTCAGATTGCCTGATCCTTTAGAATCGCTGTATGTCTTCGGAGCCATCCCGCTTCATCGTCTCGCTGCCGAAGTCCGAACTCCATCTGCATCTCGAAGGCTCGATCGAGCCGCCCACGCTGCTGGAATTGCGGCAGCGGCACGGGATGGATGGAGCCTCGCTCGCCGAAGTCGAGCAACTCTACAACTACAAGGACTTCACCGGTTTCCTCGCGGCGTTCAAGGATGTGACGGGACACTTGCGCACTCCGGAAGACTACGAGTTGATTACTTACCGGCTGATGGAGCGGCTGAAAACGCAGAACGTGCTTCATGCGGAGGTTATTGTTTCGGCCGGCGTTTGCCTCTGGCGGAAGCAGAATTTCGCTGCGATTTTCGAGGGGCTGGAACGCGGCCGCCAGCGCGGAGAGAGAGATTTCGGCATATCACTCCTGTGGATCTTCGATGCCATCCGGCAGTTCGGCGCCGAGAAAGCGCAGAGCGTGCTCGATCTCGCCATCCAGTTTCGCGATCGCAACGTAGTTGCTTTCGGCATTGGCGGCGACGAGCGCGCGGGGCCACCGGAGTGGTTTGCAGGCGTTTATGCGCGCGCCGCCGAGCACGGTCTTCATCTCACGGCGCACGCCGGTGAAAGCGCCGGGCCGGAATCCATTTGGGGCGCGCTGAATCTCAAGGCGGAACGCATTGGCCACGGGCTTACCGCCGGGCAGGATGCGGAATTGATCGAAGAGTTGGCCGAGCGCCAGGTTCCGATTGAAATCTGCGTAACCAGTAATCTGCGGACGGGTTGCTGCGCCGAACTCGCGCAACATCCGGTGCGCCGCTACTTCGACCAGGGACTGATGCTGACCATCAACAGCGACGATCCCGCCATGTTTCGCACGTCGCTGGTCGAGGAGTACGTGCTCGTCCAGGAGGCGTTCGGCTTCACCGACGAACACCTGCGAGAATTGGCGCGCAATTCGTTCGAGGCATCCTTTTTGCCGGCAGAAAAGAAAATAGAGTTTCTGAATCTGTTTGACGCAGCAACCATGCGGTCGTAAGGCGCGCCGTTCGTCGTTCGCTCAGTCACATGTGGAGCGACTAGCGTCTCGCCCGGCTCTCCATTGACCCCTCGCCTATAATGTCTCCCTATGAAACTCGAAGAGAAGATTGCCGAACTGAAAAAGCGAGATCAACTGGCCCGGGAAGGTGGAGGAGCGCAGCGGCGCGAGCGCCAGCATAAAGAGGGCAAGATGTCGGCTCGCGAGCGCGTGGAATTTCTGCTCGACGAGGGCACGTTTGAGGAAACCGACAAGCTGGTCACGCACCGCTGTCACGACTTCGGGATGGCGGAGCAGAAGTACTATGGTGACGGTTTCATCACCGGCTACGGTCGCGTGGAAGGGCGGTTGGTCTTTGTTTTTGCGCAGGATTTTACCGTGTTCGGCGGCTCACTCTCCGAGGCCAACGCCGGAAAGATCGTCAAGGTCATGGATCTGGCGGCCAAGATGGGCGCTCCCGTCATCGGACTGAACGACTCGGGTGGCGCGCGCATTCAGGAAGGCGTGATGTCGCTGGCGGGTTACGCCGACATTTTTTTGCGCAACACACTTTATAGCGGAGTGGTGCCGCAGATCTCGGCCATCATGGGCCCGTGCGCCGGCGGCGCGGTGTATTCGCCCGCGATCACCGATTTCATCCTGATGGTGGACCAGACTTCGTACATGTTCATAACCGGACCAGACGTGATCAAGCTGGTGACGCACGAAGAGGTCACCAAAGACCAGCTTGGCGGCGCTCACACGCACAACGAAACTTCAGGCGTGGCGCATTTCATGTGCCGCGATGACGCCGAGTGTTTGTCGATGGTCCGCGAACTGCTGAGTTTTATCCCGTCGAACAATATGGAAGACCCGCCGCGAAAGCCCTGCACCGACCCGATCGATCGCCTGGACGAAAAGCTCGACACGCTGATCCCCGATCAATCGAACATGCCGTATGACATGAAAGACGTGATTCATACGGTTGTCGATGACGGCTACTTTTTCGAAATTCACGAACACTATGCCAAGAACATCGTCGTCGGATTTGCGCGCTTCAACGGGAGGCCGGTCGGGATCGTGGCCAATCAGCCGGCGATGCTTGCCGGCACGCTCGATATCAATGCATCGGTGAAGGGCGCGCGCTTCGTGCGCTTCTGCGACTGCTTCAACATTCCCCTGGTTACGTTTGAAGATGTGCCTGGATTTCTGCCGGGCACGCAGCAGGAATATGGCGGAATCATCCGGCATGGCGCGAAGTTGCTGTTTGCGTTTGCGGAAGCGACCGTGCCGAAAGTGACTGTGATCACGCGGAAAGCCTACGGCGGCGCGTATTGCGTCATGGCGTCAAAGCACATTCGCACGGATGTGAACTATGCCTGGCCGAGCGCCGAGATCGCGGTGATGGGGCCGGAAGGCGCGGTGGATATCGTCTACAAGCGCGAGCTGGATGGCGCGGAAAATCGCGAAACGGTTCGGCAACAGAAGATTGAAGAATTCCGCGAGAGGCTGGCAAACCCCTACGTGGCTGCCGACCGCGGATTCGTCGATGCGGTCATCCAGCCACGAGAGACGCGCAAGAAGCTGATCCAGGCGCTGGAGATGCTCGGAACCAAGCGGGACAAGAACCCGCCTAAGAAGCATGGGAATATTCCGCTGTAGATAGCTGTCAGCTCTCACCCAATTCCCGCTAAAGTATTCATTTTAATGGAGTTAGTTCCAAAGTATTCATAACATGGGAGTTACGGGTGGGTGTTTTGGTGATTGTCCTTTAGAATCTGCGAGTTGGACTTGCTGCACCCCGTCCTGATTTCAAAGAACTTGCTTAAGACATCGGCGCGGCCGCATTGGGCTGCTGCCTAATCCCTATTATAGCTGTTGCTGTCAAATTAGGGCAATTATATCCTTGCGTCACATGTGAGACATCCTGCATACTGACGCCATGCACCTTTTCGACTTTGGCAGGGCTGTGCTCCGCCACTTGTGGGCGCTTATGAGTTGCGCCATTTTCACCATACTGGGAGCCTACGTGTTCTATGCGGACAAGAGCAACAGGTGGGCTTTGGGCGCTACCGGGATATTGGCCGTATTGTGCCTTTTGATCGCGTGTTATCTGGCATGGGCTGATGAATACAAGAAAGTGCAGAAATACCTTGATGACGGTCCGCGATTAGGGCTGTATATCGTTAGCTTCTTTGGAAGAAAAGAATGGCAGGAACAGGCGGATAGTAAGAACACCCCGGTGCATATTTCGATAGAACACTTGGGCGGCAGAATCCCTACGGATGTGAGATTTGATCCAATCCAATCGAAAAAAGGTACGTGGACTCTTTGTTTCGGATCAGAGTCGTATGTAAAGCCGCCAGTACGCCTACCGCTGTCGTATGAGATACGCGAGAAAGGCGCGAACATAGATCAACGCATCATTGACCATCTAGGGTGGGGGACGTTTTTGCTCTCATTCGTAAATGACACAGACCCGCAACCGGAACAGGACGAATACCTGCTTACCGTGCGATACAAGGATGGTGATGCAGAGCGCACCCAAGTGTTCAAGCTAGTATTCGATAAGACCAAGTTTGGTTTTTTGTCGAATACAATGCACTTATGAAGCACCCAGAATACATCGAAGGGCCGAAGGCGCGAGAACGCTTTGAGCGTGGCATGATCGCGCTTTTCAAAGTTCCAAAGCCTGCGGTTGGAACCGCGCGAAAGAAGGGCCGCAAGTTGGCTACAACGCGCAAGCCCGACAAGGACTAGAACGGCTCTTGGATTTCCGCCGTCCCCGTCCCTGTCGTTTCGTAGCGCGGCGATTCGTCCTTGCCTGTGAGTTCGGAATAGGTCAGGCGCTTTCCGCCGATCTGAGTCATGGCGAGTTTGAAGCGTTGGCCGTCGTTCATATCGCGGCGATTGTTGTAACGAAAAGTTTGTTCGTCAAGGTAGCGGAAGAGATGAAACGGTTCGACCGACACATACGTGCCTGCGATGCCGCGCTTGAGAAGCGACCAGAAGTTCTCAAGCCCGTTGGTGTGTACACGACCGTCCACGTATTGAACGGCGTGATCGACAACCTTGTGCGCGTAGTCGGTAGCGAGTCCTTCATAGGACAAGAGCGCATCGGAGTAGAGAGCCGCGCCAGCTTCTACATGCTTGCGTACCTGAGACTGCAATTCATGCTTTTTGCGATTCGGTACAACTGTCGTGCGGACTTTGCCGCCGCGCCCCAAGATGCCCATGACAGCAGTCTTGTCCTTCACGCCAGTGCCAGTGATACGGCGCTTGCGTTCGCTCAGGTGCATATTGCGCGCTTTGCCGCCAATGAACGTTTCATCAACTTCTACTTCTCCATCCGGCCCACTGCCGAGTTTGGAGCCAAAGAAATCATCGCGCAGAGCAAGCCGAAGGCGTTGCAGCATGAACCATGCCGCCTTCTGAGTAATGCCCAAAGTCCGCGCCAGTTCGCAGCTACTCACGCCGTTTTTGCAGTTGACCAGCATCCAAAAGCCAGTCATCCATTTGTCGAGTCCGAGCGCGGAGTCCTCGAACACGGTGCCGAGTTTCAGACTGAATTGCTTCTGGCAGATGTAGCAGAACCACAGCCGCCGCGTCTTGAGAAACGAATGCTTGGCTTTGCCGCAACGCGGACAAACGACATTCCCATCCGGCCAGCGAAACCGCTTCGCATACTCAAAAGCGCGGTCAGGATCGGAGAAGTAAACGATAGCTTCTTGGAGAGTGTTCGGGGCGTCCATGTATGAAACTATACCCTAAATCCACATGTGAGTCAAGGATATATTTGCCCAAATTAGAGCGGAAGCATGGATCCATGCCGAACGTGGAGAATGTAAACCGATTTCTCTTCGGCAAACACGACAAATAGGAAACGGTAGGTGCCGCGATTGCCTGAGCCGAAAAACAGTTCGCGAATGGGCTGATCGAATGACGCGCTCTCGGGAGCCATGGGGCAGCGCTCGGGGTGGTGCGCAAGACTCCTCGCGGTCTGACGGGCGCGCCGGATCCAATCACGCGCCGCGCGGGGAGCTTGGCCGCGGATATAGCGATAGGCTGTCCTGAGATCACTCTCGGCGGCGGGAGTGACGATGACGCGATAAGTCATCTGCCCGCGTCCTCGCGCTCCAGTTCGTCGAACACTTCATCTGCCGGACGGCCCGCGCCTTTGCGAGCTTGCGCTAGGCCTCGGCGAATGCTCGCCACGGCGTCCAGTTGACTTGCTACCTCTTGATAGGCCTTGGCATCGAGAACGACAGCCTCGGCTTTACCCTTCACGGTGAGCACCAGCGGACGCCCGGTTTTCTTCATGTGTTTCATCAGGCCCGAGGAGTTGCGCTTGAAGGTGGTTAGGGAATGAATGTCTTGGGTGACATCGATCATGGTGCGATTATAGCATCAGATTCGCATCTTATATGATGCCGTACAGCAAGCTGATCCAGACTAGGAGCAGAATAGGCGCGACAAGAACTCGGCGAAGAAGTGTAAGAATACACCGTTGTGAAACTATTCGGTTATTGTAGAGCTGTCTTCGATCATGTCATAATTACATATCAGTAATAACGAACAAAAAGCGAATATGCGGAGCAATTGGTGGGGGGCGGAGCGATGTCGAGCGACGAGGTAGTGCTGGCAGAGCCGGATGACGGCTTAGCCTGTTCGGAGGTCGGGGCATGGACCGAAGAGAAGCATCGGCTCGTATCGTTGTACTCCACGTTGTTTTCGTCCGGGATGAAGGACAAATGGGGAAAACGAGTTTATATAGAGTTGTATGCTGGGCCCGGACACAGCAAGATTCGTGACACTTCAAGAATCATAGCTGGTTCCCCTATTCGCGCACTCAGAGTGAAGGATCCCTTCGATAAATACATTTTCTGCGAGGAGAATCCCGCATACCTCGAAGCTTTAAGAGTTCGCGTTAAGGTCGTCGCGCCGGCAGCCAACGTTATCTACATCGCCGGCGACTGTAACAAACACGCCACCGATATCCTAGCGGAAATTAGCAGCTCGGTCCTTTCTCTTTGCTTTGCCGACCCTTTCGATATCGGGCTAAAGTTCGAAACTCTCTGGACGCTCTCAAACTGCCGAGTCGATTTCGTGGTCCTGCTGGCCGTATATTCCGATGCGAACCGCGCGTACAAACGATACGTCATGGAAGACGCCGTGAAGGTTGACGAATTCCTCGGGTCTAAGACGTGGCGAGAACGGTGGAAAATTGCGCAAGACATGGCGACGCCTTTCCCAAAGTTCCTCGCCGAGGAGTTTTCCAAGAGTATGGAGTCTCTAGGCTATTTGCCTACGCCTCTGCATGCTATGAAGCGCGTGAAGAAATCGGGCGAAAAGAACTTGCCACTTTATTACATTGCCCTTTTCTCCCGGAATAAGCTCGCTTACAAATTCTGGGATGAGGTTCTGAAGTACAGCACCGACCAGAGGAAATTTTCGTGGGGCTGACTTGTCATTAAACTCTCACATCGAATGGACCGACGCGACTTGGAACCCCGTTCGCGGGTGCGTCAAGGTTAGCCCCGGGTGCAAGCACTGCTATGCCGAGACGTTTGCGGAGCGGTTTCGGGGGGTTAAGGGGCATCCCTATGAGCAGGGGTTTGATCTGCGACTGGTGCCGGAGAAGCTTACTGAGCCTTTTGCTTGGCGGTCTCCCAAGTTGGTGTTTGTGAATTCGATGAGCGATCTGTTTCAGGCGGGAGTGCCGGACGAGTATGCGGAGGCTGTCTCACGCGTGATGGCCACGGCGAATTGGCATACTTATCAGGTGCTGACTAAGCGGTCGGAGAGGCTGCTGGCATTGCTCTCGGGTCGGTTACGGTTTGCGGCGGAGTTGGAGAATATTTGGTGGGGCGTCAGCGTTGAGGATCGGAAGCATGGGTTGCCGCGCGTGGATCATCTTCGGCGGGCTCCGGCTAAGGTACGCTTCCTATCCATCGAGCCGCTGCTGGAAGACCTTGGCGAAATCGACTTGTCGGGCATTACCTGGGTGATTGTTGGGGGTGAGAGTGGGCCGGGGGCGCGTCCGATGAAGCGGGAGTGGGTGGTCTCCATTCGGAAGCAGTGCCGGATGCAGGGCGTGCCTTTCTTCTTCAAACAATGGGGCGGGGTTCGGAAGGCTAAGAATGGGCGGCTGCTTGATGGGCGCACTTATGATGAGTATCCGGAACGCGTTCTTAGGCCTGTTCCTGATCGAGCGGATTGCCTTGCTTGGGCTGCGGAGTTCGGGAAGAGCCTTCGGATTTGGGCGCTTGCGGTGGGGTGAGGCTGACTTTGCGGCGGGCTGCCGAGCTTTGCTCGGCTTGGACGACCGAGGGCGGTCGTCCCTACGCGATCTTGACGGGCGAGGGCGCCCGTCCCCACACAATCTGACAATCTTACGCCAAAACGTAGAGAGTCCCGAGGTGATGTTGAACTCATTCCTCTCGGCCAGTAGCTCGCGTTTAGACCCTTGCTGACCTTTTCCTACAACTCCCTTGCGGGTTCATTGTAAGCCGATCTTTGCTCGGGCTCCGGGCTCACCGCCAACCGGATAAATCAGTCCAACGCCTCGGGACTCTATCCTGCCTTTAACAGAGGCTCCTGTTCTCCTCGACCAGCGCTTAGCTATAGACCCTTGCTCGCCCTCCCA
>JBEKIB010000117.1:0-11620 GCA_050011975.1 Terriglobales bacterium | reverse complement strand
ACGGAGTTGCCGTTGCGAATCTCGGTGCAGGAATCGCACACGCCGCAGGGCTCGAGGACCGGCTTGTCATTGGAACCGGAACTCGAGCGGCAGTTCAGGGCCATGGCCAGGATGCGTGCGACCGTCGTTTTGCCGATTCCGCGATGACCGCTGAAGATATAACCGTGCGCGATGCGCTCCTGCGCGATCGCATTCTGCAGGGTGCGGGTGACGTGTTCCTGGCCGATGACGTCGGAGAATTTTTGCGGCCGGTATTTGCGCGCCAGGACTTGATAGCTCATCGGAATCCCTGATTATACAGTCTCGCGCGTGAGGAGTTTGTTCGGGGCATTTCGCGTAGAGACGTGGCTTGCCGCGTCTCCGGTCGCACCTCGAGTCCTCCGCCTGGCAACGGGAGACGGGGCAAGCCCCGACTCTACAGCCGGACGCTTGCGCGGCGGAGCCGGGCGGGGTACGCTCATGAATCGCGTTTTACCGCGAACATTGGAGAGAAGCGCCTATGCAACTGAGAATGAGTACGCGACAGGTGGAAGGCGTGATGGTGGTGGATTGCAACGGTCGAGTGGTGTTCGGCGAAGAATCGGCCAGCCTGCGCGACACGGTCAAGAACCTGTTGGCCCAGAGCCCGAAGCTGGTGATGAATTTGCGCGAAGTGAATTACATCGATAGCGGCGGACTGGGAACGCTGGTTTCGCTTTACACAAGTGCCCGCAACGCCGGCGGCGCGGTGAAACTCGCGAGCGTGAGCCAGCGCGTAGGCGACCTTCTCCAGCTCACCAAGCTGTTCACTATTTTTGAAGTGTTCGACAACGAAGAAGCGGCCGCCAGGTCGTTCAAGAAGGATGCGGCTTAGAAGCCTGGGGATCCGATTGCCGATGTCCAGCCCCTAAAGGGGCGCCTGATTTCGAAAGCTCTCGGCATCGCGGAAGCGATGCCCTGATACGAAGCCAAAGGCAGCGAAGCGCCCGCCTTGGCGGCTCGTCCGCAATCAGTTGAGATCAGCCAATTCCAGGAAGGTCGAATTCATCAATTTTCCCCCTTGAACGTCGGTGAGCACCAGGGTGCGAACCGCTCCAGAAACTCCCGGATTGAGAGGCTCGCTAATGATTGGTACCGTGCCCCCTGATGCAGTGACGAACACGGTAAAGCCTGGGGGGTTGGTGACATTATTGGGATTATAGGCAAGGGATACGTAGCCACTCGCTTGCTCGTAGGCAAGGGCAGAGATCGTAGGAGTGCCCGTGGGGGCGGTCACGGGGTTCATGAGGATATAAACATCGACAGCGCCGGGTCCGCTGGGCGAAGCGTGGATGACGCGGAATTCAACTTGGTCCGTTCCCGGCGACGGGAGGTTGTCAGGTATCGACAAGATGACGGCGTTTTGGCCGGTGGCGACAAATCCAGTTGCAACCACTGTGTACTGCTGCGAAGCGTTGAAGTCGATGCTGGTGCTGTTGAAGCCGACAGTGGTTGTATCCGTCAAAAACCCTTCGATCGTGTCACTACCCGAAGGCACGCTGGTATAGCCCGGTTGGCTCGGCTGAACCCCGAGGAACGCTATGTTGGTAAATTCCTGGGTTCCGTTGATATCGATATCCATGGCGGCGCCGTCCTGGATAACATGGACAAAACGAACCCGCGCATTGCTGGAACCACAGCTGGAGGCGAAGATGCTCAAGGCCGCGAGGGCCAACGCAAGGGGCAGGGCTTTCAACCAGCGAGACATCCTTAATTCTCCAAAAAGCAGTTTGGTGGCGAGCAAGAAGGATTTTAGCAGCTTGTAAGGCGGTTCGCCGGGCCTCACTCGAGGCCCGGTTACCTTTACTCAGAGCCCGGTTCAGCCCATGCACCCCGCGATTAATTAAGGTCATTCATCAGCAGGGCCAGCGAATTCATTCCCGGCGGGGTCCCATTCTTAATGTCGTAGAGCACTATGGTACGAATCGATCCCTCGCTCACGCCGCCGAGTTGTGGGATGGACTGGCCACTAATGATGAATGGACCGTTGCCCGCGGTCCCTGCTACAGCCACGTATATCAGGAAACCGCCGCCGCCGGAGTTATAAGAGGTGGTGAAGTAGTTGCTTGCTGCCTTGTAGGCAAGGCTTGGGATCGAAGGACTTGCCGGGAGGGCAGTGTTGAGGGGAGCCGGTACGATCCAAATATCGACAGCGGTAGGTCCGCTGGGCGATGCGTTAATGACGCGGAATGAAACCTGGCCGTCTGCCGGTTCCGTGTTGTCGTCAGTTGGATTTAAGAAGACAACGTTATTGCCGTTGGTGCCGGTAGCAAATCCAGTCGCAACCAGCGTGTACTGCTTCCCCGAGGTCAAGCTAACGTTCTGCTCGTCGAAGACCACGGTGCTGGTGTTGTATTCAAGCCCTTCGATGCTGACACTACCCGAGGGTACGCCCACATAGGTTGCTGCCGAAGCCTGGCCGAATGTTACGTTGCTAAATTGCTTGGTGCTGTTGACCTCGACATCCAGACCGCCACCACCATAGTCGCTAGTGTCCGGGATGGCATTGACAAAACGAGCCTGCGTATTACTGGAACCACAGCCGGTGGCAACGAGGCTCAAGGCCGCGATGGCCAATATCAGGGGCAGGGCTTTAAACATGCGAAGCATAGTGTTCTCCAAAAGGCAGTTTTGGTTGCGAATAAAACATGGGATGCACATATCGTAATCCCAGGTTTTACGACCTGTGAAAATTTTTGTATTGGTGAATCTAAGTTAACATAATTGCGCGGCGAATGTTGCCCGGGTGAATATTGTCCGGCAGATTTTGTCCAGCAAATATTGATCTGTGAACCAGCGACCCCAGTCCAAGTCCCGGAGAAGCGTGTCCCGGAAAAGCGTGTCCCGGAGAAGCACGCCGGAGGAGAAGCGTGCCCGCGTGGTGCGCTGCATTCGCGCCTTGCCGGCGGGAACGGTGTCGAGCTACGGAGCTTTAGCCAAGGCTGCGGGCTGGCCGGGCGCGGCGCGTCAGGTGGTGCGCATCCTGCAACAGGTTCCCGGATTGCCCTGGCACCGCGTGGTCGGCGCGGGCGGCGCGATCAAGTTGTGCGGAGAAAATGGCGCTGAACAAAAATTCCGCCTGCGCATGGAGGGCGTGACCTTCCGCGGGGCGCGCGTGGATATGAAACGGCACGAGTTTCGGTTTAGAGCATTGAGGCATTGAGTCATTTAGTCATTGAATCATTCGGCCGTGGAACCAATGAATCAATACCTCAATGACTCAATCATTAAATGCCCAGCTGCGGCAGCTTTCCTTCCAGTAATTCGTACAGGCGGTTGGCCGGACAGCGCAATCCGATGTAGAAGCTTCCGAACAGCGCATAGACGGCGCTGACGTGGTCGAAGCGCATCTCGTAGATCAGCTTCTTGAATACCAGGGGATCGTCGGCGAAGAGGTCGACGCCCCACTCCCAGTCGTCAAACCCAATGGAGCCGGTGATGATCTGTTTCACCTCTCCGGCGTAGCGGCGTCCGACCAGGCCGTGTTCATTCATCTGGCGCTGGCGTTCTTCCATGGGAAGCGTGTACCAGTTTTTGTCTTCGCCGCGCCGGCGATCCATGGGATAAAAACAGAGGTAGCGATTCGGCGGCATCGAGGGGAAGAGGCGCGGCTTCATCGCTTCTTTCTGGCGGGCGATGGTTTCCGCGATGGCCTTTTTCCATTCCTCCGAGTGCGGTTCCACGCCGCGCTCGGCGAGCGCCTTGTAGGTCTTCAGCGACGACTCGTACAGCCCCAGCTCGATTACCGACAAATACGAAGTTGCAGGCTCCAGGAAGTCGTTGAGGCGAAGGCGCGCCAAGTCGAGCTCGGCCTGATTGAGCTGGTCGAAGCTGTGGCGGAAGTGGACCAGCATGAGGTCGCCTTTGTGTCCCAGCAACGAGAAGAGCGCAGACTGGCCATCGGCGTTCGCTTCCATCTCGGCCAGCAGTTGCGCGGCTTCGGCAGCGATCTCGCGGCGGGCGTTGTCGGGAAGGGCGCGCCAGGCGGTCCAGCGGAAGCGCATCATCTGATGGAGCACGGCATAACCTTCGACGGTCAGCGGCACGGCGGGGAGTTGCACGGCGGCCACCGGGAGAGTTGCGGGATCGGATGGATTCATGGGTTTCGTCGTTGTCCTTGTCCTTGGCAGCTATTGTAAACATGATTGAATCATTGAGGCATTGAGACATTGAATCATTGTTTCCATGATTAATGGTTCAATGTCTCAATGGTTCAATGTCTCAATGCCTCACCCCGGGGTATCCTGGCCGCTACGGGGAGACGATTGCTCCATCGTGCGCCGGTGTGCTAAAAGCAAGCTATATGCGCAAATGGATGAGCGAGCGCTTGAAGCGCCGCAAGAAGGCCGGGGACGGTTCCCCCAAAGAAGCCAGCAATGCACCCGAGCCCTTGCAGCCGAAATACTATGACAATGAGCCCGCTGCGCCGCCCGAAGCTGCCGTAGCCGAGACGCGCCGCCCGTCGAGACCGGAGCCGGAGCCTGCCTCGGAACCAGCCGCGGCGTCGTCGACTGGTGAAGCGAGACCACGAACGTCCCGCCGTCGTCGCGGCCGCGGAGGTCGTGGCGGATCTCGATCGCGGCCGGTAGCGGCTACGCCCGCAGCCGGAGCCGAGCCCTCTGCGGTAGAGGCATCAGCAGCAGAAGTATCCGCCCCGGAACCAGTGGTTGCGCCGCAGTTGCCGGCTGAAGCTGCGCCTACTCAAGCTGCGCCGGTTGAAGCTGTGCCTGTGCAAGCTGCTCCGGTTCCCGCGCGCGCCAGCAAGGGGACGGTAGTGCTGGCGATCGGGCTGCCGGGATCGGGCAAGAGTTCGTGGTTCAAGCGGCACAACATTCATCCGCTTTCGAGCGATCTGCTGCGCGAACTTCTTTTCGACGATGCGCAAGAGCAGCGCTTTCAGGATCTGGTGTTTTCGAACCTGCGGTCCATGTTGAAGGCGAGGCTGATTGCGCGCCGTCCCATGAACTACGTGGATGCGACGAACCTTACGCCCCACGACCGCCAGAGCTGGATCAAGCTGGCCAAGGATTACGGCTACGATGTGCAAGGTGTGTTCTTCGATGTCCCGGTGGAGATTTGCATGGAACGCCACCAGCGCCGTGGCCGTGCGGTGCCGGAAGATGTTATGCGCAAGATGGCGGGCAAATTGAAGCCTCCGACATTTGAGGAGGGCTTTTCGAAAATCACCGTCGTGCGGGTGAAACAGAAAGAAGCGGCGGGGTAGGGTAGGAGACAGTCGTTGGTCGGCGGTCGTTAGTCGTTGGCAAACCCACGAACGACTAACGACTAACGACCGCCGACCAACCCGACTTTCATCCCTTCAGATAGGGCAGCAGTTCTCGAAACGCGGGCGCGCCCGACGAGCGCAGCAGTTCGTAGATCATCATTTCAGTTGAGGAAAGAATGGCTCCGGCGGCGCGCGTGCGATCCAGTCCGATGCGCCAGTTTAATTCCGTCCTGGAGCTGACGGCATCGGAAGCCACGTGCACCAGATAGCCCTCCCGCAGCGCCCCCAGCGCAGTCTGCATCACGCAGATGTGGGTTTCCATGCCGCACAGCAGTACGGTCGTCCGCTGGCCCGGCAGGCGCTTCAGCAAGGAGCAAAACACATCGCTGCCAAAACAGGAGAACATCAGCTTGTCGATGGGGGGACTGTTCGGCAGCAAGGACGCAATGTCGGGCACGGTGTTGCCCAAGCCCTTCGCGTATTGTGTCGTCACCAGCGCCGGGATCTTCAGGATTCCAGCCAGGCGAATGAGCAGTTGCACATTACGCACCAGCCGTTCTTTTTCCCAGATCGGGGGCAGCAATTTCTCCTGCATGTCTACGACGATTAGAGCGCACTGCTCGGCCTCCAGTGGACGGCGCGCCATTTCGGCGTAGTCGGTCTCGGCTGGGATGATGGTTCCTGAGAAAGTTCCTGGTAACGTTCCGCTGCTGGGCATGGGCAACTCCTCTTACCGCTGCTGGAGATTCTAACGCGGGTCGGGTAACTTGCGCGTGCGCTGGACAGACAAGAGATGGCCAAGAGCGCGCCGTTTTGCAGTCGCTGCGAAATGATTTAGAATTCTGGTGTAGCCTCGTCGTTCAACGGTAGGACATCTGCCTCTGGAGCAGAGTATCGGGGTTCGAATCCCTGCGAGGCTGCCAACCTTTCCAGGCGCTCGCGTCGTTCTCGTTACTCGCAGGTCAGAATCGACAATTAATGGAAGCCGGCTTCAGGTGCAAGCACTATGCCAGGCGTTTGATGCTGTGGCCCACGGCCACCAGGAAAATGGCGCTCTTGCCTTCGGCATGTGGAGAGAAAAATCGGATCACGTCGTCGTCGTAAAAGGTGAGGCCGGTGGCGCCCAGGTGCTGGGCATAGGCCGCGAGATAGAGCTTGCCGCCGAGGATGCCGGCCTCCAGTTGCACGGCGCGATATCCGCGATTGCCAAAGCGCTGCAAAATCGGCCGTAAATCCGCGAGAAAGAAAATATCCACGGCGGCGTCGGCAGCCAACGGCTGCTCTAATCCGAGATATCCAGCCTGGTCGCGAAAATTTCCCTGCTTTAGACACTCCAGCACCCCGCGGTCGCGGTGGAACACGTAAGCTCCCGAGTCGAGACCTTGCACGGCGTGGACAATCAGATAGAGATGGTTGAGTTGAGATCCCAGGGGATTTAAAAAGTCCGCAGGTACGCCACAGGTTGCCCGGTCGAGCATGGTCGAGAGCTGCGGCAGGCTGATCGGCGTGCGCGCAAACTGGCGACTGGAGCCGCGACGCAGGATGACCTGCTCGATCGGGTCACGAGGCATTTCCGCATCGGATAGAGGTTCGAGCCGAACGACGGGTCCGGCGGGCGGCGGGGAATCCGTTGTTTCCGCGCGCCCCGGTGGAGTGCCACCGCGCCATGAGGCCACTTCTTCGGCCGAATCAAGCGAAGAGGCGGCGTGCATTTCGCGCATAAGTGGATAGTCGATCTCATCGCGAGAGAGCGGGACAGTTTCGAGGCCGAGCGGGGAGATACCTGCCAGCCCTCGCAAAGCGGTTTGCGAAGGCGGAGCGGTGTGCGCAGAAAGCCCGGAGTCATGACCGAGAGCGACCAGCGAGAAGGCCACCTCGCGCTGAATATCGATATCGAGCAATCGGTTCACGGGTGCATCCACAAAGCCGCATACTATGCTCGCGGGCAGGCCGAGGGCGGTGGCGACGGCGAGGAGGTTGGCGAGCAGCGTGCCGTTGTCCCAGCCGAAATGGCGGTAGGTGCGCGCCTGGTACTTCCAGGCATTACGCCAGTAGGTGCAGGTGCAGACGATGGTCAGCGGCGCGTGAGCGATGGCGGGTTCGCCTCCCGAGGCCTCGACGAGGACATGGCGATAGTCCCCAGCGCGCAGCTGGCGCAGGCCGAACTCGGCAGGGGCGAAGTGATAGAGGCCAGCCTGCAGGTCGCCGAGGTCGCCGCAAACGAGATAGAGTTCAACCTCATAGAGCGCTCCGGTGCACGCGGCCGCGCGGAAATAGATTTCGCCGCCCGAATATTTTCTCTGCCGCGTGATGCCTGCGGAAAGGTAGAGGAGTTGGGCTATAGCTTCTAGATTCGGGGACGCTTTGCTCGGGGCGGGGATGCCGGCGGCAATCGCGGAAAGGGCAACGACTCCAGTTTGTCGTACCTCGGTCGGCATGCGCGATGGCTCCAGCGCGGGGTAGATCTTGAAGGGTAAAGGTTGGTTACTAAAGTCGAGGAAATACGGATTGGAGCGCACGCTGGCGTAAGAATGGCTTGTAGCTTGGTGGTAGTTCCAGGCAACTTCCGTATTGACGTGGTTGGGCATAGCTGGCGTGGAGGCTTGACAATGATAGCGCACAAGCCTAAGATTAATAGTGAACGAGCATCTTTTCTTATACTTATTCTTACACTTGCTCTTACTCTTTCAGCTTCTCTGGACTAAGTTAGCTATCTGAAAATTATCTCCTCTCCGGATTGCTCTGAGGAGAAGTCTGATTCAGGACGCTTGTGATCCGCTGGGGATCTTTCCGACGCCAAACCCAAGCCGATCAAGGCTGATGTTGGTGGCGAGAAGACGCTCGCAGCCCTTTCTGTTTGTCATCTCGTTTTTCTTGTCAGATCGATAGAATCAGAAAGGAATCATGAAAAACATCAAGTTTGTTGTGAAACTCAACCGCGGCGGCGCTCATGTACCTCAATACGTGCTGCGGATTGATCGTCTTCCCATCCAGACGACAACCAATCGTAAGCTGGCCCTGGTGATGGGGAGATTCACCGCTGAAGACGCGGTCAAGTCGATGCAAAATTCCCACTGCACCCCGGAGTTAGTATCTGTACGGGTTAGCGCCTAGCATTTTCTGAATATGTGGTGCGGGCGCCCTCGCCCGCAAGAGCTCAGCGATTACTGCGCGGGGCCACCCGCAACAATTGGAACCGGCGTCATCGACTTCAGTTGGTCGAGCTCGGCCAGCACTTTTTTCCAATCATCCAGGACCTTTTTCGTGTCGAACGAAGCCGAAAGGTCGGAATAAAAGTCCAGGATATTGGCGCGCAGCTCCGGAGTCACCCCGTCGAACTTGCGGCCCGACAACCGCTCCAGCAACTTCGCATACGTATCGTCTGTGAGCGAGTATTCCGCTGCCTTGGACGGTTGGCCACTATCAAGATCATAATTGGGCAGCACCAGTGTGTCCGTGCGCACGGTTGTGAGGAAGGCCCGGTATTGGTCGACGGTCAAATTGATGCTCTTGAAATACAAGTCCTCGGTCTGCGGAGTCGGGTTTTTGAAGCCTAGCCCTTTGAAGGGACCAATTTTCGGCATGAAGCGCAAGAGGGTGGAGAGGATCCGGGTTCCGACTCCCGGTTTGGTATAGTCCTTCCCCCACTCTTTTTCATAATCGGAGCGCGAGAGACGGTACAGGAATTTTTCTTTCGCGAAGTCGGGCCGCTCACGCATCATGTCTTTCTTATGGGTCTGCAGCGCGACCTGGGTCATCTCCGGGATCATCCGGCTGACGGAGAAACGATAGGAGCCGATGGCGAGATCCTCATGGGGAAGCACAACCTTCAACTGCAAGCCGTAGACCACGGGGAAGACTCGCTCGAGCAGGGGCTTTGACACCTGGAAGCCGATGAAATCGTGGTACTGCTGCGATGCGTAACGATTTTTCGCCACCTGCAGCATGTCGAAGCCGAACTCGGTTTTCAAGTGCGCCGTTTTGTCCTCGGCATACGTGACCGACTTGCCGAACTTCGCTTGCAACTTTGGATAGGCGATGGCCACCGCTTGATTGACTGCCACCCGGTGCCCGGTAATATCCGAGGCATAGTGTGCCAGCGCGCCCAGAGCGAAGGCATACTCGTTGGCGTCCTGGCTCTCGAGCAGCAACTCCTGAACGAAGTCGCCGCTGCGAACGTAATGCACCAGGTTGCTGAAATCTTTACTGCCGAATGGGTAATAACCCAGATCCTGGATGACGGCGCCGCCGTAAGCGTAGGCATGAGCCTGCTTGATCTGATCTTCCGAGAGCCCGGGGTATCGCTTGAGCAGCAGGGGCCGGATCTCGTCGGTCCAGAGCAGGTCTACGATTTCCTCATGGGTCAAAACCGAGTAAGCGAACGATGCACGGTGGCACATCACCAGGACGAGAAGAAGTGTCATGGCAAGCGTAGCCAACTGGCGCCAACGCGCGGCTATGGTGCAGAGGGGTCGCGATGCGTGCCTGGGGCTAGTCGGACTGGAGCTTGGCATGGGTTTTGCGCATCTTCCCGGCGATTGCAGACAATCTCCCAGTAACAGTCTGGCATTGATCGCCCTGCAATTCTGGTCAAGAGTGTACACATCCGGCCAACCAGTTCCTTGTAATGCGCCCGTGGCAGGAAAGAAGGAGCGCGGGTTCTGAAAAGAACCCGCGCTAAGAGTGATCCGCGGTGACGACCTATTCTTCAGTTAAATCCGGCCGATGACCAGGAGGATGACGACGATCACGAGGATCAGCCCCAATCCTCCAGACGGCGCATAACCCCAGTCTCGACTATGCGACCATCTTGGCAGCGCACCAAAGAGAGCTAGGATCAAAATCACGATCAATATAGTTCCAAGCATATTTCACTCCTTTCCCTCCGCACTGAGACAGCGTTCAAACCTCACTCCCCGAAGGGGGCGGCTTTGATTCTGTCTTATTCCAGTGCGACGTTCTTAATTCTCATGGTTCCGCAACGGGAATCCGACAGTGATGGAGAGCCAATTTGTTTATAGGCGTTCTGCTGGCTTCTTTACTGGTCAAAACTGCTCAATCTGAAGGATAGGTCGGAAGGGCGGGATTAGTGTCCTTGTTGGGATGCGGGCGATCACAACGGTCGGATCGCATGTCCGCGACGAAGAATGTTACTCGATCGCCAAGTGCAGCCAGAAAGACATTGGTGCGAGCCCACGGAGTGGACCCGCACCAATATAAGAGCTAATAGACCTTCTTATACCTCGTTCTTATAAACCGCGCAGCCTCATGTCATAGGTCGCGGTCAATTCGGTACGGACGAGGTTATTCTTTACCTCCTGGGGCTTTTTTCTCAGGAGCGCTGACGGCGCGAGGTGCAGCCTGTTGATGAGCTGCCGGCTGTGCATGAGCTGCGGGCTCCGCATGAGCTGCGGGCTCCGCATGAGCTGCCGGCTGTGCATGAGCTGCCGGCTGTGCATGAGCCGCCGGCTGCGTATGAGCCGCCGGCTGCGTATGAGCCGCAGGCTGCGCATGAGCTGCCTTGTTCTCATTCGAGCGAGTAGCGGCTGCTTTGTTCTCAGCTGCTTTATTCTCGCTGGCCTTGCTCGCAGCTGCTTTATTCGCAGCTGCCTTGTTCTCATTCGAACGAGTAGCGGCTGCTTTGTTCTCAGCTGCCTTATTCTCGCTGGCCTTGCTCGCAGCTGCTTTATTCGCGGCTGCCTTGTTTTCATTCGAACGAGTAGTAGCCGCTTTGTTCTCGGCCGCCTTATTCTCGCTGGCCTTGCTCGCAGCTGCTTTACTAGCGGCTGCCTTGTTCTCATTCGAACGAGTAGCGGCTGCTTTGTTCTCAGCTGCCTTATTCTCGCTGGCCTTGCTCGCAGCTGCTTTATTCGCAGCTGCCTTGTTCTCATTCGAACGAGTAGCGGCTGCTTTGTTCTCAGCTGCTTTATTCTCGCTGGCCTTGCTCGCAGCTGCTCTATTCGCGGCTGCCTTGTTTTCATTCGAGCGAGTAGTAGCCGCTTTGTTCTCGGCCGCTTTATTCTCGCTGGCCTTACTCGCAGCTGCTTTATTCGCGGCTGCCTTGTTTTCATTCGAGCGGGTAGCAGTTGCTTTGGTCTCGGCTGCCTTAGTCTCAGTGGCCTTCGTCTCGGCTGCAGCACCGTTGGCTGCTACCACGCCCTTGCCTGTAAACTCTCCGGGTTTGGAGGTGGCCGCGATTGGCGGCTTACCATGATTCACGGACGCTAACATGTCGTGGTTCTTGCCGGCGGCCTCTTGGTGGCCTGTTTGTGCAGCTGTTGCCGGAGTATGACGCTCATGTGACGCGGTCTCTTCCGCAGCGGTCGGTCGAACGGTTGTTCCGCCGGTTCCGCCGTTGTAGCTAACATGGTTTCC
>JBEKIB010000116.1:0-11721 GCA_050011975.1 Terriglobales bacterium | reverse complement strand
CGCGCGAGTTGAGTGGCCGCCTGCAGTTCCGCGCTGCTCGCCAGTTTTCGGAGACACGTGCTCCAGCACTGGGGCTGGGAAAAAATCTCGCTCAGCGTGTGCTGGCCCTGTACCGTTATTTCTGCCGATTTCATTGGGTTTGATTAGCTCCACTTACACCAACGTGACCTTTACTCCCGCCTCTTTCAACGCGCGCAAATCCGTCTTCGGGATCTGCTTGTCGGTAATCACTTCATGGACGGTCGCGACCGGCATGATGTTACACAGGCTGCGACGGCCGAACTTACTCGAGTCGCAAACCGCTATCGTCCTACGGGCAATAGCGACCATAGCCCGGTTCACTTCGGACTCCAATAAGTTCGGAGTAAAAAGGCCGGCCTTGGTGTCGAAGCCATCGACGCCCAGGAACAGGATATCGGCGCTGAGCTGGCGCAAAGTCTGCTCGGCGAGGGGTCCGACCAGAGAAAACGAGTTCTTGCGCAGCATGCCTCCGGTCAGGATCACTTCAATGTGTGTGCCCGCCAACTCTGCCGCGATGTTGATCGCGTTGGTGATCACGGTGAGCCGCGCCCTGTCTTTCAGGGCACGCGCAATGGCCATCGTCGTGGTTCCGGAATCAAGCAACACGGACTGGCCTTCTTCCACCAGGCGCACCGCGGCGTGGGCAATCTGGGCCTTCTGCTTGCGGTGCAGGCGCTCTTTCTCGCGCAGCGTCGGATCGAGCAGCGCGCCGGCTTGCACGGGCAGAGCGCCGCCGTGAGTACGTTGGATGACCCCCTGGCCGTCGAGAAACTCCAGATCTTTGCGGATGGTGATCTGCGAAATACGGAAACGCCGGGCGAGATCTTTGACCAGCACGCGTCCATCCCGGTGCAGGACTCCCAGGATTTCACGGCGGCGTTCTTCGTTAAGCAGACCGTTCGGCATGGTGTTTCGATTTGTTTCGAATAGTTACTTTCGTCGATGGCCGGCAGAATTGTCAAGGGCTACAGAAACAGAGCTGTGGTTACGATCACCTTTATCATGTCGGTCTGCCTCCGGAATTGCCTCCTTCAAAAATAAAACTTCAGCGCGAACTGGATCTGCCGCGGCGCGCGCGCCGCCAGCGGGAAGCCGAATCCGGTCTGACCAAATTCCAGGGGCGTGGGCTCGGCGCTGATCGCGCCAAACTGTCCAAACAAATAATTCACATGGTTAAGCACGTTGAAGAATTCCGCGCGGAATTCGAAATGCTTGTGCTCGGAAATCGAAAACTGTTTGACCAGAGAGGTGTCCCAGGTCTTGTATCCGGGGCCCACGATGTTGTTGCGTGGCGCATTGCCGAAGGTTCCAAGGGTCGTGTTGTTCGCAAACGCGCAGGTGTTAAACAGCGTTCCCGCGATGCATGGCGTGGAGTTGGGATTGCCGGCCATGTTGGGGCGGGAGCAATAGAAGCCGACGCTGCCGCCGCAGTCGCTGCCGGAGACATTGTTGATGTCAGTGGCGGTGTAGTAATTGCCGGTGGCGGCGGAAAAGACGCCAGTCATTTGCCAGTCGCCAATGATCCGGTTTACGACGCCGGAAGCGTCTTTGGCAATCGCGCGTCCGCGACCGAAGGGCAAGTCGTAGACATAGTTAAAAACGAAGCGATGGCGCACGTCGAAGTCGGCATTGCCATAGTTCTGGTTGGGGTAGCGCTGGTCCTGGAAATCTCCGTTGTTTACCGAGCCCAGGCTGGCGCTGGAAGCGTTATCGAGCGCATGCGCCCAGGTATAGGCCGCTTCGTACTGGAGGCCGTGAGAGTAGCGCTTCTCCAGGCGAACCTGCAGCGAGTCGTAATTCGACTGCGCATTGGAGCGGAAGGTGTCGATGGAGACATCGAGCGCGGGATTGCAATTGCTAGCGTCCGCGTAGTTATTCGCAGGATTCAGATCGCAAGGACCGCTAGCGCCGGGCCAATCATTATTCTGAGCGGGACGCCGCGGCGCGGTGGGAAGCGAGTCCGTGCCCAGCACGGGAACAGCCTGATTGCCGTTGTAGAAAGCGAAGAGCTTCAATCCGCGCGAGCCGCCGTAGGAAATTTCGAAAACGGTGTCGGCGGGCAATTGGTACTCGATACCCAGGTGCCACTGCTGGGTGTAGGGCGTCACCAGATGTGGATCGAGCGAGTAGAGTTCGGGTGAATTCGGGTTACTGAGCGAGGCGGAGGGAAAGCCCTGCGACAGGACGTTGAGCGGCAACCCGCCGTTGTTCGCGGACGAGATCGAGCAATCCTGCTGATTAGCCGCGCCATTTGCGGAGGGCGCGGTACAGGGAGTGTTGAATGCCTCCGAAGACAAGAACGGAGGATTGAAGCCTGGGCTCGGGTTGGAGAATGGTCCGTTCTCCTGCCCGCCATAGAAGATGCCATAGCCGCTGCGGATGACGACCTTGTCGGAGAATTGGTAAGCCAGTCCAATGCGGGGCGCGAAATTGTTGAGGTCGGGAGAGATGAGCCCGCGCGAACCGTTGTTCTGAATGGTGAGCTCAGTCGCGAGCGTGGGTGTCAATTGCGCGTTTTTTCCACTGGGAGCGATCAGCGAGATCGGGTTGAAATCGAAGTTGGCCTGGTTGTTATTGGCTTCTTTGATGGTAGTGAAAATTTCGTAGCGGAGGCCGAGATTCAGTGTGAGCTTCGGAGTTACCTTGAAGTCGTCGAGAGCATAGACCGCGTAAATCTGGCGGTTATAGATGACGTTGGGGGTCACACTGGTGATTTCTCCTCCGTCGGAAATGCCCTGCATGTAAGAGGCGAAGGCCTCGCCGCCGGTGCCGGGGGCGGCGAGGTTGTCGTTGATGAGGAAGTTGCTGCCGAAGTCCATGGAGCCACGAGCAGCGGCCGGCTCGAGTATCGTGAACTGTTCGAAGCGCAGTTCGGCGCCGAACTTCGCGGCGTGGCGACCGCGGGTCCAGCTCAGATTGTCGGTAAAAACATAGCTGTGCTGCTTTTCGACGGCGGGCAGGAATTCCGAGGCGCCAATGCCCGTGGTGCCATCACCGAAGCTAAGAGAAGGCAGGCCGCCGATGTTCTGGCCCGCTTCGAAGGGAACTCCGGGAAAGGGAACGGGGAGCTGCGCCGAAACATTTTCGTTGGAATACAAATTGTAGCGATGGGAGTTGAGGTAATTGAAGCCGAAACGAAATTCGTTGACTAGGTTGTTGCGAAAGGCGTGGAGTTCACTGGCCGCCAGGCCCTGGGCGGTGTTGTTGCTGTAGCCATCCTGAAAGCTGCCACCGTCGAGCACGTTGTTGAACGGTGAGGGCAGGAAATTACTGTCGTTGCCGTAACTGTAGCGGGCGAAGAAATTATCCTTCCCGCTAAGGGTCTGGTCCATACGAACGTCGAACTTGTTCTCGGTTTCGCTGCGCTTGGGTTCGGACAGGTAGTTGCCGGCGGTCTGCAGCGTGCTGATGTTGACATTGGGTGCGGGAAACAAATTAGCCAGTTCCTGGGCGAGCGGATCGATAGCGGTATTAGTGCCACTATTGCCCTGGAACTTGTTAGTCGGTACCCCAGTGGAGGTGGTGCCGATGGGGGCGCTGCACGGTCCGCCGTTGAACGCGGAGTTGCTTTGCGCCAGGATGGGATTAAAGATCTCTCCCTGGTAAGTCGGGTTGCCGCTGCAATCGAGCACACCCGGGATTGGACTGCTGAGCTGGAGAAACGCGGAGAAATCTCCGCCAACCTCGGCTGTCGTCGGCACGGTGGACAGTTGCGGCAGCGCCTGGCGAATTCGCAGGCCTTCGTAGTCTCCGAAGAAGAACATTTTGTTCTTGATGACGGGTCCGCCCAGGGTAAAGCCGAACTGATTCTGCTTGTAGGGCTGTTTACCGAAGATGTCAAAGTAATTGTCAGCGTCCACCTTTTCGTTGCGCAGAAACTCCCACACGTCGCCGTGGATCTGGTTGGTGCCAGACTTGACGACGGCGTTCATGATGGCGCCGTTGCCGCGGCCGAATTCGGCGCTGTAGGAATTGGTCTCCACCTTAAACTCGGCGATGGCGTCCACGGAAGGCTGAATCACGTAAGCGGCGCCGTTCAGCACGTCGCCTAGATTGGCATTGTTGTCGATGCCATCGAGCAGAAAGTTATTTTGCAGAGAGCGGGCTCCGTTGGAGCTGAACCCGTAGGTGGTTTCGACGCGCGATCCGGGCTCGGCGGCAGCGATCCCGACGCCGAGAAGAGCGAGTTGCGCGTAGTTGCGTCCGTTCAAGGGAAGCGCGTTGATGCGCCGGCTGTCCACCACCTGGCCCAGTTCGGAGGTTTCGGTTTCGAGCTGCGGACGTTGGCCGGTGACCGTGACCGTTTCCGTCGCCATGCCAGGCTCAAGCTTCAAGTCCACGCCGATGCGATCCTGGATGTTCACTTGCACTGGGCCCGCCACCGCCTGCTTGAATCCCTGCTTTTCCACGGTGACCCGATAACGGCCGATCTTGAGCGGGCTGACGACATACTCTCCCTGATCGTTGGTGGAGAGGGTCAGCTCAATGCCACGATCGACGTCGGTCACAGTGACCTTGGCGCCCGTGACCACCGCGCCGCTCGGGTCGCGCACCAGGCCTACAATGGCTCCGGCATCTTTTTGCGCCCATAGCGGCGTGGCCAGCGCAAGCAGCAGAGAGGCGAGGAATATAGAGAAGACAAGGGCTGAGAGAGTTTGCGGGCGAAGAAAACGGATGGGCATGGCGAGGCTCCTCGACGCTAAGCCCGAATTTTCGCCGGCGGCCTCTGGGCCCGGCGAAAAATTCGGGTGTTGAAACTGCAAGCTTCCGGTGTAATATTACGAACTATTACTTTTACTTTCGTTTTATAGCTTTTGTCAACTGCGATATTTTAGGCTGGCGGAGCCACAGATGGTAGAACATCAGGTAGAACACCAAAGAAAGAGGTTACTCATGATCGCCCGCAAAAACGGGATGGCGCTGATAGCAACCACGCTGGGTACGGTACTCGGCCTCATATTCATGCTGACGGCTTGCTCGAAGGTGTCGAAATCGCCGCTGCAGTCGCCGCTGAAGACGGCAACTGCCAAGCCCGAACCCACCCGGCCGTCCACGATCAACGTGGACTTGAAGGACGGCGGACCGGTGGTGCTGACGACGAGCGCGGCGGAGTTTCAGGTGACGCCGGACGGTTATGTGCAGGCATTTCTGTTGAAGGATGGAAAGAAACTCTCGCTGGACGAGCCCAACGTCGGCGCTCCCGCCGACAGCGATTATGTTCGGGTCGGGGGCAAGGATGTGCATTTCACGCTCGACTTCCAGCAAGCGCAGGTGCACGAAGCGATCGGAAAGATGGGAGTCGGGAAGAGGGTGGAGATTCCGGCGCGTCCGCTGGGGCCCTCGGGGACGGATTTGCAGCGCGTGCTGGCGCTCGAAGTCTATGACAATTTCCCGAATATTCTGCTCAGCACCGTGGAATACAAGAACACTGGGGCGAGCGAAATTGCCCTCGAAAAAAGTGTGAATCAGAGGCGCCGGTTAAATGCGCGCCTGGGCGACGCGAAGGCGCGGCCGTGGGAAATGTGGTCGTTTCACGGTGCGAGCTACGACTGGGGAAAAGATGATGTCGTGAAGCTGACGCCGGCTTTCTCCCAGCCCAACGTTATGGGAGACATGGTCAAAGGCGGCTACGGTGGCGGGATCCCGGTGGTTGCTTTCTGGACGCGCCAGGTGGGCGAGGCGGTCGGACACGTGGAGACGATTCCGATTCCGGCGGCGATCCCGGCAAAAGTGGGATCCGACGGACGCGTGAATACCGAGGTGGACTACGCCGCTAACATTCCGCTGAAGCCGGGCGAGACATACTCCACTCCGCGCAGTTTCGTCTCCGTCTACGCGGGCGATTTCTATGAGCCGCTGCGGATCTGGTCGAGCGTTCTGCAGAAGGAAGGCTGGGAACTGCCGAAGCCGTCGAGCGAGGCCTACAACGTGAGTTGGTGCGGCTGGGGATATGAGTTCAACGTAACGCCAGCGCAGATGCTGGGCACGGTTCCGAAGCTGAAGGAGATGGGCATCAAGTGGGTGACACTCGACGATCGCTGGTTCGATGCTTATGGCGATTGGAATCCGCGCCCGGATACTTTTCCCGGAGATTCCATCAAGAAGATGACCGATGACTTCCACAAGGAAGGCATGCTGGCGCAGTTGTGGTGGCTGCCGCTTGGGGTGGAAGATGGCGAGGGAAAATGGGAATCGCATAAGTACGCGGTTTCGAAGATCGCGCAGGAGCATCCGGAGTGGCTGATTCTGGACAAGAACGGCAAGCATGCTCACTTCACGCGCGGCCTGGCGGTGATGTGTCCGGCATTGCCGGAAGTGCGGGCATATCACAAGCAGCTGACGGAAAAATTCATACGCGACTGGGGATTCGACGGCAGCAAGTTGGACAACATCTACAGCGTTCCCGCCTGCTACAACCCGGCGCACCATCACAAGTCGCCGCAGGATTCGGTGAATGCGATGGGGGATGTGTACAAGGAAATTTTCCAGACGACGCGTGCGCTGAAGCCGCAGAGCGTGACCCAGGCCTGTCCGTGCGGCACGCCGCCATCCCTGGCATGGCTGCCGTTCATCGACCAGGCGGTGACCGCCGACCCGGTGGGAGCGGTGCAGGTGCGGCGGCGGATCAAGATGTATAAGGCACTGCTCGGGCCCGAAGCGGCGGTCTACGGCGATCACGTCGAACTTTCTGCGATGACCAAAGTGGGCAACGACTGGAAAGAACACGGCGACGATTTCGCTTCCACGATTGGAGCCGGAGGCGTGGTAGGGACGAAATTCGTCTGGCCCGATCCCGGCCCGAAATTCAAGGACGTCAATCTGACCGCCGCGAAAGAAGAGCGCTGGAAGAAATGGATCGGCTTGTACAACCAGAAGATGCTTTCGAAGGGAGAGTTCTTAGACCTTTACGTGACCGGCTACGACACGCCTGAGGGATATGCCATCGCGAAAGACGGCAAAATGTATTACGCGTTCTTCACCCCGGCCAACTGGAAAGGCGAAGTCGAACTGCGCGGGTTGAAGCCCGGGAAGTATCGCGTGAGTGACTACGACGAGGGCAAAGACCTGGGCACGGTAGACGCGGCTGCCAATGGCGTGGCGAAACTGGCGGCGGAGTTCAAGGATCATCTGCTGCTCGAGGTCAGCGCGCAACCGTAAGTACCTCCACATCGCCAAACCTTATCGCCTGACCTTGGTAACGTCGCCGTGTGAGAAACCGCAACACAGAAGCTCCCGCCCTGTGTTCGAATGGCGGTAGAGGGTCCGCTCATGCGCGTGTACCGAGCGTTGCTGTGTTTCGCTGCAGTCTTCGCCATCGAAATCGTAGCTCATGGCGCGTCCTTTGTAGTGTTTCCGAAGGCCGGCCAGTTGCCCTCACCAGACGGGCGGTTCGTGGTCCGCAATGCCGACCGCGAGGCTCCTTTCTCCGAGTATGTCGGTACCTTCCACTTCTTATTCCTTGATGACACGGGGAGCGGCCATTCCCGCAAACTCTGCGACTATGTTGGCGTAGCCGCCGTGGCCTGGGCAACGGGCGACTTGATCATCGTGACGCAGTATGTCAGCAAGTACTCTTCCCGTGCATTGGTTTTTGTTGCCGATGACTCGCGCGACCCCGTGGTGATCGACAAGCCGTTGCTCACCAATCTTGTCCCCGTCAACTTGCGTCCCCAACTGCGGGAAAACGACCATGTGTTTGTGGAGGCGTCGCGAGTCGAGGGGGAGACGCTCACGCTCCGCGTATGGGGATATGGGAAGCATGACGCCAAGGGCTTTTCCTGGCGCTGCGACTACAGCTTGCTAGAAGGCGGAATTTCCTGCGAGGAATGAACCGGAACCTTATTTCCCCGGTCGACTATGCCAAGCGCTTATATCGGCAGCTTTTCCTTCGCGCCGTAATGCAACGACAACAGCGAAATCAGTGTGAGGGTACACACGCGCGGCGGTTTGGAATTCCTTACCTTCAGCGCCTTTGAGGGTCGTGCCTTCACTTCCCGCATGCGCCTGCTGGGAAAGAAGTAATTCTGGCGTGGGTTGGTATGGCTCTGCACGCCGAAATTAAGGTGTGATCTTGAACACTATCCCGTTGCCGAAATTACCGCCTTCCGAAGCCGTGCCGTAGAGGTTGCCCTTCGCGTCCATGATCAATCTGGAATACGGGAGTGCCCCGTCCGGCGCCACGCCGGTAAACGTGTGCAGCACGGTTTCGGTGCCGCTCGCAGACAGCTCGAACACCGTTCCACAGCCTAAAAAGAGTTCCCCCGTGCAGGTGCCAGTCCCTCCGGTTAACGTGGTGCCGTAAAGATTGCCCTCCGCGTCCATGAACAGCCCCGCCGATGGCATTGACCCGTCGGTGCAGCCCGACGCTAAGCAGAAGTTGTAAAGAACGGTCTCTTTGCCGCTCGCGGCCACCTTGAATATTATTCCGCAGCCAAAATCTTCGCCCGACGGTCCACAGGCGTTTGTTCCTCCGAAGAGGGTCGTGCCGTAGAGATTGCCCGCGGCGTCCAGGATCAATTCTCCGTCAGGAAAATTTCCCTTCGCAAAAGAAAACAGGTGCAGTGTGGTCTCTTTGCCAGTTTGGGTCACCTTGAATAGCGCTCCGGTATTGGTGAGCTTGGGGCCGAGATCGATGCGGGTCGTCCCATAAAGATTGCCCATGGCGTCCATGACCAATCCGCCGCTCGGTTCTTCCCCGTCGGTGCAACGACTCCCACCCCTGGTGCAAAAATTGTGGAGCGCGCTCCCCGTGCCGTCGGCGTCCACTTTGAACACGACTCCACTATTGTCGGTACCGCCGGCAGGGGCTGTACCGTAGAAATTACCGTTCGCATCCATGACCAAATTCCCGTTGGGTTCCCCTCCGCCCGTCGAACAAATACTGGAGATCACGGTTTCTATGCCGCTGGGAGTCACCTTAAACAACGTTCCGCAATCGCCGGTACCCCCGCCAGAAGTGAGACCGTAGAGATTGCCTTCGACGTCGAGGATCAGGCCTCCGGAAGGATTTGCACCGTCCGGCGAGCCCTTGAACCTGTACAGTACGGTCTCCTTTTTCCCGGTCAGCTTGAATACCGTTCCACAGCCGCCACTGCTGGCGCACCCAGTGCCGCCGCCTACGGTGGTGCCGTAAAGATTGCCCTTCGCGTCCATGACCAGACCTGCTTCGGGAGAGGCCCCGTCCGTCCCGCCCTTGAAGTTGTGGAGTACGGTGAAAGTCTGCGCGTGCGATGGGAACGTCAGAAGCCCCAGCACGACCGCCAGCGACAGCGTTCCGGCGCCCAATTTCCACTGCATTCCTTTCGTCAAATGCGCGGCACCCTCAACGGGCAAAGTGGTGGATATCGATCCAGTTTTCATTGTGAGCACCATCCTTCCGAATCGCAGTTTAGGGGTCCCCATGCCGATTGGCAAGTGCGCTCACAGCGGTTGAGCAGTCGCGGGTTCCCCTCAGTCCGGGCTGATTGTACAACCTGGTTGCACAAAGCGCGAAAGCGCAACCGCGTGATTTGATTTCAAATCTCACAGGCGTGCCACAGAACTGGCAGGACGTTTCGTGTAGCAGCGTCACGCGCTATTCGTCTAGAGTAGACGTTAAATGAAATGCGTGATCTGCACAGTCTTCCTGCTGCTCACGATCAGCGAGATGCGTGGGCAGAGCACTACACGGCCAGCTATGTTTGACACCAACGCTGCTGAACGGTTCGCCAATCTTGCACTCGCATGCGTCCACAAGGAATATCCGAACAAGATCAGTCACTCCCTGAACAGTGATGCGGATGTGGCTCCGCCGCGAAAACTGACTCCCGCGTTCTACGGCTGCTACGACTGGCACTCCTCAGTGCATGGACATTGGCTGCTGACACGACTGATCAGGACTTTCCCCAATGCTGGCTTCGCGCCATCGGCACGCGAGGCTTTGCGGCAAAGCCTGACCGCAGAGAACATCGCCCAGGAAGCGGTGTACCTGCGGGCGGAGGGGCGCGCCAGCTTCGAACGTCCCTATGGACTGGCATGGCTGCTGCAACTGGTTGCGGAACTGCGCGAGTGGGGCGATCCTGAAGCACGCGATCTGGCGGCGAACCTGCGTCCGCTGGAAGAGGCTGCGCTCGGACGACTGAAGGACTGGCTTCCTAAGCTCTCGTATCCGGTGCGGATCGGGGAGCATGCGCAGACCGCCTTTGCTCTCGGCTTAATGCTCGACTATGCACGCGCCACGGGGGATACGAAATTTGCCGGCCTGCTGGCATCGAAAGCGCGGCAGTTCTTCCTCGGCGACAAGGATTGTCCACTGGCGTATGAGCCTTCCGGCGAGGACTTTCTTTCACCATGTCTCGGCGAAGCAGATGTGATGCGGCGTGTGCTGCCGAGTCTTGAGTTTGCTCGCTGGCTCCGAAGTTTTCTGCCGCAGATTTCCCCAGCGAGAAAGGGTGCCTGGTTAGAGCATGTGGTGTCGCCCGATCCCAGCGACCCCAAGCTGGCACATTTGGATGGGCTCAATCTGAGTCGCGCATGGATGTTGGAAGGCATCGCGGCGGGCCTGCCCAAAGGCGACAAGCGCTTGCCCATGATCATGGCGGCTGCCGAGGAGCACAGACGTGCTGGGCTTGCAGCGGTGACTGGCAAGCATTACGAAGGCGGTCACTGGCTGGGGAGCTTTGCAGTTTATCTCGTCACCAGACGAGGCATTCCCCAGTATTGAGTCGTTACGAAGTTGCACGGAGGAGAAAAATGATTTCGTGAGTGTGATTTTAACCGCCTATGGCAAGACGAAACATCGAGTCAGTGATGGAAATTTCGCGTCCAAGGAAACTGGGAAGCCTCTGATGCACAGAGCTGGTATTTTGTAGAACCGAAGATAGAAGATAAAAGATAGAAGATAGCGGAGATTTTCGCATGCGTTTTTCGTTGTTACACACTGCCGCTACGGACGGGGAGCATCCGCACACCATAAGTCTGAAACTGCGCGACATGAACTAACTCTTCAATTCGACGGACCCATCTCACTGGCGAGCCTCTCGTTTTCAAAGGGAGCGACTTCGAAAAGACCGACATCGTCCCCGCCCTATGACGCATGAGTCTCCTGAAAAAATGACCGTATAGGCGCGCCTGCCGAATGTAAGACAGAATCAACCAGACTCGATAAGCTCTTGCGGACCGGTTCCTTGGCGATCCAGATATCCACAAGGCCGTCTCAGGTCAATCTTGGGTAGGAAATGAAAATTGTTTCACACTACCGGCAAAACGCCGGGATGTATGTATGATCAGTGCCGTTTTTGAACCAAGAAAAGAGATTCCGGGTTACGGCTTCATCAATTTTTCCAAGAGATATTGCGAAATGGGGTTGCTTGTTGCGGCTCCCCTTGTTAGTATGTCGCCGTCTGGTAGTTTTTTGCTCGCCGGTTTGAACTCCCCCACTGGTGTGCAGCAAGAAAAAAAGCAAGCCAAAATCAATTGTTCTTGTTAAGGAAGGACCCTATGTGGACCAACGCTTCCGCCGCTGATGCTCGCGTGTTTTCCACCACCCAACGATTTCGGCGAGTCCTGGCGCTTTTGGCTTTGTTCATGGCGGCCAGCCTTAATGCAATGGCACAGATCACGGTGGCGCCGGCCAGCCTGACCTTTACGGCGAAACAGATCGTTGGAACTACGAGCAGTTCCAAGGCAGTGACCATCTCGAATAGTGGCGGGTCGGCCCAG
>JBEKIB010000115.1:0-11753 GCA_050011975.1 Terriglobales bacterium | reverse complement strand
ATGCGCAGGCTTCGGGGCGATATCGCGCGCCTTACCAGTTTTCGAACGAGATGGTGCAGGAGTTTCGCGTGCAGTCGAGCGGTTATGGGGCGGAGTCGGGGCGGGCCGGGGGCGCGGTGGTGAATGTGGTGACGAAGTCGGGCACGAATCATTGGCACGGGAGCACGTTCTACTATTTGCGCGACAGTGCGCTCGGAGGAGCGGCGCCTCCATTCATGACTTTCAATCCGAGCAATGTGCAGAACCAGTTTGGAGCGACGGTTGGAGGGCCGATCCAGCGCAACAAGACGTTCCTGTTTGCGAGTTACGACCAGCACATTTTCGATGTGCCCAGGGTGGTGCAATTCGAAAACGGTTCGACGGCAGTAGCGCCGCAGTTGGGGACGTACCCGACGCCAGGGGACTACGAGGTCTGCAATTCGGCGATTGGCGGGTCGGCCTGTGATCAGGCAATCGTGCCTGGTTGCCCTCCTGCCAGTGCGGGTGGGACGCCCTGTGTTGCGCCAGCCGGAATGGCGGCGGCGGCTTGGCTCTCGCAGAATGGGGGGACGTTTGCTGCGCAGTTGCTGGGGGACACAGGATCTTTGAAGCTGGACCGGGTGCTGACTCCGCATCAATCTCTTTCGGCGCGGCTGAGCACCGCGCGGTCTTACGGGACGAACAACGTCTCTTTTGATTCGGGAAGTCCGATTACGAATTATGCGATGAGCGGGAACGGGGAAGAGGACGTGGCGACGGAAAGCGCGTCGTTGAGTTTGTCGGGCAGCATTACGCCGCGGCTGACGAGCCATCTGCGGGTGCAGTTTTCGCGCGACCTGGAGCAGTCGTTTCCAAATATGACGGGGACGCGTACGAGCATCTACAGCTGGATGGACGATTTGGGGCAATCGTCGACCTTGCCGCGGCAGACGCGGGAACACCGGCTGCATCTGGCGGAAACTTTGAGCCTGAACCGGGGACGCAACCAGTGGAAGTTCGGAGCCGACGGGATGCGGACCTGGGACTACAACTACTTTCCTTCGCTCTACGGCGGGGAATATTACTTCGACGACATTGCAGTGAATCCACTTACGTTTGAGCCGATGCACGGGGGACTGGAGTTAACACCGTTGCGGGCCTACGCGCACACCATCATGCCGAGCTGGGATTGGGATGCCGGGAGCTGGACTGGACCTCCGGCCAGCGTGGCGCGATATTACATACAGAATTTCGGGAACCCGGTGTCGCATCCGAACAGTAACGACTATGCGGCGTTCGTGCAGGACACGGTGCGTCTGACGCCGCATTTCACCTTGAGCCTGGGAGGGCGCTACGACCTGCAGACGTTTTCGAAGACGGGAATGGAGAGTAATCCGCTGTGGCCGGCGGCGGGAAAGATGCCGTTGAAGGAGACGAATTTTGCGCCGCGGGTGGGGATTGGTTATGCGATCGGCACCGAGCGGCCGCTGATGGTGCGGGCGGGATTTGGAATTTTCTATACCCGCATTCCGCAGATTTATCAGTCGGCGGTGATCAATGACAATGGGCTGACCGACAACTATCTTTCCCTGGACAATACGGATTACTACCAGCACCAGGTGTTTCCTTCTTATCCGAATGCGGCGTTCAGTTGCCCGCGGGGCCCGGTCTTGTGTACAGTGCCCGCGTCGTTGCAGCAGTATGCGACCAGCGAGGTTGCGGCATTTGCTCCGGACTTTAAGACGCCGCGGGTGCAGCAGGCGAGTCTGAGCCTGGAGCGGGAACTGCCGGGCGGGTTCACGGGGACACTATCCTACCTGTTGGTGCATGGGGTGGATATGATCCGGTCGCTCGATGTGAATCTGCCACCGCCGGCTTATTACAGCTATCCGATCTACGACTCGACCGGCAATCTTGTTCCAAATCAGTTTTACAACGTGTGGTCGTTTTCGACGTGGCAGACGAGTTACAGCATCAGTTGTCCGTATCCGCCGTGTATCAATACCTTGGAACGCCCGATATCGCAACTGGGGGCAATCGACGAGTTCCAGAGTGCGGCGTCGAGCGTATATAACGGCGCGACGGTGTCGCTGCACAAGCGGATGTCGGGAGGGATGTATTTCCGGCTGGCGTATACGTGGGCGCACGCGATCGACAACGGGCAGGATGCGCTGACGACGGGAGCGTCGACGGTGCAGAACCCGTACTCAACGAAAAGTGAGAAGGCGTCGAGTGTGACGGATCAGCGGCAACGGCTGTCGATTGCGGCGATTGAGGAGCCGAATCCGTTTGCGGCGGGACAGAAAGTTCTGGCGGCGATGTTCGATCACTGGAAAATCTCGGGGATCATGTCGTATGGCAGCGGACGCCCGGCAAGCGCGATGGTGTCGGGCGATCCGAATCAGGACGGGAACACGAGCAATGACCGTTTGTCGGGGTATGGACGCAATGCATTTATCGGTCCGGACTACGCGAGCATGGATCTGAGGTTGGCCAGGAAGATGGATCTGGGCACACATTGTCATCTGGAGTTGACCGCGGAGTCGTTCAATCTGTTCAATCGCGACAATCAGAGGGACGACATCAGCGACGAGGGTTACTATAATTCGGCGGGGCAATTCATAAAGTACACGCAATCTGCGGGAGGAACATATTATCCGGCTTATTATCAGCAACCTACAAGTTTGATGAAGCCGTTGAGTGCGTACGCTCCGCGACAGATGCAATTGTCGATGCGGCTGAATTTTTAACACGGAATGAAGATTTCTGCACATTCCACTTGACTTGGGGGTACATTGCTTGCCATAACTAACAAGTCCGGTTAGGACGAGTGGGGGGGTGTTGTCCGTTGGCGGAAGTTCGACTTCAAGAGGGTGAATCCCTCGAAAACGCGCTACGGCGGTTCAAGCGGAAGGTACAAACCGAGGACATTATCAAGGAAGTAAAGCGTCACTCGTTTTACCTGAAGCCCGGCGAGAGAAAGCGAGTAAAGGAAGCGCTGGCTCGCAAGCGCAGCCGCAAGAAAGCACGCAAAGAACAGGACTAAACAAAAACGGGCCGTTCGCTGGTGGAGCGGCCCGTTCCTCGTACATCGGATCGGGAGACGCGGCTATCCGCGTCTCTACGGACTGCTTGGATCGAGGATGATTTGATTTTCCCCGGCAGTTGTCTGAATCTGTGAGGCAGTAAAGCAGTAACCATGCGGTGCACACCGTATGGCGGGCCGAATCCAAGGGGTCAGCATGAGGGGGATGTAAATCTCCTGCCCACGTTGTGAACCGGATCCTTCCCTATTCGGGTCTCCCGTGCAGAGCAGGGACGCGCTGGGAGCGCCTCTTCAATGGAATACCAGGACAAGATTTTGAAATGCATAGATTGTGGCACGGATTTCGTGTTCACAGCGGGTGAACAACTGTTCTTCCACGACAAGCAGTTCAAGAACGAACCCAAGCGCTGCAAAAACTGCAAGGGCAAGCGAACGGCAGTGGTTGCGGCTACGTCGCAGGGACCGTCGCGCGGGCATTCATACGCGAAGACGGAGACCCGGACGAACTGCTCGCAGTGCGGGAAAGAGACCACGGTGCCGTTCCGGCCGACGCAAGGACGTCCGGTGCTGTGCCGCGAGTGCTTTCAGCAGGGGCGGCAGGTCGCGAGCGCCTGATAATTCTCTGAACGTCTAGAGAACGATGGTTGACAAAGTCTGGCTAGCGGGATTTGTCACATCCTGCGTGTCAAAGGGTGTTTTACGTCTTAGAGGCAGAGTTCTGCCGGCGGCGCTGTGTGTCGGCGTGGCGGATGAGCAGGGCTTCCACCTGGCGCAGAAGATCGCGGGTGCCGAGTGGTTTGATGAGCAACGAGTCCGAGTTTTCTCCGGTCGCGTCTTCTCCGTTCCGATCTTTTGCGTTCTGATGCTGTCCGTTCTGATGTTCTCCGCGCCAATGTTCTCCGGGTGGCGGATAGGCGGTGAGCAGGGCGGTGGCGGGATCGTAAGGCTGGCGGCGGGCGGCGCGGATGACTTCGAGTCCGGCCTCTTCGGTTTCCATGCGCAAGTCGCTGATGACCATCTGGTAGACGCTGGACTTGATGCGAGCTAAAGCCTCGGCAGAACTGCCGGCGGTTTCGACTTCGAATCCGTGGAGTTCGAGAACCGCTTTAAGGGTCAGCAGGACGGCAAGATCGTCGTCGACAATGAGAATGCGACGTTTCATGTGCACCCCCTTGCGTGGTTGGAGATGCGGATCGCGGCGCCCTCAGCGGCTGAAGCCGGTTGATTTTGCGATGCTACGGCGTGGCTGAAGAGGCTGCGGAAAAAGTAAATTTTCGTAGCCCCGCCCCTAAAGGGGCGTCTGATTTTGAAGGACTAACCGTATCGCTAAAGCGATACCCTGATACGAAACTGGACCTTTTTTCCGCAGCCTGTGAAGCCGCGCCCGTTCAAAGCAAACTCGGACCCCGGGTTTTTCGGCGGACTTTTCAGCCGCAGCATCCACTCGGTTAGTATAGGAGCGTGGCTCGCTTCTACATAGAGAATTTTGGCTGCCGCGCTACACAGGCGGACGGGGCGGCACTGGAACGGCAATTTCTGGAGCGTGGACTGGAGCGCGCGGTTGCGGCTCGCGACGCGGAAATTGTGGTGCTGAATACCTGCACGGTGACCGAGGGAGCGGATAAAGATGCGCGCGCCTCGATACGGCGCCTGCAGCGGGTGAATCCGGATTGCCGCATTCTGGTGACCGGCTGCTACGCGCAACGGGCGCCGGAAGAGCTGGCCGCGCTGCCGGGTGTGACGTGGGTGGTGGGTAATTCGCACAAGCACCAGGCGGCGGAGATTGCGACTGCTTCCTCGGCGGGATTTGTTCCACTGGCACAGCTTTCCGTTAGCGACCGGTCGTCGGCTGGTGAGGAAAGGGTCGTTGGTCGTCAGTCGTTGGTCGCTGGCGAGCAAGAGCCAATTGGCGCCGCGCGTTCCAGCCAGCAGTCCACGTCGAACCCCGAGCGACCAGCGACTGACGACCTGAATCATCCCCACGAACGCCCCCCGGCGTGCGCCGCTAATGTGATTGTGGGAGATATTTTTGCGCATACTGAACTGCTGGCGGCTCCGGTATTTGAGGCGGCCAACGAGCGAACGCGTCCGAACCTGAAGGTGCAGGATGGATGCGACAATCGCTGCTCGTTCTGCGTGATTCCGTATGTGCGGGGACAGAGCCGTTCGCTGCCGCGGGAGCGCGTTCTCGCGGAAGTGCGTACGCTGGTTGGGGCAGGCTATCGCGAGGTGGTGATTTCGGGGATTAATTTGGGGCGGTGGGGACGGGATCTGCAGGTCGTTGGTCGTCGGTCGTTGGTCGCTGGCGGGCAGAAAGTCGTTGGTCGTCAGTCGTTGGTCGTTGGCGAGCAACACCCTTGCGGTCTGCAACCTGAGTCGAACCCCGAACGACCAACGACTAACGACCAACGACTTGTGGATCTGATTCGCGCCATCCTGAGTCAAACTTCTCTTGCGAAATTGCGGATCAGTTCGGTTGAACCGATGGATTGGAGCGATGAACTGATCGGGTTGGTGGCGGCGTCGGGGCGGATCGCCAAGCATGCGCACGTGCCGATGCAGTCGGGGAGCGATCGGGTGCTGCGGCGCATGCATCGCAAGTACCGGCCCTGGCATTACCTGGAAAAAATTCTGAAGATTCGAGCGGCGATGCCAAATGCGGCAATCGGCGCCGATGTGATGGTGGGATTTCCGGGTGAGACGGAAGCGGAGTTTGACGAAACGCGGCGCATGATCGAAGAGCTGCCGTTTACTTATCTGCACGTGTTCACATATTCGGCGCGTCCGGGGACTCCGGCGGCGGAACAGGCAGGGCAGGTTCCGGTAGCCGTGGCGCGGGAAAGGAATCGCGTGCTGAGGGAACTTGCATCCGGGAAGAAAGCGGCGTTTATGCGGTCGCTGGTGGGGAGGGTGGTCGAGGCGATCACGCTGCAATCGGGCGGAGCGGAATTCACGGAAGCGCTGACGGACAATTACCTGAAGATGAAAATTTCCGGGCATTACGAGGCGAACCGCTGGATGGATGTGAAAGTCGAAGGGGTGAGTGGCGAGATGCTTCTCGGGCGGGTGGTGGATCCGGTCATCAACGCCGCGACCGCGTGATTGATAGTACCGCCCGGCTGGACCCTTTCGGCTCCGCTGAGATGACAATGGCTTCGCCTGGCGACGGCGACGACCGGCGCCAGGTTAGCGTCCAAAAAACGGGCGCGAACCCTTCGACAAGCTCAGGGCAGGCTCTGGGGCACAAAAAGTCGCACGCTCTCAGGGGAGGCTCGCGGGGTGCGCATCCCTTCACGTAGTTACTCAGGAGTGCACCGAAAGTAACAAACGAATTGACCTGTAACCCTTTACAGGCTTACATTTAAACAATCCAGAAATGTGGAGTGATCCGAACCCATGTCAGAGTCAAGGCTTCGGTATGTTGTGTGTTGTTTGCTGGCGATCCTGTTTCCGGCGCAAATGATGCTGGCGGGAGAGACTGCGTCGGCCATGTTGTACACCAACGGTGCGGCCTGGTTGAACGGGAGCGAGGTGCCGCAATCGGCAGCCCTGTTTTCGGGCGACATGTTGCAGACGCAGCCCAATTCGACGGCCAGTATTCAATCGACCGGATCGAACGTGATGGTGTCGGCGGACTCGCTGGTGAAATATGAGGGTTTGGCCGTGGAGCTTGAGCATGGCGCCGTGCGGGTGACGACGTCGCGCGCACTGGCGGCGCGCGCCGGCGAAGTGACGGTGACGCCGACGAGCAATTCGTGGACCGAGTTTCAGGTGACCGACGTAGATGGGCAGGTGCAGATCGCGGCCAACAAGGGCGATGTGACGGTGCAGGACGACAAGGGAACGACCACAGTGACGCAGGGGCAGCAGACCACGCGCGACGACAGCACCGACACGGAGAAAAAAAAGAAAAAGCGCCGACGCGCAGCCGGGGCAGCGACGGCGGCCGGTGGAGGAATCATGAGTTCGACGCCAGTGATCATCGGCGGAATGGGCGCGGTGGCCGGACTTGGCGTGTGGTTGTGGTTACGGGAGCCATCCCCGATGAGTTCGATATGCCCGACGTATCCCTGCCAGTGATGGCGTGGCGAGCGAGTTCCTGACGTGAGTTCCGGTCAATGAGTTCTGGGGTGAGCTGCTGAATTCATGTCGCGCTACGTTTCCTACCGAGATTTTGACTGGGTCCTGATGGGCTTCATGCTGGCGATCTGCGCGCTGGGCGTGGTGCAGATACGCAGTGCGACCGAGCACACAAAATTTGCCGGCGCCCACGTCAAACAAATCTATTGGATTCTGGCGGGCCTGGGCGCAATGTTTCTGGTCAGCCTGGTGAACTATCAAGCTCTGCTGGAACAAATCCACTGGATGTACATCGCATCGCTGACGTCGCTGATCGCGGTGATTTTATTCGGGCAGAAATATCTGGGCGCGCGGCGCTGGATCAAGCTGCCGGGGGGCGGGCATTTTCAGCCGTCGGAGTGGGTGAAGCTGATCCTGATTCTGGCGGTGGCGAAGTACTTTCAGGATTTGCATGAGCGGGAACTGTCGTGGCCGGACTTTCTGAAGGCGGGCGCGATCGTCGGGGTGCCGATGCTGATGGTGCTGGCGCAACCGGACCTGGGGACGGCGCTGACGTATCTGCCGGTGGCGATTATGGGCTTGTTTCTGGGCGGGCTGCGTTGGAAGCAGGCGTTGATCGTGGTGATGATCGCGGGGCTGCTGATTCCGGTGGCGTGGATCAAGGTGTTGAAGCCGTATCAGAAAGAACGGTTGGCGAGTTTTATCAACCCGGATGCGGATCGGCAGGGATCCGGGTATCAGGTGAATCAATCGCTGATTGCGGTGGGGTCGGGCGGGATCTGGGGGAGCAGCCAGGGATCGCAGACGCATCTGGCGTTTCTGCCGGTGCCGCAGACCGACTTTATTTTTGCCGCGTTTGCGGAGGAACACGGGTTTGTAGGAGCTCTGGCGCTTCTGCTGTTATACTTCATAGTGCTGATGCGGTTGACCCAGAATGCGCAAACGGCGCCCGACCGCGCTGGAGCGTTTCTGGTGATGGGTGTGGTGGCTGTGCTTAGCTTTCACATTCTGGTCAACGTCGGCATGGTGGTTGGCTTTATGCCAGTTACGGGAATACCTTTGCCGCTCATGAGTTATGGCGGGTCTTCCGTTCTTTTCATGTTTTTGGCGCTGGGGATGGTAATGAACGTCCGGATGCGCCGTTTCGTGAACTGAGACGGTCGGCAGAAGTTGGGGCGCCCCACTCAACAACGAGAACGGCGCCACGAAACAAGATTCAGAACGAACAAGATTACGAAGGCCCTCGCGAAAAAGGAGGGCAGAATGCCGGCAGAAGTTGAAGCCGGACAGGATTGAAGCCTGTCAGGCGGGGAACGGCCCCCTCAGCGGAAAACGAGAGAGTGGCCACAGACCTGACGGAAGGCTTAACGCGATCAGTGCAGACGAGGAAGAACAATTCACTGCAGTGCAGGCCCCGAAAAGAACTTCGGGACCGCGCCCGCTCCCACCCGGAGCGGCGCTGAACGCTATCGATCTATTGGTCCGCCTTGCGCTTCTGGTCCGGTAAAGACCGGAGTAGCGATGAACAAGGAATTGTTTGTATCGACCACGCCCCATGAAACCAAAGTGGGGATCACGGAAGACGATCAACTAGCAGAAATTTACCTCGAACGAGAAAACGAATACACCTTAGCGGGCTCGATTTATAAGGGCCGGGTGACGCGCGTGCTGCCAGGCATGCAGTCGGCCTTTGTGGACATTGGGTTGGAACGCGACGCATTTCTGTACGTCTCCGATTTCATGGATCTGGAACAGCAGGACGAAGACCTGGACGAAGCGATCCCGGCGAATCGTCCGGTGACGGAGGCGCGTCCGCGCAACGGTGTGGAAGCGGGCGGTCCGGCGATGAACGGTGACGGACAACTCGCCGAAACCCGAAACGGAGCTAACGAAGGGGAAGAGCCGGAAGCGGCTTCTTCGGAAGGACAGGGCAGCGGCACGGGCGGGGCGCGCGATTTTCGCGGACGACGACGTCGTCGCGGACGTCGTGGAGAGATCGGGCGCGGGCCGAGTGCAGAGCGCGGCGAGCGTCCGGAGCGGGGCGAGGTTCGGAGCGAAACTCGGAGCGAACCTCGAAGCGAACCACGAAGCGAAATCCGGAGCGAAGTGAGAAATGAGACTGGCGGCGAAACCCGGAGCGAGCCTCGAAACGAATCACGGAGCGAATCACGAAACGACCGCTTTAACCGCGGCGACCGTCCGGGGCGCAGCGGGTCGGACTCGCGATTCCAGCGGCCGGCGCCGTCGACCGCTCGTTCTGGTCGCGATTACGATTACGGACCACCCCCGGGATATCAACCGATCCTGCTTCCTGGTGAATCGATCTCGAAGTACCAGCGCCAGGGCGTGGGTCAGGGTCAGGCACCGGCTTTGCCGGTGGAGAGTGCCGCGGCGGAGCGGCCAGCGTCGGGCTCCATCGTTGCGAACTTTCCCGAAGACGAGCCTATGTTCGCGGCCGAGGTTGCCGAACCACTGCACGAACAGCATGAACATGTGCGGGATGCGGAAGTTTGTGAAGAGGCGCAGGGAACCATGTCAAACGCAGTGCCAGCGCCGGAAGACTGGCAAGTCCGCGACCAAGTGCAATCCGCGCTCGGAAGTTACCCGACGCCGTTGACGACGGGGCACGAGACGCAGCACGAAGCGGACTTGGCGGCAACTCCGCAGGTCGCACACGATGTGATTGACGATGTTATGCACCAGGTTCCGCACGATGTTCCTCACCATGTTCCTCACGAGGTGACGCAGGGTGCCGTGGAGGAGCAGGAGATCGAGGAAGAAGAAGCCGACCTTGCGTCCTACGGGGAAGAACCGGGAGACGACGCGGGCTTCGAGGAATTCGAAGAAGAAGAGACGCGGGCGGCCGGTGGAGAGTCGCCGGAACCCGGGGTTGGAGAAATTACTCCCGGGCTGGCAGCCGGCAGCGAGGCGGCGGCGACCGGCGAAGCAGTGCCCGAAGCCGTACTGGAAGCCGAAGAGCGAGAAGCGGCGGAGTTGGAACTGGAAGAGGCGCAAGCGGAAGCTGAGGCGCTGCTGGAGGCCGAGGCGATTGGCGACGGTACGGTGGATGCAAGCGCGGAGGTTCGCGGTCCCGCGCCCGAGGCGAGGTTGTTGCAGCGGACGCAGCGTCGCGGGCCGGAGCGCGGGTTCGATCGCGGGCGGGGACGGCGCGGTGCACGGCGCTTCCGCAGTCGCGAGAACACGGTGGTGCCACAGATCAGCGAATTGCTGAAAGAAGGGCAGGAAGTGCTGATCCAGATTGCCAAGGAACCGATCGCGAAGAAGGGCGCGCGCATCACCAGCCACATTGCGCTACCGGGACGGTTTCTGGTTTTCATGCCAACGGTGAATCACACGGGCGTGTCGCGTAAGATCGCGTCGGAAGAAGAGCGGCAGCGCCTGAAGCGCATCATCCAAAGCGAGCGCGAAAATGGCGGCGGCGGTTTCATTGTGCGGACCGCGGCGGCAGGCGCTTCGGACGAGGAACTGCGAGCGGATATCCGCTTTCTGAAAAACCTCTGGAGCGAGATTAAGTCGCGTTCCGACAGCAGCAAGGCTCCGGTACTGATCTATCACGACCTGAATGTGGTGGAGCGGGTGCTGCGCGATCAGGTGAGCTCGGAGTTTTCTGTCATCTGGGTCGATACGGAGCAGGAATACGAGCGCATCGTGCGGTTCGCGAATCGCTTCCAGCCGGCTCTGGTCAAGCGCGTCAAGCTCTATACGAAGGAGACGCCGCTCTATGATCAGTTCGGGCTGAACGAGGAAATCAACAAGGCACTGAAGTCCAAGGTCTGGCTGAAGAGCGGTGGGTACATCGTGATCAATCAGACCGAGGCTTTGGTTGCGATCGACGTGAACACCGGCAAGTACGTTGGCAAGACGGCTCGCCTGGAAGACACGATCGTGAAGACGAACGTGGATGCGATCAAGGAAATTGTGCGCCAGGTGCGGCTGCGCGATCTGGGCGGCATCATCATCATCGACTTCATCGACATGGACGAGCGGCGCAACCGGCAGAAAGTGATGCAGGCGCTGGAAGAAGCGTTGCGGCTTGATCGGGCGCCGTCGAAGGTGCTGCAGTTCAATGATTTCGGTTTGGTGGCGATTACGCGCAAGCGGGTGAAGCAGTCGCTGGAACGGACGATTGGATCGCCGTGTCCTTATTGCCAGGCGACGGGCTTCGTGAAGGCGGTGAACACTATCTGCAACGAGGTGTATGTCGAGATGCGCAAGATATCAAGCCATCTGGAGCACAGCGACGTGATGTTGCGCGTGAACCCGGAGGTTGCAAAAGCGCTGAAGGCGGACAACGCGCGGCTGCTGAATGAGATGGAAGAGCTGACGAAGAAGACGATTATTATAAAGTCGGATCCGGCGCTGCACCAGGAGCAGTTCGATATTCACTAGGGCGCTAGCGGCGAACGAGAGAGGCATGGGTTCGAGAATAAGGGGCGGGTGAACAGCCTGTCCCTTTTCATTTTGTGATTACGCCGCGGCGATGAGCTTGTCGGCTTCGGTGGTGCGATCGCGCAGCTTTTCGAGTGAGCTGCGGAGCGGCTCACTGCTCGCCTGCGTCTCCGCCTGCTGGCCGATGGGCTGCTGACCGATAGTCAAAGCGAGCCGGTCCACGGCCTCCGCGAGGCGCTTGGCAAGGTCGATCAGGACT
>JBEKIB010000114.1:0-11807 GCA_050011975.1 Terriglobales bacterium | reverse complement strand
CGGAGGTGCCGCGATACGCCGGACTGGTCAATATCGACGTTCTCGACAATGTCGTTGACCGAATGCTCGCCGCCCCGCAGGATTTCCACGATGCGGAGCCGAGTCGGATCCCCCAGGGTTTGAAGCACCTCTACATGCATTACAATACATATGTATCATAGTGCATATATAATGGCAAGGCTGAATCGTTGCGTAAAAGGGGGGACCCGTGATGGGGAACAGCCCTCGCAATCCGGTGTCCCTGCCGGCGATCCGTGCCATTGAAGACAATCAGGCCTCGGTGTTGAGCTTGAGCTTTGGTGCGTGCGAAGCGGTGCTTGGAAACGCTGGCAACCGGTTTTGGTCGGGACTGTGGGAGCAGGCGGCTGCAAAACCGCGCCAGGATAGCAGGTCCTTAAGCAATCCTCGCGATGGGGGCACTCTTGAGAAGTCTCAATTCTTGAGAAGTCTCAATATAGTGGTCTTTCCGCCCTGGCAGGTCTCGTGTCATCGCCGGCCTCAATACTGTTAAGTCGCGATTCATGAACGGAGCCCATACCGATTCGGCGTTTCGCCCTGCCGTAATCGACGTCCCCTGATCTCAGGCTCAGTCTTTGGGTCTTTAATGAATTGTTTCTAAGAGTTCTGTGTAAAAACGCGGCCCTTGACGTGCCCACCGAAGACCGGTACTCCAGCAAGCGAAGAAGCGTTTGAAACTTTTTCGCTCGGCGAGTTGGAGTAGGCCCAATCAGGTTGACACAAACCAAGTCTAAAGCTCCGTCACGCAATGCCGATGAAGGCAGTATGGCCATGACTCTTGACCAAAGCGAAGCGCGGTGCGTTGTCCGCATGGATGGCGAGATCAATATTGCGTGTGCGGCGGAACTGAAGAAGCTGCTGCTCCAGGCACTGGCGTCGGGCAGAGAGCTACGCGCAGACCTGGATGGCGCGACCGAACTGGACGTGACCGCCCTGCAGTTGCTCTGGGCGGCCGAGCGCGAAGCCCGAGGATCGGGCAGAGGATTCACGCTTGCCGGGCGGGTTCCGGAGGAGATCGCCTCCACCGTACGCGACGCTGGTTTGGAGAGGTTTCCGGTCGGGGTGGATGCGAAATAAGTCAACGCAGTGAGGTTCGTATCAGGGGCGTGTTTCTTGTCAGAAGAGCCGACGATCGACAAATTCAAGCAGACGTTTCTGGAAGAAGCTCGCGAGATCCTCGTCGAACTGGAGTCCGCGCTCCTGGCGCTTAACGACAATCGGGGCGACAACGAACTTGTGGGAAGAGCCTTCCGCGCTCTGCACACCATCAAGGGCTCCGGGGCCATGTTCGGCTTCGACGAACTCGCCGCCTTCACTCACAATCTCGAAAACGCCTTCGACGAAGTGCGCAACCGGCGGCTCCATGTCACCTCCGAGCTCATTAATCTTTCCTTGGCGGCGCTCGATCAGATAAAAGCGATGCTGGATGAAGCCGCCGGCCGGGGCGAGGCGAACCGCACGGTTTCCGCCGAGATCCTGTTGAAGGTGCGGCAGCTGACCGGGAAGCCTGAACCGCGCCCAGCCGAAGCGGCGCCCTCTCCGGAGCCGGCCCCGGCCGCGGATGCGACGGGCCCAGTTCGCCACTGGCACGTCCGCTTTAGCCCCGGGGCCGATCTCCTCCGTACGGGCACCGATCCGCTGCTGCTGTTGCGCGAGCTGAAGCAATTGGGAAGCCTTCAGATCAAGGCCAGCATGGCAGCGATCCCGCCGATTGGCGAATTGGACCCCGAGCGCTGCTACATCAGCTGGGACATGGTTCTGACCACCTCGGCGGCGCGCGAGGCGATCTCGGATGTCTTCATTTTCGTGGCGGACAGTTGTGAGCTGACGATCGAGGCAATGGTCGAGCCGAAGATCGAACCGAAGATCGAGCCCGCGATCGAGCAGAAGATCGAGGAGAAGATCGAGCCGAAGATCGAAGCGAAAATCGAACTCACGACCGAGCCGGCGATCGAAATGAGGATCAAGCCGACGATCGAGCCAGCCTCGAGCCCGGTCTCGAGCCAAGTCTCGAGCGCTGCCGTCGCCGAGTCGCAGGCGCCCAAAGCGAAATTCCCCAGCTATGGACGGCGCGCGTCCGATACGCCCGACAACGCATCGAGCATTCGCGTGCCCGCCGCCAAGCTCGACCAGTTCGTCAATCTGGTGGGGGAACTGGTCACGGTGCAAGCGCGATTGTTTGAAATCGCCACGCGCCGCGAAGATCCGGAGGTGGGGGCGGTGTCGGAAGAAGTCGACCGTCTGACCTCAGCCCTGCGCGAGAGTTCGATCAGCATCCGCATGCTGCCGATTCGCGCTACCTTCGAACGCTTCCGCCGGCTCGTCCACGATCTAGCGCGGGATTTGCACAAAGAGGTCGAGCTCACCATCGAGGGCGCCGATACGGAACTGGACAAAAGCGTGATCGATCAGTTGAACGATCCGCTGATGCACCTCATCCGCAACAGCATGGATCACGGCATCGAGCCGCCGGAGAAGCGCCTCGCGGCCGCCAAACGCCGCAGCGCCACCATCCACCTTTCGGCGCGGCACTCGGGCGCGAGCGTTCTTATCTCGGTGGCGGACGACGGGGGTGGGATCAATGCGGAGGCCGTCCGCGAGCGTGCCATCGAGAAAGGTCTGGTGGCCGCGGACGCGCAGCTTACGGAAGCCGAGATCTTCGCCTTTATATTGGCGCCGGGCTTTTCGACGGCGCGGCAGGTAACGGATGTGTCCGGGCGCGGAGTAGGGATGGACGTGGTCCGGCGCAGCGTGGAGGCTCTGCGCGGAACCATCGACATTGCCAGTAAGCCCGGCACCGGAACCAGCGTCATCCTGCGCCTTCCGCTGACGCTCGCGATCATCGACGGCCTTCTGGTGCGGGTGGAGCAGGCCTATTTTGTGCTGCCGCTGGCGACCACTCTCGAATGCATCGAGTTGACGCGGCAGGACATTGAACAGGCCAACGGCAAGCATGTGGCCAACGTGCGCGGGGAGATCATTCCCTACATCCGCCTCCGGGAATACTTCAACATGCAGACGGAACGGCCGGAGCGCGAGCAGATCATGGTGGCCGAGACCGAAGATGGGCGCTACGGGTTCGTCGTCGACCAGGTGCTCGGGGACCATCAGACGGTGATCAAGAATTTAGGCCGGTTTTACCGGCACGTCGAACTCATATCCGGGGCCACCATTCTCGGTAATGGAAGCGTGGCCCTGATCCTCGATCCGCAGCGGCTGGTTCGAGACGCGCTTCGAACCATGTCGGTGGGCAAACGGGCGGTGGGCAAACGGGTGCACGGCAAACGCGCCGACGTCCGCGCAGCGCCGCGCACGCGGGCTCCATGTGCAGCCGCGCAAAGTGCGGCCGCGCAAAGTGCAGCCGCGCAAAGTGCAGCCGCGCCCAGCGTGGCGGCGGAAACTAGGGCTCGCCCTTGAACACTTCTGGACGTTTCGCGGCGCTGGAGATAACGGCCAGCGCTATTTAACAGCTATTTAACAACGGTCCAAGCAACTGCATCTCGACATTTGAAAGGTCCTACTGGAAGGGTCCCAGACCAACGGGTGAACGAACTCAAATCTAAAAGGAGCTAGAAGTTATGCCAACTAAAGTTGTACGTGAAAGCCGAAAGTTGCATGGTGCCGGTGAGGCCAGCGGTGGGAACGGACAGAGCGGCGCGCAAAGGTCAGGGGACGGCAAGATGCAACTCGTCTCGCAAGAGATCATGCGCCTCCTGGACGCTTCACGGGATGGCCGTCTGACAGAGCGCGGCAAGGTTGAGCAGTTTGACGGTATCTATCGCGAAATGGTGCAAGGCGTCAACGAAATGCTGGATGCCATCCTGCTGCCGATTGGAGAGGGCAACCGCATTCTGGCCCAGGTCTCGAGCGGCAAGATCGACGAACTGATTGCCCAGACCTACAAGGGCGACCACGAGAAGATGAAGCAGGGCATCAACAATATCGCGATCGTTCTGCAGGGCCTGCAGAAGGAGATGGCGCGCCTGACCGACGCTTCCAAGGAAGGGCAGCTTTCCGACCGCGGCAAACCGGAGAAGTTCCAGGGCGCTTACGCGGAAATCGTCCGCGGCGTGAACACCATGCTGGACGCCATCCTGCTGCCGATTGGGGAGGGCAACCGCATTCTCACCCAGGTTTCGAACGGCAAGATCGACGAGCTGATTGCCCAGACTTATAAGGGCGACCACGAGAAGATGAAGCAGGGGATCAACAATATCGCGGTCGTTCTGCAGGGCCTGCAGAAGGAAATGGCGCGTCTGACCGACGCTTCCAAGGAAGGGCAGCTTTCCGACCGCGGCAAACCGGAGCAGTTCCAGGGCGCTTACGCGGAAATCGTCCGCGGCGTGAACATCATGCTGGACGCCATCCTGCTGCCGATTGGGGAAGGCAACCGCATTCTCACCCAGGTTTCGAACGGCAAGATCGACGAACTGATTGCCCAGACCTACAAGGGCGACCACGAGAAGATGAAGCAGGCGATCAACAACATCGCGGTCGTTCTGCAGAGCCTGCAGAAGGAACTGGCGCGCCTGACCGACGCTTCGAACGCCGGGCAATTGACCGAGCGTGGGAAACACGATCAATTCCGCGGCGCCTATGCCGAGATTGTGCGCGGCGTGAACTCCATCCTCGACGCCGTCATTACTCCACTCAAGTTCACCGCCGGGTACATCGATCGAATCAGCAAGGGCGACATTCCGTCGCAGATCACCGACACCTACCATGGCGATTTCAACTTGATCAAAGACAACCTGAACACGCTGATTGTGGCCATGAACGACATCACCGCGGCGGCTGAGGAAATCGCGAATGGCAACTTAACGGTGAATATCCGCGAACGGTCTCCGCAGGACAAGCTGATGCAGGCGCTGAGCGCTGGTGAGCGGCATTACGCGGGTGGTATCGGACATCCGCGGGATCGCCGGCGAAGTAGCGTCGGCCAGTCAGGCCATCAGCACGACGTCGGTGGAGGTATCGAAGGGCGCCAGCGCCCAGGCCGCCTCGGCGGAGGAAGCTTCGTCTTCGATGGAGGAAATGGTTTCGAACATCAAGCAGAATGCGGACAGCGCGCAGCAGACCGACAAGATCGCCAACAAGTCGGCCACCGACGCGGCGGAAAGCGGCAAGTCGGTGGTGGAGGCGGTGGCGGCAATGAAGGAGATCGCCAGCCGGGTCTCGATCATTGAGGAGATCGCGCGCCAGACCAACCTGCTGGCTCTGAACGCGGCCATCGAAGCGGCGCGCGCCGGCGAACATGGCAAAGGCTTTGCCGTGGTAGCGGCGGAAGTCCGCAAGCTGGCCGAGCGCAGCCAGAAAGCGGCGGGTGAGATCAACCAACTCTCGGGCACGACGGTCAAGGTATCGGAGAAAGCCGGCGAGATGCTGGACAAACTGGTACCCGATATCAAGCGGACGGCGGAACTCGTACAGGAGATCGCCGCTGCCAGCAAGGAGCAGGATACGGGAGCGGAACAGATCAACCAGGCGCTGGTGCAACTGGAGAAGGTCATTCAGCAGAATGCTTCGGCATCGGAAGAGATGGCGTCGACGACCGAGGAACTGACCAGCCAGTCCGAACAGTTGGTGAGCGCGCTGGCATTCTTCCGCACCGGAGACGAAGGCCATACGGCGACGGTGCGAAGCGCGGCGGCAAAACCGGTCCGGCACGTCGAGGCCGCGGCAGGCAAGGCGGTCAAGCCGACGAGCCACGCTGCCTCTTCGGGTACGAAGGCGATGGCGGCCAAGGCCGGGGCCGGGGCCGGGGGCGGAGTCAATCTCCGGCTCAAGGACAAAGACAAGGACAAGGGCGATGACCTGGACAAGGAATTCGAGCGTTTCTAACCGGCTCCAGCGCTCGCCGCGGGGCGGCGAGCGGAAGCCTGCAGCATGCGAAAGGAGCTGATTATGAGCGTTAGTGAAATCACCGAGACCCGGCAGTATCTTACCTTCAAACTAGGCAACGAAACGTTTGCCACCGACGTAGCGAAGGTGAGGGAAGTGCTGGATTTCACAACCATCACTGAAATTCCGAGGACACCCGATTTCATGAGCGGCGTGATCAACCTGCGGGGCAGCGTGGTGCCCGTGGTCGATCTGCGGCTCTGTCTCGAAATGTCGAAAACCGAGAAGACGAGGAACACCTGCATTGTGGTCGTGGAGGTGCTGCTCGATAACGAGTCCACGGTGATTGGCGCGTTGGCCGATTCGGTGGAGGAAGTGATCGATCTGGAGCCCGACCAGATTCAGCCGCCACCGCGAATCGGAACCCACATTCGGACCGATTTTATTAAGGGAATGGGGAAGCGCGACGCGCAGTTCGTGATGATCCTGGACATCGACCGGGTGTTTTCGGCCGAGGACCTGGCCGCCGTCCGGGTTCCGGAAGCGGGCAAAGCCATGGCCGAGGCAGCGGGTTGACGGGGGTGCGGGGCGTCGAGCGCGCCCCGCTCACGCCCATGAGAGTCGAAACATGAGTGCGCGCGACGAAAGTATCTCCAACGCGGATTTTGGCCGGTTACGAAGCCTGATCTACGAGCAGTCGGGCATCAATTTGAATGCGGAGAAGAAGACGATGCTCGAGCTCCGCATCAAGCGGCGATTGCGGAGCTTGGATCTGAACTCGTTCGCCCAGTACTGTGAGTATCTGTTTGGGCCGCATGGTCAAAAGGAAGAGATCGTCCATTTACTCGACGTGGTCTCGACCAATAAAACCGATTTTTTTCGGGAGCCGGAGCATTTTGAATTTTTGGTGCAGAAGGCCATTCCGGAGCTTATGGCGCGCAACCAGAGCGGACGGCCGCTGTTGGTCTGGAGCGCGGGCTGCTCCACCGGCGAGGAGCCCTACACCCTGGCGATGGTGCTGAATGAGTGTGCCCTGGCCCAACCCGGCTTCCGGTTCAGGGTGCTGGCCACCGATATTTCCACCACCGTACTGGCGAAGGCGGGCCGTGGAGTCTTCAGCGTGGAAGTAGTGGGTCCGGTGCCGGCAGACCTGCGCCGAAAGTACTTCATGCGCAGCCGCGATCGCGACTCCAATTTATTGCGGGTAGTTCCGGAATTGCGGCAACTGGTGGAATTTCGGCGTCTGAACTTCATGGATGCCGACTTCGGCCTCTCCCAAAAGGTGGATGTGATCTTCTGTCGAAATGTGATCATCTACTTTGATCGGGCCACGCAGGAACAGATTATCCAAAAGCTGGCCGCTCAACTTGTGCCCGGCGGATACGCCTTTGTCGGCCACTCCGAGACCCTGCACGATATGGATATCCCGCTCGCGCCGGTTGCGCCGGCCATCTACAGGAAGAAAGAAGATGCTGGAAACTGAGAGCGAGGTGTCGGACATTTATCTGCACCCCGGGGAGTCGTACCTTGCCCGCAAACCAGCCATCATCCGGACGATTCTCGGATCCTGCGTTGGGGTTACGTTCTGGAGTGCGCGGCTGGGCGTTGGCGCCCTGACCCATTCCCAGTTGCCCAGGTGCCCCGCGAACTTGTTCGGCGGCTTGAGTCTCGCAGAGGGGCGCCGCTACGTGGATTTTTCCATTCGTGACATTGCCCGGCAGTTTGACGCACTGGGCGCGCATCGCACGGAAGTCGAAGTCAAACTGTTTGGGGGCGCCGATATGCTCCTGGTCAGCGACGAGGCCTCCACGAAAGCCACCGTCGGAAGACTGAATTGCAAAGCGGCAATCGAGGTCTTGCGGGACGAGGGTCTGGCCGTGATCGCGTCGAGTCTGGGAGGTAGTTCAGGCCTGAACATCCGGTTCGACACGCGGACCGGTGAAGTGCTCTTGCGCCGGCTCGTCTGAGTGGAATGCGAGGGCAGGGATGTCGCGAAGTTCGCCCCATGGAATCGTGGGACTGAGATTATGAGCAGACGCTTATGAGCAAAGCGAAAATTCGCGTCCTCATCGTGGACGACTCCGCGGTGGTTCGCCAGACCCTGAGCGAAGTGCTCTCGAGAGACCCTGAAATAGAGGTCATCGGGACCGCTGCCGACCCCTTTGTAGCGGCGGAGCGGATCAGCGAACAGGTGCCGGATGTTATCACCCTGGATATCGAGATGCCGCGCATGGACGGGCTCACGTTCCTGCAGAAGATCATGACCCAACACCCGATACCGGTCGTGATCTGTTCGAGCCTGGCTGAGGAAGGTGCGCAAAGCACTTTCAAGGCGCTCGAGTACGGGGCGGTCGACATCATTACCAAACCGCGCCTGGGCAGCAAACAGTTTCTGGAGGATTCGCGGATAACGCTTTGCCAGGCGGTCAAGGCAGCAGCCTCGGCGCGCTTGCGCACGGTCCGGCCCAGCCGCACTATCCAACCCAAGCTGACTGCGGATGCCATTCTCTCTCCGGCTACCCACGCCATGGCCGAGACCACGGAGAAGGTGGTGGCGATCGGCGCCTCGACCGGGGGAACCGAGGCGCTCAAGACCTTGCTGGAGACGCTTCCACCGGATGCCCCAGGCATCGTGATCGTGCAACACATGCCGGAGGTGTTCACCCGGGCCTTTGCCAACCGCCTGGACATGCTGTGCAGCATCACGGTCAAGGAGGCGGAATCGAACGACACCATTCTACGTGGACGCGCGCTGATCGCGCCCGGGAATCATCACCTGCTGCTCAAGCGGAGCGGAGCGCGCTACTACGTTGAAATCAAGGAAGGGCCGCTGGTATGCCGTCACCGTCCCTCGGTCGACGTGTTGTTTCGTTCGGCCGCCCGCTATGCGGGACAAAACGCAGTGGGCGTGATTCTAACCGGGATGGGGGACGACGGCGCCCGCGGAATGCTGGAAATGAAACAGGCGGGGGCCATGACCATCGCCCAGGATGAGGCCACCTGCGTGGTTTTCGGCATGCCAAACGAGGCGATAAAACGGGGCGCGGTCGATGAGGTTCTGCCCCTGGAGGCAGTGGCTGGGGCGATCCTCGCCCATGCGCGATGAGGCAGCAATGGGTGCCGGAACCATGAGGGTTGGAGCCAGAGCGGAAGTTGTCGGCACGCTGGAGAAGGCGAAGGGAGAGCTGCAAGCGATGGCCCGCATGGTCGAGAGCAAGATCGGAATGGTGGCGAGGGCCTTTGAAGGCCTGGCCGGGCATACCGACACGATCGTGAGTCTGGCGGCAGCCATTGTCGGCTGCGTCGAGAATGAAAGTGTCAGCTCGGTTCTGCCGCAGGTGCAAACCCTGGGCGCGGCGGCCAGAGCTTTCATCGGAGACCGGCTGCAGGCGACTACCGGGATCCTGGAGACAGTGACCACGGAAGTGAAGTTGCTGCGTCAACTTTCTCGGGTGGCTGGCGACCAGGAGGCGATTGCTTTTGAGATCAAGGCGCTGAGCGTGCTTACGAATATCGAGGTGGCTCGCCTCGGCACCGTCGGCGCTGGCTTCCAGTATCTGGCGCAGGAGTTGGCCAACTTCTCGAAGTCAGTGTTTGAGGATACCAAGCAACTCGCGAGCCACACCGATGGCCGCAGGGCTGCAATCGAAGAGACGAGGCGTGTGCTTTCGGCCGAACTTCCACGCCTCCGGGAGGAGTTGGCTCGCATTGAAGTGGAGTTGGGTAACGCTCTGGCCGTAGTGGGTACCAGCCTGACCCAACTCTCGAGTACGCCGTTGCAATTAAGGACGTGCGTGGAGGATATCGCCCAGCAGATTGCCGGGGTGGTGGCCGCGGTTCAAACTCACGACATCACTCGCCAGCAAATCGAACACGTGCAGGACTCGTTTGCGCTCATCTCCGCGAGCATGCGGAATGCGGGCGACTTGGAGGATGGCGTCGGTCAGGAGTTGCCTCGGGCTTACGCCGGCCTTAGCATCCAGATTTATCAGCTCAGGAGCGTCAAGGAAACCGTTGCCAACTGGGCGTCTCAAATCAAAACCTGCATGGCCGGCATCCTCAGAGTGAGCACATCGGAAGTGGTTGGGATCGGTCCCGTGGTCCTCGAGCAGGAGCGGAAAGTGTCGTCGGAGCTTGCCCACATCGAACTGCTGGAACGCGAAAGTCAGGCTTACAGCGATAAAATCCAGCGCACTCTCGGAGGGCTCTCCAACCTGATGCAACTGGTCAGTGAACATCTGCAGAGGTCGAAGTCCGTGCGTGACCGGCTCCGGCTGCTCGCCTTCAACTCCATCATTGAAGCCAGCCATTTGGGGACGCAGGCGGATGCGATCCTGGCGATATCGACGAGTATCAAGGCAATTTCCGCCGCATGGGGCCAGATTACCGAGCAATCCGGGCACGCCATGCAAGAGATTTTGAACCTGGTGAAGCAGACAAACCAGGTGATGGAGGCCTTTTCTGAAGCCAGCAACGAGAGACTGCGTGAAGCTCAAGTGCAAACCAGAGACGCTCTGGGCAACCTGCGGAGCGCCGCCGAGTTCGCGGGCAGCCAGGCCCAGCAGATGAAAGCGGCCACGGAGAAAATGCAGGCGCAGATCGCGGGGGTCGGCAAGACCGGCGATCTCCTCGATGCTTGCTTCGGTCGTGGCGATGCGGTGCTGGCCGAAATTGAAGGTTTGAGGCGCCGGTTGGAGGTCGATTACCCGGGCGTGAAGGAACGGTACGACGCAGCCGAAGTTGAGCGATTATTCTCGGCGTCTTACACGACGGAGATGGAGCGCGATGTTCTGCAGGCAGCGCTCCGTGGGACGGCCCTGCCGGTCGCTCAACAATCGTTCGCGGGGAACAGCGTTGAACTGTTTTGAGTTTGAAACTTCTTGAGGTTGATCTTTGAGCTTGTATTTTGAGTTTGAATTTCTTGAGTTTGCAGCGTGGTTTCGGAAAGTGACGGAGCTCCTATGCTCGGGGGCATGAGGGCCAACGATGAAACGAATTTTAACCGTGGACGACTCAGCCAGCGTTCGGCAGATGGTCAGTTTTACTTTGCGCAAGGCGGGCTACGAAGTGGTCGAGGCGGTCGATGGTAAAGATGGCCTCGCCAAAGTCAGCAGCGGAAAGTTCGACCTGATCATCACCGATCTGAATATGCCCAATATGGACGGCATCCAAATGATGACCGCCATTCGCAAGCTGGCAGGGTATGCATTCGTTCCCATGCTAATGCTGACCACCGAGTCTCAGACGGAGAAAAAGGATGCGGGGCGGAAGGCGGGCGCAACCGGCTGGATCGTGAAGCCTTTCAATGCCGAGCAGTTGATTGTGGTGATCCAGAAGCTGGTCAAGTAGGGGCTCCGATGTTCACCATGAAAGAACTCGTGGCCCATCGTGTTCTCTTAGCTGCTGCCGTTCTCTTGCGTCCTGCAGCCGAAATCGTTCTTGTGGGTTGCAACAGCAGCTTTTGGTTTGCTTCCAGGAATGTAGAACCTTCCGAAGGCTCGTGCCGTTCGCGGCAGACCGGCATTGCGAAGGGCGAATACACGCGCGCAAAAAGCATCGACGCGCAAAACAATCGGCTCACGGTGCTGCGCGTGGATGGGAGTGAAACGACCTGGTGTTGTAACTATTTTAGTTTGTTTGGTTTGTAATTGGTGGAGGCGGCGGGAGTCGAACCCGCGTCCGAAAATGTTACTGGTCAAGAGACTACATGCTTGTTCCGGTTCATGCCCTGGGCATTACCCCAGGACGTTCGCGACAGCTGCTCAGAACGGACAAGAAACAATTGGCGCTAGCCTGAAATCTTAGCCTCTCAGCCCAGACGTAGCTGAGAAGAGCAGCCCGCTGTGTGACGTTCGCTCGCAGCCCACGGGCAAAGCTGCGGAGAACGGCGGCCTAACGAATTAGGCTGCGTATGCCATCTGTTGATTGGCAATTATCATTTTGCACGC
>JBEKIB010000113.1:0-14101 GCA_050011975.1 Terriglobales bacterium | reverse complement strand
GCCGCGGCAACCGAGGCCGAACCTTCGGCCAGTTCCGCCCCCGTTCTCGAGAAAGCGCGGCGCTAAGGAACCGAGGCTGTGCAGAGGTGTACCCCGCGAAAACTCATCCCGTCAAATGATGCAAGCGCGAGATGACGTTGGAATCGGAGATTCTCCTGCGCAGTGTCCAACAGGAAAGTTGTATCAAGGAGCACAGATCATGAGTCGGCCTTACTTTTTGCGTGTCGTCAGTCAAACCCCTACTGAGCTTTGGGTCAATAATCCAACTCGTGAGCATACCGATCTGGCCATTGCCAACGGGGCCACCGGCTGTACTACCAACCCCTCTTTCACTCAGAAGATGGTGGACCACCCGGTAGAGGGTCCCTACGCTCTCCCGTTTCTCGATGAGGCGATCCGCAAATCGGAAAATGACGATGAAGTGGCTGCGATTTTTCAGCGTAGACTGGTTGGCCCGATCGCCGAGAAATTTATGCCGGTCTTCAGGCAACATCGCGGCGACAAGGGCTACGTAACCATTCAGGGCGACCCGATCCACGAAGATAACCCCGATGTAGTCATTCGCGAGGCGCTGGAAAGCCGAAAGGTTTCACCGAATATCTGCTGCAAGATCCCAACCACCAAGAGCGGGTTGGCTGCTATGGAGTACTTGGTGGGACAGGATGTGCCCATGAACGCAACCGAAATGTTCGGCATCAACCAGTGCATCGCACTTTGTGAGACTTATCTAAGATCTTCCAAGCGTACCGGCAAACGCCCGAAGCTCTACATCTCGCACATCGCCGGCATTTACGACGATCACTTCCGAAATGTGGTGGAGAGAGATCATATCGACATCTCCCCCGATGTACTCTGGCAGGCGGGGCTGGCGGTGGCTCGCAAGCTTTATGCGTTGATAGAGGAACGCGGTTACCCTTGTACATTCGTTGGGGGAGGAGCGCGAGGCCTTCACCATTTCACAGAGATGGTCGGGGGAAAGGTGTGCTGTACGATTAACTGGGAAGGTACGGCAGATGAATTGCTAAAACAGAACCCTCCGGTGGTCTACCGCTTGTTCAACCCAGTTCCACAGAAGGTTATCGACGAATTGATGGAAAAACTGCCTGATTTTAGACGGGGTTACCAGGAAGATGGCTTGGCCATTGAAGAATTTGAGGATTTCGGTCCGGTGCGTTTGTTCCGTGGCAGTTTCATTAAGAGTTGGAATCGGGTCCTCAAACTGATTAAGGAGCGCCGAGCCGTGAAGGTAATGGCTTAGTCTGTTGGGATCAGCAGGAAGTCTTCACCCGGATCATTGCCCGCAGGTAGGCCCACCAGCGTGATCGTGCATGCCCGCCCATAGCGTTTCAGCACGTGGTACACGGTGGCTTCGGGCTGTTCGACGGCATCCCATGACTCTATGAGTCCACGGCGTTTTCGTTTTCACTCCGTGCTGAACCCGGAGTCATAGCTGTAGCGCAAATCGTGCCAGGGTTTTGGGAGGTATCGCGGTGCGACTGCTTTCTCGTCGGAATTTCATGCAAGGTATGGGCAGCCTGCTGGTGCTGCCGCTCTTGCGTACAGAAGAGCCGGAAACCGTTTTGTATAACGGAAACATCTGGACGCTGGATGAAGCCCAGCCGCGAGCTCAGGCCGTGGCCATTAGCGGCTCGCGATTTGTAGCGGTGGGCTCGAATGCAGAGGTGCTGCCTTTGGCGCACGCGCGCACGCGCAAGATTGACCTTGCTTTTAAGAGCGTACTTCCAGGCTTCAACGACGCGCACGCCCATCCTGTGGAGTCAGGCGTCGAACATCTGAATAAAGTAGCCTGCGACAAGGACTCCATCGAAAAAATACAAGCTGCATTGCACGAGCGCGCCCTACAGACCCCGCCTGGACAATGGGTGCTCGGTTTTTTGTACGACGACGGGAAGACTCCGCGTCCCCTCAATCGTCATGATCTCGATGCGGCCGTGCGTGATCGACCGGTACTGGTGCAGCATCGTGGCGGCCACACGGTCTTCGTGAACTCCCTGGCGCTGCAGTTGGCGCAGGTCGATGATCAAACGCCCGATCCGGCGGGCGGCCGCTTCGAGCACGATGCCGCGGGTCACCTCACTGGTTTTGTGGGTGATGCTGCGGCGCAAGTGTTCTTCAAATTCATTCCGGAAAAGAATACCCGCCAGGACTATCGCCAAGGCGCGGCATTGATCTCTAAACTCTTTGCCAGCAAGGGAGTCACCTCCGCTTGCGATGCCGACGCCTCGCCCGAAGACGTGCAAGGCTACCAGGACGCGCGCGATGCCGGCGAACTCGCGATACGAGTGTATTGCCACGTCTCCGCCGCTTCGCTCGATCATTTTATGGCTGCGGGGATTCATACCGGTTTCGGCGACGAATGGGTGCGCATCGGCGGCGTAAAGCAGTATGCGGACGGCTCCATTTCGGAACGAACGGCATGGCTCTCGCAACCCTACATCGGGATCCCGGGCAATTATGTCGGATTACAGCTTTCCACCCGCGAACAGCTTTACGAAACTGGGCGCAAGGCGCACGCGGCGGGTTGGCAACTGGCGACCCACGCCAATGGCGACCTGGCGATCGACCGTATCCTCAGCGTCTACGAGCAAATCCAGAAGGAACTGCCGAAGAAAGACCCCCGCTTCCGCATCGAGCATTGCACTTTGCTCACGGATACGCTGATTCAGCGCATGCGCGACCTGCAAGTGATTCCCGCGCCGTTTTCCTGTTACGTCTACTTTCATGGCGACGTCATGCATTTCTACGGCCAAGAGCGCACCCGGCACATGTTCCCCATGCGCAGTTTCCTCAACGCCGGATTGCGTCCCACGGATTCGTCCGATTACACCGCCAGCCCTTCGGATCCCATGATGTGGCTACAATCACAGCTCACGCGCACCGACATGCAGGGCAACGTCTGGGGCGCAAATCAGCGCATCACCTTGCCAGAAGCGATCCGCTGTGGCACGGTCAATGGTGCGTACGCGGCCTTCGAGGAAGATCTGAAGGGCTCCATCCAGCCGGGGCAACTCGCGGATCTGGTCGTGCTCGCTCGGGATCCGTTCAAGACCGATCCATCCGAACTGGTGAAGATACGCGTGGAGCGAACCATGGTCGGCGGAATCTGGAAATATGAATCCTGATTGAACAACCGCCCGGCGCGATGAGGATCGGTGGGGTGTTCGAAGGCTTCCATCGCCGTCGACCGGGACGGCACGCCACACTTACAGCGAACCGCATACTTCAGGTCAAGTCAGGTCGCTTCAGTCCTGATCCTTTACGCAACGGAACCCCAATGCGCCCGATCGATCCTTGCTCGGCGCCATCAGCAATAGTTTTCCATGTTGATCATTTCGATAAGCTTGTGGAAAATACCACTTCGACCCCTGTGGCTGGTAGTAGCTCCCACCACGGAGAACTCCCGCGCGGGTGTGCTCATCAACGTATTCATCTGTCCATTGCCAAACGTTGCCGACCATGTCCATCACGCCGAACGGGCTTGCTCCCGTCGGATGGGCATCAACATCATCCGGACCTCGCATAGTACGCCCGTAATCAGGCGCAGGTACTGCACCCGGCTCCCATGGATTGCCCCATGGATACATGCGACCGTCGGTTCCCTGGGATGCATATTGCCACTCCCATTCGTGCGGCAGTCGTTTTCCGGCCCACTCCGCATAGTGGCGCGCGTCCTCGAGAGAAACCCAAGTGACTGGCTTGTTAGCCCATGCTTGTGGATACATCCCGTTCGTCCAATCGCGCAGAAAGTTCAGATCATCTTTCGGGTGATAGCGAGTCGCATCGAGGAACTTCTTGAATTCACGGTTAGTCACCGGGTACTTGTCAATGAGGAAAGACTTTACTTGCATGTGCTGTTCGTGGAAGCGGCGCGGCGCGTCCTCCCACGGATACTGCAGGTCAACACCAATGTCATTGGCACCTTCAATCTCAATCCCTTCAACCTTGAATGCGAAATCGGCGCCTCGAACCTCAACCATTCCAGACGGAGGAGTATTCGAGGATTTGGTGGAGGCAATCTCCACCAGGTGTTGGGGCAGCACCTTCCACTCGTTGGAGTAGCTCGCCAACGGTCTCGCCGTCATGGTTTTCATCTTCGCCATCAATTGTATGGTCGTGGCATCTGCCTCACCGCGAACTGCGAGGACCGCGCCGTACCCGTGAGCTTCCATGGGAAACGAGAGCACGGCTTTCTTGCCGTCGCGGTCTGGAGTAAGTTCCTGTCCGTGGTAAAGGTCGTAAAAGCGCACTCCATCATCCTGCACGGGGACGGACATCTGGAGCCCGTCAACGTCGAACTCGTTTCGGTTTACGATGGTCCAGACGGTTTTGTCGCCGAGAGGCCACCTGCTGGCGAAAACGCCGTAGCGGTGCATGGGATAAAAGGGCTCCCAGCCTGCGCTTACTAAAAAGGGCGCGACGGCACGTTCTATGGTTGCGATCCGCCGGGTTGCTTCTCCATCTCGAGCGGTAACGCCGTTCCAAATGCCCCACACGTTCTCCCAGCTGTTCCAACCGATGCCATTGAAGAAGGCAAATTGCAGATCGTCCGTCTTGGTGCGGTTCGAGCGATCAGAGATATTCACCATGTGGCGTGTTTCAAGCCACTTGTAGCGATCCACCACGGGAACGAATTGGAACGTGTACTCCCCCCAGGTGAGCAAATTCCAGGCAACTTCTTCGTCATGCGGCTCGCTTTCAGGTTCAAAAGCAAGGGGATGGCCGACCTTGTCCGCGGCTTGCGGGAAAGCGAGTGGTACACCATCCTGGGTGTCGCCATTGACTCCGTCGGCTCCGATTTCAGCCATGATTTCAGCGAGCGCCTGAGGCCATGGCTTGCCAGGATCTCGAGTGCCCTGATCCCACATCATCATGGGGAAGAGAACCCGGACCCCGCGACGATGGAAGTCTGCGACCATGTGCTTGACGCCGGCCAACCCACCCGGCATGGCACGAATCATGTCATGTTGATTGTGGTTGTCGATACCCATATTCGGGTATGTGGGCCAGATCAGAACCGAATCTATCCCGCCATATCGCGTTTCAAGGTCGTCCAGATATCGATCGACGGTGTATTTGCCCTCGACCGGATCGTAGAAATAGCGCTCTTCGACCATCATCTGTGGTTGCATGAAGCTGGATTGAGTCCATTGCAATGCGGGTATGTCATAGCGGGAACCATCGTAGCCCACACGGATTCTTCGCTCCATTCGCCAATGGGTAACATCGTTCAGCCAAACTTCATGCTCCTCAGGAGGACAGTCCCCAGAGCCTGCGTAGAATTCATCCTGCACGGGAAGACTGAGGCAGGGGGGCGGCTGAATTGCCTGCTCATAGTAGGACGAAAAACGCGAAACATACTTCGTGTCTTGCGACCAGGCGGCAATTGCGATTGTTCCTAAAGCCGCCAGAACACTTCCGACTTTTCGCACGACGTGGGCCCGGTCGCCAATACGGGCGAGGGAGAGCAGCATGTCTTTATCCTCCATCCTCCGCCGGGGCAAGAAATCTTGCGCCGCATGCGCTGAATCTAGCAGAAGATGATGCCCACTCAGATTCAAATCCCTGAAAAACTCACGAAAAACTCAGCTCCCTCATTCCGTTGTGCGATTACCTTTATAGTCGCGATTCATAACAGATGAGGTGGTCTTCTACCATGTTTTCTCACAAAGGAATTTGCACTCACCTATGCGCGATCGCGTTGGTCGCTATGATGGCAACGGCAGCTTCTGCGCAGGTTTTCCGCGGAAGTATCAGCGGTACGGTGACCGATCAATCCGATGCCGTGGTGCCGAACGCGACTGCGGTCGCCACTGCCATTGCAACCGGGGTCTCCTACACTACGACAGCATCCACGGCCGGCGAGTTCAAGTTTCAAGATCTACCCCTGGGCGAGTACAACGTGGTCGTCAGTACCAGCGGGTTTGCATCGGTGAAGATAGAAAAAGTCCCGGTATCCGCAGGTACGACCTACACGCTGCATGTGAAGATCCTTCCCGCCCAGGTACTCACCACTGTGGATGTCAACGCGGCCCCCCTGGCGTTGGAGACCGAAGAGTCGACTCTGGAGACCACACTCCCGAATACGGCCGTGCAAAACACCCCCAACAACGGTCGGGACTTCACTTTACTCGTCGGCATCACTACCGGTAGTGCCGGTTACAACGTTCCCGGTGGAGGTGGGTCATCTTCAAGTAACGGTAATCGTCCAAATTCGATTAACTTTCAAATCGAAGGCACGGACAACAATGATCCCTGGTGGAATATCTCCGCTGCTAATGCAAGCGGCGCCACCGGCATCGCCAGTACGCTCATCCCGATGGATGCGATTAATCAGGCTTCCTTCGCGACCAGTTCAAGCGCCGAGGCCGGTCGCAATGCCGGCGGTACCATGAATCTGGTCATCAAGTCCGGCACCAACGGCTTTCACGGCTCGGCATATTACTACAATCGAAACGAATTCTTCGCCGCGAAGACTCCCTTTGCCCCGGCCGGAACCGGGAAGACTAAGGACCGCGATCAGAACGAGGGTTTCTCGTTCGGTGGACCCATTATAAAGAACAAGACATTCTTCTTCACCGCATTTGAGTACCAGGGATTTACCATCGGCAATACCTCGACTTCAACGGAACCTTCAGCGGCTTATCAGGCTCTGGCCGAGAGCGAGCTAGCCTTCTATGGCATGCCAGTCAACCCTGTTTCTACTGCCCTCTTAGGCGGTTTGTGGCCTGCCGATGCACTCACTGGCCCTGCGCAGGAAGGCAATTACTTCGACCCGAAGCCCGCCGGCGGCCATAGTTATAACGGACTGCTCAAGTTGGATAACAACTTCAATCCCAATAACAATCTCTCGCTGAAAGCCTTTGCCGGTCAAGGATGGGACGCGAGCCCGAGCCCCTCGTTCCTAGCTCCTTATTACACAGCCGCGCCCATACACGTGCAAAACTATTCTGCAATCTATAACCGCGTGTTCTCGCCGCATTTGGCCGATCAGATCGCTGTAGGTGTGAACTATTTCAAAGTGATATTCAGCGATTCGGATACCAACTTCAATCCAGTTGCACTGGGTCTTAACACTGGCGTCACCGATCCCGGTCTGTCAGGCTCTCCCTTCATCACCATCCAGAACTTCGACGTAATCGGACCCCAGACGACATCGGGACGCAAGAGTGTCACCGCGCACGTTGATGAGGTTCTCTCTTATATCACTGGTAAACATCAGATGCGCTTCGGTGGAGAGTACCGGCGCGTTCGCATGGACGTATTCTGGTATTCCGCCGCCCGCGGAACGTTCAATTTCGACGGCTCCCAAGGCCCCTGGGGCTCGACGCAGACTCCCGCCTGCTTGGCGCTGGCGACCCAGAATCTTGGCGAGACCGGTCCGAGTACTGACCCCTTTGTTCTTGCGCTATCGGATTTTATGGCCGGGTGCGTCGAGCGTTCGTCTATCGAGCAGGGCGATCCGAAGCGCCTGGTTTATGTAAACTCATTCAATTTATTTGCCCAGGACTCCTGGCAGGTAACCAAGAAGTTGAACTTAAACTATGGTCTGCGCTGGGACTACTCCGGCCCTCCCCACAACGGGAACGACGACCTAACCGTTTTCGATCCAAATGCGCCGAATGGTTTGGCGGTTGCCGGTAAAGACATCGCGAACGTGTATAAACAGTATTGGAAACAGTTCAGCCCGCGGTTGGGGTTCGCTTACCAGCCCAAACAGGACGGAGGGCTTGTAATTCGTGGCGGGTTCGGGCTGTACAGCGACTCGCCCTATATGATCCCCTTTCTCAATCTTCATGGTCAGACCAACGGCGGCGCTGCGGGCTTGCAATATAATCCCGCGGGAACGAAGCCGACTGCTTTTCCCACTGTGAGTGGCTTTGTGATCACTCAAGATCAGCCCATCTTCCCCCCACTCGATCAGTCGATTGCCGGCGCGGGTGTTATCAGCGTGTACTCGATCAACCCGCATTACCGCGCCTCCAGCACGGCCAGCTATAACCTTAATGTGCAGCACAGCCTTGGACGAGCTGTCTTATTCCAGGTGGGATACGTGGGAGGACTCGGGCGCCATCTCACCAGCCCGCTCGACATCAACCAGGCGGCCCAAGGGAGTGCTTTTGAGAGCCCCACCTGCGCGCCGCAGTACGCGAGTGCCGGACTGGGAAACCAGCAGTGCTCCCGGCCATACTTTGCACAATTTCCGAACTATAGCGTGATCAACCAACTGCAGAGTGGTGCAAATTCCAACTACAATTCACTGCAGGCATTTATTCGAACTCAGGCGTGGCACGGCTTCACCTCACAGTTCAATTACACGTGGTCCCACGCTTTGGACTACGAGACCGGCCTCGTTCCCTATGTGCCTCAAGACAGCACTAATCTGAAGGGTGAGTACGGCAATAGTGATTTCGACACTCGAAGTGCATTCGTCGGTTACTTCAACTATGAAGTTCCCGGCTCCTCACATGGACCGAAGTGGTTGTCGCATGGATGGCAATTGAATGGCGGCCTGACCTTCCATGGCGGTCAGCCCTTCACCGTGGTGGCCTCCAGCAACCAGAGCGGCAACGGAGAAAACGCTGACCGGGCCGACGCGGTTCCCGGCGTCAGTCCGTTTGCCGGTGTTTCCCACAGTATCGTGAACGGCGTTGTGCAATGGTTCAACCCGGCAGCTTTTGTAGACCCCCCTCAGGGTCAATACGGCACAACCACTCGCGGCCAGTATCGCAACCCTGGCTACTCGGAAGTGGACTTCTCCGTTTTCAAAGATACGCACCTCACGGAAAAAATAACGCTTCAGTTGCGGGTGGAGATGTTTAACCTGTTCAACCGCGTCAATCTGGCGCCGGCCGGCTTTCCTGTTGTACCGGACACTGCCGGGGCCATTTACTCTACTATCGGTGCATACTTTGCAGTACCCGGGATTGGACCCGGCGAACCGTTCAACACCCAACTTGCCGCGAAGATTATCTTCTGAGTATGAGGTTGTACTCGTGCGGGTGACCGTGAGAATGAACCCGTACGGGACACGGCGGTTTCGATTTACGTAAACCGCTAACCGATAGCAGGTGTCCTTCAACGCCCATTGTGGAACCTCGCGGGCATATCGTTTGTCCTCGAACGGCGCCTGAAGCGGAATCGGGCTTACCAGAGGCCGAACTGGCTCACTGCGTTCCCGTTCGAAAGGAGGGTCCATGTCACGTCATCTGAAAACCGGCCGCTCGCGAGAGCAGACCACCGCCGAGGCGAAAAAGGTCCGCGACATCGTCACCGGCATTATTGAAGACATAGAATGTCGCGGCGAGACTGCCCTACGCGACATTTCGCAGAAGTTCGACAACTGGAACCCACCCGCGTTCCGGCTTTCGGAGCAGGAGATCGAGGACTGTCTTTCTCAGCTTTCCAAGCGGAACATCGGCGACATCCGGTTTGCTCAAACCCAGGTACGCAACTTCGCTCAGGCGCAGCTTTCGACGTTAAAGGACATCGAAGTCGAGACTGTTCCGGGAGTCATTCTCGGGCATAAGAACATGCCGGTTGACTCGGTGGGCTGCTACGTTCCGGGCGGAAAATACCCGCTGGTGGCCTCCGCCCACATGAGCGTGGTGACTGCGAAAGTCGCAGGCGTGATGCGCGTGATCGCGTCCTCGCCACCGTATCATGGTAAGCCCAGCGCTGCCGTGGTTGCTGCCATGCACCTGGGTGGGGCAGACGAGATTTACTGCATGGGCGGGGTTCAGGCGATCGCCGCCATGGCGCTCGGCATCAGGAGCATTGCCCCCGTGTCCATGATCGTGGGACCGGGCAACGCCTTCGTGGCCGAGGCTAAACGCCAGCTTTTCGGTCGCGTCGGGATTGATTTGATCGCGGGCCCGACTGAGACCCTGGTCATTGCGGATGAAACGGTTGACGGCGAGCTCTGCGCGACCGACCTCTTGGGCCAAGCCGAACATGGATTCAATTCGCCGGCTATCTTCCTCACTACATCCGAGAAACTCGCTCGCCAGACCATGACTGAGGTTGAACGCCTGCTTTCCATCCTGCCGACGGCCGAGTTGGCTTCCATTTCCTGGCGCGACTATGGCGAGGTGATTGTGTGCGACTCCGACGAGGAGATGGTGCGGGAGGCTGACCGCATCGCATCGGAGCACGTTCAGGTAATGACCCGCGATCCGGAGTACTTTTTGAAGAACATGAAGAATTACGGTTCGCTGTTTCTCGGTCCGCGGACGAACGTCGCATACGGTGACAAGGTGATTGGCACTAACCACACGCTGCCCACCGGCAAAGCCGCACGTTACACGGGCGGCCTTTGGGTAGGCAAGTTCATCAAGACTTGCACCTACCAGAAGGTGCTCACCGACGAAGCCTCCGTTATGATTGGCGAGTACTGCTCGCGCTTATGCGTGCTGGAAGGCTTTCTGGCCCACGCGGAGCAGGCCAACATCCGAGTGCGTCGCTACGGTGGCCGCGACGTCGCCTACGCAGGAGCGGCAGACTAGGGCTGGGCCTGGTTCGAAACTAGGGCCACGGCGTCGTTTTGCCGAGGATGAGTGCTTTGATGCTCCCTGCTACTCGGTTTGAAACTGCTCGACCGGAACCGTCTCGTTTTTACCGCTGGGCCGTGCTGCTGTTCGTCAGCCTGGCGCTGGGCGGCAACTACTACATCTACGACAGCATCAACCCGCTGGAACGCATTTTCATCGACAAACTGGGCTTTTCCGCCACTGCGTTCGGGTGGCTAAACTCGGCTTACGCCGTGGCTGCGGTTGCGACCTTGCTGATCGGCGGCATGATCGTTGACCGCATGGGCACCAAGAAGGCGATTACGTTCTTTGCCGCGGTTTGCCTGCTGGGAGCCGTGCTCACTGCCGCACGCGGGCGTCCCGACGTGATGATCACCGGTCGCACCGTGCTTGGCCTGGGCTCCGAAGCCATGTCCGTTGCAGTCTCGACCGTGCTCGCCAAGTGGTTTAAGGGCAAAGAACTGAGCTTCGCTTTCGGGATCAACATCACCGTGGCCCGTCTGGCCTCGGTGGCGGCGGACAATTCGCCGACTTGGGCGAATTCCGTTTTCTATCCTCACGGCCCGACAGGCGAACCGAGTTGGCAGGGACCGCTATTCATCGCCGTCGGTGTTGCAGTGCTGTCGGTTGTCTTCTCAGGAATCTACTGGGTGCTCGAAGGCAGGGCAGAGGAACGCTACGAAGTCGGGCAGGCCGGTTCCACTGACAAGCTCGACTTCGGGCAGATTTTTCGATTTAACGCGTCGTACTGGTTCGTGGTTGGGCTTTGTTTCACGTTTTACTCCGCCATCTTTCCCTTCCGTACGTTTGCCATTGACTTCTTCACCAATAAGATTCTGGCGACGCACGGCGGCATAAGCGCCTCGGAAGCGATGCGGGTACTGGCGCACGAGCGGGCGGGAATGTTCAACAGCCTGTTGCCCCTTTCGGCCATGGTCGCGACCCCCCTTTTTGGATTGCTCGCCGACAAGATCGGCAAGCGCGCGCTTTTGATGATGTTCGCCTCGATTCTACTGATGCCCGTTTATTTGCTGATGGGATTCACCAATGTTTCGCTGTTCGTGCCGGTCTGCATGATGGGGATGGCTTTCTCGCTGATTCCGGCCGTCATGTGGCCGTCGGTGGCTTATATCGTGGATCAGAACCGGCTGGGCACCGCTTACGCTTTGATGCTCTTGCTGCAGCAGATCGGCTGCTTCATCATGAACCTGCTGATTGGCAAGGCCAACGACTACGCCCACGCCGGGCTGGATAACCCGGGAGGATACGGGCTCGGCATGTGGATCTTCTCGATCCTCGGCTTCGTCGGGCTGACGTTCGCCATTCTGTTGCGGATTCGCGAGACCGGCCCGCACAGAGCATCATTTGACGGGATGAGTTTTCGCGGGGTACACCTCTGCACAGCCTCGGTTCCTTAGCGCCGCGCTTTCTCGAGAACGGGGGCGGAACTGGCCGAAGGTTCGGCCTCGGTTGCCGCGGCGACCTGATCCAGCGCGTCTTCCATCCCGGCGATGACCTCGTCCATGATTCCATCATCGATGGCGGTCGACATTGCGATCTGTCCCAAGGGGCCCATGTGAACACCGTTGTTGATGCATGCCAAATGAAAACCCAGGCTGAGATGCTGGTTCGGAAAATCGGTCCCGGGCTTGAGTTTGTCCTGCGAGAAGTACACCCCCATGACCGAACCTTCGTGGCAGACGGTCAAGGGCAACCCCAGCTTCCGAGCCCGGCGCTCCAGCCCGTTCTTCAACCGTCCGGCTAGTTCATCCATCTTGGCGATGCGCGCCGCCGTCAGCTCCTCCACCGTGATTCGGCCCGCAATCGTGCCCAGCACATTGCCGTTGAAGGATCCGGAGTGATACACGCCCCCCTTGCGTCCCGGGTCCGCGAGATCCATGATTTCCCGGCGCCCTCCCACCGCTCCCAGTGGAATCCCGCCCCCAACAAATTTCCCCAGAAAGGTAAGGTCTGGCGTAAAACCGAATTTCTCCGCTGCCCCTCCCGGCGCCAAGCGGAACATCAGGCAATCATCCAGCACAAACAATGCCCCGGCACGCTGCGCCGCCGCCTGCAAATCGGCCAGAAACGTTCCGACTGGTCGCGTAACCACGCCCGTATACATCACCGACTCCACCACCACGGCGGCAATCTTCGAACCCTGTTCCGCCAATACTCGTTCGAACGAAGCCAGATCATTGAATTCGGCCAGCAACGTGTGCCCGGGCAGTTCTCCCTGCCCGTGCAGCCCCGCTTCCAAGTCGCTATAGGTTCCGTGAAAGCCGCCCACCGCCTTCAGGATCAGCGGCCGCCCCGTGAAGCGCCGTGCCAGCTTGACCGCCAGCATGCCCGCTTCCGTCCCCGAATTTGTGAACAGCACGCGCTCGAAAATCTTGATCCGCCGGCACAGCGTCTCCGCATACTCGATCTGATACCGCGAGGTCCCCAGCCACGCCCATCCGTTGGGCAGCCGCGCAGCCAGCGCCGCCGTCACCGGCGGATAAGCATGCCCGTGGATCAGGCTCAGTCCGTTGTAGTTCAGGTCAATGTACCGGTTGCCATCCACATCCCACAGAAACGCCCCCTGCCCGCGATCCATCACCACCGGATAGGGACGGTGGTAGCCAAAATTACGCGTCACTCCTCCGGGCAGGCTGCGCCCCCCGCGCTCCATCCATTCCGCCGATTTCCCGGTCTTCGCGCGATAGCTTTCTTCGATACCCTTGCCCGCCATGACCACTCGTCCTTTCGCTTCTCTTTCCCGCGACCGCTTACTTCGCCTTTATCACCGCTACCGACTCAATCTCCAAATGCGCATTGGCCAGCAACCCCGCTACCTGCACCGTCGCACTCGCCGGCGGCGAGTCGGGAAAGGTCTCCTTGCGCACCCGGTCGTAGGCCGGATAATCGCTCAGATTCGTCAAATAGGCGGTGATGCGTACCACATCCTTGAAGCTCGCTCCCGCCTTTTCCAGCGCCAGCCGGATGTTGCCAAAGCACAGCCGCGCTTCTTCTTCAAAGCTCCCCGCCGTGACTTTGACCGGACCCGCCGCCGGATGCCCAACCATGCCCGCAATGTAGATGGTCGAATACTCGCTCGCCGGAACTACGGTAGCGTTGCTGAAGTTGGCCGAGAACGGGTTCTCTATTCGTTTGATCATTCGATTATCTCCGCGGATTATCTCCGCTTTTCCTGGTTCAAGAGCTGGCAACGGAGCCTCCCCGGAACCACTCATTAACCACTTAGAACCGCAACGATACAGGATAAGCCTCCAGCTGGTTCCCACTTGTGAGTTGTCCATGAGTTTTCCCTGAGTGTCACCGATGATCCGGGAAAACGCTGCTCCGCGAGCCACCATCGGTTCCGAACCTGAACCCAGCCTGGTCACCGGCACATGAGGGTCCGGCAAGGCAACGGCAATGTTTGGTGCATCCCGCCCACGCTTAGGCTTGCGGTATAACTCAGGTCCAACTCACCGAAAACTCACAAGTCGAAGCCTCGGCCGTGTGTATCCTATACCTTCACCGGAAGCTGCCTTCCTGCCCATGCCAAG
>JBEKIB010000112.1:0-19942 GCA_050011975.1 Terriglobales bacterium | reverse complement strand
GATGATATCCTCGGGCCTCTTGTAGTTGATCAGCAGTTGGTCGATCAGCTTCTTATCGATTGCCATGGGCTCTCCTATTTTCTTCCTCCCATGGCCGTTTACACAGTTCTATTTACACCCTCTTACTCTCAGGAACATCTTGTGATCCCAGTCACTATACGCACCCGCTTGGGGTCCATAGAATCAATGCATGGTCTTCCGGCGGCCGATGATTCTTCTATTGGGATTCACCGCCTTAACCTTTATCGGCACGTGCACATTCCAATTCGTGTATGACGATAACCTGCAAATCGTGGAGAACCCGCATGTTCAGGCATGGCATTTCGCGCCCTCTTATTTTACGAGGCATGTTTGGGCTCAAGATCCCGATGCACCTCATCAATACTATCGACCACTTTTTCTGCTGATACTTCGGTTATTGCACGCCGTCTTCGGCCTGTGGTCCCCAGGCTGGCATTTTGCGCTCGTGCTGTGTCACGTAGGTGCAGTCGCCTGTGTCTATTGGCTCGTGCAGCAGTGGAAGAGCCCGCAGACTGCGTTGACGGCAGCTGCATTGTTCGCTTTGCACCCCGTGCATGCAGAGGTTGTGTCGTGGGTCTCGGCCATCGGCGAACCATGTCTGCTGATAGTGCTGATCGGTTCGTTGGTGCTGGTCCGTCGTCCTGGGACCTGGAACCTTGTTGCCGCTTCCGTCCTTTATGCGCTTGGACTGCTCTTGAAGGAAACAGCCGTAATTTGGCCATTTGTCATATTCGTGGTCCTCTACGAGGACCTTGGAAGGACTATTCGGCGAACTCTGCCATTTTGGGGAATCACGGCCGCATATCTTCTCATTCGAGCCGCAGTACTTGGCGACGTGGTTGTCTCCGCAAACGACCGCAGCACTCCGGATTTTGCACTCATACCGACGGCTCTGGGTCATTATTTTTTTCATCTAGTGTGGCCCGTGAAGTTGAGTGAGTTCTACTTCTTGCATGCAAGTTGGATGTATCTCGTCGTGGTCATACCTGTACTCGCTGGCTTGATTTGGGTTGCTGGCGAGGGGCAGTACCAGAGGACCGCGGTACTGATCCTGCTGCTGCCCCTTGTACCAGTACTTAACCTGAAAGCATTGCGTTCCGAATCGTTGCTTCAGGATCGGTACCTGTATATTCCCTCGGTAGGATTTGTCATGTTGATCGCACCGCTGCTGAAGCTTGTGCCCAAACCAGCGGTAGCGATCCTGATGTTGGCGATGATCGCAGGCTGTATCCGTGAATCCAAGACGTGGAGCGACAGCGAGCACCTTTACGGTCGCGCATTGGAGTTGTCGCCAACTGATCAGCGGGCCCGTGACGGTCTGGCTAGGGCCTATGCGAAGCAAGGAAGATACGGCGAGGCGATCAACATTCTGGAGCCGCTGGTGAAGGAACCTCAACCCTCGGCTCGACGTCTGCAGCAGTCTTTTATGACCCTCGCGTATAGCCATGAACAAATGGGCCACAGTGAGCAGGCGCTCGCCTACTACACGGCCGCAGACAACCTTTATCCCCGCCCTGATATCGAGCAGCACATACGCGCGTTACAGGCCGCACCCGCCTCTTCACGCTAATCGCGGATTTTGCCACGGCATGTCGTGGGGGGCAGAACTCATTTATCTCTACTACCCTGCGGAATACGATAAAGATAAAGCGTGTCAGCTGCAGTAGGGAAAGACGCAACCAGGCGAAGCGGCTCTGCGAATTCTAAGTTGGAAAGCAAGTAGTCAGGCGCAGGAGTGCCAAAATCGAGCTTGCCGTCGTCATTACGCGTCAGACGCCGTACGTACGGAGACTTCCAATTGAAGGCCGCTGGTACCTGAGAGGGATCGATTCCGTACAGGATTGTCGGTCGGTCCATCCAAAAGTCCAGATGAAACTGCGGGAGCCAATTTCTTCTGTATAAGAGCACTCCGACCGTTGCTTGAGAACCGACTTGGCTCGAGATACCCAACGCGAGATTCTGCCACTGTGCATGCAAAGGGTTGACCCAACGATTTTCGAATTCGATCCAGCCGAGGCTTACCAAGGCCAATATCAATGTCCACGCGGTTACTTGCAGCAAAACTCTACGTGAGAAAGTGACTATTGTGGCCGCGCACCCCAAGACCACTACTAACAAAGCTAACCAGACAAAACTCAAATGGTAGATCCACGCCAGACATAGGAAGCCAGTGAGGGAAGGCGAGTCTGTGTTTAGGTGAGGCGTCAGGAAGACATGTGCGGGCCATCGCATAATGGCCGCGCCGATTGCGATCGCGACCAGTGATGCAGCGGCGATGAATCGTCTGGATTGCTGTTCGCGAACCAGGAAATACCAGACAAAGAACTGCGGGAAAACCACGAATATATAACGCTCATGGATGCGAATGACGCCGTCGTTCAGTACCGTGTGACGCGCAACCAGTGCAGTGTAAATGAACCAGACGAGTGCTGTCAGCAGCCAGAAAAAGCGGCGTCGCCAGTCCATATTCTTTAACTGGAAGGCCGACGCAACGAATAGCGTGAATGGAACAAATACGGTTGCTACCAAGGTTGACAGCAGCAGGCCGCTCCAGGCGGTTAAAAAGTCCTGCAGACGCAATACCGTATGCGCTTCCAACACCTGCTGGTACACTCCGCCGAACAGGACTGTCCCCAGCCCCCTCTCGTTCGGTGGAAGAGCAAAAATTCTGGGCACTAGCGCGACCGAGAAAGCAAGAACGGGGACCAGCCGCAATGCGAAGCCTTCCCCTGCCTTGCGCTTTTCCAAAGAAGTGGGGCCCCACAGTGACTGCAACAGCCACGCTACCGCGCACAGCATATAAGCCATGACGAGCACGAACACATGCGGTTTGGTGTAGTAAGCACAAGTAAAGAACAACGCGGCAATCAGAGAGTCACGGAGTCGTCCCAAGCAGAGCGCCCGGTACGCGCTCCAGAATGCACCAACGAAGAGAGGATAGAACAAGTTCTCGGTCATGAGCGTCGTGCTATAGGTCATGCCGGGGAGAGCGACGCTTAATATGGCCACGGCAAATGCGTAACGGCGTTCTAACAACTCTCGGGCCAGAAGGTAGGCGGGGAAAACGACGGCAGCTATGAGAAACGACGTCACGAGCCTGGCAGCCGCATACGCATCAACCAACCGGTGAAAGGCAAAGACTGGGGAGATGACGAACGAATAAAGCAGTGTTGGCATGTCGTAATTGACAGACCAATATGGGATCTTCGCGCCTTGGTGAAAGCCCCGCGCCATGTCCCAGTAGTTAAGTTCATCTCCGAATATTCTTGGCGTCTGGATGCTGCGGCATGTGCAATACCAGATTAGGCCTGCGGACAACCAAAGTATTATCAGAATACCGAGCGAAGAGAAGTGGGTTTGGAGCTGCGACAGCCTACTTTCAGACGACTCGACTTTGCGAGCGACGCATTGATGGGCAGGATTGGTGACAACTGCATCATCCTGGCGCTGCGCGGCCCGAATCAAGTTGTTCATACGCTCTTCCCTTTACCTGATCTCCCCTGGTTTAGCAAGAGCAACGATCGGAACGGGGACAGAATACTTGAACCGAAGTCCGGTACAACGAGGGAGACAGCTAACCCAGCGATAAGTGCGCCGAGTTCCGAACACAGCATGAGGTAGTTCCGAAGAAACCTCATTTTCGCCGCAGGCCAAGGATACTGAGGAAGAAGCTGGAGAGGGAGATCTGTACGCCGAGAGTGAAAAGCGTGATCGTCACGGCCACGAGGCGTACCATTCGCGTCGGGTCAATAGGACCGAAATCCTGCAAATCCCAGCGGATCAGTGAATAGAAACCGGTTGCGGCCCCGGCAAGTATGAGGACGGCACCAACCGCCAGGCCAGTCTCCAGCGTGAAGTAGCGATACAGGCGTGCCAGTCGCGGGTCTTCGGGCATCAGCTTGTTCGTGACCGCGAACGTCTTGGTAAAGACGGCAAATATGACGGCCTGGAATCCGACGAGCACAGCCATGACCGCATAGAGCAGAGTGTGAATATCGAGCGCGACCGCGCCCACGCGGCGAGGTCCGGGAAGAAGCCAGGCGGCGACGGTCAGGCCGGAGAGCATGAGCGCCAGCCCGGGATAGAGAAACGTCCAGCGCGGACTGTACATCATGAGGAAGCGCAGGTGCCGCCAGCCATCGCGCCAGCTTCGGAGATGTGGAGCTCGGTCACGCCCGTCCGGCGATAACGTCGTCGGAACCTCGGTGATCTTCATGCCGAACAGCGAGGCTTTCACCACCATCTCACTGGCGAATTCCATGCCGGTCGACTGCAGATCCATGCGCTGGTATGCCTCCTTGCTGAAGCCACGCAGCCCGCAGTGAAAATCCTTGCAGGGAGCTTTGAAGAAGAGGCGGCCGATGAAGCTCAGTGCCGGGTTGCCGAGATAACGATGCAGCGGCGGCATGGCGCCATCTCGGATGCCGCCTTGAAAGCGGTTGCCCATCACCAGATGCGAGCCGCGGCGGAGCTGGTCGAGCAGCTTGGGGATGTCCCCGAAGTCGTAGCTCGAATCGGCATCGCCCATGATGATGTATCGCCCGCGCGCGGCCGCAATTCCACCCATGAGTGCGTTGCCGTAGCCCTTCTGCCTGACGGGTTCCACGCGCGCGCCGAGGGCCAGCGCGATTTCAGGTGAACCGTCGGTGCTGGCGTTATCGGCAACGATGATTTCCGCACGGATGCCCTGCGCATCCACGGTCTGCCGGATCTGCCGGATGCACGCCGGAAGCGTTCTAGCCTCGTTGAGGCATGGCATGACAACAGACAGCTCCGGTTCTGGCTCTGGCACAAACGCCCCCCCACTTTGATCCGGGTGTGTCAATTCCGTCTTAGCCCCCGGTTCTTCTATATGACCGGTCTGCGGCACAGCACCTCGTATTGTGCTCCCAGAGGAAGCCTCGCCATGCTGTGCTCCAGGAAGCGAAGCAATCTCAAGGCCCTAGGAAATAAGAAACAGAAATCGATGCAAACAACCTGGAATCCAGCGTTCGTCAATAGTTCCCTGGCTTCCTGTGGGGTGATCGTGATAGCGTCCGCGTCGAATGCGCACTGCGCCATGACGTGACGCGTGCCCGGATTCCAGGGATTATTTTCCCAAAACGCAAACCACCCTCCCGGCCTGAGGCAACGAAAAATGTACTGCAAGGCGGAGTCTCTCATCGCAACGGGGATGTGGTGGAACACTCCATTGCAGTAAACTAAGTCAACCGGGTCCTTGACAGTATGTTCGGCAAGAGTCATGAAGTTGCAGACGCTGGACTGATGTCGTGTCCGCGCTACCTCGATCGAGCCCGCGGACTCATCCAGTCCTAGAACCGACTGCGCCTCAAATGCCTGTTGCAGGAGCACAGACGTATCGCCAATACCGCACCCGTAATCCAAAATCGAGTGTGGCTGTTGCGATAATTCCTTCAGACGATTCTGCAACCACCGCACACGGCCATTCGCGTAGTATTCTTTGTCCTCGCCCGTTGCCGCCAGCGCCTGATTGAGCTCTTCATCGTAACTGTTCGCGAGGGCGTCGAACTGCGGGGCTGGCTTCATCGACGCAGCAGCCCGAGGGCGCTTAGAAATAAATTCGCGAACACTGTCTGCACGCCGAGCGTAGGGAACAACGACGATGACTTCATGCAGGAGATGTTAACAACCCGCGTGGGTCAGCACAATCCATACGGATTTCACTGGGAAGCTGATGCTTGAAAGCGGCCTTAAGGGCTGATGCGGGACACATGAGAATGTGATCTGCATCACGAACCGATTTACATTACGAAGATGACACTGGAAACCATGTCTGACATTTTGCGAGGACGGGATTGTTTGAGTCCAAAGGTGACAGCCGAAGGCGTTGGCCAGCAGCCAAAGTCCGCCAAGCTCGAAGTCTGGATCTTCCTCTCGACCTGTCTGCTTGCGTGGGTCTGGATGTGGCTCCATTTGAACCATGGATTCTTGCTTGAGGATGATCCTGTTTTCGCCCACCAAGCGGAAAGAGTCCTGCACGGCGAAATCCCCCATGTCGATTACCACGAGGTGTACACCGGTGGCTTGAGTTATCTGGGCGCCCTGTCGATGCGGATATTTGGTGTGCATCTCATGGCACCCCGTTACGCGCTCTTTGGCTTCTTCTGCGCGTGGGTGTCGGCGTTCTGGTACGTAGCCCGGCGGTTCTCAGGTCCCCGCACTGCCTCTCTTCTCACTGTGCTGGCAGTCTCCTGGAGTACACCACTTTATCCGAGTCCGGTGCCCTCATGGTACAACCTCTTCTTCGCGACGTTCGGCGCTGCCGCTCTGATGGGATTTCTGGATGTGCGCCGGAAGAGATGGCTCGCCGTGGCAGGGATCTGTGGCGGCCTATCGTTCCTGGCAAAAATTTCAGGCCTCTATTTCATTGCCGCGGCGGGTCTATTTCTCCTTTTTGACGAGCAAGAGGAAAGCGCCGGCATAATGCCTTCGTCACGAGATCCTGCCTTCTCGACCGGGGTGACGATGGCACTGCTAGCCTTCATTGTCCTGTTGTTTGAGATGGTTCGAAAACTGCCTTTCCTGGTCGAGTACTTCAACTTTGTGCTCCCAAGTGCAGCGCTGTGTTTTCTGCTTGGGTACCGGGAATGGACGATTCCGAAAGTAACTGCGCGCACCCGTATCTACCGCTTGGCATCTCGTTTCGGACCCTTCCTAACGGGTGTGCTTCTCCCGGTCTGTGTCTTCATCGTGCCTTACCTGTACACCGGGACGATGCACCAATTCCTCATTGGGGTTTTTGTTCTGCCACAAGCTCGCCTCACCACCTATGTGCGAATGCCGGCGCCAGTCACCTATGCCTTGTACTACATCCCCCTAATGGCTGTGCTGATTCTTGATCGCATTCTTAAGAAGGTCTCGACTCGCCGCTACTGCGCGATGGTAATCACAGCGGCTATGGCCATATTGCTATTAATTTGTTTCCAAAATCCGGCAGTTGCGGGCCGAATCTTTGTGTCAGCAAGTAGCTCGATTCCGCTGATCATCGTAGCTTCAACGATGTTTCTTTTGTTTAGGCCCAACGCTAGTGGGCGGTGGACTTCGCAATTCTTCTTACTACTGGCGACTACGGCTCTCTGCAGCTTGAACCAGTTTCCGTATTCAGGGCCGTTCTACTTCTGTTACGTAGCGCCGCTCTTGGTCCTGGTAATGGGTGCTTTTGCCCACCTCGACGATGCCCAAGCACTTCCACTGGCGTTACCAATTGCCATCTTTTTCCTTTTGTTCGGTCTTTTGCTTGTCGGACCAGCGCAGGCATACGTAACGCAGTTTCTGCATCCTTCATACCCGCAAAAACGGTTCAGTTTCGATCGAGCAGGAGGTCTGTACGGGGGAAGTTCCACGGTCGCTGTCATCGAGCGAGTCACATCAGAGGTTACGCCGCGCTGCGCGGGAGCACCGATCTACGCCGGACCTAATGCCGCTGGACTCTACTTCTTAACCGGGTGTCGAAATGCGACTCCGAATATCTACGAGTTTGTTTCCGGCAAAGACGGCGAAGCCGACTCCATTCTGAACCGAATCGACGCAGCTGGCGCTCGCGTCATCGTTCTCAACCACGAAAACGGCATGTCCGGGGCCCCACCGATTGCCCTAGTGGAGGGACTGATCGAAAGGTTCCCCGAATACGAAATGATCGGACATTTTGAAATCCGCTGGAAGCCTTAGAAAGGTAACACTCCGCCCCGACCGGGCATCCTCTGGCCGACTCGGGTTTGCCACCGGGGGTGCCGGCAGTGTGGCTCATGACCCTGCTCAGCATTCCCGGAATCTGGCTGATGTGGAAGAAGAACCCCTCCGCAGCCGGGATTCTGGCGCTCTGGCTGCTGTTCTTTCCCCTGATCTATTACATCATCCAGTTTGACCCGCGCTACCGGTTCCCGATCCTGTGGGTAACGTTGCTGCTGGCTGGCTTCCTGATCGCGGAACTGGCGAAGGGCGTCTGGCACGCGTTCCGGACGACAAAGTGAGGACTTGAGCAGAGATACCAAATCCATTCTCAGGAGCGGCGAACTTTACAATGCAGACCGCACACCTACGGCAACTTCGTGTATTGATTCGCGGCTTCTAGCGCCAGCGCAATTCAAAAGGCCCGGACCTCTGCGCGTTGGGGTGAAGCTCTCGAACCAGATCCTGCACCGCCATAGGTCTGGAGCGAGCCGACGTGTTGTCGAAGGGCACGTTTCCCTCACGTTCATCAGGAGTCTGTTATCAGCAGGATCAGAAGGATGGAGGGGCGGAGTACAGGAACACGGTCCAGTTGGCGAATTCATGCGACGCTTCGTACTGGTAATGGCTTCCGATGGCGGACCTGATTCCACTGACCATCGGATCGTTGTATTGAATCGCGAATTTCTGGGCCACAAACCAGATCCGATGATAACCGTAAAGACTCGGTGCCGGCGCCTCCGATGGGAACTTCGGCGTCGGGACCAGCTGGAAATTCTCGCGTCCATACAGACGGGTCGGATAGATTACAGCCGGGCGTCCACCCAGCGTAGTTCGTTCCAGATAGTACTCATAGTCGACGCGCATTCCCGGCCAGTAAAGGATGATCCCATCCCCCAGTTGTGCGCGGGAGCTTATGAACTTTGCCAGTTCGGGATAGTTCTCCCGAACGCCGCCATCGATGTCGAAGTCTGCCTGATAATAAGACCAGACTCCGAACAGTCCGACCGTCACCAGGAGCGCAGTTGCTAACTCAATGAATCCCCGATTTTGCAGGCGCGCTAAAGCGCTCGCGATCATCAACAGGAGACCGGGGACGCAGACCAGCATGTACCGGCCCCAGAAACAGGGGCGTCCCAAAAGCGATACCAAAATTGTACTAACCAGCGGGAGAGCGAAACACAGCACGGGGAGAAGCTGGATCCAGGATTTGTCCCTTGCTGCCGGGTTTCGAAGCGACGCCACGCAACTCTGAAGACTCAGAAGGAAGAAGACAGAACTCAGCAGCACTGAGACGGCGCCGGCATTGCCTGATATATGTTGCAGAACTGAATAGACGGAGTTCCATGTGGGCGGTCGCATCCACATGGTGGACTGGCGCGGCATCCGGCTGGCAAACACCCACATGGGCGCGGTCAAAGCGCAGATCGAGGCCAAGGTAAGAAGGGCGTCTCTTCTGGTCACTTTACTGGTCGGCACAAGGAACAGACAAAGCATCTGTGCACCGATAACCAGTACCCCGTACATGTGAGTGTAAATGGCCAACGTACAAACAGATACATACGTCAACTGTCTGTTGAATGTCGGCCGCTCGACGTACCGGCAAAGCAGGTATAGAGATGTGGTCAGGAGAAAAACCTCCATGCCGTAACTGCGTACCTCGTGAGCGTATTTCACGATGTCGGCGTGGGTTGCCATCACCAGGGCGGCTGCGGCCGCTGCGCTTGCGCCAAAGAGGCGTTGCGCTGTGAGGAACAGGATCGGGATCGAAGCGATCATGAACAACGCTGATGGCAAGCGAAGCAAAGCTTCGCTGTCTCCCACATTGAGAAACGCCCTGAGAACCAGATAGTAGGGCCATTGGACGGGTTCATAAAATGCGAGAATCAGCGAATCGTGCAAGGAAAGACGAGCGCAGCCGAGACTCCAACCTTCATCAAACCAGAGTGGCTTTGCACCGAGGGCGTGGAGGCATAAGACAGTACCCACCAGAATTGCGCAGGCCACAACTACAACCGTGGTCGGATTCGCGCTTGCTTTCCGAGAAGGAAGCATGCTCCCAGTTGGGACTCTCGCAACACTTGGCTCGACGGGGACTTTGCTGTTGTCGTCCATAAGAACTGCCAAACCGCTCAAGAAAGATGTGCGCGCGTCCGGTCTGGGTGTCTTCCTCCCTACCCCGGAACATTGCTCATGAGTTTACTTATCAGACGACGGGCAAAAAGCGGCTCTGGTCACAGCAAAACGTGATACGCGTCACAAAGGATCAAGGCTGATCGGGAGATAGTGTCATAGAAGGAAACTGCTGGTTGTTCGGCATCCATGGCCCTGGCAGAAACTATTCTCGAGCGCACTGCCGTCTACCGGTTCTGGCAAACACCCTTTGCCGACCAGAAGTTCGCGCCTATTCTTGCCCATAACGATTTGGGCCGGGTGCAGAGAGTACTGGATGTGGGATGTGGGCCGGGCACCAATGCCAAGTACTTCGCTCACTGCTCCTACTTGGGTGTGGACATTAACCCGGACTACATCCAGGACGGTCGCCGCCGGTATGGGCGTGAATTTATTGCGGCTGACGTCCGGACGTATCAGCCGCCAGCCGATGCCCGCTTCGATTTTGTTCTGGTCAACAGTCTGTTGCATCACCTGAATACCGACGAAGTGCAGAGTATTCTTGGGCACCTCAGCCCTGCGCTGACTGAGGATGGCCATGTGCATATTCTTGAGCTCGTGATGCCGTCACAGCCCTCGATTGCCCGCGTCCTGGCTCGCTGGGATCGCGGAAAGTTTGCACGGTCGCAGGCCGAGTGGAGCCGCTTGTTCTCGAGTATGTTCGAGCCCGTCTTATTTGAGCCTTACCAATTGACCAAAGCAGCAGCAACGCTGTGGAACATGGTTTATTTCAAAGGGAGGCGGAGACCATGAAAACCAATCCTCGCGTCTCGCTCGCCATACCTGTTTACAACGAAGAATCAAATGTCCCGGAATTGCTTCGTCGTAGCGGGGCGGTATTGGACACAATTCCTGGTGGGCCGCACGAGATCGTTGTCGCTGACGACGGCAGTTCCGATCGAACGCTCGAGTTGCTGGAGCGGGCGGCTGAGAGAGATCCCCGACTTGTAATCGTGGCGCTCTCCCGCAATTTTGGTCACCAGACTGCACTTGGCGCAGCCCTGGATCATGTGTCCGGCGACGTCGCGATCCTGATGGATGGAGATCTGCAGGATCCGCCGGAAGCGATACCACGATTGCTGCAGGAATACCAGATGGGGAACGATGTCGTGTATGTTCAACGCATGAACCGGAAGGAGTCTTGGTGGCTGCGAGTCTGCTACTACATCTTTTACCGGCTTTTGGCGGCGCTTTCCCCGACGCGTTTACCGCTTGACGCGGGCGACTTCGGTTTAATGTCGCGCCGTGTGGTAGACGAGATCCGGCGGATGCCCGAACACCATCGTTACCTTCGTGGTCTGAGGACGTGGGTTGGGTTTAAACAGATTGGTTTGCCCATTGAACGGGCTGCTCGCCATTCCGGCAGGACGAAGTACAGTCCCTTGCGGCTGCTCCAACTCGCGTTTGATGGTATTTTCGCCTTTTCGATTGTGCCCTTGCGGGCGGCGACGATCGTCGGGGCCGTGGCGATCTTCCTATCCACATTGTTCGCCTTGTACTCGCTATACGCCAGGTTCTGGCTCCACTCACCCCAGGGTTTCACCGCTCTGATTCTGGTGATCACGTACCTGTCCGGCATCAACCTGCTCTTCCTGGGAATTATTGGTGAGTATGTGGGGCGGGTCTATGAGGAGACAAAGGCACGCCCACATTATGTGGTCCAGAAGCTGATTGCCCGCAGCACAATACAAAGCGACAAGTCTGAGGCCTGGGGCCGCGGTGCAGTCGTGGCTGCCAGAAGATGATCTGGGTGCGAGAATTGCAGAGTGGAACGAGAGTATGGTGAAGGCTATCGCGATCTCTTTGAGAAGCACTGGTGGTGGCGCGCCCGCACGGAATACATCATAGAGACGCTTCGTCGCTTTCAGGTCCCGGGGGGATGGACGAACATTCTCGATGTCGGTTGTGGAGACGCCCTGTTTTTCGATCGACTCGCGGAATTCGGTGATGTGGAGGGGGTCGAACCATCGCAGGAACTAGTGAACCCCAACAACCCTTACCGGAACGGGATTCATGTCTGCCCTTTCGACGAAAGCTTCCAGCCGGGGAAGAAGTACTCATTGATCCTGATGCTCGATGTTCTGGAACATCTTGAACGACCGGCGGCAGCACTAAAACATGCAGTGGATTTACTCGTCGCCGGTGGGACATTCGTCGCTACTGTTCCAGCTTTTATGGTGCTGTGGACAAACCACGACGTGCTGAACCAGCACAGGATTCGGTACACAAAAAGCACGCTTCGGGAACAAGTGAAGGCCACGGGGCTGAAGATCGAGGAGGAGCGATATCTGTATCACTGGACCGTTCCGGTGAAACTTGGAGTCCGAGCGGCGGAACGAATTTTGCATCTGCGCCCCAGGCTACCCGACGCTGCGGGCGGCTGGATGAACCGGATCTTCTATCAGATATCCCGTCTTGAACAAAAGACGCTCAGCAGGCTCCCGATGCCCTTTGGAAGTTCGCTTCTCGTGGTGGGGAGGAAGGAAACGTAACTACTCTCTCAATCTGGGTCGAATCATTCTCAGGACGCCCTATGACGCAGGTTTTCGAGGAACGCCTGTTGTTGTTCGCCGGGCAAGAACTTGTAATACCGCGAGATCGAGTTAAGTAGGATCCCCGGGTCGCCGCTGTCCAGGTGTGCCCCTGCCAGGAAGTCGGCGCAGATTATCTTCAGACAGTAGCCGCGCGATTTGTCCGTGCCCAGCATCAGTGCTGCCGTCTCGATCGCCGGCTCTCACCGGGATCTGGCTCTTGTAGACCTCGAAGTAGATCAGCTCCGACGGCTCCTCTTCCCTTCCCGTCAGTTCCTTCTCCACCTCATGCCAGAAGTCCTCCCTGGGCATGGAACGGGCCTTGCGCACGCATCGTGGTATTCGGCGTCCTGATTCGACGGAGGCATAGAGCTGAAATCTGTTTAACGGCCTACGGGATGGTGCCGAGTACTTCGCCGGCGGGTAAACCATCGACGGGAAGCACGGACCAGCCATAAGGACTACCATCCCCCCATTCCCCTAGATCCTTGGTAACCCAGCTCCACGTGCCCGTGAAATAATGAACCCGCGAAGTAAACTGGCGGAGCCCGCAGGGGCTAAAGCCCGCGTCTTTGCTGGCTCTCGGCGGCACGGCTGAAGCCGTGCCCTTCCCAAAACGATTTATGAGATAGCTTCTGAGTGCCAGCGGTGACCGCAACCGGAGTAAAGCTGGCGACAGCAAGGGCACAGCAGGTTCCGCTCTCTGGCAGATTCGTAACTGTCACCGGGCCTGCCAGCAGCGTTCCCGGAGCACCCCCCGAATCCGCATAGATGCTGAGATTCACTTGGTTCGCTCCGCTGCCCAAATAGTGCACGGCAACCTGCACCTGCTCAACGGTGGAGTTGGACTTTGGGGTAAAGGGCATTGCGACAAACTCGAGAAGAGCGGACCCCAACGAATTTGGCCCCGCAAGGAGCCAGCCATTCGTGTCGTTGTAAAGATCGGTCTTAGTCCCCAGGTTGCTGTAGATCTTCTTCAAAGCCACCGCGTTTACCTGCGGCGGCACATGGATCGCGGACTTTTCCGTAGTGTGCACAACCTGCGGGCCCGCTACGGTCTGAGCGAACAGGGTCATGCTACCGAGAATCGAGAGACATACAAACAACAGATTCTTTTTCACGAATTTTTCTCCTTTGAGGGGCCATCGGTTTCGGTTTAGAGGCCCTCGAAGCCAAGCCTGGAAAGTGCGATAACCCTTGGCTGACTGCGACTCATCGATGCAACGGCCTACGGAACTGTCCCGAGCACCTCGCCGGCAGGTAAGTTGTCGGCGGTGTCCTTGTTCCAGCCGGAACCCCGGTTAAATGACATCGGGATGTCTTTGGCAACATGGTTCCACACGCCAAAGAAATCGCTTCCCGTGCCGCTGAGAGGTGTATCCGCAACCACCCAGTACTGGGTGCCAGCGGTGACCGCAACCGGAGTAAAGTTGGCGACGGCAAGAGTGCAGCAGGTTCCCGCTTCAGCTAGATTCGTGACCGTCACTGGGCCCGCCAGCAACGTTCCCGGAGCGCCTCCCGAATCCCCATAGATGCTAAGATTCACCTGGTTCACTCCACTGTTGTTGTACAGCACAGCAACCTGCACCTGCTCAACGGTGGAGTTGTATTTCGGAGTAAACGGCATAGCGATAAAATTGGCGCCTTTGGCGGAGTTCGGTCCCGAAACCTGCCAGCTGTGGGCATTGACCCAATAAGGATCGGTCTTGGTACCCAGGTTGCTGTAGATCTTCTTCAAGGCCACCGCGTCTTCCTGGGGCGGCACGTAGATCGCAGACTTCTGAGTGGTTTGCACAGCCCGGGGACCTGCTTTGGTTTGAGCGAAGAGGGTCAGGCTGCAAAATAACAAGAGGAATACAAACATCAGAATCTTTTTCACGAGTTTTCCTCCATATGTCTGTCCTTCGGTTTGACCGCAAGATTGGGATCCATAGCGTCGGCCTCCTCACCAGAAATCCCATTTGTGAATATCAGATGGACGACTTAACCCTCAGAGAATTGGGCTCGTCGCATCCGGGAGTTGCATTCTCAACGGGCGAGACCGCTCTTCGGGGAGACGAGAGGTCTTAAATCTGCCAGAAATGAGCCGCCCCGTCAGTGAGAAAAGTCACGTCACGATGTGCGCTAGGTCAGGATTGTGTAAAAGAAACTCTAGCTTCGATGAAGTTTAGCGTGGCATTCCGTGCACAACGTAATCAAGTTTTCTTCTGAATCGGATCCGGAGTGGCTGCGAAACTCCCTGTTGTGCACTTCAAGATTTGACATGGTGCCACAAGATTGACACCGCCAGCCGTCCCGACGAAGGATTTCCTGCGCAGACTTTCGTAAGACATAAGGATCAAGGCGCGGGGGTGCGGCTTTGGACAAATCATTCTTAAGACGCTTTCTGACACAGGTTTTCGAGGAAAGCCTGCTGTTGTTCGCCGGGCAAGAACCTGTAGTAGCGGGAGATCGAGTTGAGCAGGATCTCCGGGTCGCCGTTGTCCAGGTGCGCCCCTGCCAGAAAGTCGGCGCAGATCATCTCCAGACAGTAACCACGCGATTTGTCCGTGCCCAGCATCAGGGCCGCCGTCTCGATCGCCTGCTCGATCACCGGGATCTGGCTCTTGTAGACCTTGAAGTAGACCAGCTCCGACGGCTCCTCTTCCCTTCCCGTCAGTTCCTTCTCCACCTCCCGCCTGAATGCTTCCGTCGGCATGGAGCGGGCTTTGTGCACCCAGAGTGCACAAACGAAGTGCTGCAGCATCATTTTCAAAGTAAGGAGCGTGTGTGGTAAAGTAAGGAATCTCGGAGGTGAGGTATTGGAGAAACAGGCGAGAATCACGAGCAAGGGGCAGATTACGGTACCGCGCGAGGTTCGCCGTGTGCTGGGTGTTCGCCCTGGCGACAGGTTGCTATTTGAAAGTGATGAGAATGGCGTGCGAGTGCGACCCGTCAGGACGAAGAGCCCGTTCGCGAAATTCAAAGGAATCGGAAACCCAGGAATTGGTTCCGGCAGGGAGGGAATTATTCGGTGGGTTCGGGAGCTGCGTGGGCAGTGACGACAGCTATTGACACTAATGTCATCGTGGCGCTCTGGGATCGGGATCCAACACTTAGCTCCGCTGCCCAGTCGGCGTTGGACGCAGCACTGGGGCGCGGAACTTTGGTCACTACTGCCGCGGTCTTCGCTGAGTTGATGGCTGCCCCTGGCCGCAGTGAATCGTTTTTGGATTCGTTCTTCCAAGAAACCGGTATCAGCATTGACTGGGCCTTGGATGAATCGGTCTGGCGGACAGCGGGCCGAGCCTTCCAGGGTTACGCTGCGCGTCGAAGGAAACAACGAGACGCGAGCCCACGGCGCATTCTGGCAGACTTCCTGATCGGCGCCCATGCTCTAGAAGGCGGCCACTCACTGCTCACGCTCGACGATCATCTCTATCGCACAGCATTCCCGCGTCTCGCCGTAGTAAGGGTCTAGTTGCCGTCGTCAGTCGCGTCCAACTCCTCGGCGGTGATGCATATAGGCGTGGCATGTGGTGCAGAGTGTGATCAGGTTCTCGTCGGAGTCATGGCCGGAATGGCTGCGAAACTCTTTGTGGTGAACTTCCAAGTTTGACATCGCACCGCAGGATTGACACCTCCAGCTATCGCGTCGCAGAACTTGCTGCCGCAGGCTTTCGTACGACAATGGATCCAGCCGCAAACCGGGAGGGTCGGGGCGCATCAGGCTCATGACACCTTTTCGCTGAGTTCTCCAAGAAATGCCTGCTGCTGCTCTTCGGGCAGAAACTTGAAGAACCGCGTGATCGAGAACAACAGCATCTCAGGATCTCCGTTGTCTAGGTTCGCTCCCGCCAAAAAGTCAGCGCAGATCATCTCCAGACAGTAGCCACGCGATTTGTCCGTGCCCAGCATCAGGGCTGCGGTCTCGAGGGCCTGCTCAATCACGGGGATTTGGCTCTGGTAGAACTTGAAGTAGACGATCTCGGTCGGTTCGCTATCCTTACCCGTAAGGTGCTGGTCCACCTCGCGTTTGAACTGATCCCGGGGTAAGGAACGTGCTTTGTGCATCCATGCTGCACAATCGAAGTCCTTCCCGTCCGCACGCGCGACCTTGGTCAACTCCGCTGCCTTCGTCCAGCCCACCTGTTTCAACTCCCGCCGGATCTGTGGCGGCAAGTGTTCGTGAATGGACATCAGATAGTAGGCGGTCCTTCGCGATTCCGGAAATCGTCTTTCCAGGAAGTCGTCGAAGGACGCCAGTTTCTCCACCCGCCAGTACTGTCCCGCCCGCACTTCGCACAAATACCGGCCGAGCTCGACGAAGCGGGTGTCGCGCTCTGCTTCTTTCTGCTTTTCCCACGCCAAGATCTCGTCAATCTTGGTGAGGACAAACAGCGCACGCTTGCGATTGAGCTTCGGCGGCATCGGCGGATACCTAGTAAACAAGTTCGTCAAACAGACCAAGATCAACTCCGGGCTTGCGCACGAGTGCAGCTTCGACCAAGTTGGGCTTGTCGAGGCAGATCCCGATGAAGGGGCAGGTTGTACACGGATTCTGTGGAAAGCGGATCCCGCTGTGCGGCAGGAACAGACCGGAATCGATCCGTCGAACCGTGTCATCCACCAGCGCCGCAAACTCCTGGCGTTGCTCCTCGGTAATCCTGGCGCGGAGATATTGAACTTCGACCAGACGCTTGCGGACAAAAACAACTTGGGCAACTTTGTCGATGCCCGTCATCCACGAATAGCAGACGAGTTGCGGATCCAGTGCGGAAATGCCGGCCGGCTCTTCTGGATATCGTGCAGAGGTCGTCTTCCATTCCAGAACGCAGGGCGTGCCGTCCAGTTCACCAATGGCATCGACGTAAGCCACAAAATTGTTGCCAGAACCTAGTATCCGATTGAACTGAATCTGCTGGGTAGAACGAGGGCGCGGAATGTGAACGCGGCCGTCCTGGGCGAAGCGCTCGAGCAACTGGATGCCTTGTTGCAGCATGCGGTCCCAGGTGTCGTTACCCGCGTAGGTCAGGCCCATGTCCTTGCACACTCCCCACTGCTCGAACAGTACAGCCGCGGGGTCTTCGCGACGAAAAAGAGCGGCGACGGCCTGTTCGAAGGCTCGTCCAAATAGCATGGCGGCGCGTATGTCTTTTTCTTGCCAACCATCCAGGTAGCGGTGCCGGTAACGGCGTGGACAGCTGAGGTACTGGCTGATTTGGGTGTAGGAGTAGTTCATCGGGACGCCTCCGCGGTGTTGGAACGAGAAGGGCCCGATACCGGAGCTGCGGACAGCTCTTCCCACTGGCTGGCCGGGGCGAAACCGTCGAGGTTGATGAGCGAAATGCCGTTGATCACAGTGTGGCTGATCTTGACCACGCCGCGGAGTCCGGGCAAAGCCTTCTCATCGACCTGCTCATGGGCCAGCAGTTCCGGGTCGTAGAGGAAATCGCGCAAGAACCAGCCCAGCTTCCACATTGCTTTTTGGGTGCAGTAGAGACGGCCCACGATGGGCTGACCGGCCAAGGCGCTGGGCTCCACAATAGAGAGCCGGAGGACGTAGAACGGTTTGTGGGCGTGCCAGCGGAACTGGGCACCATCGACGCGGACGAGGAAAATTCCATCAGGAATCTCCGGACGAGAATCGCGAGCCGTTTCGGCGAGGCCAGGGACTTGGCGTTTCATGCGACCACCTCCTGCTTCGGGTGCGGGTAGCTGTTGAGCTGGCAAAGCAGAGCGTTTCGGTCCTTCTCGGCCCAGTCGGCCAGTTGCTGGACGAAGTTTTCAACCTGTTCCCTGCTGGCATCTCGGAGCGTCTTCGTGCCGCAGAACTCGACCGCGTAGGCTTTGACGAGTTCGGGATCGAGCTTGTGCTGGCGAATGATCTGGCAAAGACGGTCGCGGACTGTCGGACCCGAACCATTTCCGTTTCCGTTCCCATTTGCGTTTTGCGGCGGATGCTTCTCAGCCGGACTCGCCACTGTTCCGATTTCCTCGACCGAGCAGATGCCGATGCCATAGGCCTTGCGGAGGGCGCGATTGACTGCCCGTGTCTCGGCCACGCGCATCTCGGCCCCGCGGACGAGCGCGGAAGCATTGGAAGGATCGGCGTCGCCGTAGCCGACAAACCCGGAGGAGCTCTTCGAGGGATAGGCCGTTGCCTTGAGGACAAACCGATTCGCCGCAGAATCACAGAGCGAATCGACGACCTCAACATGGATGCCGCTGCATCTCTTGCGACGCGCCAGTCCGAGGAGGCCAGTGTGCGTGACGTACCAGCGTCGATCCAAGAGGACTAGATCGCCCGCAGAGATGGAGAAATGAAATTCTTCCGTGTAGCCTTTGAGCATTTGGATCACGTGGGGCGTGAGGAAAGAGGGCCAATGCAGACGAGCTTGCCTCAGGTTTGAGCGAATCAATTTGGGAGCGTTGAATGGCGTCTTCATGTATGAGTATCTCATACATAAGCATACATTAGCATTTGTATGCGTGTCAATGCATTTATGAGGCAAAACAAAGAGTTCGTCATACAATATCTGCGATGGCTGACCGAAAAGATGCCCCGCTAGCTTTCAGAATTCCGGCTGAACTCAAGCAGGAACTGCTGCAGATTGCAGGCAAAGAGGCTCGAAGCATGTCCCAGATCTGCGAAATAATTCTGCGGATTGGTGCTGAGCAATACAAAAAGGAAGGAGCTAGATTTCTGCAGCGCTATCTCGACCGCCGGAAGACTGAGGAATAAATTCTCCCACTACAGGCACTCTCACGGGGCCGTCGAAATCGCGACACTGGCCATTTGCCGTTTTCAACGGCTTTCCCGATCCCAAAGAATCGCGGCTTAACAAAGATATTGGTATTCGCCTTGTGTTCGCCTAGTATCAGTGTGTGCGCAACGCTTTCCACTCTCCATTTGTATTCGGCCGTTACCTGGGTCCAGTCGCGCAATGCGACTTTCATCGTTCGCATTAGTTTTTGAGTGGAACAGCGTACCGAGCCCCAAGTTTGTGCAACCCGGTTGCACAGCGACGACCAACCGAATCCAAGTCGGTGAAATGCTGGTGCACGAAGGGGTCGAGGCCTGCAAGAAGAATGGGCCCAAGTTCATGCAGCACCTAGTTGCCAAGCAAAAGGCCAGGGTCCAAGACTCCTGACTGGGAGGGGTAAAGAGGTCGCCCTCTGGATTGCGGTGACCGGAATCTGCCTGGACAACCCGATGAATCTGGCCAACGGGCCACAGTTCGGGGTCCGGCTGTGCGGGTCCTGCTATCTGGAGCGACCAAGCTCCCGGATGAATCGTTCAACATCACCGTGGCGATGGTGCTTGCAGTTCTTTACGAACTATACTATATTCTGACTAGTCAGACTAGTGCCAGGACTATAACGATGTCGAAACAGAGAACAACGCCGAAGAAACCGCGCCGCGGCAAGACGGCAGATAAGCCACCGGCACCGCGTTGGCAACTGCAAACCGCAAAAGCCCGCTTCAGCGAAGTCTTCCGCCGTGCCCGTTCCGAGGGCCCGCAGTGGATCACGCGCCAGGACCGAGA
>JBEKIB010000111.1:0-13360 GCA_050011975.1 Terriglobales bacterium | reverse complement strand
GCTCAGAGGGAGCGGCGGAGTCCGGACATACCTTATGTGCCTCGAGCACGAATAGAAGCCTGTCCGCAGCGCCGCAAAAATACCTGTGGACGGTGCGCCTGTTTTCATAGAAGGATGACAACTTGGATAGGGTGGCCGACGGCCAAGAGCTAGGATCGCTCTGTAACAAAAGTCAATATAGGCCGACCCCGTTCTTCGTCTTGCTTCGCGGTCTTGCTACCACCCAATAACTGTCGACCAATGACTCTTTTGCGGCTATAATTCCCCCAGCGTCATCCAAGACGCGTACAGGCTCTATCCGCGCGGTTTGCGGAGGGGCACTGGAGGACATCGTGAGTCTCACGCCTATCGGCGAACCTCGCCACAAGATCACCACCGCTACCATTCGCGAAAAGAAGCTTCATCGCGAGGCCATCACCTGTCTCACCGCCTACGACTATGCCACCGCGCGCCTGGTTGACGAGGCTGGCATCGACATTGCCCTGGTCGGCGACTCGCTGGCCATGACCATGCTGGGCTACGAGAACACGCTCTCGGTCACGGTCGACGAGATGCTGCACCACGTTAAGGCGGTGCGCCGCGGAGTGAAAGACGCGCTGCTCATTGCCGACATGCCTTATGGGTCTTATCAGGCTGACCCCAATGAGGCCATCCAAAATGCCACGCGCTTTGTGAAAGAAGGCGGCGCCGAGGCGGTCAAAATGGAAGGCGGCGAGAAGCGCGTGGACGTGATTCGCCGCGTGCTGGATGCCGAGATTCCCGTCGCCGGGCACATCGGGCTCACGCCGCAATCGGTCAACATCATGGGCGGCTACAAAGTTCAGGGCAGAACTCTGAGCGCCATCGAGCAGCTCATGCGCGATGCCGTCGCGCTCGATCGCGCCGGTGTGGCTTGCATTTATCTTGAAGGCATTCCGCGCGAGGTCGCGGCCATGATCACCGCCGAGGTCGAAACGCCCACCATCGGCATCGGCGCCGGTCCCGATTGCGATGGCCAGGTGCTGGTTTTCCACGACCTCGTCAACCTGACGTTCGGACATGCCGCGAAATTCGTGCGCCGCTACGGAGACGCCGCCGCTCTGATTACGCAATCCGTGCTGGCGTTCAAGGCCGACGTGGTTTCGCACCAGTTCCCGAACGACGCTGAGTCGTACCACCTGCCGAAAGAAACGCAGGCCGCACTCGAAACGGTACTCCACCGCAAGCACGCCCTGCAGCGATAATGGCGGGTGGAGAAAACGCGTTGCGAGGCATAGTCCGAAACTCTGTGCGACACTCCGTAAGCAAGCTCGTCACCTTCATGCTGCTGGGGGCTCTGGTGGCCTGCTCCAAACCCCCGCAAACTTCGTCGACGGAAACCCAGCCCACGAAGGCGCTGCAGCCGACGGGCCTTGAGTCCATTCCTGCACCGGACCCCTCCAAGTATCCGAGGTTCAGCGATATGACCGGTTGGAAAAATCCTTATCTGGTGGTTCGCGAGGATGGGATCGGCTTTGTCGATCTTTCCAATCGCGAGGTCCACATTTTGAAGGTGGAAGAAATCCCAGCCGAGTTGGCCTCGCTGCCAGGGAGCGCATGGCCTTACGGCCGCGTAGTGCTGGTCGCACAAGCCGTTCCCAAGAATCCAACCGAACAGACGAAAACGGACCTGCGAAAGAACCGCGCCCTGCTCCTCGGAACTCTCAAAGAATTGGACGTTCAATTCTTCGAGGCGCCCTGAGCAGTCGACTGCAAGCCGGCGGTCAGTGCGCAGCCCCTAAAGGGGCGGTCAAAACCGGATAAATGTTGGCATCGCTAAAGCGATGCCCTGATACGAAGCTTGATCATTCCGCGCCTTGTTAAGCGTTGACACCCCGAGTCATGAAGATATGCTCGACCATCCCGGAAACTCGCACTGCCTGCGGCGATGCGCGCGCCAATCACAAACGGCTCGGCCTGGTTCCGACGATGGGCGCTCTGCATGAAGGCCACCTGTCACTGGTCCGCGTGGCAAGAGCGCAGTGCGATGCGGTTGCCGTTTCTATCTTCGTGAACCCCACTCAATTCGGGCCGACCGAAGATCTGTCGAAATATCCGCGCCAATTCGACCGCGACTGCCGACTGCTCGAAAAGGAGGGCGTCGAGATCCTTTTTGCGCCGCCGGTCGAAGAGATCTATCCCGGGGGCGAAGTCACCTGGGTGCTGGTCGAAGGCCTGAGCGAAAAGCTCGACGGACGCTCCCGCCCCGGCCATTTCCGCGGCGTGACCACGATCGTCTCCAAGCTGTTTCACATCCTCGAGCCCGAGGCTGCGTTCTTCGGACAGAAAGACGCGGCGCAGCTAGCCGTGATCCGGCGCATGGTCGATGACCTGAACTTCCCGGTAGAAATTGTCGGCTGCCCGATCGTGCGCGAGCCCGATGGCTTGGCCATGAGCTCCCGCAACGCATACCTGAGTCGAGAAGAGCGTGAGCGCGCACTCGTGCTGCAACGGTCGTTGCAACGCGCGCAGCAGCGATTTCAAGCGGGAGAAAGAGTCGCCGCCAAGCTGATCTCCGCCGCCGAGGAAGTTCTTATGCGCGAGCCGCAAGTCACGCTCGATTATTTTGAGATCGTTGATCCCGACACGCTCGATCCCGTCGAACGCATCTCGCAAAAGACGCTTGTCGCCGTCGCCGCCTACGTCGGATCTACCCGCCTGATCGACAATCTTGTTTTGAATCCCTGAACTGAAATCGGCCGGCAGAAACAGCCGGCGGCTCAGAACATTTTCATTTCTCTGGCGATCTGCCGGATGGATGCGAATTCCTGGTCGGTGGCAACGACAAATCGTTTGGCGCGGAGGATCTTCAAGACGGAATCGTCTTTGCCTTCCTTCAGGGCCAGGAGGGCGCGGCCAAATCTTTCTCGCTCGGCCTCGGGCACATCCTTGCGTGCCACGTACACGTAACTGACAAATGGTCGCGAAGTATGGAAAATGCGGACCTTTCTGCTGTCCAGCTTGCCCGCACCGATCAGGGAGTTGAGAACCGCTTCGTCCAAAACTCCGGCATCGACCACTCCACTTTCCACTAGTACTGCGGTTGCCGGATTGCTTCCGCTATAGCGCAGCTTGAGATCGGTTTCGGGATCGATTCCCGCCTGTTTAAGTTCGTCATAAGCTATCAGACGAGCGCTGGTCGAGTTTATATCGCCAAATGCGAACTGCTTTCCCATCAGGTCGCGGAGCGAATGGATGGACGAGCCGGCGCCGGTGATGAAGACCGAATGATATTGCAAGTCAGCGGTACGCTGCACGAGCGGAATGACTCCGTACTTGGCATGAGACCGGACATACGTCAGCGCACCCAGGCACGCGAAATCGTAAGATCCATCCGCCAGGCGAGCTACCGTCTCGTTGTAGGTGTCGGGAGCTACAAGATTCACCGGTCGTCCCATTGCCTTCGTCAAATAGGCCCGCAGAGGCTCCCTCTCTTCCGAAGTCAACCCATCTGGCACCAAGCCAATAGTGATCGGCTTGCCGGCGCCGTGAAGTAATGGGCCGGCCAGAGCACAGATTGCCAGCAACGCTGCGGTCCGAGCTCGTAAAAGTATCGAGAATCTCATGCGGAATTTAACCGCCGTTCTCCAGGCTTGATACGCTGAGCAACCGCTCTAAGGAAGGCATAGCCAGACGGCCTCAGTTGGGGACTCCGTCTAGTAACCAATACATGGTTTGGGGCCCACGGTGTTAATCACGAATGGACGTATTCCACACCGTGGGTTTGTGGGTTGCCGGAGTTAGAATCTTCGCCCGGAGACAAACGGACTTCCGGCGATGACGTAACGCAACGGCCGCTCGGCTGATTTCACGATCCCGATGCGCGCCGTGACCATTATGCGTCGCACGCGATAGCCGTCATCGGCAATGCGGAGATCGGAGCGGGCGCTCACCAGGCTTTTTCCGTTGTCCCGTTCGCGCGTGATTTCGAAGGCTTCGCTCATGCGTCCCGGACCAGAAGCAATTTTCTTGAGGAAAGAAATGCTCTTGAGGTCAGATTTTTTCGCCAGCTTGATCCCTCGCGCTTTCGCCATCTGCTCGATTCCGGCCACTGGCTCCAGGGCTCGAAACAGCACGCCTCCGGGCACTCCGTCGGGGAGACAGGAAACGTTCAGGCAGTAGTGGCTGCCATAGATGAAGTAGACATAGGCGTGTCCGGGAGGACCGAAGAGAACGGCATTGCGCGCCGTCCGGCCCGCCGCGGTGTGGGCTGCCGCATCGCCTCTACCGAGATACGCTTCGGTCTCGACAATTCGCCCGGCGCGAATTCCGCCAGGCGTTTCCCGGATCAGCACTTTTCCCAGCAACGCCCGCGCTACCCGTCGCGGATCGCGATTGAAGAACTCTGTCTTCAACACGGTGACGGGGCCGAGCGCATTCATTTTCATCGCACTAATAGCGAAATCCGGAGTCGCTATAACCGCAGGCGGCTGCCGAGCTGCGCTCGGCTTGGACGGGCGTGGGCGCCCGTCCCCACACGAGCCGAGCACACCTCTCTCAGGCCGAGCTCTTCAGGTAGGCCAGCACTTCTTCCGCGTGCCCTTCCGCCGTCACGTTCTTGAAAATGTGCTTGATCTTGCCGTCGGGGGCAATCACGAAAGTCGTCCGCGCGATCCCTTTTATTTTCTTGCCGTACATTTGCCTCTCTTTGACCACGCCGAACAGATTCGCGATCTTCTTCTCCGCATCGGCCAGCAGCGGGAAAGGCAAACTGAATTTGGTTTGAAATTTCTTTTGCGCGGCCGCCGTGTCCGCCGAAATCCCGAGCAGCACCACGCCTGTCTTCTTGATTTCCGCGTAGGTATCGCGAAAGCCGCATGCTTCCTTGGTGCATCCCGGCGTATCGGCCTTAGGATAGAAATAAAGCACCACCGTCTTGCCGCGAAAGTCTTTTGAGGCAACCTCTTTGCCGTTCTCGTCCGTCGTACTGAAGTCTGGGGATTTATCATTAACTTCCATATGGAATCTTCTCCTTGCCGGTCGTTGTCACATCGCAAGTTATATCGCAACCGGCTGTGTGCCGTCACCTTGGCCACCTTGACCTGGCTTGCCAGTTCATGGCTTGTGGCCCAGGGGCCGATGCCGCAGTACGGCCGCAAACCGGCGGCCGTCAAGGGACCGCGCGCCCTGGGGCTGGTCCAGCTTTCATCCAAGGGTAAAGCCCGCATCATTCCTATCGCCATCATGGTGGACGGAAAATTCTACGACGCGGGTTCGTATAAAGCGGCGCCCGTTCCCATGGCTCTCGACTTTGGAATCGTCTACGAAGGTTTTCGCACCGGCGTGTCACAGGGCGTCTTCACAATCACGCAGCCTGGTCAACTGAACCACGTCTGGATCGCCGAAGGCACGTGGACTCCCGCGGGAGAGAGAGTTCCAGAAAAACACAAAAAGTATTCGGCGCCCGTGATCGCAGACGAAGACAACAATGGGCCACCGGTGCTGCATCGCCGTCGCGGGTCCGACTCCGACAGCGGCGCTGATAGCAAGGATAAAGATAAAGACAAGGACCAGTCGAAGCCCGCGACCCCGCCGACCCCGCCGACTGCCGCGCCGCCCGCCGGCGCGCCGGGCCCGCCAGACGCCAAGGCTCCAGCCGCGCCGGAAACCGCGCAAACGCCCGCGCCACCGGAGACTCCGAAGGCCGCTCCTTCGGCGTCCGCTTCGCCGTCAGACGAGCCGATCGAGGATCCGAATCGTCCCCGGTTGCGACGCGGGAAACCGGACGCAAGTACACACCACGAACCGTTTGCGACGTTCGACGCTCTGACGGGCGCGGCTCCCGGCACATCCTCGGCGAAGCCTTCGGGCGCGGGGAAGCCCGACGCGAAGACGGGAAAAGATTCCGCCGCGGCTTCGCCGCAGATCACTTTCATTTTCATTCCAGCGATTTCCGATGCCGGTGGCCCCGATCCGCGTCCGTACTCCTACGATGTGAAGCCGGCGGAGGAAGGCATCTATCGCAACAAGATGCTTGATCTGGCCACGACGCAACTTCGCGCTCAGGCAAGCGCCGCGGCAAAAGAGGCTGCGCCCACGCCCAAGAAGGCAGCCGCAAGCAAATCCGCCGGCAAATCCACCGACAAGTTGACCAAGCCTGCCTTCGACGATGTGAGCTTGCGCATCTTTGATCTCTCGAGTTCGAACGAGCCGGTGCTGGTGCTCTCCGCGAAAACTCACCCGCCTTCCGGCGCGACCGGAAGCTTCGAAGAGCCAAAGGAAATCACGCTAATCGCCCGCACCAACCTCGAAGGCGAGTTGCGTAAACTATTTTTCTCGCAGACTGATTCGCGGCATCTTGACATCTTTCCGCGCATGGAACTGATCGACGCGGTCGATGCCGACGGCGATGGCCGCGGCGAATTGCTGTTCCGGCGCACCTTCGACAATGGCAGCGCCTACGCTATCTATCGCGTTACCGCCGACCGGCTTTGGCCGCTGTTTGAAGGAACGCCATAGCTTATTGAGGCATTGAATCATTGAGGTATTGATTCATTGATTCAATCCGTCACTTTCCATTTACAATGTCTCCCTCTCAGGAGTGAGATCATGCGCACTACCTCTCGCATTGCGATACTCGCTTGTCTTTCGGCGGGGCTGTCGTTTGCTCAGAATCAGGACTTCAGCAAAGTGCAAATCAAAGTCTCGAAAGTCGCTGGCAATGTTTACATGCTGGTGGGGGCCGGGGGCAATATTGGCGCGTCCGTCGGCGATGACGGGATCGTGATCGTCGACGATCAGTACGCTCCGCTCGCGGACAAAATTCAGGAGGCGCTCAAAGGCATTACCGACAAGCCGGTGCGCTTCATCATCAACACGCATTATCACGGAGACCATACGGGCGGGAACGAATTCTTCCAGAAGCAAGCGCCCATCATTGCGCACGACAATGTTCGCAAGCGCCTGGAAGAAGGCGGTGAGGCGGGCAACGGCGGGTCGGTGCACATGGAACAGAAGCCGCAGCCGAAGGGCGCGCTGCCGATTATCACGTTCGATCACGACATCACCGTGCACTTGAACGGAGAAGACATCCGCGCGCTGCACTTCCCGGCCGGACACACCGACGGGGACTCGGTTATCTATTTTCCGAAATCAAACGTGGTGCACATGGGGGACGATTTCGTGACCTACGGCTTTCCCTTCATCGACGTGGCCAGCGGCGGCAGCATCGACGGCATGATCAGCGGCGTCGAGGGCGCCATCGCTCAGCTTCCGCCGGATGTGAAGATTATTCCGGGGCACGGCGGAGTTTCGAATCTCGATGACGTGCGCGCTTACGTGAAGATGCTGAAAGAAACGCGGGCGGCGGTACAGGAGGCGCTCGACAAGAAGATGACGCTGGAGCAAATGAAGGAGAAGAAGATTCTCGATTCCTGGAAGAAGTATTCTGGAGACTTCATCAGCGAAGATGTGTTTCTGGAGACGTTGTACAACTCGCTGACCGGGCAGAAAAACGGCAAGTTCATCAAGCATAACTAGAGGTCCAGCCCCTAAACGGGCTTCTGCTTGCGAAGAATTGAGGTATCGCTAAAGCGATACCCTGATACGAGCCTGGGAGGATCGCATGAAAAGTTCTCTCCTGTTGCTGATTTTGTCTCTACTGCTGTCTGTGACGGCGTCCGTGCCGGCCTTCGCCGCTGATGGCAAAGCCGTTTCCTACAAGTCGGGGGACGAGACCGTAAATGGAATTCTCTACACGCCCGCCGGCAAAGGGCCGTTTCCGGCGCTCATCGTGATTCACGAGTGGTGGGGATTGAACGACTGGGTGAAGCAGCAGGCGGAGAAGCTTGCCGGCCAGGGTTACGTCGCGCTGGCGGTCGATCTGTATCGCGGCAAAGTCGCCGACAATCAGGACCTGGCCCACGAACTGATGCGCGGCTTGCCCGAAGACCGGGCTACCCGCGATTTGCGGGCCGCCTACGATCTCCTGGCGTCGCAGGCGAACGTGAAAAAAGATCGGATCGGCTCGATCGGCTGGTGCATGGGCGGGGGCTACTCGCTCGATACGGCGCTCGCCGAGCCGCAATTGGCGGCCACGGTCATCAACTATGGGCATCTGGCAACCGAACCGTCGGAACTGAAGAAGATCAACGCTCCGATTCTGGGGCTTTTTGGCGGGCAGGATCGCGGCATCACTCCGGACGACGTGAAGAAGTTTCAGGAAGCCATGGAAAAGCTGGGCAAGAAGATCGAGGTGAAGATCTATCCGGATGCGGGACACGCGTTTGAAAATCCCAACAATAAGCAGGGATACCGGGCTGAGGACGCCGCCGACGCGTGGCAGCGCACGGTCGATTTTCTGGCCGCGACGCTGAAAAAGTGAAGAGGGTCGCTCGGATCTCTGGTGAGCGTTGCCCGTGAAACCAGTTGCTACGGAGAGGCAAGGAATTTCCACTTGCCAGACGGTACTACTCTAGTTACTATGCACGCATCTTCAAATCTTGGCGTTCAGCCTTGAGATCGAGTTAGTCGCGTGTCTATGAATATCGGCGAGACCATCCGTAATTTCCGGCTCCAGCGAAGCATGTCACAGGGCGACATCGAAAAGCGCACTGGCCTGTTGCGCTGCTACCTGTCGCGGGTTGAAAACGGCCATACCATTCCTTCGCTGGACACACTCGCCAAAATCGCTGGGGCGATGGATCTGGCGTTGTCGCAGTTCTTTTCCGAAGGCAACAGTAACGGCCATAAGGGGTTGCCGCAGCTTTCGGACGACGAAGTCCGCTTCCTGAGCCAGATGCGCCGTTATTCGGCGAATCTGAATGACAGCGACCGGAAACTGGTGCTGGCGATGGTGAAGAAGATGGCGTCGAGTTCGAAGTAGGTCAGCTGTCAGCTCTCAGCTGTCAGCTGTCAGCTCTCGGCTATCAGTTTTCAGTCAACCCCGCCGATTTGCGCCGCTCAACCAGTCTGCCCGGTTCTTGTTTAGATGATCCACAGAGCCCTCGGGCGACTAGGTTTCACTGACGGCTGAGAGCTGATAGCTGGTCTTACGGTACTTTCGTACCATCTCTGCCGTGTCCGGCGGGAACCTCGCCAAGCCTATGCTTTGAACGCTAAGCTATGGGCTGGGGGATCCTTGTGACTGCGGATGAAGAACTAAATCTGCTCGATCAGCAACTGCGGCGGCTGAAGATCGAGTACGAGATTTTCTTCAGCAATCCGGCGAAACGGCCTCCCACTGACGTCGAATGGAAGGTGCTCTCGTTAATTCGCAAGTTCAGCGATGGCGCGCGGATGAGTTTTTCGCAGCGCTTCAAGTACAACGAGATGGCGCAGCGCTATGCGATTCAAGCCGACCTCTGGCGCAAGAAAATGCGGATTCGCGAAGAGGGCTACCGGCGGCCGGCGGACAAGATCCTCTCGGTGCAGGGCGTGGGGGTTAGCGAAGAGCGCAAAGGGAAGCACCCCGTGTATGGCGTCGGCCGCAAGACCCAAACTGCGGGCGCCGAAACGCTGCCGGGGGATGGGCGGGCAGGAGACCAGCCTTTCTCGATACAGTGCTCGGGCGCGGCGGCCGAGCGTGAGCAGGTCGAATCACTCTACAAGGCGCTGACCGAGGCCAAGCAAAAGTCGGGAGAAAAAATTTCCGGCAACCTCGATTCTTTCGCGGCGTTCGTCCAGAAAAAGACCAGCGAGATTCGCAAGCAGCACCATTGCGATGCGGTCGAGTACTCGGTCGAGATGCAGGACGGACACGTGAAGCTTAAGGCTAAGGCGAAAGTCTAGAGGCAGTTCCCCGTTCTCAGTTCTCTCGATACTGCTAAAATTCCTCTTCACTAATCTGCAGCCGAGGGGCTCATGTCTAAAATCCAGCGCGCCATTCTTAGTGTCACCGACAAATCCGGACTGGTGGATTTTGCCCGCCAACTCGCCGCGTTGGGCGTAGAGCTGGTTTCGACCGGAGGCACGGCCAAGCTGCTGCGCGATTCCGGCATCGCCGTGAAAGACATTTCCGAGCTGACCGGGTTCCCTGAAATGCTGGATGGGCGCGTGAAGACGCTGCATCCGAAGGTTCACGGGGGGATACTCCACCGCCGCGAAGACGCCGGCCATCTTGCGGCGGTCGCCGAGCATGGTATCCCGGCCATCGACATGGTGGTGGTCAACCTGTACGCCTTCGAAAAAACCGCTGCCAAGCCGGGCGTGCACTTCGAAGATCTGATTGAAAACATCGATATTGGCGGGCCTTCGATGATTCGTTCGGCGGCGAAAAATTTTCAGGATGTCGCGGTCGTGACCTCGCCGGCCGATTACGGCGTGATCGCCGAGGAGATGGTGCGAGCGGGCGGAGCGCTGTCCAGGGAAACGAAGTGGCGGCTGGCGCAGAAAGCGTTTGCGACGACCGCAGCCTATGATTCGGCTATCGCCTCGACGCTCGAACGCGTAGGCGGCGACTTCGAGTTGCATGCGGCGGGAGGCTTTCCGCAAAACTTGCGCCTGTCTTTTCAAAAAGTGATGGACCTGCGCTACGGAGAGAACCCGCACCAAAAGGCCGCGATGTACTCGGACGGTTCGGGCACGGGCGTGGCGAACGCGCGTCAGGTGCAGGGCAAAGAGCTTTCCTATAACAACATTGTCGATCTGCAAGCCGCCTGGGATCTGGCGCAGGAGTTTGACGAGCCGGTGTGCGCCATTATCAAACACACAAATCCCTGCGGAACCGCGACCGGCAAGACGCTCGCCGAGGCTTACGTGCGGGCGCTCGAATGCGATCCGGTGTCGGCGTTTGGCGGAGTGATCGGAGTGAACCGCGCGGTGGATGCGGCGGCCGCGAGCGAAATGGCCAAGCTCTTTCTGGAAGTGATCGCAGCTCCCGCATTCGAGGAGGGCGCGAGGGCAGCTTTTGCGGCGAAGAAGAACCTGCGGCTGGTTGAAGTTCCTGCCGGACAGCAAAACTGGGTTCTAAAAAATATTTCTGGAGGCATGCTGGTTCAGGATTCCGATCTGCACAAGCTGGCCGAAACCGATCTGAAAGTCGTTACCAGACGGCCACCGACGCCGGAAGAAAAACGGGCGCTGCTTTTCGCGTGGAAGGTTTCGAAGCATGTGAAGTCGAACGCCATTCTGTACGCCCGCGACGGGCAAACGGTGGGCGTCGGCGCCGGGCAAATGAGCCGCGTCGATGCGTGCAAACTGGGCGCCATGAAGGCGCAGTTGCCTTTGAAGGGTACAGTGGCCGCCTCGGATGCTTTCTTTCCCTTCCCGGACGGGGTCGAGGAAATCGCCAAAGCCGGAGCCACCGCCATTATCCAGCCCGGAGGCTCGGTGCGCGACCAGGAGGTCATCGAAGCGGCTGACCGGCTTGGGCTGGCCATGATTTTCACCGGTGTGCGGCATTTCCGGCATTAAACGCCGCAGGTCTGCCGGTGGAGAGTCGGGCGTCCCCGCCCGACTGGACGGGCGGGACGCCCGTCCCTCCACATAACCCGCCCGAAGCCCCTGTACCTCCGGCTTTAGCCGAATCCTGCGCTTTCTCGCCGCCGAAAGGCCTGCCCACTGTAGAATAAGGAAATCCGGATGGCCCCGGATCAGCATCCAATCAACGTGTGGGCTGCAATTTGCGGGATGCAGGATTTTTCATGAAAAAACAGTTGTGGATTGTCAGTTTCGTGGTTAGCGGCACGTTTTTATTTGCCCAGGGCTTACCGGCCGGCTTACCGGCTAAAGACCAGTCCGCTCGCGCCGCGGATGCGCCGGCGGCTGCGGGTTCCCCGTCCGCCGCCAAGGGCAAGACTCCGGACCGCGCCGCCGCCTACTACCACTTCGCCCTCGCGCACATGTACGAGGAACAGGTGGCCACATACGGCCGCAGCGAGTTGGCGAACAAGGCTATCGAGGAATACCGCGCCGCCATTGATGCCGATCCGACCTCCGCGTACCTGACCTCCGGCCTCGCCGAACTTTATGCCAAGACCGGTCGCATTCGCGACGCCGTGGTTGAGGCGCAGGACATCATCAAGCGCAATCCCAACAATCTGGAAGCGCGCCGCCTGCTCGGAAGAATCTATCTGCGCTCGCTCGGCGACATGCAGCCCGGCAGCGGTTCGGAAAGCGTGCTGAAACTGGCGATCGAACAGTACGAACAGATCGTCCGTCTGCAGCCCGACAGCATGGAAGACCACTTGCTTCTGGGGCGGCTGTATCGCCTGAACAACGATCTGCAAAAAGCGGAGAACGAATTCAAAACCGCAGTGAAGCTCGATCCGGATTCCGAAGAGGCGATCACTACGCTGGCCTATCTTTACAACGAACTGGGCGACACGGCTCGCGCCGCTCAGGTGCTCAGTTCGGTACCGAACACGGAGCGCTCGGCTAAGCTCTATTCGGCGCTCGGTTACACCTACGAGCAGCAAAGGCAATATAAGGACGCCGTCGAAGCGTATCGCCACGCGATTGAACTGGACCGCGACAATCTGGACGCCATTCGCGGCCTGGCTCAGAACCTGCTGAACGATGGCCAAGCCGATGCCGCTCTCGAACAATACAAAGTGATCGCGGACGCGAATCCGGAAGATGCGCAAACCTACGTTCGCATCTCGGAAATCTACCGCCGGCAGGGTAAGTTCGATCTGGCGCTCGACAGTCTGAAAAAAGCCGAGGCTATGGTGCAGGACTCGGTCGAGGTTCCCTACAACATCGCCGCCATCTACCAGGCGCAGGGGCGCTACGACGAAGCCATTCCGATCATGCGTGACCTGCTGAAGAAATCGGAAAAGCCCGATGGCAAATACTCGAACGGGGAGAAAAGCAATCGGGCGGTTTTTTTGGAGAGGCTGGGCTCGATCTACCGCGACCAGGGGAACAACCAGGCCGCCAACGAGACCTTCCGCGAGATTGTCGCCCTGGGTGGCGATGAGAACATCGAGCGCGGCTATCAGCAGATCATCGATACCTGGCGCGAGGCCAAGGAATGGCAGAAGGCCACGGACGCCGCCAAGGAAGCGGTGCAGAAGCTGCCCACGAGCCGCGATCTGAAAATGGTGCTGGCGGCGCAGCAGGCCGATATGGGCGAGCCCGACAAGGCGCTCAAAGACGTGCGCGCGATGTTGAAGGGCGATTCCGACGACCGCCAGGTTTATATCACCTTGGCGCAGATGGATACGCGGCTGCGCCGTTTCAGCGATGCCGAGCAGGCGCTTGACAAGGCCGAGCAGTTATCGACGAAGGCGGACGACAAGGAGTACGTCTGGTTTCTCCGTGGTTCCACTTTTGAGCGTGAGAAGCGCTACGCCGAAGCGGAAGAACAGTTCAAGAAGGTGCTGGCGAGCGATCCGGATCATGCTTCGGCGCTGAATTATCTGGGCTACATGCTGGCCGACCAGAACATGAAGCTCGAAGA
>JBEKIB010000110.1:0-13792 GCA_050011975.1 Terriglobales bacterium | reverse complement strand
CCTGAAATTCGAATCGAAACTGGAATGCCAACCGGCTTGCCGGTTTCGAGTTGCCGCACATCAACCCGAGCGCCCGGGACTTCGCGGCTTAGCGCCGTCTGCAGTGGCCCAACCAGTTCGTTGGTAAAGTGCTTGTCGGCAACCTCGACGAGGATCTGCGCATAATTCAGTTGTTGCCGTTCGGGGTCGACGGAGAACCAAAATCGCGGACCGCCGCCACCGGCAAAAGTGGTCAACGATTTCAGAATGTCTTTTTGATGATGTTCGTTTCCAAATCGTTCGGATTCTTGCCGAATAACAGTTTCTGCCCGTTGTGTAACTGCGTCCGTCGCACCCAGCGGGGCGTCGGGCGGAAGCCACACATCCACGTACGACAGGTAGGAGAGGTCCTTGGGGAAGAACTGCGGCTTCAGCATTTGGAAAAACACTCCACCCAGTACCAGAACGATGAGCGAGGCGGCGAATGTACCCCAACGATGTCGGAGCGCGAAGTCACCTACCCGGTAGTAGAGTGCCGGGAAGCCGTGCTGCCGCCGCTCCGACATGGGTGGCGCCAGACGCTTTGGCGGTTTGATCAGGTAATACGCAATCAACGGCATGAACGTGAAAGAAACAATGACGGAGGCGATCAGCGTGCACGTCATCACCACCGGCAGGCTGTAGAGGAAAAAGCCTGTATCGCCGCTCAACATGAGGAACGGGAGGTACGCAACGATGTTCGTGATGGTGGCGAATATGATCGCTTTCGCCAGTTTGGTTGGTCCAAGCCAGGATGCGAGATCGCGCGGGGAACCGGAGCCCAACTCGCGCTTGATCGCATCCCCTGCCACAACCGGCATATCTACCAGCAAGCCGAGCGCGATGATCAAAGTCGCGATCGACACCTGTTGAATGTCAATATTGAGAACGTGAATGATGCCGAAGGTCATCGCTAGCGTCAGAGGAATGGAGGCTGCCATTAACATGGCGGCACGCCAATCCCAGAATCCGACCAGGGCGACAATCACAACCAGAACAATTGCCTCATAGAGACTACCCATCAACAGACTGACAAGTTCGTTTACTTGCCGCGGCTGGTCTGATGTGCGGGCCACAATAAGGTCCGCAGGCAGTTGCGGGCGCACGTTGGCGAGAGCCTTGTCCACCGCAGCGCCGAATTTGAAGATCTGTTCTCCTGACCGCATTTGCACAGCCAGGGTGATGGCACGGTTCCGATGCCAACTTCCGTTGGGCTCGTGTGACGTCAGGTAGTTCAAGTAGCGTGTGGGTGTCTGATATGCGCGCGAGATATCCACCACATCGCGCAAGTAAAGCGGCGCTCCCGTGGACGACGATGCCAGAAGCACGTTGCCAATATCCTTCGTGCTTTTGAACTCCGCGGTCGCGTCAACCAGAACATTTCGCGATTGGGTTTCGACAATTCCACCCGGAGCGGTTACATTGCGAGCGCTGAGGAGGTCCTTTATTTTGGTCGGCTGCAACTTGAGGGCGGTCAGCCGGCTATCCGAATACTCCAGATAAATCTCTTCCGGCAGAACGCCGGCGCGCTGGACTTTCGCTACCTCGGGCACACGTTGCAGAGTGCGTTGAATCAGATCCGTGAAATCATCCAGTTGCCGATACGAATAGCGGTTGTTCGCCACTTCCGCAATACGTTCCTTCGTGGCTTGAGGATCGCGAATGATAATCGGACCCCAAGCGTCGGGATGAAACTGGTACTCCTGGAGCCTCTTCTCAATGAACTGCTGTCCATACGCGCGGATTTCCTCATCCGACTTCGTTGTTGCAAAATCGATTCCGGAACAGCTCCCTTCGGACAACGAACGAACATCATGGGCGAATCCATCTCGTTGTGCCTGTACAGCGAGGATCACAAATGGACGCTCTATTACCGCAGGCGATACGGATGCCGGGTAACAATAGAGCACGGTGACACGTTTGCCCGTATCGCCCCGGCGCTCTTTCTCAATTGCCTCCCGTACACCGCGAGCGCGCAACGCGATTTCAAGGTCAGGCACCGTCGGACTGGCAACAGTCAACATCAGCGCGGCTGTATCTCCAAAGTCGCTAATCCAGGTAATCGGCCCCGCACCGTCGGGAAGGTCAGTAACCTGGTTCAGTCGTTGTCCAATATCCTGGAACTCCTGCTGCGTGTTCTTGATGTTGTCCAAGAGTCTGACTTGCACCACAGAAATGTTGTCTTGGGTGGTCGATTCCACGCGGTCCACCTTGCTGTTTCCAGTAACGGCTTGCTCGACCTTCCGCGTGACCAGTTGCTCGACCTTGTCTGCCGAGATGCCCGGCCAGGGAGTGATGGCCAGTGCGATTCGCACAGGGATGTCAGGGTCTTTCCGCTTCGGCATATTCATGTAACCAAATACGCCCCAGGCAAGCGTGGCGAACAAGGCGACCCAGGCAATCTGCCGGTTGTTGACAAAGAATCGTGCGACGTTACGACTGTTATTGGAGTTCTCGGCTTTCATTGAAGGACCTCGACCGGCTGCCCATCCTTAAGCAGATTGGCGCCAGTGGTGATGATGCGATCGCCAGGGGTTAGCCCACTCACTACGGTTATCTCGGTTCCAGTGACCGCACCGATTTCCACACTGTGGAGGCGAGCTAGTTCACCGGAACTCGTGCTTGAAACAACGAACACGCCATACTTGCCATCTTTCGCCTGCACAATCGCTGCCAGGGGCACGAGCAGGGCCGCCGATTGGCTTTCGCCTTCGGCATGCGCCAGTTCCAAGGAGCCGATCATGCCTACCTTCAGCAAGTGGTCGCGGTTGGGTATGGCGACTTCGACCTCGAAATTGCGCGTGATCGGATCCGCCGCCGATGACATGCGGCTGATTCGCGCATGAAACGTGCGCGCCGGGAACGCGTCGATGGCGACCTCTACTGGCTGGCCCACTTTTATCGAACGCACCACCGTATCGGGCACTCCCACGACAATCTTCACAGTGTCGGTTCTTGCGACCGCGAATGCGGGAACGCCAGGTCCGACGAAAGCGCCCAGCTCCACGGATTTCTTCACGATGTCGCCGTCAAAGGGCGCAATCAGAGAGGTGTCGCGCAAAGCAATTTCAGCTTCGCTCGTCAGGGCCCGAGCGGATTTCAGTTGCTCTTGACTCGCGTCGTATTGGGCGCGAGCCGAATCGAAATCCGGCTTCGTAATGCTCTGACTCTCATAAAGGTGAGTCGCTCGGTCGAAGTCGAGCTTGGCTTTCTGCGCGATAGCTTCGGCGGCGGCCGCCTGCGAGGACGCCTGGTGTACCTTGTCCTCGTATTCCGATGATCGGATGTGGACGAGCACAGCTCCCCGGCTGACTCGATCGCCTTCCGCAAGATCGCGCATCCTGCCATCCTGGCCGCGCACTTGTTTGAGCGAAGTAACGTATCCGGGAATTCTGAATGCCAGTGGAGCTTCCGAATCGGGCGTCACGACCGCCGAGAAACGCAACCCGTCGGTGTTGAAGCCTACTTGCTTCTGGATAGACTGAGCCTGGACGCCTTGTGGCGGTTGATTGAGTGGCTTATTCGAGCCACAGCCGGCCATCACCAGCGCTAATGCAATTGTTGCGATTGTGGTTCTCACGTTTATTCCTCTCCCATTGCACGGCGCAAATCTGCCAGGGAACTCCAATAAGAAGAAAGCGCCTGCTGATACTGAAATGATGTTTCCGAACTTCTAGCCTGAGCTTGCAAAAGATCTCTTATGAGCGCTGCTTGTTCTTTGTATTTATTGCTGGTGACGCGGAACTCCTCCGTTGCGGCCTCGTGGCCGGTGCGAGTGGCCTTCAGCAATAACGCCGTTTCTTTCCACTTCCGGTATTTCAGCCCAACCTCAACTTCGATTTGCGATTCGGCCTCTTGTGCGCCGTTGTGCGTTTGCGCCAGTGTGTTGGATTTTTCGCGCACGCGATTGTGGCGCCGTCCCCAATCGAATGGCTCCCAAGTCATCGCAAAGCCGGCCACTCCGACGTTCGTCGGAAGAACCTGCACGTTTTGAATCCCCATATAGCTGACGGCGATACCGAAGTCCGGTATGTACTCGGCTTTCGCGATGCGGCGATCGTAGTCGGCTTGTTTTTCCTTCAAATGGGCCTGGCGGATCTCAGGCCGATTCTCCGACGCCTGCCGCCGCGCGTCCTCCAAACTCAGAGTGGTCGTGTCCTCTTCAGGGACAGAATCAACGCGAAAAGGGGTGGCAATATCCCGTGCCAGAAGTTGATTCAAGTGCTCGTGTTGTGTCGCGAGCCCGTTCTCGGCGACTGACAACTCATACTGTGCCTTGGTTAGCCGCGCATCGACCTCCAGCGCATCGCCTTTGAGCACGGTTTTCTCTGCGATGTAGCGCTGCGTGACCCGCTGTGTCTCTTCCAGCGTCCGTACTCCTTCCCGCGCCGCATCCACCGCAGCCTGGGTTGCTACCAGCTCAAAATATGCGCTACGCACTTCGGCCGCGATCTTCTGGCGCTCATCGCGGACGTCTTCTTTCGCGATGTTGCGGCCCAGTTCTGTGGCCCGAATTCCCAACCCGATTTTGTATTGTTGCGACAGCGGGATATCCATGCCGCCGGTCAAGTAGGCGGTTAACTGTGCTGGCGTGTGAACCTTGGCATTGGTTGAAGGAAGAGGCCCAATCCCCGGATACGTCCCGAAAACCCCTTTGGCAAAAGTGAAGTCAAAGGGCTGCAGCAGTTCGCCACCCAGTGCAGCGAATTGAAAGTGGGGCAGACGCCGGCTGCGAGCCGTGCTCACCTGAAAGTCGTACTTTTGCGCTTCCAAGACCGAGTTCTTCACCAGCCGATTGTTCGAGAGTGCAGTGGAGACCGCGTCATCGAGCGTCAGAAGCGGGACGTCTTGCGCGCCCTGTTGGGCAAACGACCCAAGCGGTGATGCCACGACGAGAATGGCAAGAAGCAGTGCGAGATGTTTCGATTTCATCATTTCTTTACCTGGTCTTCTACATGGTCTTCTGCCTGGAACTTTGGCTGAGGCCTGACGGCACTTTGAACCTGAGCAAATCGTGTTGCTCGTGTACACCAAGATTGCAGGTGCCATGCCAACCTGGAGTTCCTTGCAAGCTCTTGAATCAGAAGTGCGCGCAACAAAAAATGCTGGAGAATGCCCACATCCGGTCGATGGGCGCTGCCCTCATGCGGGCAGTGGGTAAGCGGCGAGCGTGCAACACACTTCGAAAACAGGTGGAGCTGGCCCGTTCAACTCTGAGGTGACACGTCAAGGAAAAGTTCGGACTCGCTGTTCGGCTATACGCTGATGAGCGGTGAATCCTTGGTGCAGGATGGAGGGCAGTGCCAAAGCCAACTTGAGGCCGTCAGGGCAAAATCTGCAAATTGAACTCTCTCTGAAGAGTGGGGAAAGCCGAATGCCGGGGGCAATCCCCATTCCATCTCGCCGACATTGCCCGACGCAGGGTTCGATGGCTCGTTAAGCGCGCTAGATCATCCGTGGCTAGGACGATGTCCGTTTCCGTTTGAATTTTCCGGCGTTAGCGTGTTCGACTTACGTTTGCCTACCAACGGTAGTTGGAGCCTGTCGCAAATGTCCCGGGAATACGAGGTCTCGGCAACGAACTCGGCTCCGAGCCTCTTAATAAACAAGAGCACCGCTTCTCCGGTGGCGTCGATAAACAGCACCTCCGTAAGATCGACAACCAATTCCAGATTGCTATCGCAGCGCGTAACGAGCGTGCGGACTTCCTCAGCTCCCTTGCCGGTGAATCGGCCTTCGAGCCGGCAAACTAAAGCACCGTCTGATTCTTGCGTTTGGACCCTTAGCATGATGGCGCACCTCTACATTCGTTAGCAGCTTCAAATGGCTAGCCAGTTGGAATTGCAGGTCTTGTGCCGGAGTCCGTTCACGTAAGTTGTTGAGATTTCAGGATCTTTCGAGCAAGAGATGCCAACCAGATCGGGCAGTGCCAGCATGGGGGCAGCTTCGCGGCAAGAATCAAGGCGGCTGAAGCGGCCGCCTCGAGGAGGTGGCCTCTGCGGTTAGCCGCAGACCGAACGCACGCGTAGGCGAAAAACCGCGAAGATCAGAACGGGAAGTGTCACTGCGACAATACGACCGGAATGCCCGCGTCGCAGAGCACCCATTCCGACGTGAGGTGGAGCGTGTCAAATGCAACGCAATATGCTCGATCGACGGCCTTCTCGCTGACCCCTAGCTGCGCGGCAACTTCCTCGCGGGATTCCTTGGCAATGCCGTGCACGATGAGCACGAAGCGACAAAGGACGTCGAGTCGATCCCGCAGAACGTCCGTTCCTTCGACAAGAAGCTGAAGATCTTCCGGTGAAAGTGGCGATCGCCCCTCGTTAACGCCTTCGAATCGCTCATATGCTGGAGCAAGCTTGACGATGTCTGCCCTCTGCATTCGGAGCGCGCAACGAAGGGTCGCTCGCGCGGCCCAGTGAGCGAGCCATTCGTGGAACACGGGACCTTGGCGCTCTGCGATATTGCAAGCGTCAATGACGCATGCGGGGGCGAGCTTGTCACCAATCAGGAATCCGGCGAGCCAATGGAGTGCATCATGGTAGTCCGCGAAGATCTTGCGGACGTCTTCTACGGTCGCGTACCGGTGACTAGGACGCTGCAGGATGTCCAGGATATCCGGCCATTTCATCGCTGATCCCCTCCGAAACACCAATCGATGTGCAACAACGGTGCCAAAGGCAATCTTGGGCAAAGTTGCTGATTTCATTTGGCTGGTCATTGGGGTAACGGTTTGCAAGTGCCCGCATCCGGGCACGGCGGCAATGAATGACCGGCGCGCAAATGCGGTCAGGCCGAGTAATCGGCACGAGTGATGCTGAGCCTGCGCATCTTGTTCTGCAGCGTGGTTCTCTTAAGTCCGAGGCGCTCTGCCGCTCCACCTTTGCCGGCTATTTTGCCGGACGCGCCTTTCAGAGCATCGACGATCGCCTGCCGCTCTGCCTCCTCGAAGGTCGACGCTGCCGCAACCACAGTGCGGCCAGCGGATCGGTTCAGCTCGGCTCGTGGCACATTCAATTCGTCGCCATTCGTGAGGATCACGCAGCGCTCAATGAAGTTTTCCAGTTCGCGGATATTTCCTCGCCAGTCCGCATTCACCAGAGCCTCCATCGCGGGGCGCGGGACAGACCGAATGCGTTTTTGCATGCGCCGAGAGAGGCGCGACACGAAAAAGTGGACCAGGAGTTGAATATCTTCGCGCCGTTCGCGCAGCGGCGGGATTTCAATCGGAAACACTCTCAGCCTGTAGAAAAGGTCCTCGCGGAACTGATTATTGCGGATCATGCTCTCCAAATCGCGATGCGTGGCCGCAATCAAACGAACATCAACTTTGATGGTCTTTGCACTTCCGAGGCGTTCAAACTCCTGTTCCTGCAGGGCACGCAGGAGTTTCGGCTGCAGATCCATGGTGATGTCGCCGATCTCGTCCAGGAAGAGACTCCCGTGATCCGCCAGCTCGAACCGGCCTCGTTTCTGCATGAGGGCTCCGGTGAAAGCACCTTTTTCGTGACCGAAGAGTTCGCTTTCCACTAGACCGGAAGGAATCGCCGCGCAGTTCAGACGAACAAAAGTGCGCTCCCGCCGTGGACTGAGATTATGAATTGCCCGGGCCACCAATTCCTTCCCGGTACCAGTCTCACCGTGCAGCAGTACCGTGGAACTAGTTGGGGCTACGATCGCGACCTGCTCCAGCACCTTCCGGATTCCGGCGCTCTTGCCGACGATGTCTTCGAAGTTGTACTCAGATTCGATTTCCGATTCAAGGTAGAGCTTCTGCCCTTCCAAGTCGTCGCGCGACGCCCGGAGCCGTCCGTAGGCCAGAGCATTCTCCAGTACCAGTGATGTCTGGGTGCCGATTTGCGACAGCAGGTCGCGGTCAGCCTCATTAAACCCATTTGCCCTTCGACTGCACATGGTCAACAGGCCCAGAGGGCCATCGGCGCCCATCAGTGGCACCAAGACCGCCGAGAGAAGTGATTCGGCTCGGGACGCCTCGCGGAGAGCGGGAGGTATATCTGCTCCACACGGTGAGTAATACTGCGGTGTCCGGAGGTGCGACCATTCGCTCCATAGCTTCGTGGGCTCGACGACAACGACCTTCTCGAGAAAACCCTTCCCAGTTGGAAAATCGAGGAATCTACGTTCCAAACTGCCGGACTGTTTGTTGAGGAGCCACAATGACGTGAGGTCGTTGCCCAAGTGCTTGCGCATCGACCCTGCCACAGCCTGGAACAGATCCTCCGCTTCCAGCTTACTGACAATATGGTTGTTGATTTCCAGCAACAAGCTGAGCCGATCTCGCTGCTTCACGACCTCTCGTTGATAGAGCTCCGCGGTGTCTCTTGCCAGTGCACACTCCAGCGCGACTGCAACGTGCGAGGCCAGGGCACTGAGCATCTCGACGTCTTCCGGGGCAAATTGCTGGCCCTGTAACTTTGGCGTGGACAGAATTCCATAGCGTTTTTGCGCGGTCGATACTGGGAACAAGTAGGTGCTTCGTCCGGCAACTTCAGCTGCAAAAGGAGCCATGTCAGGGTGCTCCAACATTGCCCGCGCCAGGTCCGGGACGAACACCGGCTTCTGTTCATCCAGCGCCTGCGCCACGGGACCAACAAGCAACAATTTGGCTCCGCGTTGGATTGCGGGAGCGTCCGGGTCTCGATCAAATTCGAAGCTGGATAAGCTCTCGCCCTCATCACTCAGCACATAGAGTTCGGCCCCATGTAATCGGGAAGTACTCGACAAAACACCCCGCAGGCTTTGCAGGACGGCTTTTACTGTGGGCTGATCGGCTAGGGCAGTGGACGCACCCAGCAGGCTTCGATATCGATCTTCGGCGATGGTCATGGCAAGTGAGCTCTCCGCAATTCTCGGTGAACAGATGCGCGCAACCAGGTCTTAGCACAGGATGTCGATTTTTGCGCTTCAAGTATCTGCCAAGCAATTCCCCGCTGCAACCACATCCGGCACCGCTGGCGGGGGAGCGATATGGCAACGGCTCCTCCCCGGCCCAATTTCGCATTCCTCATTACGGACAATCGCCAAGATCACCCCGAAAACGTTGTTGGCAAAAGCATGGCCATCACCGGCCATCCGACAATCACTGGAAACGCAAGTACTTGCGCAGGACTGACACGAACGATGGAGACACCATCAGGGCAGCCGTGCCCGAATAAGGGCAGATGAGGTCAGGCAGCGCTCGGATCGTGACCCTATTGGGTCAGGATCGGCCCTGCTAACAAAATTTCTCGCTTGAGCGAGAGTGTGGAATGCCTGTGCTACGGGCGTGTCCGCGGACGAGATCCCGTGTGCAGCGCCCCTCGAATTGACTTCAGCACTTTAGCTCGTGCCCGAGCCGTCTGCGCTTTCACCGTGCCGATGGGAACTCCCAGAACGCGAGCCGTTTCGCAAACTGAAAGATGATCCACATACCGCAGGTGAAACGTTCTCCTCAAAGTCGGCGACAGTCTTGCTGCTGACTCTACTAAGCGCACGTTCGCCCAAACCTCGTGGTACTCATCCTCGGGATTGGACCGGTGATCCACCAAAGTATCCGACAGAGGGTACTCCCGCTCTTCTCCGATTCTCAAATCCAGGGATACATGGATATAGCGTGACCGTTTGCGCAATTGCATTCTCGCGCAATTGATAACAATAGCGGTCAGCCACGTCGAAAGCTGCGCGTCGCCTCTGAATTGGTTCAAATGCTCGAAAGCTGCCAACAGCGCATCCTGCACCGCGTCCTCGGCATCCGCTTTATTTCCCAAAAGTCTATAGGCGTATCGATGGAGATACGGTAAGCGATGGGACAGAACAGCCATCATCTGTGCAGGGGAAGGCGTCCCCGATTCCAGGGCGACGCCCTCACCGCGCTCATTTAATTTCTCCAGGGATGGCATGTTATGAGGCGCCCCGAGCCATGAGTTCATTCCTCACGACTTCACCTTGTCCTTTCGTTACTTCGAAGATTGCGCCGTGAACTCCTCCATCGCTATCTACATATTCCAGCGTCAGGGTGGCGAGCACTGCAGGCAGCGCGAGCTATTTCGATTGCTTAGGTTCGCTAACCGGTCTTTGGCTTTCTATCGGCACCTGAAGCGACCGACCCAGTATGTCGTTGTAAGTAATTGTGTTCTTTCCGACCAGCACTAGCAGTTCGTGTCCTGTTGCATACTTCGCAGGGAGTTCGCCCAATGGTTGCGTATACAGAACCACGTAAATTGTGTCGCCCACTTTGACGGAAACGTCATAGCTTGCGAGCTCAGATGCACTGTCGCCCGCAACCTGACGCGCCTTGACGTCAGTGATCATGCCTATTTGATACTTCGACGTAGACTCGCCAAGAGCCGCCAACGTCAGTAAGAATAGGGTGACTACAACCATTAGCCTCTGCATTCTTTACTCCTTCGCTCCTGCTAGCCCAGCAATCCAGACCAAGGAATGACTGTTAACCAAAGCAGAAGCTTGTGATCACCTCAGTTGGAACGCAATCGACATGCCAATGCTCAAAGCGCTAGGTCGAGTCTCCGCGAGTTGGCATTTCATGCGTTTGCACGGAGTTCCTTCCTGAGGGTCGCCGCTCAACCCTCGAGTTGCGCCCACATCCGGGCATCTATGCCTATTGCGGGGCAATTGTCGTAACACTCGACTCACGCGCCCACTCACAAAAGCCGCTTGTTCGCGGATTTTATTCGTCCGTCGGCTTTGGTATTACGCGTGCATTCTCATCATGCAGCGAGGCGGCAGGCATTCGGTGGCCGAGACGGACTCCGCAGCCAACCAGTTCGGAGCGCCCGAAAGCGTAGAAAACCGCGCGGCACTTTCCGTTGTTTGTGGCCCGTATCTGCCCCTCGCGCATTTTTCGGATCTGTCGATAGGAGAGCGACTATGAGCACCCTTGACACACTGCCGGGCGAATCGAGCGCGAGCATCATCTCGTCAATCATTAACCTGGTCTGCCCGCAATGCGGTGGAAGAATGTCGGATTTCCAATGTGAGGGGAGATGCTGCAGAAACTGGCTTGCAGAATGGGAATGGGCGAATCAGGCCACCGGAAGCTCCAAATCCCGGCGAGGCCGCGCTGGCCGGTCGATGCGCTGAGCTACCGTACTTGTGCGATGTTGGCTGGAAATCTGAACCAGCCGCTGCGCAAAGAAAAAGAGGGTACCGTACCGGGACAATGTTTGACCGGATGGTGGAGCATCTGAGATGAGTGCTGACGAGGTCTTGACCACATTCCGGCGTGACGCTCCGTATCTGTTCTTAGGCGCGGCCTTCGCCGCTGTCGGCATGGTCTCCGCTGCCTTTGCCCTCCTCCGGCGCCAGCGCGACCCGCTCCTCATCTGCTTCGCATTGTTTGCCGCCTTGTACGGGTTTCGCCTGTGGATCTCGTCGCCCACGCTGGCAACGATGGCGCAGGGTGCGACCTTCTACGCGCGCCTGCGTGGAGCCGTTAATCACGTCACTCTGATTCCCGCATTGTTGTTCTTCATCTCCCTGGGCCTGCCAAGACGATGTGAGCGGGTAGTTGGATACACGGCGGTTGGGTTCGGTTGCCTGCTCGCTGCGGCCACCCTTCTGTTCGGCGATTCGCCCTACTACGAGCGAATAAACAGCATCGCCATCGTCAGCGCGTCGGGATTCTTTCTCATTCGCTTCATGGCGAGCGGTTTTGCTGAGAGCATTGGCCCTGAGGCTGCGGATTTCGGTGTGATCCGTTGGGGCTTGCTGATCTTCGTCGGCTTGGCGGTTTGGCAAAATTCGGCTCAATTCTTCCACACTTCCCTGCCCCTACTCGAGCCTTTTGGATTTGCCGCGTTTCTCAGCACCCTGGGCTATGTTGCCGCCAGAAGTACCCTGCGGCGGGATGAACAGTTGAAGGAGATCCAAAAGGAATTGGAGGTCGCCCGGCGGATTCAGTTATCAATTCTGCCAAAAGAATTTCCCGCCTCAACAGACTTCCTTGTAGCCGCCCGCTATCTGCCCATGACTTCGGTGGCAGGCGATTTCTACGACTACATCATCGCCGATGAACGCCAAGTCGGATTGTTGATCGCCGATGTGTCAGGGCACGGGGTTCCCGCCGCCCTTATTGCATCTATGGTCAAGCTCGCGGCAGCTTCGCAACGAGCGGTTGCCGCTGATCCATGCCGCTTCCTATCGGGCATGAACTCGGCCCTATTGGGCAACACGCAAGACCAGTTCGTCACGGCAGCGTATGTCCACTTGAACTCCGAATCGGGAGAACTGCGATACTCGGCCGCAGGACACCCGCCCCTATTGCTTGTGAGGAATGGACACGTCACCCAAATTGAAGAGAATGGACTGATGCTCGCGGTGTTCGATTTTGCATCGTACTCCACTGCCGTCCACCAACTGGAAGCAGATGATCGAATCGTGATGTATACAGACGGGGTTGTGGAGGCTTCCAACGTTGCAGGAGATTTCTTCGGTCACGATGCATTGTGCGATCTGCTCACAAGAACTCGAGAGCTATCCCCCGCGATGGCCGCAGACTCGATCATGGCTTCTGTCCGTCAATGGTCGGACAAACAAGATGACGATCTGACTATTCTCATTTGCGACTACATTTCAAAGGGAAACGAGTGTGGTGAAAGGTTGCACCTTCGTTGCTAGCTGGGGAGTGTTGGATGAGGCTCCGGTTTCATGGTCCTTGAGATTCCGCTTTGTTTAACAGCTTGCGCCGGACTGTTCCCTTCGGTTGAATAATCTGCGTATTCCCTCTTACGTTTTGATCAAACAACTGATTCTGAATCAGTTGCTTTCTCGCTTTCAGGTTAGCCCGTGTCCTTCTCATGCTCGCCCATTTTGGCAAGGAAGGGATTCCTGAATCCGAGCGAACCTTCACGGTCGTGTCCAAGATCAGTCGAGAAGTGACCATCGGCATCTCAACAACCGCGACCTTCTTTGGGTAGTGCACCCAAAGATCGCCGGCACTGTCCGGGCATCGGAGATGGACGAAGCCGGCTGCATCCCCACCTCTTGGCTGAAGCTGAAATAGACTCGCGCCAAGCCCTCAAGGAGCGGACATGAACACCCAGCACAGGTATCAATACGGAAGTTTGACAAGAAGGAAGCGCATTCGGACGGAAGATGTCTGGCAATTTCGCTACTACGAAACTGGTCCGGAGGGGCAACGGCACCGCCGGTCAAAGATCATCGGTAAGCTAAGCCAGTATCCGACGGCGACGGACGCGCTTCGGATTCTCGAACGATTTCGACTGCGGCTCAATCTTCAAAACCGAATGGGCCTGGCGGTGACGCTGGATGCTCTTGTGGATGACTACGTCGAGAAAGAACTGCCGCAGCTACGCTACGGAACCCAGCAAGCGCATCTCTCCAGCTTGCATCGCTGGATACGACCGCGTTGGGGTGGATACCTCGTCTACGAAATCAAGCCGGTCGAGGTTGAGCAGTGGCTTCGATCTCTACCGTTGGCGGCGAAGTCGAAAGTAAACCTGCGGAGCCTTCTGCACCTTGTGTTTCAGCATGGACGGCGGTGGGAGATCACCGACGCCAACCCCATCGATCTGGTACGGCAGCGCGGCGGGCGCCGATCGATCCCGCGAGTGCTGAGCGTGCATGACCTGCGTTTGGTCCTTGCAGAGCTTACTGAGCCCTATCGAACTATGGTTCTGGTAGCAGCCTGTCTCGGTCTCCGGGCCAGCGAGATCATCGGCCTGCAATGGGGCGATTTCAACTGGGAGGACGGCACGCTGCTGGTGAAGCGAAGTGTTGTCCAGGGCCGAGT
>JBEKIB010000109.1:0-13917 GCA_050011975.1 Terriglobales bacterium | reverse complement strand
TGCGGGTTCACGGGACTGGTGGCGAACCCAGGGCTTACGACGTATGCCGCCCAGCAGGTGGCGGCTCGGCGCGAGGCAGCTTTTGAGACCATTTCCGATGTTCTGGTGCTCCGCGTCCTGGCGGGTGGAGTCGCGGTGGTTGCGGTCCTCGTGGTTGCAAGTTTTGAAGTACGGCACGATGTCCGCTTTCTTCTTAAGTTGTACGGAGTGGCCTCGGTGTTAACCGGCAGTCTATCGTTGGACTATCTATTGTCTTCGCTGGAACTGTTCCATGCGCAGTCCTTCATTTCGATCGCGCAGCAATGTCTTTATGCTGTCGGCATTTTCACGATGGTTCGATCTCCCAAGGATGTGATTTGGGTGCCGGTCAGTATCCTGGGTTCTGCGTTTCTGACCAGCCTGATTGGCTGGACGCTTCTGTGGCGGCAGGGGTATCGATTCCGGTTTTCGATTGCACCGCGGCGCTGGGCCGCGATCCTGGTGCCTAGCTTGCATTATGCGGGATCTTCGCTGATGTCAAACCTGTATCATCGCAGCGGGCATCTCGCAGTTCGATGGTATCTTGGTGAGCACGCCCTGGGCTTATACGCCGTCACGGCGCGGTTGGCGGACGTGCTGCGTAACTTCCTCGCGGTTACCCAAATCGTGTTGATGCCGCGCATGGCCTTGCGCGCAAATTCTGCCGATGGCCTGTTCCGACTCACAAGGATCGCCGCTTCAGTCTTGGTCTGGTTCGGCGTTCCGTTGGCGGTGGGTGGCGTGGTAACGGCCCCCGTGGTTGTCCCCTGGCTGCTCGGTGCCCAGTATCAGGAGGCGGTGCGCGCTTTCCAATGGGTCGCACTGTATGTGATTACGGCGCCGGCAGCGGCGCTGTTCGCGGGTACAATTCTTTACGCAATGGGCCGTCATCGGGCGTATTTCGTTTCGACGTTAGCTGGCGGCGTCACTGCCGTAGTTCTTAATCTGATCCTGCCTCCGTTATTCGGAATTGACGGCGCCTGTGTGGCCTTCGTGCTGGGAGAAGTCGCGGTTGCGCTGTGTGCCTTCCTGCTCTGTCCGCCACAGGTGCGCGCTGCCGCGAAGACTCCACTGCTGAGCGTTACCGTGATTGCAAGTCTAATCATGGGAACTGGCTTATTGGTTGCGCTTCCAAGACACTTGCCCCCATTGGTCTTGGTCGGTCTGGGGTGCGCGGTATATGCAATCAGTTGGGCCAGCATCGGCCGCAATCTCCTGAAAAGGGAAATCGAGGGTATCGCATGACGCCCAATGCGGAGTCGAATGAAGTCCGCCGGTCCAATGTCGGTCAAGCTAATGTCGGCCAAGCTAATGTTGGCCAAACTGATGTCCGACGATCGATGACCGAACCCAGGGACAGCGGCATGGATCTGGTGCGGCCCTCACTCCGAGACTTTACCTATCTCGACTGCCGACGCCGTGCCGAATTGATCGCGGAGCAGGCAGCGAAACTGCCTCCACAAGTACGCAACCTTTTAGATGTGGGCGGGAAGGGAAAACCATACGCTTCTTTTTTCGCCGGCCGCGTTGCCAATCATTACGTCCTGGACGTGGCGCCCGCGCACTCCGTGGATGTTGTCGGTGATGCTCGCGGCATGCCGTTCTCCGATGCATCGATGGATGTCGTCCTGGCTACCCAGGTGCTCGAGCACATCCCCGATCCAATTGCTGTGATTGGCGAAATTCAACGAGTGCTGAAACCTGGCGGAACCCTCTTGCTGAGTGTTCCGTCCATCTTCCCCCAGCATGGGTCCCCCGGCGATTATTGGAGGTACATGCCCCAGGGCCTGGAATGGATCTTGCGCGATTTTCAGAGTGTGACGGTCATGGGAGAGGCGGGAACGGTCCCCAGCATTTTTCTGGTCGTCAACGTGTATTTGCAAATGCTCACCGGCCCGTGGCCGTGGCTGCAAGGATTGATCCAATGGACAATTTGTCCCGTGAACAATTTGGCTGGACTACTGGCGGGAAAGGTTTATCGAGGGAATCAGTTCGCCAGCAACTACTTTGTCGTGGCTGTGCGCTAGAATCATTTTTCTGTTCTCTTGTTTTATCAAAGTTGCGGTTCTTTACGAAATCGGGGCGTGATTGAGTGGGATCAAATCCGAAGCGGATTCTGCTGACAGGTGGCGCGGGTTTTATTGGATCCCACGTAGCGGAGGCCCTGATTCGCCGCGGGACAAAATTGTCCATCGTGGACAACCTCGATAATTTCTACGCTCTCAGTCGCAAACGGCTCAACCTGCAGGAGATTCGCAACGCCGGAAGCTTCGAGTTCTTCGAGGCCGACGTGCGGGATATGGATTCTTTGCGAAAAATCGCGGAGCGCGTCCAACCTGAAATCGTGATTCATCTCGCCGCTCGCGCCGGCGTGCGGCCGTCGATTGAACAGCCTGCCTTGTACGAAAGTGTGAACGTCGCGGGGACAGTGAACCTGCTGGAAATCGCCCACGAGTTTAAGGTGCAACGGTTTGTCTTTGGCTCCTCGAGTTCAGTGTACGGCATCACCAACACCGTCCCTTTTTGCGAAGACGACCTCATGACTCGCCCAATCTCGCCCTACGCGGCAACGAAACTTGCGGCCGAGTTGATGTGTTACACCTTCACGCATTTGTATGGTTTGACGAACCTCTGCCTGCGATTCTTCACCGTCTACGGTCCGCGGCAAAGGCCCGATCTTGCGATCCACAAGTTCACCGCTCTCATCGAGTCGGGAAAGCCGATCCCGGTCTACGGTGACGGTTCGATGGGTCGTGATTACACTTACGTTGACGATATCGTGGCTGGAGTGGTTGCGTCTCTCGAATATGTGCCGCAATCGAAGCTGCCATTCGAGGTCTTTAATCTGGGAAACTCGCACCCCGTACGTCTGGCAGAATTGATTACGCAACTGGAGGCAGCGACCGGCAAAAAGGCGCGGCAGGAGCGCTTGCCCGATCAACCGGGAGACGTGCCGATCACATGGGCTAACATCGACAAAGCGAAACGCCTTCTGGGATATGCACCGAAGACGTCAATGGAGCAAGGTCTGCAGAATTTTGTTGCCTGGTATCGCTCGACCGTCACGAGCGCCGGCAATGCGTGAGAAGACGCAATGGGGCGGGCCTGTCAATGTCGCGGTGTGGCAGAGGCAACATCGCATTGAATGCGAGTTGAATGAACATTGAATGTGCGCTGAGTGAACGTCGGGCGGAATGTCGAAAATGAGCCGGCGGCTTGTGATCCTTACGGAGATCATTGCTCCCTACCGCATCTCGGTTTTCAACGTTCTGGCGCGTCGAGCGGGGCTGGATCTGCACGTAATATTTTTGGCGGAGACAGACGAGACTCTTCGGCAGTGGCGTGTGTATAAGAACGAAATCTGTTTTTCGCATCAGATTCTGCCGTCCTGGCGCTGGCGTGCTGGGAAGAGCAGTCTATTGATCAATCGAGGATTGTGGTCCGCCCTGAACCAGGTGAGTCCGCAGGTTATCATCTGTGGCGGATACAACTATGCCGCTTCATGGGAAGCTCTCCTGTGGGCGCGGCGCCACGGGGTTGCATTCGTGTTATGGTCGGAGAGTAACCGGCAGGACGCTCGTAGAGGACGGCCATGGGTAGAGTTCCTGAAGACTTATTTCCTGAGGCACTGTGACAGATTTGTTGTGCCGGGGAGGGCGTCCTTTGAGTATCTCAGGTCGCTGGGGGCTCCGGAAGCAAGTATCTTGACCGCCCCCGATGCCGTCGATAACAGTCTGTTTGCGACCCAGGCGGAGAGCTCCCGGGCCCATGCGACTGAATTTCGAGAGAAACTGGGGCTGCCCTCGCGGTTCATTCTTTTTGTGGGCCGATTGGTGCCGGAAAAAGGCATTTTTGATCTCCTCGAAGCTTATGCCAAACTAGAGAGCGACTTGCGATCCGAGGTGGGGTTGGTATTTGCAGGCGATGGGATCTCCAAAGAGGAACTGGTGCAGCAGGCAAAACGGATCAGCCCGGGGGCGATTTGTTTCCCGGGATTCGCGCAGCGGGAAGATCTGGCGGGCCTGTATGCGCTCGCGGAGACGCTGGTTCTGCCGACGCATAGCGACCCGTGGGGTTTGGTGGTAAACGAAGCCATGGCCTGCGGACTTCCGATCGTTGTGAGTAGCGTTGCGGGATGTTCGGCCGATCTGGTCGGGGATGGGTGGAATGGTTACGTCGTGCCTCCTCGAGATTCGGAGAAACTCAGCGTGGCGATCGATTCTCTGCTGCGGCAGCCTGAGCTCAAGCAAACTATGAGCGCACACAGCTTGGAACGAATTCGAAAGTACTCGCCGGAAGCATGCGCCGATGGTCTGGCCGCGGCCGCGATCTCCGCTACGGAGGCTCGATGAATTCGTTGAAACCGCTGCAGTGGGCGGGTATTGTGCTGGGCGCGAGCCTGGCACTGTATTTTCTTTACTCCCATATGCAATATTTCGGTGACGTTACTTTCTTAGGCGGGATCCTGCTGCTGGAAGTAATCATCGCCAGCTTCTGGAAATATGATCAGCGCTTTTTTGTTCTGCTGGTGATCGCCTTCCTTTGGTCTGGCATGTATGTCCCCCTACGAGGTTCCTGGACCACTGGACGCTGGCTGGTACTGTCTTCCGGTGCGGTGGTTGGCTGCATTGTTTGGACGAAGACTCCCCGCAAGCCTTTCGGATCATTGCATCTGATCGCTTTCTTCTGCATCTGTGCCGCATTTGTCTCCGCCACCGTTTCTGCGTACATTCAGATGGCGTCCCTTAAAGCTTTGAGCCTCTTCCTTCTTTTTCTATATTGCGCTACCGGCGCTCGCCTGGCCGTTCTTGGCCGCGAGGGCCGTTTTTTTCGTGGACTTCTGTGGGGAAGCGAGATAGCGGTCTATATCACGGCGATCTGCTACTTCGGTCTGCGTGACCGTATTTGGGGTAATCCCAACTCTCTGGGCGCGGCGATGAGCATCGGAGTCTTTCCCATCCTGCTGTGGGGATGGTTCACCAGCGACGCGCCGAAGGTGAGGTTCCGCAGGCTGGCTGCCCTGCTTCTTTGCGCCTATCTTGTTCTTTTCAGCATGGCACGCGCTGGGATGGCATCGGTACTGCTCGTCACGCTCGTCTTCGTTTTTTGCCTGCGCCAGTACAAATTGCTGGCGAAGCTTGCGGCGCTGGCTCTGTTGCTGGTTGCGGTCACTGGGGTGTTCGCTCCAGAATCCTTAAACCAGCACCTCGGGGACCTGAAGGATGCCGTGCTCTACAAGGGGCACAAGGAGGAAGGCGTGCTCGGTTCGCGGCGAACACCTTGGGAAAAGTCGATCGCCGCGATCAAGACGCATCCGTTGTTTGGAACGGGGTATGGCACGAGTCCGACGGGTGGAGACCCAAGGTCGGATTATAGAATGATTTCCTCCAACACCGAGGTGGCTCGCGAGCACGGTAGCAGTTACATGGCTATCGCAGAGTGGGTGGGCCTGTTGGGTGTGTTGCCCTTCGTTGCGCTCTTGGCGGTGACGGTGTCGAACGCGTGGAAAGCCTTCGCCTGGATGAAGCGCACCCGCGACCCACGGCACTACTCGATTCCGTTGGCCATGGTGGTGTTGTCGGGCCTGGTCCACGCCAGCTTCGAAGATTGGCTTTTTGCCGTGGGTTATTATCTTTGCGTGTATTTTTGGTTTTTTGCATTTGTACTCGCGGATCTTGTTCCTGCCGCTGTCGCGGTCCCACTAGCGGGCGTTGTTTCCCGACCTTCCCCTTCGTCACCAGCTGGTTTTGGAGCTGTCGTGCCCAACCTCCTCGTGCCCAACCGATGATCAGATTGTTTGTCAACGGCCTTGCCGCGAGTGCGGGTGGAGGCCTTACTTATCTGCGCAATGTGATTCCCCATCTGGCGCGGAAACTCGATGCGGAAACGACGGTGGTGTTGAATCCGGCGGTTCGCCAGGAGTTTGCAGAGCTTCCGAACATTTGTTTTGTCAAAATTTCAGAAAGCTCCGGGGCATTCCGTCGTTTTGTTCGCGAGCAGACGGCGTTGCCGAAACTGATCCGGCAGAGCGGCGCGCAGGTGTTGATTTCTGCGGGCAACTTTGCCCTTTGGAACTCTCCTGTGCCGCAGATACTCCTATCTCGTAACTCGCTCTATACTTCCGGCGATTTTTGCCGCGATGTTCGTGCTCGTGGAGACTATGCCATATGGGCGGACACTTTATTCAAAAGCTGGTTGGCGCGACGATCCATAAGGCGCGCCGACATTACAGTTGCCCCGAGTGCGGCGTTTGCCCACGAACTTACCGAGTGGAGCGGCAGGAAGGTACTTTCACTGCACCATGGATTCGATCCAGATGCTTTTACGAGCAATGCCGCGCCGTTGTCATCTTCAGCTCGAAGCCAGCTTGAGCAGGCGAAAGACGCACTCCGCCTGCTTTTTGTAAGCCACTACAATTACTACCGGAATTTCGAAACATTATTCCGGGCAATGCCGATCTTGAGCAGCCGTCTGAAGGGAAAAAAGGTGAAGCTCTTTCTTACCTGCCGGCTGAATTCAGGCGAGAATCCGGGGACATATCGAGCCGAGTCCGCGGCGTCGCTGGCCAACGATCTTCGAGGAAGCCAGGAGATCGTCGAGCTCGGAACAATCCCCTATCGGTCGCTTCATCATCTCTATCGCGCCTGCCACATTTACGTAACCCCGGCTTATGCCGAATCCTTTGCTCATCCACTGCTCGAGTCGATGTCAAGTGGCTTGCCGGTGGTGGCCTCGGACTTGCCGGTGCATCGCGAAATCTGCGGGGACGCGGGAATTTATTTTCCCCGTTTTTCTCCCGAAGCTCTGGCGGAAAGAGTAGTGCAGATCCATGAATCGCCGGAGTTGGCAGAAAAATTGTCGCGCAATGGCCTGCGGCGCGCTCGCGACTTCAGTTGGAGCGCGCATGTTGAACGGCTGCTTGATCTAGCTCAGGAATTGGTGCAGTCTGAGAGTGAGCGAAACTGATGTCGCGAGCCGCGGAAGTAGGTTCAGCGCTGCACGTTTTGGCGCTCACTCCATTTTTCCCTTCGGACCAAAGCGAGGTAAGCGGTTGCTTCATCGCAGAACCGATCGAGGAGCTTAGACAGTTCGGTGTCGATTCCAGCGTGATTGCAGTATCCCCGATTTACCATCCTCAAAAACAACCGAGTTCATTGGCTGCGGCCGATTGGGTGCGGTATTTGCAAGTTCCCGGGAATCTGGGGCTCTCCAGTGCGGGGAAGCTGCTCTATGCCCGTCTCCTGGGAAGAATACGGAAGCTTCACGGCGTGAAGCCGATTGATGCGATCCACGCTCACGCGGCCCTGCCCTGTGGCCACGCGGCTGCGTTGCTTTCCCGTCGTTTGAAAATTCCGTTCGTGGTTACGATTCACGGCTTGGATGTGTTTAACACGTGCTTTCTTGGTGGAATTCCCGCAGCCTGGCGGCGGAAGGTGTCGGTGCACGTCTACCGCGCGGCGCGGACCGTGATATGTATCAGCGGCAAGGTGCAGGAAATTCTGAAAAACGGAACGCCGGCGGAAACCTGCAGCGCCGTCGTGTACAACGGTGTAAATCCAATTCTTTTTTCGCCGAATCCCGCCGCGATTGGACCATTCGATCCGGAGATTCTGATCGTCGGCAACTTGCTGCGCAGCAAAGGCCACGAACTTGTTTTGCGAGCGCTCAAAAATCTCCCACCTTCGTTCCCGCAGCTTCGATGCCGCATCATCGGAGAAGGGCCGGATCGCGCCCGCTTTGAAGGGCTGGCGCGCGAATTGGGCATTCGGCCGCAGGTTCAGTTTGTCGGGCGGCAGAGCCGGTCCGAAGTAGCAGAGGCCATGCGACGCTGCTCCGTGTTCGTGTTGCCCAGCCGCAATGAGGGCTTGGGGTGCGTCTACCTGGAAGCCATGTCTTGCGGCAAGCCGGTAATTGGTTGTCGCGGGCAGGGAATTGATGAAGTGATTGAGCATGGCAAGAATGGCTGGCTCATTCCTGTGGATGGACTCGAACAACTGGTGCAGGGGCTTTCCGCTTTACTCGAGTCGCCCGAAATGTGCGCGCGCATAGGGACGGCTGCGCGCCAGACGATCCTCGAAAAACTGACGCTAGCGCATCAGGCAAAACAGCTGGACAGGATTTATCGCCAAGCCATCGTCTGAGAGGTTTGTCCATCTCGAAGATGTTTCGACAGGCTGCTCTATATAATAGCGATCACCAATGGCGGTCACCGTTACTGGAGGATGGGTTGCTTCACCAGCGCTACAAAGACTTCGTGTTTTGGGGGATTGCCAAGGTCACAGTTCCGAATTATTTATTGCGCCGGTATGTGATGAGTGCGCGTCCTCGGAACGGCGCCTGTCATCTGCATCTTGGTTGCGGTCCAAAATACCTTCCCGGCTTCGTGAACATCGACGGCAATCCTTTCGGCAAGATCGACCTTTGGCTGGACGTGCGCAACGGGCTTCCGTTTCGTTCGAACTCAGTTGACTCCATCTATTCCACCCACATGTTCGAGCACTTCTATCCGGATGAGCTGAAGCGGCTTCTTCGGGAATGTGTGCGCGTGTTGAAAAACGGCGGCGGCGTCCGGCTCATCGTTCCCAGCCTGGAGAGCGCGATTGCAGCCTATACTCAGGAGCGCAGCGATTGGTTCGATGATTCTTTCCCGCGCCACTTCGATTCGCTCGGCGGCAGATTTTCGAATTTTGTTTTTTGCGATGGACAACACCGCACCGCGTTCGATTTCAGTTATCTTAACGAGGTGCTTCACGAAGCGGGATTTCGGGAGGTGGAGAAATCTGCGGAAGGAAAGAGCCGCTTGTATGGCAGCGGCGTTCCGCCGTATGAACCGGGAGACTCGAGGGACTTACCGCATTCTTTGTACGTGGAGGCGTTTAAGTAGCAGATGTGCGGCATCATTGGCATACTGACGCGTAACTCCCGGATTCCTCCTGCAGTTCTGGAACAAGCCACGCGTTCACTCGCGCACCGGGGGCCCGACGATTCCGGCACCGTGCTGCTGAAAGATACTCAACCGGAGCCGCTGGAAATCGGCTTGGGCCACCGGCGATTGGCCATTCTCGATCTCTCGCCGCTCGGGCACCAGCCTATGCAGGATCCGGTGACCGGCAACTGGATCGTCTTCAACGGCGAGATTTACAACTTCCGTGAGCTGCGGAAGGAACTCGAAGCCACCGGGGCAGAGTTCAAAAGTCATTCCGACACGGAGGTGATTCTGGCCGCTTATCGCGAGTGGGGTGAGTCTTGCCTGACGCGACTGGGCGGCATGTTCGCGTTTGCACTCTGGGACGCGCCGCGAAAACGGCTGCTCTTGGCGCGCGATCCCATGGGAATCAAGCCGCTGTATTACCACCAGTCAGAGCAGATGTTTATTTTTGCTTCGGAGGTGCGCACGCTTTTGCGGACCGGACTGGTGCCGCGAAAGGCCGGTCCCACCGGGGTTTTGAGCTACCTGGCATTCGGTTCCGTGTACGAGCCGTGGACGATCGTGGAAGGAGTGATGTCCGTTCCGCCAGGGCATGTGCTCACGATAGAAAACGGATCGGTGAGCAGCCGCGAATACTGGAATCCGCTGCAGTCTTTTTCGTATTCACAGTCCGACTCGGGATCGCGATCCGGGAATGGGAGCGCGATGGCAGATCAACTGCCCGCGATCTTGCGCGATGCGGTCTTGTCGCACCTGGTGAGTGACGTGCCCGTGGGAGTGTTTCTTTCAGGCGGAATCGATTCCAGCGCGCTGGTTGCCGTGCTCAGCCACAATGGTGTGCGCGCGAACACCTTCTCGCTGGTATTCCAGGAAGAGGAGTTCAACGAAGGGCAGTATTCGCGGGAAATCGCCCGGCGCTTCGGCACCGAACACCAGGAGATTCCAGTCTCGCAGCAGGACACGCTGGCTGTGTTGCCCGAAGCCCTGTGTGCGATGGACCAGCCGACCATCGACGGCATCAATACTTATCTGGTGTCCGCGAAAACGAGGGCTGCGGGAGTGAAAGTTGCTCTAACTGGTCTGGGCGCCGACGAGATGTTCGCCGGGTACTCGAATTTTCGCCGCGTGCCGAGGATGGAAGTTTTTTCCAAACGATTTGGACGACTGCCGAGGCTGGCGCGGCGGCCGCTCTCCTCTTCCATGGCGCTGTTTGCCGGCAAGGGGGATCGCAGCCGCAAGCTGGCCGAGTTGGCCACGGCCCATGATTCCACACTTCATCCGTATTTTTTGGTGCGCATGTTGTTCGGATCGGCGGAGCGCGAATTCTTGTTCTCGGCGCCGGACTATCAGGCATCGCAGCAATCCCTCGATCGAGTGTTGCAAGAGTCGGTTACTGCGAGCCAACTTTTAGATCCAGTTAGTCGCGTTTCCTATCTGGAATCGCATTGGTACATGCGTAACACGCTGCTCCGTGATTCCGATTTCATGAGCATGGCACATGGTCTCGAGTTGCGCGTCCCCTTTCTCGATCGGGCGCTGGTCGAGGCGTGCTTTCGCATTCCGGGGGATGAGAAGTTACGAGGGAATCGGCCAAAGAGCCTGCTGCTGGCGAGCCTGGGCCCGGGTGTCGACTTGCCCAGGGAGATTGTGAATCGTCCGAAACGCGGATTTACGCTGCCCTTTGAGCGCTGGCTGCGGGGTGAGATGAGGCCGGTCGTCGAAGGTGCGCTGCTCAAGAGTGCTTGGGATCAGACTTCCATCAGCGCCAGCGCCGTGCATGATGTGTGGAACCGCTTTCTTGCGGGCGAGACTTCATGGTCGCGGCCTTGGTCGCTTTTCGTGCTGCAGCGCTGGTGCGCGCAGAACCTGTGAAAAGCATCGCGGGCGCCCGCCTGACGGGCAACTCGGGCAGGAACGGTGTTTCGTCCACGGATGCTACGTTGACGATCTTGCGTTCAACAATGCCCTCAATTCAGCTAACATAGTAAGACCTTCTACCTGCCGACGGAATGGACTTGATCTAGACAATAATGATCTAAACAATAATCATCTACACAATAATGATCGAAGCAAAATCAGAGGCTAAGGTGTCGAATGCTAGCGCCGCGGTACAAGTGCTGCCTGTAAGTGTGATCGTCCCGGTGCGCAACGAGGCCCGCAACCTGTCCCGCTGCCTGGAATCACTTGCGGGGTTCGGCGAAGTGTACGTCATCGATTCCGAGAGCACGGACGATACAGTTGCTATCGCGCAGTCGCGTGGCGCGAAGGTGGTCCAGTTTCATTATGCGGGGGGCTGGCCGAAGAAGCGCCAATGGGCTATGGACACGCTGCCGCTCACGTACGACTGGATTCTGCTGCTCGATGCGGATGAAGTCCTGGCCCCGGAACTGGTGGAAGAAATTCGGCGTGCGCTGCAAAACCCTGTGGTGAACGGATATTCCATTCGCCTGCAGATGTATTTTCTCGGCAGGATCTTGCGTCATTGCGATGCGAGCTTCTGGAAGCTGTCGCTGTTTCGCAAAGGGCGAGGTCGTTTTGAATGCCGGTTGAAGGATCAGGATCCGTCCATGGCCGACATCGAGATCCACGAACACGTGGTGGTCGATGGGCCCACCGCGGAGTTGCGCAACGCCTTGATCCACCACAACGTCGATTCTTTGTCGCGCTACATTCTGAAGCACAATGAATACTCGAACTGGGAAGCGCGCGTGCTTCTGCAGCCAGAAGACGATCCGGAAGCAGTGCGCGCCGATTTATTTGGCGCGCAGGCGCAGCGCCGAAGATGGCTCAAGCGAAATTTATATCGTTTGCCGGGTTCTCCGGTTCTGCTGTTCCTCTATCGTTATATTTTTTGTCTCGGATTTCTCGATGGTCCACCGGGGCTGATCTACTGCGCCTTTCAAGCGGTGCAGATGTTCCATTCCAAGTCCAAAATTTACGAGCTGAAGTGCCAACTAAAGCCCGAACTGAAGTCCGGACTAAAAACGGGGAGGAACTGAGGCCATGTGCGGCATCTCCGGACTCGTAAACTGCGGCGACGTGGAAGCTCTCGCGCGGATGACGAACGTGCAGACGCACCGCGGTCCCGACGACTCCGGCCTCTGGGAGCGACATTTCCCCGATGGTGGCTACATCGGCCTGGGCAGCCGCCGTCTCGCCATTCTCGATCTCTCCCCCGCTGGCCACATGCCCATGTGCAACGAGGAGGCGAGCAACGAAGAGGGGACGGTGTGGATCACCTACAACGGCGAGATCTACAACTTCGCCGATCTGCGTCGTGAACTCGAAGGCAAAGGACATCGTTTTCGTTCGCACACCGACACGGAAGCCGTGGTTCATCTCTACGAAGAATACGGCCCCGACTGTTTCAAAGACTGTCTGAACCGGTTGAATGGCATGTTCGCCCTCGCGATCTGCGACCTGCGCGGCGCTTCGCCGAAATTGTTTCTGGCGCGCGATCATTTCGGAATCAAGCCGCTCTATTACTGGGAGCGCGGCGGAAAACTCGCTTTCGCTTCCGAGATCAAGGCGCTGCTCGAAGTGCCGGGAATCGAAGCTAGCATGAGCCAGGAGGCGCTCGACAAATACCTGACATTCCTCTGGGTGCCCGATCCGCTGACCATGTTCGACGGAATCCGCAAGCTGCCGGCGGGCCACTATGCGCTCTGGCAGCGCGGCGAGTTCAAGGTCGAACAGTATTGGGACTTGACCTTCCCTCCGGCGGAGCATCGCTTCGAACGAACCGAAGCGGATCTGGCGGATGAGATTCGAGAAAGGTTCTGCGCCTCGGTCGAACAACAGATGGTGAGCGATGTTCCGATCGGCGCTTTTCTGAGTGCCGGCCTCGATTCGTCGAGCATAGTTACGGCCATGGTAGCAGCCATGGCGCGAAAGCAGCCCGTGCGGACCTACACGATTACGTTTCCCGAGAAATATCGCGTGGGTGAGACGACGATTGACGATCCCGCCGTTCCGCGGCGCCTCGCTCAAAAGTTAGGCTGCGAGCACCATGAGATCGTGGTCGAGCCCGACGTGGTCGGTCTGTTGCCGAGTTTGACGTGGCACATGGATGAGCCCACCGCCGATCCCGCGATTATCGCGGCGTATCTGGTGTGCCGCGAGGCGCGAAAACAGGCGACCGTACTCTTGTCGGGAGTGGGCGGCGATGAAATTTTCGCGGGATATCGCAAACACGTAGCTCACGCGTGGGCGGAGGAATATCGGCGCGTCCCTCGCTCCGTTCGCTTCGCGGCGGAGCGCGCTCTGCTGAGTTTGCCGTCACTGCGCGGAACGCGCCTGAAAGGATCGGTGCGTCTCGCGAAAAAAATGGCGCGCAGCGCGGCGCTCAGCCCGGCGGAAGCTTTTATCAGGAACTGCACGTATCTTGATGCCCAGCAGAAGACCGACTTATATGCCCTAAAATCGCAGCCGTTAGCAAGCGGCAATCCTAATGCTGACGACCAGCATCTGGCGGCGTTCAGTAAAGTGCGGCACGCGGATTTTCTCAACCAGATGCTCTATCTGGATACCAAAATTTTCATGACCACGCTGAATCTGACTTACAACGACAAAATGAGCATGGCGTCGTCGGTCGAGGTGCGGGTCCCATTCTTGGATCGGCATCTCGCCGAATTCGTTGCCTGGAATGTAAAGCCAGAGTGGAAGCTGAAAGGGAAATGGCGTCCGGTAACGAAGCACATCTTCCGCGAAGCCATGCGTAGTATGCTGCCAGAAGATGTGTTGCGGCAGCCGAAGGCGGGTTTCGCGGCGCCGGTAGATTATTGGCTGGCGCACGATTTGCGTCCCCTGGTGGACGATCTTCTTTCGGAATCTCAAGTCAAGCGTCGCGGATTGTTTCGTCCGGAAGTGGTGCGCGGCTACATTGACGAGCACCGCCGGGGCGCGGAAGACTGGTCGATGCAAATCTGGCAACTGCTGACGCTGGAAATCTGGATGCAACTTTTTCTCGA
>JBEKIB010000108.1:0-14189 GCA_050011975.1 Terriglobales bacterium | reverse complement strand
CAATCTGACCTCTAACCTCTGACCTAGAACTTCCCCGCCACCGGCTTCTCCGAATTCGAATAGTCGTAGAATCCGCGTCCGGATTTCTTCCCGTACCACCCCGCCATCACCAGCCGCTTCAGCAGCGGAGGCGACGCAAAACGCCGCTCCTTGAACTCGTCATACATCACTTGCGTGATGTAGTAAGTCGTATCGAGGCCGACGAAATCGAGTAGCGCAAACGGCCCCATCGGGTATCCGCAACCCAGTTTCATAGCGTTATCGATGTCCTCGATCGATCCCACGCCCTCTTCATAAGCCCGAATCGCGTCCAACAAATAAGGCACCAGCAGCCGGTTTACGATGAATCCCGTCTTGTCCGACGTGCGCACCGGAACCTTGCCCAGCTGCTTCGCAAACTCGTAGGCCGCGTCGTAAACGGCGGGAGCGGTGGCAATAGTCTTCACCACCTCCACCAGCTTCATCAGCGGCACCGGATTAAAAAAATGCAGTCCGATAAATCTTTCCGGGCGTTTCGTAGCCGTCAAAAGCTCAGTCACCGAAATCGAAGAAGTATTCGAGGCAAAGATCGCGTCCTTTTTCACGATGTCATCAAGCGACGCATACATCTTCTTCTTTTCCTCAACGTTCTCGATGATGGCCTCGATGACGATGTCGCAATCGGCCAGATGCGCTTTGTTAGTGGTCCCTTTCAACCGCGCCCGGATCTCGTCCTTCTGCTGCGGAGTAATCCCGCCCTTCTCGACCGGCCGCTCGGCAAACTTAGCCAGCGACTTCTCAATCCCGGCAAACCCCTTGTCGAGATATTTCTGCTCAACTTCAAGCACAGTGACGTCAAACCCAGCAGTAGCGCAGACCTGCGCAATGCCCGAACCCATCAACCCACAACCGAGAACGCCAACTTTCTTGATTTCCATAATTGCTTCCTTCACGCTGACTTACTTAAGAATATGTCATTCTGAGCGAAGCGAAGAACCTATGCATCTTGCCTGCGCCATCGGACCACATAGGTTACCGCGACTGCCAGCGCCTCGGATTGCGCCGGCCATGGAAGCAGGCGATTACCACGATGCGATGCTCCTGAACCTCGAAGAATATTCCGTAAGGAAAGCGCCGCACTCCCGCACGGCGACGGCTCCGGTGGACGACAGGGAATTGCAATGGATGTTCCGCTATTGCCTCCACCGTGGCCTCGACCGCCAACGCGAAACGCTCCCCAAGCTCCGGTCGCATGTTGTCATACCATGCCCGAGCTTCCAGCAAGTCCTCATTCGCATCTGGTATCCAGACGACTGGGAGTGTCACGGTTTCTTAAACAGGCCCGCCCTGACTTGCTGCCACGGGACGACGTCCGAAGGGTTTTGCTCGTGCATAGTGATTCGGTAATCAAGCTCCGCCCGTTGCGCATCCGTCAGCAATGCCGCGTCCGCTTCCAGGCTCTCCCAGACCGTATCCAGCAGTTCTGCCTTCTCCGCAGCGGACAGGCTATTGATCTGGCTTCGCAAATCGTTCATACGCCTACAACCCTAGCGCGGTTCCTTCGCTCTGGCAAGCGCCGAGGTGAAGAGTGCCATCGGGAAGGCAGGATGACAACACTTAAGCCTTTCTCCGTGCCTCCGTGTCTCCGTGGTGAAAAATCTCAGTGAAAGCTCTCCACCACCATCGCAATCCCCTGCCCGCCGCCGATGCACGCCGTGGCCAGGCCGTACTTCTTCTTCCGCCGCCGCAATTCATACAGCAGCGTGATCACGAGCCGCGTTCCGGTCGCTCCCAGCGGATGCCCCAACGCAATCGCTCCTCCGTTGACGTTGACTTTTTCGCGATCGAGTCCCAATTCTTTTTCCACCGCCAGATACTGCGCCGCGAACGCCTCGTTCACTTCAATCAGATCGATGTAATCGAGCGTCAGCCCCGCGCGCTGCAGCGCAATCTTCGTGGCCGGAACCGGACCGCTCCCCATCAACTTCGGATCGACGCCCGCAATTCCCCAATTCACAATCCGTCCCAGCGGACTCAGATTTCTTTTCTGCGCTTGTTCCAGCGACATCACCACCACCGCAGCCGCGCCATCCACAATCCCGCTCGCATTGCCCGCCGTAACCGTTCCGTTTTTCCCAAACGCGGCGCGCAGCTTCGCCAGGCCCTCCAGCGTTGTCTGCGGACGCCGATGATCGTCCTCGGTCAGCATCTCTCCCGTCGTCTCACCTTTCGAATTCCGCAACGGAACCGGCGTGAGCTCTTCCTGCAGGCGCCCTGCCTTATAAGCCGCGTCAGCCGCCTGCTGCGAGCGCAGCGCGAACTCATCCTGTGCCCTCCGCGTGATGCCCTGCTGCTCGCCATAGAGCTCCGCCGTATTCGCCATGTACAGTCCGCAATAAGAATCGAGCAGCGCCACCATCAGCGAATCTTCCAGCTTCCCGCCCGGAGCCAGCGTGAAGCCATCGCGCCCCCGAATCACAAACGGCGCCTGCGACATCGATTCCATCCCGCCCGCCAGCACCATCTTCGCTTCGTCTGTCTGGATCATCTGCGCCGCGCTTACAATCGCCTGCATCCCCGACCCGCAGAGTCGATTGACGGTCAGCGCCGGAGCCTCAATCGGCAATCCCGCCCGCAACCCCACGTGCCGCGCTCCATAAAGCGCGTCACCCGAAGTCTGCTGCGCGTTGCCGAACACGACATGATCGAACTCCTTCGCGTCGATCCCCGCGCGTTCGATCGCCGCTTTCGCCGCCACTGCGCCCAGTTCCTGCGCCGTGTAATCCTTGATCTTCCCGCAATAGCGTCCAAAGGGCGTGCGCGCTCCACTGACAATGGCAATGTCTCCAGGTTTCAGCATGAGGACCAACTTATGTAGAAGAGATGGCTGGCCAGAAGCCAACCTGTGAGTTTAGCAGGAGGGGCAGTCGTTGGTCGTTCGTCGCTAGTCGTTCGCTAAACAGCTTGGGTTTGTGCCGATTGAAGAACGCAGGACGGCAATCCGGAAAAATCCCGCAAAGATTTTCTCGGCGATCTCGGCGTCTCGGCGGTGAAGAGCTCTACGCCACCGCCCCGGATGCAGCGAACTGCGGCGCCTGACTCACAATCTCTCCCGCGCCCTTCGCCACCGCCAACTCCAGCGCGTGATCGGCGCGGTTGGCCACTTCGGTCACAATGTCCACCGGATCGAAATGCTGCCGCATCACCGCCTGCGCGAGCCCAGCGCTGAACTCGACTCCCTTGTCCTTACCCGGAAAACGCACTTCCCCGAGCAGCCGCCGCAATTTCCCCACCGCCAGCAGCGCTTCTTTTTCGCCCGTGTCGCCGAGCACCAGCGCGACTGTCGTCGCCTCATAGCGGAACGCCAGATCGTTGGTCCGGATGTTCGCCGAAAACAGCTGCCCGATCTGCTCCATCACCGCCGTCACCGCCTGCTCGCCGTGTTCCTTGACCAACGCGTTGCGCCGTCCAAACTGCATTAGCAGCACCGTCACCGCCGTCCCCTGCTGCAGCCCGCGCCGGGTTTCCGCCTGCAGAAGATCCAGATACGAAGCCCGCTTCAGCAGCCCCGATTTCTCGTCCGTCACCGAAAGATTTTTCACCAGCCGCCGCAGTCCTGCGTTATTGAGCGCGATCAGCACCTGGTCGCTCAGCGTCCGGATCACCAGCACCTCCGAAGCCTGCCAAGTCCGGGCCACGTTCTGGGTCAGGATCAGCACCCCGATCTGGTCATTGCCTTCCGTCAGCGGCAGAGCCAGCAGCGATTCGATCTGCAACTCCTCGACCGCGGCGCGCACGCCCATCAGCTCCGGAGCGTTTTTCGCATCGCCCATCGTCACCGTGCCTCGCGCCACCGCCAGATCCTGCAGCGCTTCCACCAGGCTAACCAGCGCCGCCGAACTCGCCGGAATCAGCCCCTCCATGTGATATTCCTGTACGCTCGACGGCGGCAGACCCGGCTTGCGCAAGGCCGCAATGCAACGCGCCGTGCGCCAGTTTGCGCCGATTTCGTTCGCCGCCGTTTTCAAAACTCCTTCCGCGTTCCCCTGGTGGTAAAGCTTGCGCGTGATTTCAGCCACTCTCGCCAGACTGCTGACATCGGCCGTTTCGCTCGCCGCCGTTGCAGCCGCCGTCGCAGGTACCGTCACCGCCTGCTCGCCGCTCGCCGCGACCGGCGCAGGCGCAGGCGCAGGCGGCGGGGCTGTCGTCACCGGCTTCGCATACTGCGGTTCGATGCCAGCCGCAATGTACAAACGCTGCAGATCCTGGTTGCGCTCTTCCTCGCGCGGAAACAGTTCCTGAATACGCTGCAAACGCTCGATCGCCTTCGAGCGCATCCCATACTGCACCAGAATCTCGGCTTGCAGCATCAGATCCTGCAGCGCGGCCGCTCCCAGCGTCGGTTCCTGGGCCTTGACTTCCTGCTCTTCTTTCTTCACCGTCGTGAACCGCGACGCGATTACGTTGAAGCGCTGATCGTCGATCTTGCCCCGCAGCCCCTCCAGCCGCTTCTGGTGTCCCGGTTCGTACGGATCCACTTCCGCCGCCCGGTCCAGACACTCGCCCGCTTTCTGGTAATTGTGCTTCGTGCAATACAGATCAAACAGCTTCAGCAGCGCCTGGGCGTAGTCCGTTTCACGGTTCGACGCGTTAAACAACTCCGCTAGAAACTCCAGCATCTCCGCCGACGGACGGTGCGACGCCAACAATTCCTGCATGGTCGTGATGAACGATCGCCGCTCCCCACGCCGCCGCTGGAAAGCTTCCAGCTTTCGCGCCAGCGCCACCGCCTCCGCGTCCAGTTCGGAATCGATCATCTTTCCGATCAGGTTGACCACCTGGTGCATGCGTGCCGGGTTCTGCTCGAACATCTGCCAGATCAGCGGCTCGCTATCCACGCACCGGTCGGCGGCGAGCAGCGCCTGCGCATACAGGTCGCGCAGTTCCAGCGATTCATCCCCGGAATGCACCAGCGGCTCGAAAATAAAAATCGCCGCCCCCGCCTCGCCCCGCGACAGCAAGCTCTTGCCATAGGCCACCGCGATCTTCGAATCTGTCGGATTTTCCGTGTACGCCCGCTCAAACCACTGGCTGGCATTTCCGCCCGCGGTTTCCGCCAGTTCCGCCAATTGTAAAAACGATTGCGCCGCCATCACGTGCTCGCCCAGTGCCGCCGCCAACTCCGCCACCCGCAAATGGTTGGGCTGCGATGGCTCCAGACTCACAATCCGCCGCAAGACCAGCAACCCTTCTTCTTTCTTCCCCTGCCGCTGCAGGTCTTCCAGCGCATTCTCATACGTCCCGATCGCGAGCTTCTTGTTGGACTGCTCCAGCAGTTGCCCAAAGCGCACTTTCTGTTCCCACGTCGGGCTGGCATACCGCGCCAGCTTCTTGTAGGTCAGGCTCGCTCGCGTCGCATCCGCCGCCGTCACCTGCCGCTCAAACAACTCTCCCAGCAGCCGCACCGCCTGCGCCCCCTTATTCAAAGAGAGGCACAGTTCGGCCGCCATCTGCCGCACATTGTCGTTTTCCGGATCGCCTTCCAGGATTTGCAGATATTCCGCCAGCGCGTCGGCCGTCTTCCCCTTCTGCAAAAGCTTCTCCGCCTTTTCGACGCGGCGGCCTATTTCGACACGATTGGGATTTTCCGGCATGGGCGGTCTTGGGATAGAGAGTCCCGCCTTGATTCTAGGATTCACCCCCGGCACCAGCAACGCGGTTCCCCCGCTGTGTGATTACGAAAGTCATGCGATCGGCTGCCTCTCCAGTCTTCCGGCTGGAAGGAACCGCTAAATGCAAACCGGGGAAGCGCGAAGACTAAAGTTCTCCACTGGTTCCGCCGATCGCAATGATTGAGGCGGAGTGTCTCTCCACAACTAATAATGGATACTGCGGTCAGCTTCGATCAGCGTCGCGGCTCCCGCCTGCGCGAGTTCGCAGACCTCCGCCAAGCCTGGTTCGGGTGCCTTCTCTTCGCCCTCATCATCGCCATCCAGGCGCTGGGATTCCTCGTGCTCGGAACCCGCCGGTCGGGCCTCGGCCTGGCCTTGTCCATGCTCGTTCTCAGCAGTGTTCTTGCCCTCGCTTGTGTCTGGGATGCGTTCCGTCGCGCGCAAGGCATTACCGCCCTGTTCTGGTTCCTGTTCGCCGCCGTCCTGGTGGTCTTGCTGGTTCCCACCGCGTTCCAGACCTACGACACCGTGTTCGACCAAAACACCTTGTCGGATTCGACTTGGCACCTGCTCTATTGCCTCTATGGCGCCCCCATCCTGATGATGCTTTTCCTGCCGACCTATCAGCGCGACCGGGTGAAGTCCGAGGTCTTTCTCGATCTCTTCCAGATCGCAATCGTCGTAGCCCTCGTCTACTCCACCTTCTTCTTTCTCCCAGCGCAGCGGATGTTGCCTGCCGATGCGCTCCTGCGGAACCTCAGCATCAGCGACGCGCAAAGCTTGCTCCTTTTGGTCGCAGCCTTCGTGCGCCTGCAATTCGCCCGTCTCCCCGGCACTCGCAGCCCGTTACTCCGGTTAACGCTCTTCCTGCTGGTCTGCGCGGTCGCGACCTTCCTCGGTAACTGGATCGACCTGCACCACTATTTGACCGCCTCCGCATGGTTCAACCTGGGCTGGGCTCTTCCTCAAGTCGCCGCTGGCCTGATCGCCCTCACCTGGGCCCCGTCCCCAGAACCCCAATCCACTCCGGAGCCCGTGAATTTCCTCAGCTTCCTCGGCACCAACCTGGTCCTGGTCGCCATGCTCTCCTGCATCGCTTTGCTGATGAACCGGTGGAAACAGGCGTACGGAGAAGCGCTCACCGACGTAGCCATTGCCGCATCGCTTTTCGCCTTCACGCTACGGTTGGCCCTCACCCAGTTCCACCAGCACGAGGAAATCGCTCAGCGCAAGGTGGCGCAAAAACAGCTCACGACTTCTCACCAGAAAGTCGGTCGCCTGCTCGATAACGCCCGCCGCCAAACTGCCGAAATCACCCAGATCAGCGAACTCGGGAGCCTCCTCCAGGCGTGCACCTCCAGGGCAGAAGTCTTTCGCCTCATCCCGGAACGCTTGCGCCGGCTGTTTCCAGGCGCCTCGGGCTGCATCTCACTGCTCAGCGCCTCCGGAAACCGCGCCGAGTCCGTCGCTGAATGGGGGGTGCTCTGCCCCGCTCACCAGATCTTCTCGCCCGAACAATGTTGGGCTCTTCGCCGCGGTTCCACCCATGCTCATCCCGGTGGACGCTCGGAACCGCGTTGCTCTCACCTGCTCGGCGAAGGTGCTTCGGTCTGCATTCCTCTCATTGCCAACGGCACCACGTTCGGAACGCTGATCATCCAGAATGACGATCCCCTATTCCCTGCTTCTGACCCACACCCCGACTCCGACGCCTTTGCACGTCGCCGCCAACTCGCCGCCGCCGTCGCGGAACACATCGCTCTCGCAGTGGCCAACCTTAACCTCCGTGAATCCCTGCGCCTGCAAGCCGTCCGCGACCCGCTCACCGGGCTTTACAACCGCCGCTACATGCAGGAGTTCCTCGATCACGAACTGCATTCCGCTCGCCGGAAACATCGGCCCCTGGCCGTCATGATGCTCGATCTCGACCACTTCAAACGCTATAACGACAACTTCGGACACACCGCCGGCGATCAGGCCTTAGCCGCGGTCGGCGAGATTCTTCTCCGCTCGGTGCGCGCCGACGACGTCGCCTGCCGCTACGGTGGCGAAGAATTCGCCCTCATCCTCCCCGAGTGCTCCCTCCGCCAGGCGACCGTGCGCGCCGAAGAAGTCCGCACGCGCCTTAGGGAATACTGCGCTCGGCGCAACGACGAGACTACAGATGCCCTCACGATCTCGATCGGCGTGGCTGCCTTCGATGAAACCACCGATCGCGTCGATCTCCTCCTCAAGTTCGCCGACGACGCCCTCTATCAGGCCAAGCGCGCAGGTCGCGATCGCGTGGTCGCCGCCCGCCCCGCAGCCGCTTTGCCCCTATCAGATCTCATCGAAATCGACCCGGTCCCAACCTCCTAGTCCCGAAGAACCTGGAGTTATGTTCTGCATTCGACCAGAGCCGTTCAATAGACCCAAATCGGGAAAGAGCCCACCAGTTTTTCCTGGCTATCGGCCTGATTTTGTGTTGAAAATTCTTTCCCTTTTGATATGCTCGTCGCGTTTCGGGCCCATTTGAGCGGCGGGACGACTCCGGACTTCCCCAGCTGTGCGACTCCCGGTCGCGATTAGTCCCCGGTCGCTCTATTCCCCCGGAGCCAAGGAGTAACCGTGACTTCCGCTCGAAAATTCAGCGTCATTGCAGGCAGTGAACGTAACCCCGTCCGTGGTGCCCGCCTGATCCACAATTCGCATCCGGACCAAACCATTGAGGTCTCCATACGACTTCGCCCGAAGTCAGAGGTTAAACAGAGAGAGTTGAGGAGCGCCCTCGAAAAACCGGGTTTCAAGCACATGTCGCGCACCGAGTTCGAAAATGCCCACGGTGCTGATCCCGCTGATCTCAACCAAATCAGGAAGTTCGCCCAGGAATTCGGCCTCATGGTTCACGAAACCGGCACCGAACTCGCACGGCGGACCGTAATGGTGTCAGGAACCGTAAGCAATCTCCAAAAAGCCTTCCACGTGGAACTCAAAGAGTACAGCCACCCGAAGGGAAATTTCCGCGGCCGTGTCGGCGCCATCAGCGTGCCGGCCGAGTATGCGGACATCATCACGGGAGTGTTTGGTCTCGACAACCGCCGGCAGGCAGAGCCGCATTTCCGACGCTTGCAGACGCCCGACAAACATAAGACCCATACCCACACCAATTCGCATGATCCCAATGAAGTGGCGCAAATCTACGACTACCCGGCAGGAGACGGAACCGGCCAGTGCATCGGGCTGATTGAGTTGGGTGGAGGCTTCCAGCTTGATGACCTGACCAACTATTTCAGCTCGCTCAAGATCAACACCCCTCAAGTCATCTCTGTGTCGGTCGATGGAGGCACCAATAGCCCCACCACTCCGGACAGTGCCGACGGCGAAGTCATGCTCGACATTGAAGTGGCGGGCGCGATTTCTCCGGCTGCCAAGATTGTCGTCTATTTTGCCCCCAACACCGACCAGGGCTTTCTGGACGCGATCACCACCGCCGTACACGACAGCACCAATCAACCGTCGGCTATTTCCATAAGCTGGGGCTCCGCCGAGTCGGGGTGGACAACGCAGGCGCTCACCAACTTTGACGAGGCCTTCCAAGCGGCAGCGGCCATGGGCGTAACCGTCTGCGTCGCCTCCGGTGACAATGGTTCGTCGGACGGAGTCAACGACGGAAACAACCACGTTGATTTTCCGGCTTCCGATCCGTTCGTCCTCGGCTGCGGTGGCACCACACTGCAAGCTTCGAACGAGCAAATTGTCAGCGAAGTAGTCTGGAACGACCTGCCGAATGGAGGAGCAACGGGTGGCGGAGTGAGCAACGCGTTCCCCCTTCCGACCTGGCAGGATGGGTTCGGCGTTCCGCTGCCATCAGTTCAGAGTGGCGGCCGAGGCGTGCCCGACGTCTCCGGCGATGCCGATCCCAACACCGGCTATAACATTCTGGTCGATGGCGAGAGTGCTGTCTTCGGCGGCACCAGTGCGGTTGCGCCTTTATGGGCAGGGCTGGTGGCGCGCATCAATCAACAGATGGGGAAGTCGATCGGCTTCCTCAACCCGTTAATCTACTCCCAAGCCGTCGAAGCCTCAGGATTCCACGACGTAACCAAAGGCAACAACGGCGCCTTTAACGCAGGTCCGGGATGGGATCCATGCACCGGACTTGGCAGCCCCGATGGAGTTCCGTTAGACGCAGCGCTTACCGGAACCCCTTCAGCCCAGTCAAGCGCATCCGAGCGGTCTCGCCGATCCAGGGAATCCGCAGCTTAACACCATACGGGGGCGAGTCCCGCTCGCCCCCAGTATCCCTAATTCGCCCACGTAGGGACGGCCGCCCCCGGCCGTCCAGCGGAGCGAAGCTCCGCAGCGCTCTGCGCCGCACGCTGCGCGGAAATGCACGAAAGCACGCTCCAGGATTTCGTCAAAGCCAGGGCCGGAGAGTTACTTCCGTAAGCCCATCCCGCCTCTTTCTCTGTGTCGTTTCCGGTGTCCCTTCCTTATCCTCATATCAGATCATCTGAGGCAATCCAGGAAAGCACTGTGACCGTCTGCCTTTCCCTCTTCATCCCGATCAACATCCTTACGATTCTCGCGTCGATCGCGATTGCCGGCGGGTTGTACTTTTTCTTTGTCGGATTTCAACTGCTTGCCCGCAAGCGCTTATTGCTTACCACCCCGACCTCTAGAATTCGCAGCGCCGCCCTGGGACTGGTCGAGGTCACCGGCGCGGCTGCCGGTCCTTACACAATTTCCGCGCCCATCACCGGCAAGCCTTGCTTTCTTTACCACACCACCGCCTGGCAGCTGCGCGATGGCAGGAAGCAGGAATGGGAAAAAGTTGCGGACGAAACTCTGCACCTGCCCTTCTTCATCGAGGACTCGACCGGTCAGTTGCTCATCGAACCTTTCGGAGCCGATCTCGACCTGCACCGTGATTTTCGCGAAGAATATGCAGCCTCGTTTTTCTCGTCGAATCTGGGGGACGTTCCGCCGCGCGTCAGCGTTTTTCTTTCCCGCCAGGGCATCGCCCCGGGGCGCCGCCTTCGCATCGAAGAACGCTCCATCAAGCCCGCAGACGTGCTCTTCGTCGCTGGAACTCTCACGGAAAATCCGGGCGTCCCGGTGCGTCCAATTTCGCCGCGCAGCGATTCTGCGCGCAACGATGGGCCGGGCAGTCCGGCGCCCAACAATTTTTCAGAGCGGCTTCCTGCCCCGCAGATCGTCAGACTTGCCACCGGCGCGGCGCCTTCCCCCACTCAGGAAATGGACCAGCAAGAGAAAATCGCGGCCGCGCTTACTCGTGCCGGCATCACCAGACCGGAGGCATGGTCCGCCGCCGGAGTTCCGTACCAGACCGTAGCCGTCAAAGAAAACGCGCCGCTCCCGCCAGTCTCCGCCTACGACCAAGCGCGTTTGCCCGAAGACCGTTCGCCCGAAGCGCGTTTGCTCGAAGCACGTTTGCTCGAAGCACGTCGGCGCGAAGATCAGCCCGCGCCATCCGATTTCAATCTCACTCCGCCCGTCGTTCTGATGAAAAGCGCTAACCATCCTACGTTCGTAATCTCCTTCCGCAGCCAGAAGGAATTCGTCAGCGCGCTCGCCTGGAAGTCCGCTGCCATGATCTGGGGAGGCACCGCTATCACGCTGCTCGGCCTCTACATGCTGCTGGCGCAGATGGAGTTGCTGTAGCAGTCCATTCTCTGGACTTGTCATCCCGAGCGAAGCGAGGGATCTGCATTTTGCGGCGAACTGCAGATCCCTCGCTTCGCTCGGGATGACAATTTATGAAAGGTGTGGCGTCGGCGAAGCCAGTAGCTAACTGCGCAACGCCAAGTGCGAACCGCTAATTTAGAATGCCCTTTGTGACTGAATCTGTCCGGATCGGGATTCTCGGCGATTTCAATCCCGAATTCCGTTCCCATCACGCGACTAACGATTCGCTGCAGCACGCGGCTCGGAAGCTCCAACTCACGGTAGAATCGGCCTGGCTTCCGACGCCTTCGCTCCTCGAACCGGGCGCCGCCGCCATTCTCGATTCCTTCGATGGACTGTGGGCCTCGGCCGGCAGCCCCTTCAAGAGTTTCGACGGCATGCTCAAAGGCATTGAGTTCGCCCGCGTCCATGACCGGCCATTTCTCGGCACCTGCGCCGGCTTCCAGTACGCGCTCATCGAATGCGCCCGCAACGTGCTCGGCGTCCGCGACGCCACCACCGCCGAAGAGGACCCGCACGCCAGGAACATCGTCATCTATCCCGTCGCCTGCGCCGTTCCCAACCGCGATCCGAAGGCGCCCAAGCTCTCCGGCAAAGTCAGCCAGATCCGCCTTCGTCCCGGTTCCTACCTCGCGTCGTTTTATGGAAAAGAAACGATCGAGGAAGAATTCTTTTGCAACTACGAGCTGAATCCCGAGTTCGAATGGATGGCGATGGAAGCGGGCTTTCCGGTCGTAGCCCGCGGCTCCGGAGAAGAATGCCGGGCCATCGAATCTCCCGCGCACTTGTTCTACGTCGCGACATTGTTTCAACCGCAACTTTCGTCGCGCGAGGACAAGCCGCATCCGCTGATCATGGCCTTCGTGCAACACGTAGCCGACTTCCGCCGCAAACGGCTCGACGACTCCATCCTTACCTGACGCTGCAGGGTCAGTTTCCGGAGATACTATGTCATCAAATGAGCCGTGGTTGCGCGGTACGGAGACGGATGTACCGGCCGTTGGACGCGCGGTTTTGCATGCGCTGCAATTGGCGGAGGAGGATTTGCGGAAGTGGTGCGGGACTCTTTCGGACACCGAGGTAAATGCGCGGCCTGCGGGCGCGGCGCCGGTTGCGTTTCACATTCGGCACTTGACGCGCAGCTTGGATCGTCTGCTGACTTATGCCGAGGGTCGAAGCTTAAATGAGGAGCAGATGACTCGTCTGCGAACGGAACTCGATCCCGCGGCAACGCGCGATGAGCTGTTTGCGGAACTGACTGCGGCGCTGGCGGATGCGGCGGCGCGAGTGCTGGCGCTGGCGGGAACGAATCTCGAAGAGGCGCGCACCGTAGGCAAGAAGCGGCTGCCAACTACGGCGGGAGGATTGCTCGTCCACGTGGCCGATCACACGCAGCGGCACGTGGGGCAGGCGATCACGACGGCAAAGATAGTGGGAGTGAGAAACCCCTAGCATCGTTGCCTCGCTGATAGTGGTCCCGCTGATATAAGACACCGTGTCCCCCTCTTGACCCAACCTCCCGAATGTCGTAGCCTCGCGTGCGCGCTTCAACCTTTCGTCCTTCGCGTCTTAAGGAGGCTGCACATGGTTCCTCTCGCTGCTCTTTGGCTCCCGATCATAGTGTCGGCGGTCTTCGTCTTCATCGCCAGCTTCATCATGCACATGGTGCTGCCTTATCATCGCGGCGACTACGGCCAACTCCCCGACGAGGATATGGTTCTCGCCGCGCTGCGGGCCGCAGCCGTCAAGCGGGGGCTTTATGTTTTTCCCTACTGCACCCACAAGGACATGCGGTCTCCCGCCCTGATCGAAAAGCAAAAAACAGGGGCCGGTCGGGTTCATGACCATACTTCCCAGCGGGCCACCAGCTATGCCGAAGTTTCTAATCCAATGGTTCGTGTTCTGCCTCGTGATCGGATTTTTCGTCGCCTATCTCACCGGACACACGGTCGCGCCCGGCACACAATATCTGGCTGTCTTTCGCGTCGCCGGGACGGCTGCGTTCCTCGCCTACGGTCTGGGAAACCTGAGCAATGGCATTTGGAAAGGACAGACCTGGTCGTCCACCATAAAGGAAGTAATCGACGGGCTCGTCTTCGGTTTGCTGACCGCCGGCACGTTCGGCTGGCTTTGGCCGAGGTAGAACCTCAGGTACCGTGAATGCGACGCGTCCCAAGTGAGTGGCAAAAATCGCATCGGACTTACACGCCCATTCCGGTTCCAACCGCAACTTTCGTGGCGCGAGGACGAGCCCATCCGCTGATCATGGCCTTCGCGCAACACGTAGCCGACTTCCGCCGCAAACGACTCGACGACTCCATCCTTACCTGAGGCTGCGCGTTGCCTCCGAAGAAGCGCATCAGTCCTCCAGGGATGAGGCGGAGCCCCTTCGTGCCCCGCGGTGGGCCGCGGATTGCTTTCGGAATCGCGCGGGGCATCTCTGTTTCTTACATCACTCTAATCGAATCGGACCGGCGAAGAGTGCGGATAAAACGCCCTGCAGGAAAAATGGGGAGTGCCGGCAATCCCGGAAAATTCTCACAAGGCGGAATGGTTCGGGCATTTCGAGAAGCCTCGACCACCAGGGACTCCACTCGAAAGGACGCACTGCAAATGCCGTTAATGACTTGGACAGATAAACTGGCTGTGGGCGTTAAGGTGTTAGACGACGACCACAAGAAATTAATCGACTTGCTGAACCGGCTGGATGACGGAATGAAGAAGGGTCATGGCAAGGAAACCCTGGGAAAGGTTCTTGATGGATTGGTAAGTTACACCAAGTTCCACTTCACCCGCGAAGAAGAGTTCTTTGCCAAAACCGGCTATCCCTCGGCGACGCACAAGAAAGAG
>JBEKIB010000107.1:0-14578 GCA_050011975.1 Terriglobales bacterium | reverse complement strand
TCCTCGAAGGTCATGGGCGGCACGGGATAATAATTGCGCGAGCGCACGACTCCGGAAAAATCCGGATAAAAGCGCTCCCCGTGGGGCGTGCCCACAACCTGCTGGAGAATCACCGCCATTTTTTCCTCTTCCAAACGGTAGGGCGTGGCCCGCACGTAGGCCTTCGCATGGCGGCTGAAGGTGGAGGCGTAGACGCGCCGGATGGCCTCGCTGAGCGCCGCCAGCCGGTCTTCTGAATCTGCTTGCGGATCTACCTGCGGATCTGCTTGCTGGTTGCCCAGCATGAAGGTTTCATACACGCCGGTGAAGGGCTGGTATTGGGAATCCTCCAGCAGGCTGGACGAGCGCACCGCCAACGGATGACTTACCTCGGCCAGAAACGATTTAAGCTCGTCGTTGAGAGATGCGGATAGCGGTGCGGCCAGGAACTTCCGCTGAATTTCAGCGTCATCCTCGCAATGCAAGGCAAAGTCCAGGAGGTTGTTCTCGGCCATGAATTGATCGAACACGTCCGTGGCCAGGACGACGGCCGGAGGCACCGAGATGCGAACACCGGGAAAGCGGCGGGTGATACGGCTTTTGCGCAGAAGGTGGCGCACAAAAGCGAGGCCGCGAGCCTTGCCACCCAGCGACCCGGCGCCGATCCGCAGAAAACCTGATTCCGACGGCTTGAACGTGTCAGCCCTGAAGTCGCCGATCAGCACCTCGCTCTGTTCGCGGCGATACTCGTGGATCGATTCGATCAGATCGCGCCGCAGATGCTCCGGGCTGGCAAAATCCGAAACTTTTCGCGGGCGGAGTTTCGCCGCCAACGCAAACTCGGTGCGCGCCATCAGCCAGTGAGAAAAGTGGTTGCTCTGGGAGTGAAAGACAAGGCTTTCCCCCGGCACCGTTTGCAGTTGCTTCTCGAGTTCGTTCAAATCTTTCGCTCGTCCGACTTCGCTCGAATCCGGCAGGCGAAACACGAAGTCGCCAAACCCGAATTGCTCTGTCAGTATCCCGCGCAAGTCTTGCAGTAGCGTGGGCGAACGCTTGCGCAGAAACGAATAACCCGCGGCCTGCGCCCGCGGGCGGAACTCGGTGCGGCTGGTCTGCAAAACTACGGGCACGTCCGGCACCAGGCTCTTCACCATGCGCGCCAGTTCAAAGCCCGCCTCCGGACTCAGCTTGCCCTCCCATGGAAACTCCACGTCAGAGACCAGGCCGATCAGATAATTGCGATACTCCTGCACCAGTCCAGCCGCGTCTTCGAAGTTCGAGCTCAGCAGAATTCTCGGTCGCGCCTGCATGCGCATCAGCTTGTGCGCCACGTTGATGCCTTCCTGGATCACGCGCCGCGATTGCTTGATCAGCTCCGTATAGATCACGGGCAGGAACGAGGAGTAATAGCGGATGTTGTCTTCCACCACCAGCAACACCGGCACGCCGATGGCCTGCGTGTCGTGCAGCACGTTGCGCTTATCCTCGATGTACTTGACGATTGCGATCAGGATGCGGGCATTGCCCTGCCACAGGAAGATTCGGTCGATGTCGGTAAAAGGGTTCCGGGCCACGAAATTCTTGATCTCCCGGTAGTCATAGGCCAACACCACCACGGGAACATCCAGCCCGGCCTGCTTCACCTCGCGCGCCAACTGCGCCGCGTTCATGTCGCCGACCGTAAGGTTGGTAACGATCAGGTTGAATTGCGGCTGAGAGCGGGCTAGCTCAACCGCTTCCGCGCAACTGGATACGTGCGTAATCCCCGGGATCCGCCAGAGGTTGAGCTCGAGCGATTCGTCGATGAGCAACTCGTTGAGGCGGCCATCTTCGCGGAGAATGAAAGAATCGTAGAGACTGGAGACGAGAAGAATGTTCTGTACCTTGAACGGCATCAGGTTTTCGAAGCCTTCAAAGCGTTCTTCGACGTCCAGAATCGACGCGGCGATGCGGCGGACGCTCATGGCGGATATCCTAGTCCAAGAGGCTGGAGGCGCGGGTCGGAATCGAACCAATCACGGTATTGCAAACACGGTAGATAGCTGGTTCTAATATATGCTCCTGGTGCGTCAGTTGCTCACCTAGCGGCTCCTTAGCACAAATCAGCACAAGAAAACTTAGGTCTTGCCCGCTTTTAGCTCGATATCGTCGTGATCCACGGGACCGACTGAGAATTGTTCGCACTACACTGCGGCAACGGTGTTAGAAAACCTGCCCAGAATCGCTCGTGGCAACCGCTAAGGGTTGGCTGCTTGTCGTGCAGCACTTGCCTTCCTTGCGATAAGCTCGAAACCCTTTGAACGTGCGGCTTTTTCCGTTTCCTCAAGGCGCTTGCGGCCCATGTTAGGGTTTTTCTTTTGTATCTGAACCTCGCCCAGGGCGAGAGAGGCCTCCAGTTGCAATCGAAAAAGACCGAGGTTGCGCGTGCGGGTCAGCGCTTCTTGAGCGGTGGTTTCCGCGCCGCCCAGGTTTTTCCCAGCTGCCATGACGTAGGCATGGTCAATAATCACAGGGATGCGAACGGATACATCCTGACTCTTTTCCGAAAGTCGGACGGCTTCGGCAATGGCTGCGCGCGCCTCGTCTACCTTTCCCTGTTGAAGAAGGGCTCTGGATAACATCGATCGTGCGAAGATCTCGTCCTCCGCGTAAGCATCTGCACGAAATACTTCGACCGCTGCACGGCTGAGTTGTTCGGCCTCGGTTCCTTTGCCGGAATCGCAATCCAATTCCGCCAGCGCCAGACGAGTTTCGGCGGCGTCACTCTTGTTTCCCAGTTCCTCTTGCAGGGAGAGCGCCTCAAGATAAGCCTGGTGTGCCTTGTCCGCTTCCGCCTGTTGTCGCAAAACTTTCCCAACCTCAACGAGCGTGGAAGCGTAATGGACCTTTCCGCCGGTCTCGCGCATAGTTGTCAGTTCCTGCTGGTACATCCGGTAAGCCCCAGCAAGATCCCCTTTTTCTCGCAAGACGGTTCCGATCGCCCCCAGTGCTTGCGCAGCTGAAACCCGATGTCCCACCTCGTTCGACAACTCGAATGTCTTCTGAAAATCGTTGAGTGCGTCTTGCAACTTTCCTTGTTCACGCAAGAGGTTGCCGGTGTTGCCCATCACGCTGGCCATTCCATACTTGTCACCCGCCTTCTGGTAGATCCGGAAGGTCTCGTCATACATCCGTCGCGCGGTGGTGAAGTCACCTCTCTTGGCAGAAATCAAGCCGAGGTCCATCTGTTCTCTCGCTTGACCCTTCTGATTGCCGATGGCTCGCGCGATAGTGAGCGATTGACTGTACAACGTCTCAGCCGTAGCGAAATCCCCTTGATTGATGGGAACTTCAGCCATGTCGTGCAGGGTTTGCGCCAAACCGCCGCGATCTCCCGCGGCAGTATAGATCTGCATCGCTTCTTCACAGGCACTCTTGGCCTTTTCGTTTTCGCCAAGATCGGCTAAGGCCCGGCACTCAGAATTTCGGGCGCGAGCCGCCAGGAGTTTCGCCCCCTGTTCACCTGCTTTTTGCGCCGCAAGCTCTGCCGCATCTCGCCTGAGTTTGTGGTCACCGAGCGACGCAGCGGCGTCCGATCTGGCCAAATCGATTCGCGGATTTTCCTTTGTCTGCGCCCCCAAAGCATCCAGAGCGGCCAAGCTCTTCAAAGCATCTTTGCCTCGGCCGCCGGCGGTTTCAGCGTTTGCCAGCTGCAGGCCGTAGTCGAGATTGTCGGGGAAAAAGCTGAATAGCGTCTGATAGGCTTCGATGGCCCTTCCCCAATCCCTGCTCGTCTCATAGAACCGGGCCTCGACCAGCAGGTGCTTCTCACGCGAAAGCTTGCCCGCTCCATCCAAGGCTTTCTTTGCTTCCTGCTGCGCGTTGGAGTCATAGCCGAGGGACGACCACGTCCTTGCGAGCTCAGAGTGAGCAAGAGGAAAAGAGGGATCGACGGCGACAGCGTGGCTGAGGAACTCCCGTGCCGATAGTGCATCAAAGGCCCTGATCTTGGCGAGTCCTTGCGAATAGGGACGCAGCGCTTCCGGATTCGACGGTAACTCGGCTCTAACTCCATCAGATTCGATTTTGGAAAGCCTCTCCAGCCCGAACTGCTCGCGCAAACGTGCACCAACCTGCAAAACGAGATCGATTATGTTTTTTTCAGTGCCCGTTTCCGAGACGGCAGCGGCAGTTACTCCTTTGACCGCGTCTTCGAGGCGAAGATCAAGGCGAATTTGGCCTCCCTTTTCTTCTCCCAAGTCGAGATATGAGCCGAGAATGACGAAGTCGCTGGCCAAATTCCTGCGAACTTGCGCCAATGTGTCGGGGGGCAGACTCTCTACATCAGAAAGGCCAAGGTCGATTTTCGTTCGCGCCACTGTCTCGTCCGGCACAGTGCGCAATTGCTCGCCGGCTGCCAATTCTGCAGTCAACATCTCCGACAGCGCGGTCGAAATCCAACCCGTGTCTGGGCGACTGGAGAGATTCTTAAAGCCTAGTATCGCGACCGAGGGGCGTATTCGAACGTGAACAGCGCTGGGGGGTGGTTCGGCGGCGTTCTTCTGTTTCCACATCCTGCGTGCTGCCCACCCCCCCAAACCAGCGGTCACAGCGAGTATCAGTATGGCGGTAGCCAACGACTCCGTATGCCGATGAACGAATTTCCCACCACGGTAGAGAAGAGTAGGTTTACGGGCTTTAATGGGCAGGCCCGAAAGGTGGCGCTCGATATCCTTAGAGAACTCTTCGGCGGAGGCATAACGATGTTCCGGCTCGGTGCGGATTGCCTTCATCACCATGGTGTCGAGATCGCCACGCAAGCAATGCGACAGCTCTTCGGGCCGAATGGCACGTACTTCAGCAACCAATTGAGGGGTGATTGCGGTTCGCGTGCTGCCATCTTGAGAAGCCTTTTCGTCAATCCTGCCGACTGCCACACTCGGCTTCTCCGGTTCCTCGTTGTAATGGCGCTGCTCAATCTCCAAAGCAGAATCGTGGCGAACCGGATACGGCCGATGCCCGGTCAACAGCTCGTAAAGCAGGATTCCGAGCGAGTAGATATCCGTGGCCTTTGTGACGGGTGCTCCGCGCAACTGTTCGGGACTCGCGTATTCGGGCGTCATCGGGCGCCAATCGGTTCGGGTAAGTGTCGTGTCTGGGGACCATTGCGGGTTGAGCACTTTGGCAATGCCAAAATCCAAAAGCCGGACGACACCCTCCTGGGTAATCAGAATATTGCTGGGCTTGAGATCACGATGGATGACGAGGGCCTCATGCGCATATTGCACTGCGAGGCAGACAGCACGGAACAACTGCAAGCGTCCGGTGATTGACAGTCTGTGAGTATCACAATATTCGTCGATACGAACGCCCTCGACGTACTCCATGATCAAATAAGGCAAGCCTTCTTCGGTACTCCCACCATCCAGGAGTCGTACGATGCTGGGGTGGTCAAGACCTGCCAGGGCCTGGCGCTCGATGCGAAAACGCCGGAGGACTTCATCCTTCTGAGTCTCCGGCTTCAGCATTTTGATGGCTACACTCTTGCGATACTGGTCATCGGCACGCTCCGCCAAATAAACTACGGCCATGCCGCCCTGCCCAACCTCGCGAATGATGCGGTAGGCCCCAATCCTTTTTCCCGTCATCTTTCCCGTCATCGCACGCGACTGCGCGGAGGCGAGATCGGCGGCGGGACAATCCTCCAGGAAAGTGGCGGCGCCATCGAAGCTCGAGAGCAGCGATTCTACTTCGGTGCGCAGGGAGTCATCGCCGGCGCAGGCTTGACGCAAGAAACTACTTCGCTCCTCGGGGTCCCGCTCCAGGGCCAACGCAAACAGCTCTTTTACCTGTTCCCATTTTTCAGGCATCTTTCTGGTCGCCTTTGGTTAGTTCACGGGCCAGCCATGCCTTGGCCAAGTTCCAGTTACGCTTCACGGTCGTGCGGGAAACTCCGAGGACTCCGGCAGCATCTTCCATGCTTAAACCACCAAAGAAGCGCAATTCCACAAGTTGGGCTTGTTGCGGATCGAATTCGGCGAGCCGGGTGAGAGCTTCATCCAAGGCAATGACATCTGCCGCCTTCCCCTTGGCAATGACTTCCGCTTCTTCGAGGAAAACTTTCTCAAAGTCGTTGCCGCGCTTCTTGGCGTCGTGGCCACGGCTGTAGTCGACCAGGATACGACGCATCAGTTGTGCGGCGACGCCCATGAACTGCTCGCGGTTTTTCCAGCGAACTTCTTTCTGATCGGCTAATCGAAGATAGGCCTCATGCACCAGGGCGGTCGTTTGCAAGGTGTGATCGCTGCGCTCCCGCCGCAGATAACGGGACGCCAAACTACGCAGTTCCGAGTAAAGCAGCACAACCAACTCGGCCACTGCGTTGTCGCTGCCGACGCCGAGTTCACCCAAAAGGGTGTCCGCATCTATTGGCTCTTCCATAAGAGTCTCGAACGCGATCAACGGAAACGGGATCTATATCGACGCCACACGTTGCGATCACAAGAAGCCGGGAATATGGAAAAGAAAAGATATAAAACGAGGGGGAATCCAACTTGAGGGCGCGAGCATTCCCAACTCACCCCAAAGATCGCGCTCTCCAAGGCCGAGAGTATATATCAAGTTGAATGCTAAACCAACGGGGTTTACGCCTTTGTTTTCGCCGGCTTGGAGCTTGCTGATGCAGAAATAACTTCACACCGCAGGCCGATACCAAGAAATTTGGACCTTTTTCCGTGGCTTTTTCGCGTTACTAGATAGAGGCCGAGTTTGGATGGTGGGGTCGGAAGACGGCAAGTGAACCTCAGGTTCTATACCTCTTGTAAGACAAGTCCGAAACGGCCCCAACTTCAACTGCGAAATAAGGAGAACATTATGAACAGGATCTTGAAAGTAATATCGCTGCTGGCTTTGGCAGTTGTGTCGTTCTGCGTCTATTCCGGAGCGCAGGCCACTCCGGAGGCGACTTCCACCAACCACGTCCTCAAGGGGACGTATATCACTAACGCTCAAGGCGTCATTGATATCACCGCCAAAACGTTGACGGACATTGGCCCGACTCTTACAGTTTCGTGCCCGGGCACGACGGGGACCTGTACGGTCCAGGCCGACCTGTGGATTAAGGTCAACGGTCCGTCCACTAGCGGCAATTACATCTTCCTTTGCTTTACCGTCGACGGCAGCGAAACTAGTGGTTGCACAGAGAGTTCGGGCGAGACGGCATCGGACGGTTCAGCGATGATTAACTCCACTTCTCTGTCTACGTCGGGCGTGGCCGCAGGCACTCACTCGGTTCAGATGTTGTTCTATGCCTACGATGCCAGCGTAGTGGATTACTACAACGCAACCTACCGAGTCTACAAGCCGTAGGTCGCGGGTTTTATGCCCTGCGAAGGCGAAGGTTGTCCGGTCCGGGCGAGCAGGTTAACAGCAATGCTGTCCCGTGGAACCTGGCCGTTCCACGGGACGACGGCAACGAAGTGGAACAAGAATTGTTGCCCTCATAGAGGGTGCTTTTGGAGGGCGAGTTCGCTGCCCTCCTAACCGCACCGCTCCTTATTGACCTTTTCGGCATGAATTTTCATGTTGCTCTGCAACGTGCTTCTGGTCGGATTACGGGCAGGCGGGAAGTAATCCCAAGGGAAGGTCCGCCGACCATCCGACTAGGACCCAGCGCGAGAGTAATAAAAGCCGCCGCATTGGTAAAGGTTTAGCGACGATTACCAACCCATTTGGCTCATCCGCTCAAGGATGATAGCGCTGTACTTGTTCATGCGCTCGGGCCGTCGCTTCAGGGGAGCCGGCAGAATTGCAGCGAGCCGTGCCGCCTGTTCCCGGCCGATGTTCCGAGCCGTGGTTCCGTTGTAGTAACGACACGCCAACTCTGCACCATAAACACCAGGGCCCCATTCAACGACGTTGAGATAGATCTCCAGAATGCGCCGCTTGCCGAGGACGAATTCGGCCACCGGTACCAGTGTGACCTCTGCGCCCTTGCGGAGGATAGAGCGGCCCGTTCCGAAGAACAGGTTTTTTACGAGTTGCTGCGTAATGGTGGAAGCTCCGCGCGTGCGATCGCCTTCCATATCCTCTTCGGCGGCGACTTGGATCTCGTGCCAATCGAATCCATGATGCTGGTAGAAGTGCGCGTCCTCGGCGGCGATTACAGCGTGCTGAAGATCGGGCGAGATTTGGCTGAGTGGAATGAATTTGTAGCGTTCGCGGTACGGCCTGTTTTGACTCCAGGCCTGCAAGCGGCGCTGGATGTGCACTGCGGTTGTCGGTGGGTCGATCCACCGCGCGGCCACAAGGATCAGCGTGGCCAGCGACCAAAGAAACACCACGCCGATGACAAGCCACCGAATAAAGGATCGGAGGAAGCCCATCCGCAGCGGGGTCTTGGTAGGGGTATTCGGCATTGCCGTCACGTTTCAGAATAATAGCCGGCCGGGTTTGCCGCTGATGGATGAACTTGCGCGCGCAGCGAGAAGTCTAGTCCAAGTCGGCTTCGGGGAGATGCCATAGATCTCCTCGAACCTCGTTTGTGGACCGCGACACGAAGCCCTCTAGGGTAGCTAAGGCTGATCTGCATTGCCGACAATCTTAGGAGTTAGCGTCGACAACAAGGGTACTTTCATCGGGGGAACTGTTGTGCGACGCGGAGTTCTCCCCCGGCCAAGTTTCAACCTTGAGATGATATTCGTTTCGGGTAGTTCGAAATGTGTCATAATCCATCCCCTGAAACGGGCATGGCCCTGGGTAAGTCTCTCGGGAGGGGTGAAATTCCATGCGAAACCGCGGGCTATTTTTTGGCGCACACTCCGCTGCAACGATCCTGCTCATCACTTCGGCGATTTCGATGCGTGCTTGGAGCGCCGAAACAGTATTAGCCAAATTCTCAGGCATAGGTGGCGCCAACCCCTATGGGAGCCTTATCGGTGACAGCTCGGGAAATCTCTACGGCACCACATCGTTGGGGGGAGGGTCCAACGCAGGTGTCGTATTTGAACTGGTCTATTCTTCAGAAAGCGGGAGTTACTCCGAAAAGGTGCTCTATAGTTTCACGGGTGGCAGCGACGGAGGAAGGCCGACAAGCACACTGGTTTTCGATGCGTCCGACAACTTGTATGGTACGACGTCCACCGGGGGACTTTCCGGTCTAGGCACGGCCTTTGAGCTGGTTTCTTTGGGAGGCGGCAATTATTCCCCGACCCCAACCGTGTTGCATAGTTTCGCCGGGGGCACGGACGGAGCAAACCCGGCCGCCGGGCTGATTGTCGATTCGTCGGGAAACCTGTACGGCACTACTGAGTTTGGGGGCGGCGGCGGAAACTGTTCGAGTGTCGCCAGCGGCTGCGGCGTTGTCTTCGAACTGGCGAAGGCGAGCGGTTATGAGGAGACCATTCTTTACCACTTCACAGGCCAGGGTGACGGGGGATTGCCCGTGGCTTCGCTCGTCATGGATAACTCGAAAGATCTCTACGGAACGGCCACGTGCGGCGGCGAAAGCAACTGTGCGGGCATGAGCGCGGGCAACGGTGTCGTGTTCGAGCTTGTCTATTCGGGAAGCAGCTATTCTTCCACTCCGACCGTGCTCCATAGTTTCACTGGGGGCAGCGGCGGCGTGCCCGTGGCTCCCGTGATTCTTGATTCCGCCGGCAACTTGTACGGCACCACGAAATTTGGCGGCGGCACAGGGACCTTGTGCTCGAGCAGTGGCTGCGGTGTTGTGTTCACGATTGTGAAATCGGGTGGAGTTTACAAGCTGCTGCATTCCTTTGTCGGGACGGACGGAGCGCAACCAACCGCTGGCCTTACACTTCATAGCTCAGGGAATTTATACGGCACGACGTTCGAGGGTGGAACGAGTGGAGCGGGTGTGGTTTTCACCCTGCGGAAATCGGGAGCGGACTACGGCGTGTTGTACTCGTTTGAGGGCAAAAGCGACGGTGGCAATCCGGCGGGAGGGGTCATTGAAAAGGGGAAGGGCGGGAAGGGTGGATGTACGGGGGCGTGTGGATCTACGGTCAACGGGGGCAGCGGCTTTGGTGTCGTGTTCCAGATTTCGCCGCTATGATATGGCTACTGGAGCACGCGGTTTGGCGCTTCCGTAAACAGAGGCTATGCGCGAACGTCACGCCGACGGTGTGCGTTTGATTCAATGCAGGCAAGCGTACCCGAACCTCGCCTCGCGCAGCGGTACGCTGTTCGGATCGCCGTCGCGCCATAGGTCCATGAATTTCTGGTAGGCGGCTGAGGCTTTGGCTCGGTCTCCTGCCCCGGCGTAGGCCCGACCAAGCTGGAGCCAAGCCAAAGCACCGAGAGGCGAATTCCAGACCAGCCCACGATGGTCACAAAGTTTTTGGAAATCACGCGCTGCCTCGCCCCACTGCCGGTTGGCCAAATGAGCTTCGCCGAGCAGGTATGCGGGGTAAAGAGCCGCCCCGGAAGAGAATGGCGGCGGTGCACCACCCAATACATAAGGCTCCGCGACCTGAAGGTATTCGATAGCGCGGTCAGGTCGCTTCTGACGGACGGCTATCGCTGCCCGGATGCTCGGCAACCAATAGCCTCGCAGGAGAGTATCTTCCGGAAAGTTCTTTTCGAGCTTTGTCGCAATTGACTGCGCCCGACTGACTTCGCCAGCACGGGCCAGCGCCAGGGCGACGGCGATCTGCACTTCTTTCGTAGGAGCAAGCGCCAGCGCGGCCTGTGCCGCTGCCTTGGCTTGGGCTGGGTTTCCGAATTCCGCTTCTCGCAAGGCCGCATCGGCCTCCCATCCGGCAGCCGCCTCTTTTGCATCGGCGCGAAGATCCGACTCCACCGCCTTACGTGAGAAATCGCGTGCGCGAGTAAGTCGTCCATGAAATGCTTCCGTTTGGGACTGACTGGCAAGAAGCTCGTCTTCCAGATCCGGTTTGCCCAATCCTTCCTGCAAGCATCGAGTCATCTCGCTGCCATCATCGCGCAGAAAAGCTAAATGGTAGTACTCTACGAGCATCAATTCGCTGAATTTTCGCTTTGCGGCCTCGCTCAAGATTTTCTCCGCTTCGCTGAAGCGGTCCAAGCTCATATAGTCAAACGCCAGGTTTGTGTATACTCGGGCCGTAGCAGGGCTTAGCGCCAGTGCCTGGAGATCGTCGTCCAGAGCCTTGTCCGGTCTTCCGAGATAGGAATCCACCTGCCCGAGATTGACATAGGGCGCCAGCGAGCGCGGATACGTCTGCTTCCACGCTTCCAGCACCTGCGCCTCCTTTTCGACTTGACCCGTCGCACTGTAATAAGTTGAATCAATCGAAAATCTCTCCCACTCGGATACCTTCCCGCTCAGTTGGTGCGCCCTTCTCGCGTTTTCCAAGGACAAAAAGTACTCGCCAAGGTTTGCATATACGACGCTCAAGTCAGCGTAGGCCTGGGCAAAATTCGGGTCCAGCTCGATTGCACGTTTGAACAACGGCAGAGCGGCGCCCTCGCCTTTGGAGCCGAAGGTTCGATTGGCGAGGCGGTAAGCCTGCAAAGCTTCCAGGGAAGGCGTAGTCGCCTGTACCAACGGAATGTCGTTCTTCTGAATAGAAGCCAGCGATTCCCCCAGTTTTCTCCGCAGACGCTCTACCAACTCGTGCAGCTTCGTCAATACTTTCTCGCGCTGATCGGCTTCCCCTTGTTCTTCATCCACCAGATCTGAGTTCTGACAGTTCACCGCCTTGAGAGTAATCACGTAATGGCTTCCAAGGCTGGAAATGGAACTGAACAGCGAAACCCTGCTGCCTTCGCGTCGGCAGACTTCTTGCGCAAGCTCCGGCGTTAACCGCTCGTCTGTCGGACGGCCCATGTAGCGAAGCTGTTCGCCGATCCTCCCGTCGGAGAGGACATTCAGAAAGGTCGACTGTTGCAGATCGGCGGTTAGTCCTTGTTTGAGGGCATCGTCAAAGACCGGTTCACCCGTATGATTGACGAAGTCGGCAAGCACGATCGTGTCTTTTTCCGTCAATTTGCCGGATCGGCCCCAGTGGAGGAAGTAGAAACCAACCGCGGTTGACAAGGCTGCAGCGACTGTTAGTCCTGCAAGGATCCTCATCGCGAGCACTCTGGCCGATCTCGGTAACTTTCCTTGCAACGAAACGGAAACACGTCCCGAGTCAGCGTCTGGCTTCGGATCTGGCAGTCCTGCACTTATGTCAGCCCCTAACTCCGACCCATTGTTACCAAAATCATGGTTCCCAGAACCATTGAGAGGCTGACTTGGAGCCTCCGCTACTCGGCCCTTTTCCGCGGCCGATTTTGAGATTTCAACAGGTGAGTTAACGGGAACGGCGATGGGTGGAGCAACCGTAAGAAGAGAGGAGTGATCACTCACCTTTTCAACCGGTGCTACGAAGCGATAACCACGGCGTGGGAGGGTCTCTATGTAGCGCGGCTTTTCGGCATCGTCGCCCAGGGCCGCCCGAAGCCGCTTAACGCAGAAGTTCAGCCCCTGTTCGAAATCTACGAATGTATCTCCACCCCAGAGTTCCTTCTGGATTTCCTCGCGCGTAACCAACTCCCCGGCACGACTGGCCAGAAGAGATAAGACTTTGAAAGGCTGAGGCGGAATCGAAACCAGTTTTCCGTTCTTGCGCAGCTCGCAGGTTTGCACGTTGGCCTCGAAGGCTCCAAAGCGAAACACAGAGTCGCGGGAGTTTCGAGTAGTCACGTTAACCGCCCAAGCAGGTGATCCCCCACTTAGGCCAAGGATTATACATCGAAAACCGAGACGAGCATTTCGCCTGTTTCACGCTCGAGGAGCTTATGGTTCTGCGCTGCGTGCGAACGAGGATCAAGTGGTTCAATTACTTGCCTGCTCATGGCAAGCTCATCCAGAACTCACACAACATCCATTGCTTGCCATCGTGAGTGCTTGTAGTGTGCGGCCTCGAACCCGCGTGGGTCGCGGCCATCGGGGGTCAGCCCGATACCACGTGTGTTTATAAATTCGATCCAAAAGGAGCGCACCATGCGCAGTCTCAGCATCGCTTTAGCTCTCTCCACAATCTTGCTCGGTTCCATTTGCTCAGCGCAAAGCACAAACACCAGCACTGGCTATGAGGCTTGCAATAGCATCACCACCGGTCAAGGCGACAGCTGCTTCGGCTATCAGGCTGGCTATAGCACCACTGCGGGAGGCTACGGCGTCTCCTATACCCACAACGCGGACACTTTCTTTGGATACCAGGCGGGCTACTCGAATACGACCGCAGGCAGCAATGCCTTCTTCGGCACGTGGGCGGGCTATAGCACCACCGGAAACAACAACACCTTCCTCGGCAATCAAGCCGGGGAAAGCGACACCACCGGTGACGGCAATACCTTTACAGGCACCTTTGCTGGCCAGTACAACACCACGGGCTCGGAGAACTCCTTCTACGGCTACCAGGCCGGCGGCCATAACACGGGCAACAGCAACATTTTCATCGGATGGGAAGCTGGTACGAATAGCACCTCGGGTAGCAGCGACATCTACATTGGAAACGAAGGTCCAAGTACGGGCACTGAATCAGAGACGACCCGCATTGGCAGCGGACAAACGGCTGCTTACATCGCGGGCATCTATGGTTCGGTCCTGTCGTCTGGTATTCCCGTCTTTATCGACTCCAGTGGCCAACTGGGAACGCAGCCCTCCTCCTTGCGCTTCAAGGAGCAGGTACGGGACATGGGTGACAGCACGAACGCCCTCATGAAACTCCGCCCCGTCACCTTCCTCTACAAACCCGAGTACGCCAACGGCGAGCGTATTTTGCAATACGGCTTGATCGCGGAAGAAGTTGCGAAGGTTTATCCGGAGCTAGTGGCCTACGACGGTGCCGACAAGCCATTCAGTGTTCGCTATCAGTACCTCGCTGCTATGCTGCTGAACGAAGTGCAGAAGCAGTATCGCCAAGCCGAAGCTCAGGCCGGGGTGATTCAAGCGCAACAGCAGGCAATCGAGGGCCTGAAACAGCAACTGAAAGTGCAGAATACGTTGCTGCAAGACCGCCTGTCGCGACTGGAGGCGGTCACCCCAGTAAAGATAGCGTTCGCGCAATAAACTGGGGCAAAAGGCACCTTTAATTTATTGCTTCCGATGCTATTCAGACCTGCTAGCACCACGAAAGAATGAAGGCGTGGCGAACCGGCCACGCCTCTTTCGAACCGTGCTCGTGAAGCGGCTCATGGAGAATGCGTCCCCGCTTCAGCCTCGTGGTAAGGTTTGCCGAAGATTTTGACTTCAAGCATCATTCCCCATTTCAACGTCTGGGCCAACTTCGGACATTAACCCATTGTGAGTATAGCTTCCATTCCTTTCGCACCAGCCGATCTGGAACTCATCGCACAACTGAAGAACAAGCTACAGTACGCGGAGCTGAGGATTCGTGTGCTGGAGGAGCGTCTGCGGCTGATGCGGATCGAGAAATATGGAGCAGGCGGCGAAAAACTTTCGCAGGCGCAAATGCAATTGTTCGAGCTTGAGCCTGTCGTCAGTGAAATGATCGAGCGGGCGGAGAGCGAACACGCGCCAGTACATTGCTCGACCAAGAAATCCGTCAAGCATCCGGGTCGCCAGGAACTGCCGGCGAATCTTCCTCTCGTTGAGCGGATTCTGCCC
>JBEKIB010000106.1:0-14634 GCA_050011975.1 Terriglobales bacterium | reverse complement strand
GCCTTCTTGAGCTCGCGGGGGATATCGTGGGCCAGCTCATACTCGAGCGTGTTCAGTTCATCCCGAAGCTTCTTCTTGATCTGCTCCGTCATCGCTTTCGGCATTATAACGCTCGGCCACGCGAAGTGGCACTCGGGTTCCGATGCCCGCCCAATGTTCCGGCGCCACCTACTTCAGGTCCAACCCACTCAACCGCAATGACTTAGGCTGGGGCTGGCTGAAACCGTGAAGGGTCAGTGACCGGATGGGCCGCCGAGCATTATCTCTTCTTTATTGCCTAAGCAGTTACTCTCGGCTAAACTGCTAACAGTTCGCTTCCCTCGGGTGAGGGACCCCTCCATGAGCGGTAACGGCGTTTTCCACATTGGCGACAAGGTCGTTTACCCCAACCACGGCGTGGGTATTATTGAACAAATCAGCAGCCGGACCATGGGGAACACGGTCGAGAAATTCTATCTGCTGAAAATCCCAGCCAGCAGTTTGAAGGTGATGGTGCCGTTCGCCAACGTCGACAGCGTCGGTATGCGTCCGGTGGTGCGCAACGGCGAGGTGCAGAAGATCGTGGATTACCTTTCCTCGGGCGAATGCATTAACGCGGCCGACTGGAAAGACCGGTTCAAGGAGAATTCCGATCGCATGCGCACCGGGTCGCTCACGGATGTGGCCGCGGTGCTGAAGAGCCTGCTGATCCTCGGACAGGGCAAGTCGCTTTCCTTCCGCGAAAAGAAGATGCTGGAGCGCGCCCGGTATTTACTGGTCAGCGAGATCGCCATTTCGCGCAACTGCGAGGAGAGTCTGATTGAACAGGCCCTCACCAAGGCGCTGACGAAGTGCAATCTCCGCTTCCCGGAGATTAGTGAATTGGCGTCTTAGCGTGGCTCATGACTCGGATCGCGCAACCTCGTGACAATGATCGCGTTCTTCAACCCAATATGGATCGGCCGGCTTGAAGAAGTCCTGTGGCTTGGCGTCAGCGTAGGGTGCCTTTGCAGCATGGGCGCCTACGCCCCAAATAGCGTAAGCGGCTTATCTCGATTGCGAATGCTTTCGGGTGTAGGGCTGGTGGTTACTGCTGGCACGATACTCATTTGGGTATCGACAAAATTGTTCTTTTTGGCGATCCTGCTACTCCCAGCAGCTTTTTGCTTTACCGTTCTGATCTTTCGGCCGACACTGGCCCAAAAATCGAGAAGATTGCGTATCTACTTGACGGCGTGCATTGCCTTCGCAGTCCTAACCCTGTGCGCGAGCTCCATCTTGATGGTAGTGGCACGGATAGCTTGACCGTGCTGCGAGGGGGGCCGGTTGATCGCGCTCAGCCAGCGGCGTGCGCTTCCATCCACGATTGAAGAATCAGAATAGCGGCCATACGGTCGACGGCTTGTCCCCGCTTTTTGATCGAAAGATCGGTTTCGCGCAGCAGGCGGTTGGCTTCGGTTGAGGTCCAACGCTCGTCCCACAGATGGACGGTCAAGCCGAAGTGAGCGTGCAGATCGTCGGCGAAACGGCGCATCTTCTCCGATTGAGTTCCTTCCGCGCCGCTTAAGCGCAGGGGCAGGCCGACCACAATCTCCCGAACGGCATATTTCTCCAACACCTGTCCCAAGGCCTCCAGATCGCGACGTTTGTTCTGACGCTGGATCGTATCCAATCCCTGAGCGGTGATGCCCAGCGGGTCCGAAACGGCAACTCCGATTCTTTTCGAGCCGACATCGAGGGCCATGATACGGCCATAGCCGGGCGTCCCAGTCGCGTGCATCGCTCAATTGTAGATTGCGGCGGCAGAAAAAGAGTCCTGCCTCGGCAATTCTGGTGGTGCAATTCCCGCGGCGGTAAGGCAGAATTGTTGGCCAGTCGGGAGTGAGGTGGACAACAACGTATGGAGACCATGGAAACACAAAGCGGGCATCACTGGTCGCTGACGCTGCTGGGCATGGCCCTGGTCATCATGTTCGCGTACTACGGCGAGTCGGTGCTGGCGGTGCTGTTCTTTGCCATTCTGCTGAGCTTTATGCTCTCTCCGGTGGTGCAGGCGCTGGAGTACTTGCACCTTCCGCGACCCATGGCGGCGCTGATCAGCGTGGTTGTGCTGCTGGCAGTGCTTTACGGCATCACCGTTGCGTCGTATAACCAAGCCATCATTTTCGCGGACAGCGTTCCGAAGTATTCGCAGAAGATCCGCTCCATCCTGCAGCCCTTCCAGCAGGACGCGGAACGGATCGAGAAGACGGGCGAGGCGGTCGGCGAGCCGGATGCCAAGAATGTTGTGCCGGTGCGGCAGGTGAAGAGCTGGTCCGAGGTGCTTACTCACGGCGCCGGTACAGTGACCGACATCGTGCTGGCGGCCTCGTTCGTCCCGTTCCTGGCCTACTTTCTGCTGACCTGGCAGAGCCATGCGCGTTCGGCCACCGTGATGCTTTTTCCTTTGCATCACCGGAACACGGCATTCGTAACGCTGGGACTGATCGGGAAAATGTTGCAGAGTTTCATAGTAGGGAACCTGCTGATCGGACTGCTGATTTCGGCCGTGAGCGTGGCAATTTTCGGGCTGCTGCACGTTCCGTTCTTCTATTTCGTCGGCTTTCTCAGCGGCTTTCTGAGCCTGGTTCCATACCTCGGAATTGTACTGGCGATGGTTCCGCCGATCCTGGTCGGCATCGGACAACTGGAGCCCGGAGACCTGGTGATCGTGGTGCTCTGCGTCGTCGGACTGCATCTTTTTGCGCTGAATGTTCTCTATCCGAAGCTGCTCGGGAGCCGCCTGAGAATCAATCCGCTGGCGGTGACGATCGCACTGTTGTTCTGGGGAGCGGTCTGGGGCGCAGTCGGACTGGTGCTCGCCATTCCAATCACCGGCGCGATCAAGATTGTCTTCGACCATGTCGAGTCGATGAAACCATATGCGGATTGGCTGGGCGAGTAGAAGCCATTTCACCGCCAGGACGCCAGGAGCCCCGAAAACGCCAGACCCTGGTTGTGTGGGGACGGGGCTATGCCCCGTCCAAGCGGGGCATAGCCCCGCTTCCACACGGCCCTGTACTCCAGCCACTTTGTGACATCCTGAAAAGCCCTCTACACTAAAACCTTGCGCACCCTGATCACACTGTTCTTGATTGTCGTTCTCGCCATTGGCGGCTGGCTGGCGTGGCAAGTCTATGTCCCGATGACGCCCCCCGCCAATACTTCTTTGCTGCTGCATTCCGGGTATTCGACGCGGAGGATTGCGGCGGAGTTGAAAGCGGCGGGAGTGATCCGCAGCGAACTCGTTTTCCGGGTCTGGCACGAGTTGAACCCCAAGCCATCCTTGAAGGCAGGCGAATATCGCTTCGAGCGCGCGGCGACGCTTCCCCAGGTTTACGAGCGGATCGCGCGCGGCGATATCTACTTCCACGTGGTCACGATTCCCGAAGGCTACACGATGTTCGATATCGCGAAGGTGATGGAAGAGGCGGGGCTTGGGTCGGCGGCCGACTTTCTGCATATTGCCGAGACCCAGACCCAGCTCGTCTCTGATCTGGCGCCCGGGGCCACGTCGCTCGAAGGGTATCTCTTCCCCAACACCTACCAGTTCACGCGCACCGAGAGCCCGGAGGAAATGGCGGCGGCGATGGTCCATCAGTTCCGGGTAGTGGCGCAACAGATCGGGCTGGGCGTCGGTCCGAACTCGGACGCGCGCCAAGTCGTGACCATGGCCTCGATCGTGGAAAAGGAGACTGCGGCTCCGGAAGAACGCGCCCGCGTAGCCAGCGTCTACTACAATCGGCTGGCGCACAAGATGGCGCTCGATGCCGATCCCAGCGTGATCTACGCGGAGTTGCTGGCCGGCACCTACCAGGGAAGCCTCCATCACGACGATCTCGCCGTGGACTCTCCCTATAACACTTATCGTTTCCGAGGGTTGCCCCCGGGGCCAATCGCCAATCCCGGGAGAAGCGCTCTGGAAGCGGCCTTGCATCCCGAGAGCACGGACTTCCTTTATTTTGTTAGCGATGACAACGGGCATCACCGCTTTGCCCGCAGCCTCGAAGAGCACAATCGAAACGTCGCGGCCTATCGCCGCTCCATCGGTCTGCGGGGCGGCTTGCGGTAAGCACTGAACCCTTCGCTGCCTTATACTAGTCAGATAGCCATGCAGCAAAAGTCTTCCGGGGTAATGACATAGGAATGTATCGCCCTCATCTGCGCTTTTTTTTGCTTTTATTTCTCTCGGCGGCTACCTTTCCGCTGAGTGGATGTCTGTTCCGGACACGCACCCTGGAGCGCCAGTTCTCCGACCGCCCCCTGAAAACCGCGACCCAGGAGCAGTTGATCGAATACGTCAACGGGCAGGCCGCCAGGATTCAGTCCATGCAGGCGACCGTGGATATCGACGCTTCGGCTGGAGACGCGAAAAGCGGCACGATCACCGACTACAAAGAGATTCGCGGCTACGTATTGGCCCGCAAGCCGTCCATGCTGCGCATGAAGGGCTTGATGCCGGTGGTGCGGAACACGGCCTTCGATATGGTGAGCGACGGGCAGGAATTCAAGGTATGGTTCCCGACGCAGAATAAGTTTGTCGTGGGCTTGAACAATTCCGACAACTACCAGCCCAACAAGCGGTTGGAGAACATGCGGCCGCAGTACGTTTACGACGCCCTGCTGATACCGGAAGTCGCCCAGGACGAGATTGCGGTAATGGAAAACGGTTATGAAATCGTCCTGGACCCGAGGAGGCATCGGGTCGAGCAACCCGATTACGAGCTGGCGGTTATCCGGAAGGGTCCTCAGGGTTGGTATTTATCGCGCAAGATCGAGTTCAGCCGAACCGACCTGCTTCCGCACCGGCAGAGGATTTACGACCAGCAGGGAAACGTCGCCACCGACGCCCGCTACCAGGGTTACAAAGACTACGCGGGAACGACATTCCCAACTACGATTGAGATCGAACGGCCGCGGGAGAATTACGACATCACCCTGAGCATGGTCAAACTTGAAATTAATAAAGCGCTGACCGACGACCAGTTTGCCCTGGAGCAGCCACCTGGGGCTGAGGTGGTGCACCTCGACCAGTCCAATTCCAGCGCGGCCAAGACGTTGGATAGCCAGAACAAGTAGTTCTCCGGAAAAAACATGATGAATCGCATGGTCATCGGGAATCTGGTGCATCGCCCGCTGCGCTCGCTGATCAGCGTTGTAGCCGTAGCGCTCGAAGTCACGCTCATCCTGCTGATTGTTGGGCTTTGCTTGGGGATGCTGCAGGACACCCGCACCCGAACCGCCGGCATCGGGGCCGACGCGCTGGTGCTGCCGCCGGGGTCTTCGTTCATCGCCGGGCTGACCGGCGCGCCCATGCCGATCAAGATCGGTGGGGTGCTGGCCAAACTGCCCCATGTGAAGAGCGTAGCCCCGGTGATCACGCAGGTCTCGTCGGCGGGTTCGCTCGAGATCATTGCGGGAATCGATTTGCCCAGTTATGAAAGCATGTCGGCGGGCTTCCACTATCTGGCAGGCGGCCCATTTCAGGGGCCGAACGACGCGCTGGTCGACGATCTTTTTGCCAAGTCCAAGCACGCCCGAGTGGGAGACACGATTGAGATTCTGAACAACAAGTTCCGCATCTCCGGCATCGTGGAACGAGGCAAGGGCGGACGCAAATTTATTCCGCTGAACACCATGCAGGACCTGATCGGCGCCAAGGATAAGGCCACGATCTTCTATCTCAAACTGGACGACCCGGCGAACGCGGACGCGGTGGTCGATGAAATCAAGAATGTGCCCGGCATGGAGCGCTACATGGCAAATTCGATGGCATCCTACCTGGCCATGATGACCACCAGCAATTATCCAGGCCTTTCAACCTTCATCGATGTCGTGGTCGGCATTTCAGTGGTCATCGGATTCATCGTAATTTTTCAGGCCATGTACACGGCGGTGATGGAGCGGACGCGCGAAATCGGCATTCTGAAGTCGATGGGTGCTTCGAAGCTGTATATCGTGAATGTAGTGCTGCGGGAAACGGTGCTGCTGGCGCTGGGTGGCATCGTACTGGGCATCGTGGTGAGTCTCGCGGCCCGAGCGGCCTTGGCCCACAAGTTCCCATTGCTGCAGGTGGTGGTGGCTGGCAGTTGGGTCGTGCGCGCCACCCTGATTGCGATTGCTGGCGCGATTGCCGGCGCGCTGTATCCAGCGTTTAAGGCGGCGCAGAAGGATCCCATCGACGCGCTGGCATACGAATAGGGAGCGCCGTTTCCTGGTTTCGCTTTTAATTCGCCAAAAGCTGGCCGGTTTTTTTCTCCGTTATAATTTCCTCGCAAATCCGAAGAGAATGCACGATACTGCCGGTGAAACTGCGCCGTGCTATAATCACGCGCCGTTGCGTTCCAGCAGTGCCGTTTCGCAGCGGTTGTCCTAATTCCGAGGCGCCGTGCGCGCAGGCGTGCGGGTGACCTCAAATACGCAGGAGGAGGAGATATGCCTTTCGATGATCCGACTCTGTACGGTCGGGACGATGAGACAGATGAATACAGTGACAGCGGCGCCTACGGCGAATCGCTGGAAGAGGATTTAGAAGAAGAGGAGGAAGAGGAAGAAGAGCCCGTCATCGTGGTGGAAGAAGACGAGATTGCCGTCTCGCCATCACCTGTGGCACCAGCGCCCGTAACTCCTTCGGGTGGTGGTGGCGGCGGCCAGAGCCGGCCTCCGAAGAAGAAGGCGCCTGCTAAGAAAGCTCCAGTCAAGAAGGCGCCTGCTAAGAAGAAGGCGGCTGAGAAGCCGGTGAAGAAAGCCGCGAAGAAACCCGCCCCCAAAAAAGCGGCGAAGAAAGCAGTAAAGAAGCCAGCCCGGAAAGCGGCAAAGAAAAAAGTTGCCCGCAAGAAAGGCCGCCGTTAGCGGTTCGCACTATCGGCTCAAGTGATGGCGGAAGCCCGGCTCTGTTCCCGGTTTCCGCCATCTTTACTTTCCCTCGGGCACGATTGCGTCCGCTTCGATTTCCAGCAGCATCTCCGGAGAAACCAGGGCCGTGATCGCCATCATCGTGCTCGCGGGACGAATGTCGCGGAAAAATTCTCCGTGGGCCTTTCCTGCTTTTTCCCAATCCGCAATGTTGGTGAGGAACACGCGCGTGCGGACGACATCTTTCAGCGAAGCTCCGGCTCGCTCCAGCGCGCGCTGAATGTTCTTGAGGGTCTGAACCGCCTGCGCGTAGGCATCGCCTGCGCCGACGATTTTGCCATCGGCCCCCGTTGCAGTTGTACCGCAATGTGGACATACGATCCTACGCGAACCGCACGAGAGTAACCGACAATCGGCTCCCACGGTGTTCCGCTTGCAATGTTGATTCGTTCCACTCCGCCTCCTTTTTCCTGTTTTTCTTGTCTAAATAGATTCCGCAAACCGATTTTTCGATCCACGCGATGCGGAAATTAGCAGCCGCCTGCTTTGGCTGCCAGCAGATACGCCGAAACGCCGCTCCCCACGCGGGCTTCTAACCACAATAGTGGCTCGATGGTCACTTGCATCGGATCAGGATTCACGGTATGTAATCCGCACACCGTTTTGTTCCGATGGGAAGAGGGGGCACGGTTTGGAAGGGAAGTGGGGCCATGGAATTTCCGGAGACGCATCCGCTGCAGCAACTATTTCGTGAACTGGTCGGCCGTCATTATGCCGAGGAGATTGGAATTCGCGATCCGCAAGTCGTGAGCTACGTCGCACATCTGCTGGCAGAGTTTTGCGATGCCGAGCAGTTGTTGAAAATCCGCAATGCGGCGGGGAAGCCGTTGAACGATGTGGGCGAGATGCTGATCGAGTCGGACCCGATCTACGGCCCCGCGCCCTCGTTCGACCGCGAACGCCAGGTTCGCAAGCACATCGGCGACTACACTCTCTTTTACGCCGGCATGTTTCCGGAGAGCATCAACCATTACCGCTTGCGCCGTCAGCGGGTCGAGGGCTTCGTGGATTGGGTCAAAGCGGGAAAAGAAAGTTACTACATCGTCTCCAAGTTCGAACACTTCGAATACGCGAAAGTGGCGCCGCTGTTCGCGCAACTCTCGCAGAGATTTGAGCAGTGCGTGTATGGACTGAACCTGGTGAAAAACGAACTCGAGGTGATGCAGCATCCGATCGCGAGAATGAGCAACGAACTCATTATGTAGGATTGCAGAGGTCAGAGGTCAGATTGCAGAGGTGAAAGCTGAAGCGTGTTGAATTTGGACTTACCTCTGCAATCTGACCTCTCACCTCTGACCTTTCACCATTCTCCTGCCCGCGATCTCAAATTTTCCTTCCAGCACAATCCTGATCGCTTCGCTGTATGCGATATGTTCCTGCTCAAGAATACGTGCCGCCAGCGTGTGCTCATCGTCGGAGTCCAGCACGGGCACGGTTTTCTGCACGACGATGGCGCCGTGATCGAGTTCTTCATCCACGAAGTGCACCGTGCACCCGGTCACTTTCACGCCGTAGGCAAACGCCTGTTGCTGCGCTTCGAGTCCGGGAAAGGACGGGAGCAGCGACGGATGGATGTTGAGAATTTTCGCCGGAAACTGCTGCACGAACCACGGAGAGAGCAGGCGCATGTAACCGGCGAGGCAGACGAGGTCGACTTGGTTGTCGTGGAGCGCAGCCACAACTTCGCGGTCGTGCTCCTCGCGCGGCTTACCTTTCGATGCAATGACGAGCGCGTTGAGACCGCGCTGGCGGGCGATTTCAAGACCGGGAGCGTCGCCACGGTTCGAAATAACAACCGCAATGCGCGCATTGGGAATCCTGCCCGCCGCGATGCTGTCGGCGATAGCCACGAAATTGGAGCCCCGCCCGGAAAGCAAAATGCCGAGGTTCTTCATAGAACATCATTATTCACCACAGACGCGGAGACACGGAGAAAATCGAAGAGCGGCAAAAATTCAAGCTGTAGAGACGGGGCTTGCCCCGTCTCCTTTTGACGCCCCAGTTATGCAACGAGGGAGACGCGGCAATCCGCTTCTCTACACGAGGCACCAATTGCCTAGCTGAACATCACCTTACGATCGCCCTTGACGATGCGCCCGACGCAGTAAAATTTTTCTCCAGCGCGCTCCAGCAGCGTCTGCGCTTTCTTGAATTTCTTGGCGGGAACCACGATCAGCATACCGAGGCCCATATTGAAGGTGCGGAGCATTTCTTCCTCAGCGACGTTGCCGAGTTTCTGCAGATGTTCAAAGATGGGCAGAACCGGCCAGGTACCGAGTTCGATCACGGCCGACGTGCCTTTGGGCAGCACTCGGGGCAGGTTCTCGGTAATTCCGCCGCCGGTGATATGCGCCAGCGCCGCGACGCACTCGCCCGCAATCATCTTCCGAATGACCGACCAGTAGCTGCGATGGGTTCGCATCAGTTCGTTGCCGACCTTGTTCTTGATCTCGCTGACAAAAGTTTCCGGGGAATAGCCCGCGATTTCAAAAAGTAGTTTGCGAGCCAGCGAGTATCCGTTGGTGTGCAGGCCGTTGGAAGGCAAGCCGAGGACGCAATCCCCCACCTGCACGTCTTTGCCGCTGATGATGCGGTCGCGCTCGACCACTCCGACAATGAATCCGGCAAGATCGTACTCGCCTTCGGGATAGAACCCCGGCATTTCAGCGGTCTCGCCTCCGATCAGGGCGCAGCCATTATGCTTGCAGGCATCGGCGAGGCCGCCAACAATTTTTTCCGCGACCTCCGGATCCAGGTTGCCCACCGCCAGGTAGTCCATAAAAAACAACGGCGCCGCGCCCTGCACCGCGATGTCGTTCACGCAGTGATTCACCAGGTCGGCGCCGACGGTGTGGTGCATTTTCATTTCGAAGGCCACTTTTAACTTGGTGCCGACGCCATCCACGCTCGAAACCAGCACCGGATCCAAATACTTCTTATCCACCGAGAACAGCCCGCCGAATCCGCCAATCTCGCTCAGCACTCCCTTGGTGAAAGTTTTGTGGGCCAGATACTTGATGCGCTGCTTGGTGCGGTTGCCACGATCAATGCTGACCCCGGCATCGGCGTAGGTAATGGAGTCGCTTTGAGGGTTGGGGTTCTGGGCCACTTTTTTCAGTCCGTTGTTGCCAGGGTGGAGAAGTCTGCTGCGCCACCAATTCGGAGGAAGCGTCTCAGGCGCAACAAATTCTAGCACGTCTGGAGTTGCTATCGGTGTGACTCACTGGTCCGCTGGTCGGCGCGTGTGTTCTAATGCTGGACATTTGACGCTTGACGTTTAACGCTTAGCCCATGCGCGCCGCCGTCATCTTCGGGTTGGGAACTTCGCCGGCTGACTTGAAGCCGTTTCAAGGCAGCTCTCCAACCGAGTGGCTGCAGGGACTGCCCACCTCGTCCAGCGACGCCGACGCCATCTTAGTTTTTGGCGGGGACGGGACGATTCATCGTCATCTGCCAGCGCTGGTGCGTCTCCAACTTCCGGTGCTGATCGTGCCTGCCGGCAGTGGAAACGATTTTGCCCGCGCGCTGAACCTGCGCTCGATGCGCGACTCTTTGCGCGTGTGGCGCGATTTCGAATCGGGGAAAATTCAGGCGCAGGCCATTGATCTCGGAGTTATCGTTCCATCCGCTGCGCCGGAACGCACCCACTACTTCTGCTGCGTCGCCGGGTGCGGTCTGGACTCTGCCGTCACTCGAAGCGCCAATCAGATGCCGCGCTGGCTGCGCGGACACGGCGGCTATGCCCTGGCGCTATTGCCCATGCTGCTCAAACTTCCGGCCTATTCCGTGCGGCTGACCACGTTCAACGGCACTCGTAAGAATGACACTCAAGCCGAAAAGCTCACCTTACTCGCTGCCTTCGCCAACACGCCGTTCTATGGAGACGGCATGCGCATTGCGCCGGAAGCAGATCTCGCCGATGGCAAGCTCGACATCTGCCGGATCACCAAGCTGAATCCCTTTAAACTGTTTTGTATGTTTCCGACCGTGTACTTCGGGCGCCATCTCAAACTGCCCGAAGTCGAGTACTCGCGAGCCGAGCGAGTTCACGTGCAGACCACGACTCCGCTCGAGATCTACGCTGACGGAGAGTTTGTGTGCGAGACGCCCGCCGAGATTTCAGTTGCCGCAGGCGCACTGCGAGCGATTCATCCGCCGCGCTAGAGTGCGGACAGTGTGGGGCTTTCGCACAGCCTACTTTTTGGCTAACCGCCCGTAGCGCGCATCGAGCGCAATATTCAGTTCGAGGACGTGAACGCGCGGTTCGCCCAGGAATCCCCATTGCCGGTTCTCAGAGTTTTCTTGAACCAGGCGGGCGACCTCCGCTTCCGGAATCTTGCGCTCCGCAGCCACGCGCCGAATCTGGAACTCCGCAGCCGCCGGCGAAATGTCGGGATCGAGTCCTGAAGCCGACGTCGTCACCAGATCGACCGGGATGGGAACGCCGGGATTTTCGGCTTGCAGCTTGGCAACGTCTCCATTGACGCGAGTAATCAACTGCGCGTTGGTCGGGCCCAGGTTCGAGCCGCCTGAGGCGCTGGCATCGTAGCCAGCGGCGCCCGCGGCGGACGGCCGCGAATGAAAGTAGCCCGGCCCGGAAAATGGCTGCCCGATCAGCCGCGAACCAATGACCACTTCATCCTTCCCGTGGATGAGCTCGCCATTGGCCTGCTTGGGGAAGACAAGCTGCGCGAGCCCGGTCACCAGCAGGGGATACAGAATTCCCAACAGCACCGTCGTCGCGATCGTCATGAGTACCGCTGTAACGAGATTCTTTTTCATTGTATTTCTCTGTTAGTGACCAAATTTTCATTTGCAATTTGCGATTTGTAATTTGCAATTTAAGAATCCGATTCAGCGGCTCTCTAAGCCCAACCTATCGACAGCGATGCTTCTAAATTGCAAATTACAAATCACAAATTACAAATTCCTACACCAGCTTGATGCCGGTAATGAACATGTCAATCAGCTTGATGCCGATAAACGGAACCACCAGCCCACCAAATCCATACACCAGCAGGTTCTGCCGTAGCAGCGATTCGGCGCTCATTGGCTTGTACGCGACTCCTCGCAGCGCCAGTGGAATCAGCGCAACAATGATGAGCGCGTTAAAAATAACGGCGGAGAGTATTGCCGACTGCGGCGTTTGCAGCCGCATGATGTTCAGCGCATTCAGCACTGGAAATGTTCCGGCAAACATCGCGGGAATGATCGCGAAATACTTGGCCACGTCGTTCGCGATCGAGAACGTGGTGAGCGCTCCGCGTGTCATCAACAGTTGTTTGCCAATCGCCACCACTTCGATGAGCTTGGTGGGATTCGAATCCAGGTCCACCATGTTTCCGGCTTCTTTCGCCGCTTGCGTACCAGTATTCATGGCCACGCCCACGTCGGCCTGAGCCAGCGCAGGCGCGTCGTTAGTGCCGTCGCCGGTCATGGCGACCAGTTTGCCGTCGGCCTGTTCGCGCCGAATCAGATCCATCTTGTCTTTCGGAGTCGCCTCCGCCAGAAAATCATCCACCCCAGCCTCGCGCGCGATCGCCGCCGCTGTCAGGGGATTGTCGCCGGTGATCATGACGGTCTTGATCCCCATGGCGCGCAGTTGATTGAAGCGCTCGCGCATTCCGCCCTTGACGATGTCCTTCAGATAGATCACGCCCAACGCGCGCTGATTCTCCGCCACCACCAGCGGAGTTCCTCCCGAGCGCGAGATCTGTTCCACGCTCGCCTGCACCTCACGCGGCAGCGATGTGCCGAACTGATGCAGGTATTTGGTGATGGCGTCGACCGCTCCTTTACGAATCTCGCGACCGTCCAGGTTCACGCCCGACATGCGGGTTTGCGCGGTAAAGGGGACGAACACCGCTTCATGTGACGCCAGTTCGCGGCCGCGCAGGTTGTACTTCTCTTTTGCCAGCACGACAATCGAGCGGCCTTCGGGCGTTTCGTCGGCAAGCGAAGCGAGTTGAGAGGCATCGGCCATTTCGGCCGTGGTAATGCCCGGTGCGGGGATGAACTCCGCCGCCTGCCGGTTACCGAGCGTGATCGTTCCCGTCTTATCGAGCAGCAGCGTGTTCACGTCTCCGGCCGCTTCCACGGCGCGCCCGGACATCGCCAGCACGTTGTGCTGCACCAGGCGGTCCATGCCGGCAATGCCGATCGCGGAGAGCAGGCCCCCGATGGTGGTCGGAATCAGGCAGACGAGCAGGGAGACGAGCACAAATACGGTCTGCGGCGATCCCGAGTAAATCGCGAAAGGCTGCAACGTAACTACAGCCAGCAGGAAAATGATGGTCAGGCCCGCCAGCAGAATATTGAGCGCGATCTCGTTCGGAGTCTTCTGCCGCTCCGCGCCTTCGACCAAAGCGATCATTCTGTCGAGGAAGGTCTCGCCCGGATTCGAAGTAATGCGGACTTTAATGACGTCGGAAAGCACGCGCGTGCCGCCGGTGACCGCTGACCGGTCTCCTCCAGCTTCGCGAATTACCGGCGCGGATTCGCCCGTGATCGCAGACTCGTCCACCGAGGCCACGCCTTCGATGACTTCGCCATCGCCCGGGACGAGTTCGCCTGCGGTCACCATCACGACATCGCCCGAACGCAGCTTTGCACTCGCCACCGTTTCTGTCGTTCCGTCCTCCAGCAGGCGCTTGGCCTCGGTTTCGGACCGGGCTTTGCGCAGCGTGTCAGCTTGCGCTTTGCCGCGTCCTTCGGCCATGGCTTCCGCGAAATTCGCAAACAGCACCGTGAACCAAAGCCACAGCGTGATCTGCAGATTGAAGGCGAAGCTCTGCTTCCCGCCGAATAACAGGATGGTCGTTACCACGCTGCCAACCTCGACCACGAACATGACCGGATTCTTCATCATGGTGCGGGGATCGAGTTTGACCAGGGCATCGACCAGCGCCCGCCGGATGATTTTTGCGTCCCACAAACTCTTGCTTTTCTTTTCTGCCATGTCTTACCTCGGAAAGCCCTGCCTCAGAAAGTTTTCCCTGCCATCATCAGCAGGTGTTCAAGTACAGGTCCCAGACTAAGGGCCGGAAAAAATGTGAGCGCTCCCACGATCACAATCACCGACACCAGCAGAACCGTGAACAGGGGCGTAGTTACCGGGAACGTGCCAGCCGTTGCGGGCACCGTCTTTTTCTTCGCCAGGTTGCCGGCAATCGCCAGCATGGGGATGATCATGAAGAATCGTCCCACCAGCATCGTCATCGCGCCCGCGGTGTTGTACCAAAGGGTGTTGCCGTTTATGCCGCCGAACGCGGAACCATTATTCCCTGCCGACGACGTAAACAAGTAGAGGATTTGGGTCAGCCCGTGTGGCCCCGCATTGCTGATGCTCGATGTGCCAAATCCCTCAACCGATGAAATGCCCGTGAGCACAAGTATGATCAGCGGGAAAACCAGAGTGACCAGCATCGCCATCTTCACGTCGTAGGCTTCAATCTTCTTGCCCAGATACTCCGGCGTGCGCCCTACCATGAGCCCGGCAATGAACACCGATAGCACCACGTAGATCAGGATGCCGTACAGGCCTGCGCCCACTCCTCCAAACACCGTTTCGCTGAGCATGATGTTGACCAGCGGAACCATGCCGCCCAGCGGAGTAAACGAATCGTGCCAGCCGTTAATGGCGCCACAACTCGCGTCGGTGGTGACGGTGGCGAACAGCGCGGAGTTGGCGATGCCGAAGCG
>JBEKIB010000105.1:0-15730 GCA_050011975.1 Terriglobales bacterium | reverse complement strand
CCGGGAAGGCTTTTACTGCACCTTGTACGCGAGCGGCTACGGAAACGACGGTGCCAGCGCGCGCCAGAACTGGGGAGTGGCGCTGAAGCTGATGGGGAACGCAATCGTGCAGTTGTCGGCGTTTCCCGCGACTCCTGACCCCCCAGACGGGCCCCAGCGGCTAACACGTCGGTAACTTGGAACGATTTGGCCTTTTAGCAGACAATATCGATAGACGCCGCAACCCTCTTTCTCTCGCGACCCCCAAAGGGAGCGCGGTGCATGGTTATGTCCTCGGGGGTAATTCATGGCGGCAACTAAGGTCCAAAAAGCAGGGGTTGGTTTTGCCGTTGGCCGGCAGGGTGGGTCGATGATAGTCGAAGTTCGTCCCCACCACGATACCATTTTCGCACTCAGGGGCGTTCAGGTTGGCTTCGAACTCTTGAACGGAATCACACTCGAGCAAGCCAAGAGAATCGTGGATGTGCTGAACGAGAACGTCATCGGCGTCTCGGTCACGACCGCGGCGGACGATAAGACGGACGACAAGACGGACGACAAGTCGAAAGCGGCGTCAGGCTGACGAGGTCGGAAGCCTGCACCTGAAGGCGCATTGACGCTCAATGCAGTCGCAACATGCCTGAAGGCATGCCCTGATACGAATCTCTTTTGCACCACGGGCACCTATGGATGATCGCAGGAGCGAACGTTTCGGGCGATACGAGATCCTGTCCGAGTTGGGACGGGGCGCCATGGGTGTTGTCTACAAAGCGCGCGATCCCAAGATCAACCGTGTGGTCGCAGTGAAGACCGTTTCGTTGGCCGGCCAATCGCCGGAAGAGGAGCTCGAGTATCGCGAGCGTTTTTTTAGGGAAGCGGAAGCGGCGGGCCGCCTGTCGCATCCTGGAATCGTAACTATCTTCGATGTTGGCGAGGAACCGGAGACGCGCGCGCCTTACCTCGTAATGGAATTTGTTGGGGGGCAGTCCCTCGATAAGCTACTGTCGCGGGACGACCATACGCTGCCGGTGGAGACAGCGCTGCAGCTAACCCTCGAACTGGCGGAAGCGCTGGATTGCGCCCACGGTCAAGGCGTGGTTCACCGCGATCTAAAGCCCGCGAATATTCTGCTGACCGAAGACGGCCATGCCAAAATTGCTGACTTTGGAGTGGCTAAACTGAATCTTGCCAACCTCACTCTGGGGGGACGCGCGTTAGGCACACCGGCTTATATGTCGCCCGAACAATTGAATGGCGAAGCGGTGGATGGGCGGTCAGACTTGTTTTCTCTGGGCGTGGTCCTGTACACGATCCTGACCGGTTACCGGCCGTTTCAAGGCAACAGCGCCATCACGGTTTCGTTCAAGGTAGTCAATCGCGACCCGATACCGGCAACCGTTCTCGATGCTGATTTACCGCAGGGACTCGATTACATCATTGCACGAGCCATGGCGAAAGATCCCGCCGAGCGCTATCAGCGCGGCATGGAAATGGTGCTAGACATCCAGCACCTGCAGCAAGGACGAGAGCCGTGGAGCAAAGCAAAGTTGCCAAGTTCGCCGACGGGCGGAAGCGCCGGCCAAACGGCGAAGGAACGAGCCAAATCGCCCCCGGGTCAACCGGCGGTTGCAGGTAAACTCCTGCAAAATCCGCGCGCTTTGCCCCTGAGGCACGGTGCGGAGAACCTGCTGGAGAAGATGCGGAAGAGGTCTCTTGCCGGTGCCTTGCTTTTGGCCGGACTTTTCATCCTGGGAGTCTGGGTGATTTCGTTTAGCTCCCGCGCCGTGCGATCGAAAGCTGCCGAGCCACTTCCACTCGCCGGGGCGGCCGCGCCGGTCAGAACGGCCACGCCTCTGACGGCGCCAGCCGCGACGGTCGCGCCGGTTGCGACAGCGCCGACAGCAATAGGGAAATCTGTGAAAGCAGTCCCTGTAGTCTCACCAGTTTCCCCAGTAACTTCTCCAGCCACGTTGGAGATCGAAGTGGAGCACAAATTTGCGGAGGCCAAGCTGTCGATCTGGGTGGATGGCCGCCTGACTTACACCCACCAGTTGGAAGGAACAGACAAGAAACATCTGGTCGTGTTCCACCATGTCCAGGGCCATGAATTCCACGCTATGCAGGTGGCTCCCGGTAAACATAGTCTTCGGGTGCAGGTAACTTCCGATGAAGCCACTTATGACCGGTCCGCCACGGTGGCGGGCGAGTTTGCCAGCGGGCAGGAAAGCGTGCTGCGGATCAACTTCGATAAGCATGGCGAGATGAACCTAAGTCTGCAATAGTCAGAGGTTCGGAGCACCCCAACTTTCAGTTTGCCGTCCCGTTACTCACACCTGCGCGGGCTGGACTCGTCGGCTTATCTTTTTCCAGTTCAGTTTCTTCCAGTCAATTCTTTTCCAGTCGATCCGGGTGCGGACCAGTGAAAGGATCAGCATGAATAGAAAAATTTCCAGCAATCCTCGCGAAGCGGCGGGAATGGTTTGGGCTCGTTTGGGGAGCAGGGAGAAGCGTCCGTAGACAAATTCCAGGTGAACCCAGTACACGAGGAGGGAAGTCTGGCCTAGTTGAATAAGTGGACTGAATCCGCGAGTTCCGAGGCCCCAGCGGCACCAGGCATAAGTCAGAAACGCGATCAATAACAAAAGACCTACACGCATCATTAAGAAGTTAGGACTGGTGTGCCAGTAGTCGTAAGTAGAGTAAAGATGGAAAGAAGAGTGATCGAGTTGGCGCGCTGCGAGAATTGCGACGGCGCCGGCGGCGGCAAAGAGGGCTAGAGTTTCGGCGGTGTGGGTGCGGGCTCGATCGCTGAAAAGGATAAATCCAGCGCCCAGCCCGGCGAAGGCGAAGGCAGCCCATGGGAATAGAGGAAAAAGCCATGACTGCGGAGCTCCCAGGTTGTGGCATCCGTCGATGTAGGACTCCAGCGGCCAGGGCAGCCAGGTTGGTCGCCAGGTAGTGTAGAGGGGCGGAGTTAGCAGGGCAATTAGAGACGCGGCGGCGATGGCGGCAGCTACTAACGTGTTGGTTGGCGGTGTTACTTGCTTTGGAATTTGCGCTGTCCCGGAGCGACGATGGGCGATACTTAGCGTGATACCGCAGAGTAGCGCCATCAAAACCATAGAAAGGCCGATGATGTTCAGGACGTCAACGCGGAGTAAGTCTGACCAGGGAGCCCATCCCCAGGCGATGACAAATTCTTGCAGGCGGAAAAGGAGTCCGAAGGCGAAGATTTCAGCGCCGCGGCGAACCATGGCGCGGGTGATTTCGGCGGGGCTCAAGTTCTTGCGAATGAGTTTGTCGGTGACCAGGGCGAAAGAAACTCCGGCCAGAAAAAGAAAGAGGGGAGCGGGCAGCGTGCCCAGGAGTTGCGATCCTTCGAGGAATCTGGTGTTGCGGGCATTGCCGCCCAGCCAGGCGTCGTAACAGTGCGTCTGGAACATCAGGACGCAGGCCAAGCCGCGCATCCAGTCGATCCAGGCAAGACGGGAAGAAGGGGCCAAGGTCACATGCGAGAGTGTAACGTGCGAGCCGTGGTGGGGCCAAGGTAAAAGGCGACGGGCGAGGGCGCGTCCGACTCTCCATAGCGATTCACTTCTCACCTGCTGGTTGGCCGGCGTGCTAGCATTTTCAGGGAAGGACTCCACCGTGAAGCGCTGGTTCGGTACGGGTACCGTTGCTTTGGGTCTGCTGGTCGCGGGTTGTTTCTCGCAACTTGCATTCGCTAAGGATGAGCCCAGGTGGATCGAAGTGCATTCCGCGCACTTTTCCGTGCTCACGGATGCGGGCGACAAGCGCGGGCGGGAAGTTGCTTTGCGGATGGAGCAAATGCGGGCGGTTTTTGGACAACTGCTGCTGAAAGACAAGTTGAAAATGTCGGTGCCCATCACCGTCATCGCGCTCAAGAGCGACAAGCAGTATGGCGCGGTCGCTCCGACGAAGCAGAGCATGGCAGGCGGGTTTTATGTGCCGGGCTCGGATCGAATTTACATCGTCCTGAATCTTTTTGAAGCCGATCCGTGGCGAGCGGTGGCGCATCCGCTGGCGCATTATCTTTTGAATTACAACTATCCTCCGGCGCAGGGCTGGTTTGACGAAGGGCTGGCGGAATACTTTGGGTCGATCGATATCGGTAAGCAAGTGGAGATGGGAGGCGATCCGGAACTGTCGCCGGAATGGCACGAGGATATCTTCGACGAAAGGCGGCGGGACCCGAATGTTCCGCAGTCGCTGACGCAGCTCGTGAGTTCGCCGGTCTGGCTCGCGATGACAGACCTGTTCACGATGAAGCATGACAGTTCAGGAACGCGTGAGGGGACGCACAGCACTCTGTATTATGCGCAGTCGTGGATGGTCGTCCACTATCTGCTGAACAAGAACAAAATGCCGGAGGCAGGGACTTACTTCGACTTAGTACTGAATCAGAAAGTGCCTGTGGAGAAGGCGATGGTGCAGGCGTTTGATTTGACGCCGGCGCAGATGGAAGATGCGGTGAAGACGTACTTCAACTCGCTGAGCGGATTAGGTATTGCGCTTGATCAGTCGAAGAAGCCGATTGCAAATCCGGTGAGTCCTCAGCAGCCGGACCATTTCGCTCTGCCGTTTAACGCGGACGACATCGGGATGGCGGTCACTACGGTTAAGGATGAGGAAGCGCGAGCAGTGATTGACGACGTGATGGCGCGCGTTCCGGAGCATCGTGATCAGGCGCTGCACGATTTGCAGCAGCTGACGGCGGATCCAAAAGATAATGAGGCGGCCCGTCGCGGGCTGGCGCGCGACGATATTCACCAGAAGAAGTTCGACGCGGCCGCCGACGAACTGGAGAAGGCGACGGATTTGAATCCGCGGGACCCATGGATCTGGTATTACCGTTCAGCACTGAAGTATCAGCAGGCGCAGGCGACGCGGAAAGAGATGCAGGGACTGGCGAACATGATGCAGGATCTGCGCGCCGTCACCGATTGGTATCCGGAGTTAGCCGACGCTTATAACATGCTGGGAATGGCGCGAGTGGAGGGAGGCGGGATCAACTCGGCGTTGGAGGCGCAAAAGCAGGCGATCGCTCTGGCGCCGCGGAATATGGAGTATCAGTTCAACCTGGGACAGATCTATGTTGCGGGCAAAAAGTGGGATCTGGCGCGAGAAGTGTTTACGCGGCTAAAGGCCGGACCGGATCGGACGGCGGCAGCAGCGTCGAAGCAGGAATTGGAAGATTTGGAGACGCTGCAGAAGTATGGAGTGCGTCCGCAGCGCGCGGGGGAAAACGCGGCGCCTGCTGGGGCGGCGAGCGCAACGGAAGATGAGGATGCGGATGCGGCGCCAAAACCAGCGCCCGTAAACCCGGGGACGACTGGGCCGGTGCAATTTCTGAAAGGCAAGATCGTTAGTAGTGACTGTTCCAAGCCTCCCGAGGCAACAGTTACTATCTTGAGCGGGATGACGACTTATAAGATGCATGCTTCGGATTACAAATCGTTGCTGGTAATTGGCGAGGACCAGTTTTCCTGCGATTGGAAGAATCGTCTCGTGTCGGTGAACTACCGCGCGGTTGGGAAACACGAAGGAGAGTTAGTGTCGGTAGAAGTGCACTGAGCGCGAGTTGCAGCTTTCCGCTTCATCGCAAACGTGGGTTGAAGCGCGCGATGGTCCCTTTCGGGCCAACGGCCCAGCCGTGGGTGGCGGCAAAGCCGGCGGCGTTCAGGTTCAGCGTGTCCGTGTGTGTCCAGTGAACTCCCGCATCGTGGCTGATGTCGGTACCGTTCGTGCCAATCGCCGCCAAGTCGTTATCAGAAATAAATACAACTCCGGAGCGGTAGCCTTCGGGTTGCTGCGCAGCGAGGCGCCAGGTCGCGCCAGAATCAGTTGAATAAGCAGCCGCGCGGTTCGCGCCGTCCGGCTCTTTGTAGTCACCGCCCACCGCAACGATAAAGCGGCCGTGGCAGGCGACGCTGAAAATTCCGCTGGAAGCGTTGCCGCTGGCCATCGGTGTTTCAGCCGCAGTCCAGGAGCGTCCGCGATCTCCCGAGTGAAAGATGCGGGCTCCGGGGCCACCGGTGCCGAAGTAGATGTCCTTGTCGCTACAGAGTGCGATGGCGGTTCCGCTGGCGGCGAATGCGCCCTCGGTGGGAAGGGCGGCGGGCATCGTGTCGCGCGCCAGTTCCTTCCAGTGCTCCCCGTCGTCGGTGCTCAAGACGACAAATTTTCCATCGACCGGATCGCTCAGTGCCAGGCAATGCGTTTTCGAATCGCAGGCCAGCGAGTCAAGAAAAAAGCCGGGCCGCTTGTCGGAGTATTGCAGTATCCAGGTCTTGCCGCCATCGCTGGTCTTGTAGATCCGGGATTTATCGCCATCCCCGCTCGACATGACATAGGCGGTATCCGCGTCGAACGCTTCGATGTCGCGGAAATCGAGATCGCTGCCTCCCGCCACGTTCACTCGCGCCCACGTTTTTCCTTCGTCGGTCGAGCGCAGAATGACTCCGTTCGAGCCCGAAGCCCACACGACGTATTTGCCAGCGCTGTTCTGACTAACACTGACGCCGCGCAGATCGGTGTCGAGGCCGCTGGTCTGGACCTGCCACCACGGAGCGGGGTCGAGGTCAGAGAGAGCAAGAGTAAGAAGAACGAAGATCAGCATGCGCACGGGTGATTGTAGAATACGCGGATGCGCGCAAGGGAAAAAAGCGGATTTCCTACCAGATGGCGACGAACCCGTCCAAAAGTAAAATATGCGAAGATGGAATCCGGGGGAGCAAGCGGATGGAGAACCCACTCAAGCTGAAACGCATTCACCACGTCGAGTTCTGGGTCGGCAACGCGCGGCAGGCGGCCTATTTCTACCGCAAGGGATTCGGCTTTTCGCAGGTTGCTTACAGCGGACTGGAAACCGGCCATCGTCAGCGATCTTCGTATGCGCTGAGTCAGGGCAAGGCGAACTTCATTCTGACTACGCCGATGACGCCCGACGATCAGGCCGCGGAGCACATCCGCAAGCATGGCGATGGCGTGCGCGATATTGCGTTGGAAGTGGAGGACGCGGACGACGCGTTTGAGGAAGCTGTCCGCCGAGGAGCGCAGCCGGCCGAGGAACCGCATGACATAAAGGATGAACACGGCGCCATTCGCCGCGCCGCCGTGCATACCTATGGCGACACGATCCACTCGCTGATCTCATACAAGGGTTACAAGGGGCCGTTTCTGCCTGGCTTCGCGGCTGCGCCGTTGACGGGCGACGACTGCGGCATTCTGCGCATCGATCACATCGTGGGGAATGTGGAGCTCGGCAAAATGCAGTACTGGGCGGATTACTACACGCGCGTCTTCGGGTTCCATCGTTACATTACATTCGACGATAAGGATATTTCCACCGAGTTCAGCGCGTTGATGAGCATCGTGATGTCGGACGACTCGCATTCGGTAAAATTTCCCATCAATGAACCTGCCCCGGCGCGCAACAAGAGCCAGATTCAGGAGTACATCGAAGCCTACGGAGGAGCCGGGGCGCAGCACATCGCGCTGCAGTGCAAGGATGTTATGTACACGGTCGGCAAACTGCAGCGCAACGGGCTCGATTTTCTGCGTGTTCCCGACGCGTATTATGACGCGCTGCCGTCGCGGGTTGGGCCCGTGGAAGAATCGCTCGGAGAGTTGCGCTCTCTCGGTATACTTGTGGACCGCGACGAGGAAGGCTACCTCTTGCAGATTTTTTCGAAGCCGGTGGAGGATCGGCCGACCGTGTTCTTCGAGGTCATCCAGCGCAAGGGCAGCCGCGGATTTGGCAAAGGGAATTTCAAGGCGCTGTTTGAATCGATCGAAACGGAGCAGGCGCGGCGAGGGAATCTGTAGGCATGCCTAAAGCGAGAATGACGGAAACAAAAGCGATAAAAGCACAAGCCGTGAACGCACAAGCGACGAACGCACCAGCGATGAACGCACCAGCGAAGACGCCAAAGACCGAGTTGCGTTATCAGTCGGGATTCGGCAACGAGTTCGCCAGCGAGGCGGTGGAAGGTGTATTGCCGCGCGGGCAGAATTCTCCGCAGAAAGTGGCGCACGGGTTATACGCGGAACAACTCAGCGGCACGGCATTCACCGCGCCGCGCGCCGTCAATCGCCGGACGTGGCTTTACCGTATGCGTCCGTCGGTGGCGCACAAGCCATTCGAACTGATCAGCCCAAAAAGGCTGCGCAGCGCGCCGTTCGACGAGGTGCCGACGCCGCCGAACCAGTTGCGCTGGACTCCAATTCCAATTCCCTCCGAACCGACTGACTTCGTCGACGGCCTGATCACCATGGCGGGCAATGGCAACACCCACACCCATGCGGGCGTTGCCGTACACATCTATGTTGCCAACCGCTCGATGACGGATCGATTTTTCTACAACGCCGACGGGGAGATGTTGATTGTGCCGCAAAAGGGACGCCTGCTGCTACGCACGGAGATGGGTGTTCTCGAAGCCGGCCCCGGCGAGATTGCGGTGATTCAACGGGGCATTCGTTTCCGCGTCGAACTTTTCGAGAAGGAAGCGCGCGGCTACATCTGCGAGAACTACGGTGCTCTGCTTCGTCTGCCGGATCTGGGACCGATTGGCGCGAACGGATTGGCGAATCCGCGCGACTTTCTGTCTCCGGTGGCGGCGTTTGAAGATCGAGAAGGCGATTACCGGATTGTGACCAAGTTCCAGGGAAGACTCTGGACGGCGGCAATCGATCACTCGCCGTTGAACGTGGTTGCCTGGCATGGAAACTACGTGCCCTACAAATACGATCTGGCGAATTTCAATTGCATTAACACCGTGAGCTTCGATCATCCGGACCCGTCGATTTACACGGTGCTGACTTCGCCTTCGGAAATTCCGGGAACCGCCAATGTTGACTTCGTAATTTTCCCGCCGCGATGGATGGTTTCCGAGCATACATTTCGTCCGCCCTGGTTTCATCGCAACTTCATGAACGAGTTCATGGGACTGATCCGCGGTGAATATGACGCCAAGGCGGAAGGATTCGTGCCCGGCGGCGCCAGTCTGCACAATTGCATGGCCGGTCACGGGCCCGACGCTGAAACGTTTGAGAAAGCGAGTAACGCCGAGTTGAAGCCGGTCTATCAAGGCGACACCATGGCGTTCATGTTCGAGACTCGTTTCGTGTGCCAGCCGACAAAGTTTGCGTTGGAGACTTCCGAGCTTGATCATCAGTACTTCGAGTGCTGGCAGGGATTGCGGAAAAAGTTCAAGGAGTCGGGCAGTTAGTGTCATGTTCCATGAATCCGCGACACATGCTTGGGTTGTCATCCCGAGCGAACCGAAGGACCTATGAATTCCCGCGCTGCTGGCAAATGCATAGGTCCTTCGCTTCGCTAGGGATGACAGTTTGAGGTGCAATGAATTTGCAAACTGCACAGACGGTGCGAAACTCCGCCGACGCGTTAGACGCCGCCGCTGTCCTGCTGCGCAACCTGATCGATTATGCGGGGTTGTTTCCTCCGGCATCATTGGCCATGCCGGCATCTGTGGCTAACTATGAAGCATATTCGCGGTCGGAATGGAACTCGATTCTAGGGCGTTTCATCGTTCCGGTTGCGCGGCTCGGGGAGTTCAAAGAGGCGTTCGCTGGATTGCCATTGCCAACGCCAACGCCTGGAACAAGCGTCGCGAACTGGCCTTTGTCTGTCCTTCTGGGCTCCGATCCGATTGCGGATGTCGCTCTCATTCGTGAATTCAATGCTCGAGTTACTAATGCCCGAGTTACTAACTCCAGTTACGGTAGAACGGCCGTCGTCGAGTCGGTTGAGGTGAAGGTTGCGAGCGCCGACGAGGTCAAGCGGCTGTCTGGAATCATCCCCGAGGAACTCGCCGCCTATTTCGAAGTGCCGCTGTCCAGTTGCGCCGAGTGCGTTGCGGTGGTGGCCGGATGCGGCCGCAGAGCCAAGATCCGCACGGGCGGCGAGACGGCTGACAAGTTTCCTGCTCCCGAGAGCGTGATCGAATTCATTCGCCTGTGTACGGCAGCCAATGTGCCCTTCAAGGCGACTGCGGGACTGCACCATCCGCTGCGCTCGGCGCACCGTTTTACCTATCAACCCGAGAGCCCATCGGGAATTATGCACGGCTTTCTCAATGTTTTTCTGGCGGCCGCGTTTTTGCGGGCGGGAATGGAACCCACGCTTGCCGTTCAATTGCTCGAGGAGCAATCGGCGCCAGCCTTTCACTTTGATCTGGAGGGAGTCGTCTGGCGCCGGCATCGGCTCAGCCGGCGCGAAATCGTCGCCGCGCGCCAGGGCTTCGCGGTTTCGTTTGGGTCTTGTTCGTTCACCGAGCCCATCGACGACTTACGGACTCTACGCCTCCTGTGAAACATCTGCCATGAAACCAGCTCTCGACGAAACCCACGATTCCAAAGTGCAAAGTTGGGTTGAATCCGCCAACCTTGCCGGCTCGGATTTTCCCATTCAGAATTTGCCCTTCGGAGTTTTCCGGCGACGCAACGCAGGCGGGGCGAGAGTGGGAGTTGCGATCGGAGACCGCATCCTCGACCTCCACGGAATGCAGGATGAGGGCTTTCTGGCGGAGGAAAGTGTGCGGCTCGCGGCGAATGCCTGTGCATCCGATTCGCTGAATCCGCTGATGGCGCTCGGCGCCGCTCCTCGGCGCGCCTTGCGCCGGCGTCTTCATGCAATTTTGCGTCAGGATGCGCCCGCTTCCGATCGGCGGTCCGCTGCGCGCCATCTCGTCGCGCAGGCTGATGTTGACATGCTTTTGCCTGCGGTCGTCGGCGACTACACGGATTTCTACGCATCGATCTTTCACGCCACCAACGTGGGGAAGTTGTTCCGCCCCGATAATCCGCTGCTGCCAAACTACAAATACGTCCCGATTGGCTATAACGGGCGGGCGTCGTCGCTGGTTCCGACGGGAACGCCGGTGCGGCGCCCCTCCGGCCAGACGCGCGATAGCGACGCCGGTCCGAATAAAGTTCCGAATAATGACCCGAATAACGATCCGAAGTTCGGTCCGACCCGCGCGCTCGACTACGAAGTGGAAGTGGGCTTCTTTGTGAGTACTGGAAATCGGTTGGGAGAAACCATTCCCATCGCCGAAGCGGAAGAACATATTTTCGGAATCTGCCTGGTGAATGACTGGTCGGCGCGCGACATTCAGGCTTGGGAGTATCAGCCGCTCGGCCCGTTTCTGGCGAAGAGTTTTGCGACTGCACTCTCGCCGTGGGTGGTGACGATGGAAGCGCTGGCTCCGTTTCGCACGGCTGCCTTTGCGCGCGCGGCAGGCGACCCGGCGCCGCTGCCTTATCTTTTCAGCCAGAGTAATCACGAACAGGGCGGTCTCGACTTGTGCCTGGAAGTTTCGCTGTTGTCGGTGCGGATGCGCGAAGCCGGCATCGCTCCGGTGGTTTTGAGCCGCGGCAATTTTCGCGACATGTACTGGACCATGGCGCAGATGCTGACCCATCACGCGAGCAATGGCTGCAATCTCCGCCTTGGCGATTTGCTGGCAAGCGGAACCGTGTCAGGCGCGGACAAGACCACGCGCGGATGCCTGTTGGAGCTAACCACGCGCGGCCGGGATCCGGTTACGCTGCCGACGGGAGAGCAGAGGAAATTTCTGGAAGATGGAGACGAAGTCATCCTCCGAGGATTCGCGGAACGCGAAGGGTTCCGTCGCATCGGCCTGGGCAGTTGCCGTGGGACGATTCTGCCAGCTTCCGTGACCTGACAAGCCTGCATTCACCAACGCCGTTGATCACTTCATCTTGTATCAGAGTTTCGGTAGAGACGCGGCAAGCCCCGTTTCTGCAGGCAGAAAAGCTGAGTGCTTTGAGTTACCGAATTCGTTTATAGTGTTCGCCGCAGGAAAACCGCCGCGGGAAATGAGGAGAATCTCCCGCGCAGCGGATTCAAGAATGCCGGAAGACTACATGACTCAGCCGATTATTCCGCCGACCACCACATCTGCCGCCGCACCTGCCGCTATACCCGCCGCTATACCCGCCAAAGACGGCCACGGTCCAGCCGTATTCGCCGGCTTCCTCGGCTGGACGCTTGACGCCTTCGACTTCTTTTTGGTCGTCCTCTCGCTAACCGCCATCGCTAAGGAATTTCACCGCTCCGACGCCGAGATTGCTCTCTCCATCACGATTACCCTGACGTTTCGTCCCGTGGGCGCGTTCATCTTCGGACTCATGGCCGATCGCTACGGACGCCGCCTCCCCTTGATGATCGATCTCGTCTTCTACTCCGCCGTCGAGGTGCTCACCGGTTTTGCGCATAGTTTCACTACCTTCATGGTGCTGCGCGCGTTGTTCGGCATCGGCATGGGTGGAGAGTGGGGCGTAGGCGCCTCGCTCGCTATGGAAAAGGTTCCACCCCGGCTGCGCGGATTTCTTTCCGGCATGCTGCAGCAGGGATACGCTCTCGGTTATCTTCTGGCAGCGGGTTGTTTCTACTTTGTCTTCCCCCGCTGGGGCTGGCGGCCGATGTTTTTCATCGGAGGACTACCCGCCCTGCTGGGTCTTTTCGTCCGCTTCAAGGTGAAAGAATCGGAGGTCTGGCAGAAAACTCGCCACGAAAACTGGAGCAATCTCGGCCGCGCGATTCTCTCCAACTGGAAACTGTTTCTCTATTTGACCCTCTTGATGATGATGATGAACTTTTCCTCGCACGGCACGCAGGATATGTTCCCCACCTTCCTGCAGCGCCAGTGGGGCATGAAGCCGACCCAGCGCGCGGTGATCACTGCCATCTCCATGGTGGGAGCGATCTGCGGAGGCACGCTGTTCGGCTCCCTGTCCGACCGTTTCGGACGCCGCCGCTCGATGATCATTGCGCTCGTCAGTGCGATCGCAATCGTCCCTCTGTGGGCCTACGCCCCGAATCTGGCCTTGCTGGTCGTCGGAGCTTTCCTCATCCAGTTCATGGTGCAAGGAGCGTGGGGCATCATTCCCGCTCACCTCTCGGAATTGTCACCCGACTCGGTGCGCGGATTCCTTCCCGGATTCGCTTACCAGTGTGGTGTGCTTCTGGCCGGCTCGGTCGCTTATATCGAGGCGATTCTCGCCCAGCACACGAGCTACGCCAACGCCATGGCTCTGACCGCATTTGTGGTGTTCACACTGGCGGCAGTAGTGGTGTCTCTGGGACACGAGCACAAAGGCATTCAATTCGGCGCCTAGCTCCCAGCTCTTACCGACCGGTCCTATTTCGTATTCGTAATCACGCCGCAGGCGATGCGGTCGCCGGCATTGCCGGCGGGGTCGGTCTTCTGGTCGTCCGCCTTGGCGTGCACCACGATCGCCGTGCCTCCGTTGCTGAACAGCGAATGGCTGTCGCTGCCGAGCGTCACGTCCTTATCCTCCCACTTGAAATGCGCTTTGCCGTCCGCGCCCACCGTGAAGTTGGGGTTGTCGCCGGCGTGGTGGCCTTCCGGATTTTCCAATCCATGCTTCTTGCCCTCGGGATTGAAGTGCCCTCCCGCGGACTTGAAGTCCGGGGCGTCGCACTTCGCGTTCTGATGAAAGTGGATGCCATGTTCGCCGGGAGGCAGATTCTCGAGATTGAGTTCCATCCCGATTCCGGGGCCCGATTCCCACAGAATCGCAGTGCCCACAACCTTGCCTTGAGCATCCCTGAGTTGAACCAGAATCTTGGCCGAACTGGCTGATGCGAGCACGACCACAAGCAGTGCGAGAAGCAGCAAGCGATGGGTTTTCATGCAGGGATTATAGCGAAATCCGGGAGCAGGCGCTCCCGGCGTCAAAATAAGCTGCGAGCTGCGAGCGGACCGGTTTGCCCGAGTCTCGAAGCCCGAAGCTCGAAGCCCGAAGCTCGCGGCTCCGCGCGACCGCATCACCTCAGGTCTGGCGCAGAATGCGCGGCAATGTGACAATAGGTGCATGCAAAAATCTCTCACCACAGCTCTACTATTGGCCGCGGGGATAATGCTGGCCGGAGATGGCTATGCCCAGCAGACTCCAGCAGCAAGCACTCCGGCGGCAACGACTCCAGCGGCTCCTGCAGCCACAACTCCGAAAGCAGCCACAACTGCAAAAGCTCCGGTGAAGAAAACGGGAACGGCAGCGCCGGTTCCGCTTAAAACCCGAAAAGAAAAGTTCAGCTACGCCCTGGGAATGAACATCGGGACCAACCTTGGGAGCACCCTGAAAAAGCAGTCGGTGGAAGTGGACTGGAATCTCGTGTCCCAGGGATTGAAGGATTCGACCACCTCAGGCGCTAAGACGCGTCTCACAGAAGAAGAAGCCAAGGCCGTGCTCACCGAGGTGCAGAACGAAGCTCGCAAACAGCAGCAGGAAAAAATGCAAGAGGCCGCGACTAAGAACAAGACCGAAGGCGAAGCATTTCTGGCCGCCAACAAAGCGAAAGAAGGCGTCGTTACCTTGCCCAGCGGCTTGCAGTACAAGATTCTGACCGCCGGCACCGGACCGAAGCCGACCGCGACCGATTCGGTCAAGTGTAACTACCGCGGCACTCTCATCAATGGCACGGAATTTGACAGCTCCTACAAGCGCGGCCAACCGGCGACGTTTGGCGTCGGTCAAGTCATCAAGGGGTGGACGGAAGCGCTGGAGCTTATGCCTGTGGGATCGAAATGGCAACTCGTTATTCCTTCGAGCCTTGCCTATGGTGAGCGGGGCGCGGGCGCCGACATCGGGCCGAATGCCACTCTGATCTTTGAGGTCGAACTGCTCTCGATCGAGGAGAAGGCGAAAGACGCCAAGAGCAAAGACGAAAAGAAGGACGACAAGAGCGATAAGCCCGAAGAGAAGAAGTAGTGGAGGCATTCTGGGAGGTGGAGCGCCGGGCGTCCCCGCCCGGCTGGACGGGCAAGATGCCCGTCCCTCCACCGGTTATTCATCCATCGATTACCGCTCTACGCCCCCATATACTGCACGTGGACGTAGGTTCCGAGCCTGACGTTATAGGCAAGGTACCATCCGACGTGGTCGGGATCGTCGTAGATCACGATCTCGTCCGAATCCCACAACCATCCGTCACAGAAACCAAAGTCGTACGGGGCTACGGAGAAGTAGAAGCCACCGAACCAGAAGCGGCTGGGACCACCCCCTCCAAGGCGCCATACATGACCGCGACCGATACCGCCGGTGAAGCGCCCATGCTCCCACGGATGATCCAGATGGTAATGAGGGTCGTCGCGGCCGGTATCATGGCCCACCCATTGTCCATTGGCATGCACGTGCGGAGCTTCGGGATGTCCTGCCTTGTCGCTGAAGTTGCGGTTTTCCTCCGCCGCATGCGGAGTGGTTACCTTCGCAGGACCGTGCTTGGGAATGTTTTGATGGCCGCCACCGACCTCCGGCCGGCCGCCTGCATGTTCTTCATGTTGTGCCACGGCTGAGAGAGAAAACACGAAACATATCACGAGCAATCCAATCAGCTTTTTCATGTAGTTGTCACCATCCTCCAATTGGGAATAACACCACTTCCATTTAGATGTTTCGGTGGATTTTCAAGATTCCCGGCAGGGCTTTCAGCTCTTAGCAGCCCGTGGTGCAAGTGAGATTTGTATCAGGGCATGCCTTTGGGCGTGCCGCAAGTGCATTAGAGCAGCTCTCGATTTGCTGTATAGGGAAGGCAGGAACGGGAAGGGCACGGCTTCACAGCTTGCGGAAAAATGGGATGTTTTTCTCGTTCCATCTTCTCCGTGAGTTGTTTTTCCGTGCGTTATCACGCCCCGATTTCGTGTTCTCCGGCCATTTCCTC
>JBEKIB010000104.1:0-16277 GCA_050011975.1 Terriglobales bacterium | reverse complement strand
CTCAACCTCGTCCCATGCTGAGAGCAGGCACCGCACTCGCTCGGCAATCGTGCCGCTGATCTCGAACACCAGCCATCCGCCGGGACGGAGGGCCTCGCGCGCCTGTGGTATGAGCCGCTCGATCACTTCCACACCCGTCGGCCCGGCAAACACCGCATGGCGCGGCTCGAACTTGCGCACTTCGAGCTGTACCGATTCTTCTTCCGAGTCGCCGACGTAGGGAGGATTCGAAACCACGTTGTCGAATGAAGCCGGCGGGAATCCGCTGAGCAAGTCCGTCTTATGAAACTTGATTCGCGAAGTGAGTTCGTGGCGGGCTGCGTTGGCGCGAGCGACTTCGAGCGCTGCGGCAGAAATATCGGTGGCGTGGATTTCCGCCGTCGGGAGCTCCTTCGCCAGAGCCAGTGCAATCGCTCCCGAACCGGTACCCACATCGACGATACGCGAACCGTGTGGCGCGGACACTCCTGTCCGCGGCTTTTGATCTTGCTCTTGACTTTGCTTTGATCCAGCCGACGAAATCAACTCCAGCACCGCCTCGACCACGTGCTCCGTCTCCGGACGAGGAATCAGCACCGCCGGCGACACGACCAAATCCAGCCCCCAGAATTCCTGATGCCCCGTGATGTACTGCGCCGGAACGCCGGTAGCGCGGCGCGCAAGAGCTTCGCCGTAGCGCTGTGTTTCGCCGGGAGTGAGCTCTCGCTCAGGATGCGCATAGAGATACGCCCGGTCGCAACCGAGCGTGAACATGATGAGGAGTTCCGCATTCATGCGCGGGGAGGGAACTCGCGCAGCCGTCAGCCGCTCGACTGCTGTATTTAGAGCCTGGCGAAGTTGCACAAGTCTATTTCACCACGGAGACACAGAGACACGGAGAAAAACAAACGAGAGGAAAACTGAAGAGCCGCACAAGCCCTGAACCTACCCACTATCCAGCGAACGACCAACGACCGGCGACCAGCGACGAACGACTGCCCTTGCAATCGTCCTTACACCACGCCGACCGTCTCCGCCTTCATTTTCTCCGCCTGATAGTGCGTGATCAGGGCGTCGATGATCGGTTGCAGCTTGCCGTCCATCACCTGCTCGAGTTGGTGAATGGTGAAGCCGATGCGATGATCGGTGAGCCGGTTCTGCGGAAAATTGTAGGTGCGGATCTTTTCTGAGCGGTCGCCGGAACCCACCATCTGCTTGCGTTCTTTGGCCAGCGCATCCTGCTGCTTCTGCATCTCGACTTCGTAGAGCCGCGAGCGCAGCACGCGCATGCCTTTTTCGCGGTTCTTGATCTGCGACTTCTCATCCTGACAGCTCACCACCGTACCCGTCGGAATGTGGGTGATGCGCACGGCCGAATAGGTCGTATTCACCGACTGCCCGCCCGGCCCCGACGAACAGAAGGTATCGATGCGCAGATCCTTGGCCTCGATCTTGACGTCCACTTCTTCCGCTTCCGGCAAAACTGCCACCGTGATCGCCGAGGTGTGCACTCGCCCTTGCTGTTCGGTCGCAGGCACGCGCTGCACGCGATGCACGCCGCTTTCATACTTGAGGCGCGAATAGACGCGGTCACCCTCGATCAGTGCGATCACTTCCTTTAGCCCGCCCACGCCCGACTCCGACGTGGAGAGCACTTCCACCTTCCACTTCTGCGTCTCGGCATAGCGGTTGTACATGCGAAAGACTTCCGCCACGAATAGCGTGGCCTCATCGCCGCCCGTGCCGGCGCGAATTTCGAGGACCACGTTCTTCTCGTCGTTGGGATCTTTCGGCAGCAGCAGAACCTTGAGCTCTTCCTCGACGGTTACGATGCGCGCTTCAAGCTTCGCCAGTTCTTCCTCGGCATAGGCCCGCATCTCCGCGTCCTTCTCGTCCACCAGCACGGCCCTGCTCTCGGCGATGCCGCGCTTCAGGTCCTTGTACTCGCGGTACTTCTCGACGATCCCCGCGACCTCGCTATGCGCTCTGGCAGTCTTCTGGTATTTCGCCGAGTCGTTGGTGATCTCCGGCGACAGCAGCGCTTGCGTTAATTCTTCGTAGCGAATTTCGATTTGGTCCAGGCGTTCAAACATCAGTCGTTGGTCGCCAGTCGTTGGTCGTTAGGCCGCGTTTTCGCGGAATCTGTTAATGAGCGCATTCAATCCTCGACAGACGCCGTCGCCGCTGCGACAAAGCTCGTCCGCCTTTTCCTCTGACAAGTATTGTAAACGCCGGGCTATCAAAAGCTGCGTCTGGAGCTCCAAAAGAGACCCCCTGGCATGAAGAAGAAAGCGCACGAACTCAGGATCAGAGTGGTGTCCTTTCCCTTCGGCAATATTGCTCGGCACCGAAACGGCCGCGCGCCGCATCTGTGACCCAAGCCATACGTCTCGTGTTTCGGAAAGCCGCCAGTAACCCGATAGATTTCCACGGTGAGGTTCATAGCCTGTTGCCAGATACGTAAATCCTGAAAGGTTGAATTTGCGGTCATCACACTACCTCTGCGCACAATCTACCCCGCAGAGCCGATGCGCGCCTATGACCATCGCACATGAAAATTGTGATGTTTCCAAGAAGCGCCACAGAGAAGTCACGACCAGCGTTTATCGATAAAGCGCGAACGACCAACGACTAACGACCAACAACAGCTAAGCAATTACCAACTCACCGCCGTGCTGCTTTTCCAGCTTCATCGCTTCATCCAGCGCGACGATTGCGCACTCGACTTCGCTGTCATCCGGAGGTTGGGTCGTGATCCGCTGCAACCACAGTCCTGGCGCGGTCATCAGCGCGAAGAGCGAGCCGCGATGCTTGGCGGCGAAGCGGATGATCTCGTAGGAAACGCCCGCTATCAGCGGCAGTAGCGCAATGCGTTCAGCAAACCGCGCCCAGAACGTCGTCACCGGGATGAACATGTACACGATCATCGAGATGATCATCACCGTCATCAGAAAGCTTGTCCCGCAGCGCGGATGATATGTCGAATACTTCTGCACCGCCGCGGTTTCGAGCGGATCGCCATTCTCGAACGCAAACACCGTTTTGTGCTCGGCCCCGTGGTATTCATACACACGCCGAATGTCTTTCCACAGCGAAACGCCCCACACAAACAACAGGAACATCGCGATCCGGATCAGGCCATCCACCAGGTTAAACACGAACTGCTGCCCGAAAACCGGATTCACCCTTTTCAGTTCCGTCGTCGCCAGCAGCGGCAGGTATTTATACATGAAGATGAAAAAGGCGATGGAGAAGGCCACATTCACTCCCGCCATCCAGCCGGGGATTTCCATCTTCTTGCCCTGATCCTTACTATCAGGATCGTTGGCCGAGATCTCTTCGAGCGCCGCATTGGCGGAAAATTTCAGCGCGCGGAATCCGAGCGTCATCGCGTGCCCCAGCGTCATCACGCCACGCACCACCGGCCAGCCCATCCACTTATGCTGCTCGGAAGGCCGCTCCAGAGGCTCGCTGTGGGTAACAATTTCGCCCGAGGGCTTGCGCACGGCGATGCCCCAGGCATGCGGCGAACGCATCATCACGCCCTCCAGCACCGCCTGCCCGCCGACGAGCGTTTCCTCGCCGCTCTCCAGTGCCGGGAGCAACTGGACCGCCGCCAAAAAACGCAAGATTTGCCGCCAACGCCGCATAGTCATTGGATGGTGCTCAGGGAGGAACGACTCCTATTAGGAGAATATCACAGAAACCTGCGACCGGCCGCTGAAGTGTCGCGTAACCCGCTCTTTGTCACGCAGATACAGATGAAGACCCCCGCGTTCAATGGGCGTGGTCATGCTCAGAATGATCGTGTTCGCCGCGATCTTCATCCCGCACGATGTCCCGCACCGCGATCACGCAGGCATGCGCCGTCTCGCACACCACATGTTCCAACTGGATGGTCGTATGGTGAATGCCAAACCGCTGCCCGAGTTTCTCGTTGATCTCGCGCAGAATCGTATCGCTCTCCGAAGTCGCCATGTCCGCGATTTTGACGTGCGCCGAGAGCGCGTGGTTTTCCGATCCAATGCTCCAGACATGCAGATCGTGCACATCGCTCACGCCCGCGATCCTGCGCATCGCCGATTCCACCGCCTCCAGGCTCATGCCGCGCGGCGTGCCCTCGAGCAGGATATTCAGTGTTTCGCGCACGATGCCGATGCTCGACCACAGAATCAGCGCGCCGATCGCGAACGACAGTGCCGCGTCGATCCAGTATTGTCCGGTCCACAGGATGGCAAAGCCTCCGACGATCACCGCCGCGGTCGAGAGCGTGTCGCCCACCTCGTGCAGCAACGCGCTGCGGACATTCACATCCCGCCCCGAGCGCCACAAGAGCAGTGCGATCGCGCCGTTCATTAGCACGCCCGCCGCCGCGACCCAAATCATCACCCCAGCGCGCACGTGCTCGGGATGCTGTATCCGCCGAACCGCCTCGTAGAAAATAAAAAACGATACGGCCACCAGCGACAGCGCATTCACCAGCGCGGCCAGCACTCCGGCGCGCCGGTATCCATAGGTCTTGGTCGCGCTCGGCGGCCGGCCTTCGAGAAAAACCGCGACCAGCGACAACAGCAGCGCGAGAAAATCCGAGAGGTTGTGTCCCGCCTCAGAAAGCAAAGCCAGCGAGTGCGCGCGGATGCCGGCAACCACCAGCAGGACGACATAAAGCATGGTGACGGCCAGCGAGATGCGCAGCACTCGCCCCGTCCCATGAGGATGTGCATGTCCGCCATGCGCGTGCATATTACTAGGATAGCGCAAGGCCGTGTGTGGCGCGGACACTCTTGTCCGCGTGCTTCTATCGGAGGCTCGCTAGCGCAGACCCACCTCCTCGCGCTATGCTTCTCTCCGCACCGGCTCACCGCAATAGGAGGACAAAATGAACAAGACTCTCTTGATCCCGGCCCTGTTGTTACTCGTCGCGTCGGCGGCTGCACAAACCAAGAACCCGGTCAGCAGCGCCCTCCGAGACATTCTGCCCGGCCGCCAGAAAAACACCGTCGCCGCCGTCGAAGCCATGCCTGCCGACAAATTCAACTACAAACCCACTGCCGACCAGATGACGTTTGGCCATCTCGTTGTCCACATGGCCGAAACGAATAACCTGCTGTGCAGCAAAGCTGCCGCCGTCCCGGCTCCCAAGGTCGAAGAGATAAAAGAATCGGATTCCAAAGACAAACTAGTGTCGGCGCTCAAGGCCTCTTTCGATTTCTGCGCCGACACGCTGGCGAAAATGGATGACTCAAAACTAACCGAGACTACGGAAGGTTTCGGCGGAAAGCTAGTTACGCGCGCCTGGGCCAGCCTCGTCCTAGCCGGCACCTGGGCGGACCATTACGCCGAAGCCGCAATGTACCTGCGCCTCAACGGCATATTGCCGCCGACCGCGAAGAAGTGAAGCGTGACGAGATTGCGGAGGGACGGGCATCTTCGCCCGTCCAGTGCCGCAACCAACCATCCGATTGCTCAATATTCGACGAACGACTTTAGTCTGGACAATGCCTGATCCCATTGCGCGGAGACGAAATCGAGGTATTCCCTGATCTCTTCAATCGGCTCTCGATCGAATTCGAAGTGACTCTCGCGACCCCTCTGGACACTGTGCACGATTCCTACGCCTGCCAACACCCGAAGATGCTTGGTGATCGCCTGCCGGGTCAGCTTGGAACCTTTGGTTAACTGAGAAATAGAATATGGCCGCCCACCGCACAGTTTCGCAACCAGCGCTAGCCGCGTCTCGTCGCCCAGAGCGGCAAAAACGGGTGCACGAACCCTTCGTTTGGCGGCCGCGGTGCTATGACGTTTGTGCGACATGCTTTTCGATATTCTTCATTTGCTCTGTCCAGCCGCCATCATTCCTGCGGAATGCTTCGAGGCGGCGGTCGCTGGGGATCTTGTCGAAGCCGGACTCGGTGAGCACCAGCAACGTGCCGCTGGCGGTCTTCTCCAGCCTGAATTCGACGAGCGTTGGCGTCTCTTTCGAGTAATCCACTTTAGGATCGACGGAATACGGATGCCAGGTGAAAGAAAAAAGCCGTTCGGGATCCATTTTCTGCACGACGGCCTCCCATTTGACATGCTCGTAGCCAGGATGGGTGATATGGCCGCGCGACACCTGACCCGGCATGAAGGGGCCGTCCAGTTTCACACGAAACCACTCGCCAAACTCACGGTAATCTGTCAATGCACGCCAGACCCGTGAAACCGGCGCCTTGAGTTCAATGCGCTTCTCAATGCGGTCATTCATCTTAAGCAACCTCCAGGTTGCATATTACTTTGCCCAACACGAAAACGCAACCCTCTGGTTGCATGTTTAAACAAGCCTCCCAGTCTGGCTGTTTTGCATATCACTTAGCCAGCCTAACCGACCAGCCCTTCCAACTCTTCTTCCCCAATCACGTTCACGCCCAGCTCCCGGGCCTTGTCCAGCTTCGATCCGGCATCGCTTCCCGCCACGACGTAATCCGTCTTCTTGCTCACCGATCCGGAAACGCGTCCGCCCGCATCTTCAATCATCTTCTTCGCTTCGTCGCGCGTGTGCCGCGCCAGCGTGCCCGTCAGCACAAAGGTCTTTCCCGCCAGCTTCGTGCCCTTTTCTTTCTTCTGTCCGGTGAACGTCAGTCCCGCCTTGCGCAGATCGCTTACAAGTTTACGATTGTGTTCATCGGCGAAAAATTCCACGATGCTCTCCGCGATGCGCGGTCCAACTTCATTTACTTCCTCCAGTTCCTCCGCACTCGCGTTCATGATCGCATCGAGCGCCCCGAAGTGCTCCGCCAAAAACTGCGCCGTGCGCTCGCCTACGAACCTTATCCCCAGTCCGTAAATAACACGCTCTAGCGGCAGTTTCTTTGAGGCCGCGATCTCCGCCAGCACGTTCTCCGCTGACTTCTCGCCCATGCGCTCTAGCTTCAGCAGGTCGTCTTTCGTCAGCTTGTAGAGATCGGCAACATTTTTTACCAAGCCGCGTTCGGTGAGCTGATTGACGAGCACCTCGCCCAGGCCGTCAATATTCATCACGTGACGAGAAGCAAAATGCAGAATCGTCCCCTGCAACTTTGCCGGGCAATTTGCATTCACGCAGCGGTGGTCGGCCTCGCCCGGCGTTCGCACGACATTGCCGCCGCACACCGGACAATGCTCCGGCATTTCGAACTGCTTGTCGCCGCGAGGATGGTTTTTATCCTCGACCACCTTCACCACTTTCGGAATCACATCGCCGCCGCGTTCCACCTCGACCCAGTCGCCGATCTTCACTCCGAGCTGCTCGATTACATCCATGTTGTGCAGGGTTGCGCGCGAAACCGTTGTTCCACCAATCGGAATCGGCGTGAGCCATGCCACCGGCGTCAGCTTGCCGGTGCGGCCAACCTGGGGGACAATGTTTTCGATTTTCGTCACACCTCCGCGCGCCGCGTACTTATACGCAATCGCCCAGCGCGGAGCCTTGCCGGTGAAGCCCAGTTCCCGTTGCCACGCCGTCCGGTCCACCTTGATGACGATGCCGTCAATTTCGTAAGGCAGGGATTCGCGCTTGGCTTCCCAGCTCTGAATAAATTTCCAGACTTCGTCGAGATTCTTCGCCAGCTTGCGGTTCGGATTCACCTTGAAGCCCGCCAGTTCCATGGCATCCATCGCTTTGGATTGGCGGTCGAAAAAAGTTTGTCCGTCCCGCAACAGAAAGTATGCAAAGAAGTCCATGCGGCGCTGCGCGGTAATCGATGGTTCGAGTTGCCGCACCGTTCCCGCCGTAAAGTTGCGCGGATTCGCGAAGGTTGGCAGCCCCTGCCGCTCGCGCTCTTCATTCAACTTGCGGAAGGCCGCAAGCGGCATCAGCATTTCGCCGCGCACTTCAAAGTCAGCGGTGATCCCGGCCTTTTTCAACTTGTCTTTCGAGATTGTCAATGGAATGGACCGCACCGTCCGCACATTCGAGGTCACGTCTTCACCGGTGCTGCCATCTCCGCGCGTGATGCCGCGCTCCAGACGGCCATCGTTGTAGACGAGCGCCAGCGACATTCCATCCAGTTTCAATTCGCACATGTATTCAAGGTCGGTCTGCCCGCTCAGTTCATGCACCCTCCGCTCCCAGTCGCGCAGCTCTTCTTCGCTGTAAGCGTTGTCGAGCGAGAGCATTGGCGAGGAATGCCTGGCCTTCACGAAGCCCTCGCGCGGCTTGCCGCCCACGCGCTGTGTAGGCGAGTCTGGCGTGATGAGTTGTGGATGCTCGGCCTCAAGCCGCTTGAGCTCGTTCATCAGCTTGTCGAAGTCGGCGTCCGAAATCTCGGGATCGTCCAGCACGTAGTAGCGATACTCGTGGTGCCGGATCTTCTCGCGCAGGGCTTCGATTTTCTTCTCGATCTTTTTGTCGGGGTCGGGACTGGACATGACTGGGGAATTATAGTGCGGAGTGGTGCGACAGCAGCGCTTTCAGATGTTCAGAACAGGCTTCGTTTCCTGTTCCCGGCGCTTCGATTCATCTCTGAGCACTTGTCTGACGTTCATCACCACGACACCAACCGTAATGAGAATCGCGCCAATCACGAGCATCAGCAGCGCGCCCACGCCACCATGTTGGATGTAAAGGGAAGCACCCCAGAATAGAAAAATACAGCCCACAACTATTTGTAACGCTGAATGAAGCATCCGGCCTCTCCTTGAACAAAGACGTGCCGTTCTCCTATTGCAACCGAGCTACAGCCTCTTCGCCTTCCGAATTCGTCCGCGGCCCAGCGCGTTGCGACCCACGCTCGACGGGGGCTTCTTCATCCCTTCCAGCAACTCCTTCAGCACAATCGCGTTGTTGTGTTCAACGTTTCGCGATGCATACAAGAGCGTGACTCGCCGCTTGCCTTCCGCAAGATGATGCAGCTTCTCCACCGCCGCGGAACTCTCTGCGCTTACCAACTCCTTGAGATAGCGCTTCCGGAACATGCGCCACGCTTCGGGACTGGGATTCGCATGGAACCACTGCCGCAACTCGTTCGACGGCGCCAGTTCGCGCAGCCAGAACTTGACGGCGGCGGCTTTTTTCGTCAGTCCGCGCGGCCACAAACGATCGACCAGCACGCGCACTCCATCCGACGGAGAAGCAGCCTCATAAACGCGTTTGACGACAACGTTCATGCTTTCCGTATTATCCTACCTCTGCGGCAATAATCATGAACTTCCTGAGCTGGATTTCTCCGTGCCTCATTTTTCCGTCCCTCCGTGTCTCCGTGGTGATACTCGCTTTTCTCGCTCTCGCCGGTTGCGATGTCGAGCGCCGCAAGTCCGACGCCGAACTCGGACTCAACCCGCAACAGGCCGAAGGCAGAAGACTCTACGACAACTACTGCGACCGCTGCCATGAACCATACTCGTCGCGCGGCAAAAAGGGCCCGAGCCTGAAAGGCGTTTTCAAGAGCCAGTATCTGTCCCTGAGCGGACTGCCGGCAAACGATGATCGCATAACCGACATCATCAAGTACGGCCGAGCCAAGATGGAAGGCTTCGGCCAGGTCATGACCGACCAGCAGATCAAAGATCTATTGGCGTATCTGCACACGCTGTAGACAGTGAGGCAGTTCTCAGTTCCCAGTTCTCAGTTCTCGGTAAACCCGCGAACGATGGGAACAGAGTATTTTCGGTTTTTCTGAGAACTGAGAACCGAGAACCGGGAACTGCTCTGTGGCATAATCGGCCCCAGTGTCCACCGCCAACAAATCCGCGCTCTTTCAGAAACTGCCTTCGACTGACGAACTTCTGCGCCAGCCCGACATACAGGCGTTGATTGAACGCGAGGGTCATTCCGCCGTCGCCGAGAGCATTCGCGTCGTGCTCGCGCGTCTTCGCCAGGAAATCGCCGGCGGAGAGTTCGACGAGAAGTCGCTGGACCTTGCGCTCGGCGGCCTGTTTGCAGCCGTCGAACGCCAGCTGCGCCAGTCGCTTGGTTACTCGCTGCTGCCGCTCGTCAACGCCACCGGCGTGATCCTTCACACCAATCTCGGACGCGCCCCGCTCCCTGTCGCTGCGCTCGATCACGTCCGTGCCACGGCGAGCGCCTATTCCAATCTCGAATTCGATCTGGCAACGGGCGAGCGCGGGAAGCGCGATGTGCACGTGGACCGGCTGTTCCGCAAGCTGCTCGACGATACGCTGCCGAGCTGCGCTCGGCTGGACAGCCGAGGGCGGCTGTCCCTACATGGATCGGAGCCAGCGAATTCGACCGTCATCTCGACCGCCATCTCTACCGTTGTCGTCAACAACAACGCCGCGGCGGTTCTGCTTGCGCTGAACTCTCTGGCTGAGGGCGGCGAAGTCATCGTTTCGCGCGGAGAGCTGGTCGAAATCGGTGGCTCGTTCCGCATCCCCGACGTGATGTCGAAGTCGAGCGCAACGCTGCGCGAAGTCGGCACGACGAACCGAACGCGCATCGCCGATTACGAAAGCGCCATCAACGACCGCACACGACTCCTGCTGCGCGTGCATCGTTCCAACTTTGAAATTACCGGCTTTACCGAACAGCCTGGGCTCGACGAACTGGTCGCTCTCGCCCGCCACCGCAACCTTCCGCTCATGGAAGATCTGGGCAGCGGCGCGCTCGTCGATCTGCGTTCGGTCGGGATCAACGGCGAACCGGGAGTGCTCGACATTCTGCGCGCCGGCGTCGACATTGTCACCTACAGTGGCGACAAACTGCTCGGCGGTCCGCAAGCTGGATTGATCAGCGGCCGCGCCGATCTGGTGGCGCGCATGCGCTCGAATTCGCTGTTCCGCGCCCTGCGCGTGGATAAACTCACCTATGCCGCGCTCGAAGCCACGCTGTTCGCCTACGTCAAACGCGATCACGACGCCGTCCCAGTGCTGCGCATGATGCGCCTGTCGAAAGGCGAGATCGCACGCCGCGCGGAAAATATGGTTTCCCGAGTTGAATCCGCTCAGGTGAAATCCGCGGCCCTCAAGCTGGAACTCCTCGATGGTGAGTCCGTCATCGGCGGCGGTGCGGCGCCCTCGGCGGTGCTGCCCACGCGCCTGATCGCGCTTACCCATCTCGATCTCAGCGCCGACGAACTGAGCGCCCGTCTGCGCGGCAACACTCCGCCCATAATTGCCCGCGTGGAAGACGGCCGCGTCCTGCTTGACCTGCGCACGGTGTTTCCCGAGCAGGACGAAGCTCTAGTAGAGGTGCTGAATTCCGTAGGGTGAGCGAATTCCAAATTGCCAATTACAAATTACCAATTAACAATGCTTCTATGATTCTCGGCACCGGAGTGGACATCGCCGAAGTTCCTCGCATCCGCGAAAGCATCGAGCGCTTTGGCGACCGCTTTCTGCGTCGCATCTTCACCGACGGCGAAATCAGCTACTGCGAACGAAGGGCCCACCGCTTCGAAAGTTATGCCGCGCGTTTCGCCGCCAAGGAGGCCGGGATGAAGGCGCTGGGCACGGGATGGAGTCGCGGCGTCCGCTGGCGCGATATTGAAGTGGTGCGCCCGAAAGGGCAGCGTCCGACCATTCAATTTCACGGGGCGGCGGCGGCCATTGCGGCCAAGCTCGGCACGAAGAACATCGCGCTCTCGCTCACCCACACTTCTGAGGAGGCGCTGGCCCACGTCATTCTGGAAAATTAGCCGTCAGCTCTCAGCTTTCAGCCTTCAGCCAACAGCTCTTAGTCATCGTCATCCCTGCCCGGTTTGCCCGCGGCACCAACTTCCTGATTCAAAATAACTTTCTACTCTGCGCAACATGCTCGAAGGTTCGGGGTTTATATCGGCGAAACGTGATCAGGCCGGATTCCGGTCTTGAGCCAAAATGACTGGGCCAAAGGAAAGGTAATGAAAATGAAACGCTCCGTTCGTAGTTTGGCATTCGGGTTGGTATTGGGAGTTTTGATGTTGACGGTTTCGGTGTTGTCGCTTTCGACGGCATCGTCCGCGCAGATCGGGATTGGAATCTCGGTGCGGATCGGTCCGCCAGCGCTGCCGGTATACGCGCAGCCTATTTGTCCCGGTCCGGGCTATCTCTGGACCCCGGGTTATTGGGCGTGGAATGACGACGGCGGCTATTACTGGGTTCCCGGCACATGGGTAGTTGCGCCGGTGGGCATGCTTTGGACGCCGGGCTACTGGGGCTTCGCAGGCGGCTTCTATGGCTGGCACGCCGGCTATTGGGGACCGCATATTGGCTTCTACGGCGGAATTAACTATGGCTTCGGATATGGTGGTGTAGGTTTCGCCGGCGGCGAGTGGAGAGGCGGCGCCTTCTTCTACAACCGCGCGGTGATGAACGTCAACGTGACCAACGTGACCAACGTCTACAATCGGACCGTCGTCGTGAATAACGTGCACACCAGCTTCAACGGCCCCGGCGGCATCGTGGCGCGGCCGACTGCGCAAGAGGAAGCGTATGGGCGCGAGCCGCATACGGCGGCGCTGGCATCGCAAACGCAACATGAACGTGCCGCCAGCCAGAACCGGCAGCTGTTCGCATCTGAGAATCACGGACGTCCGGCGATTGCGGCCACCGCGCGGCCGGGCGAGTTCTCGGGACGCAACGTGGAGAGAGCCAGTGCGGCGGGAGAATCGTATCGCGAACCGAAGATGTCACCGCAGGAGGCGAGAAACAATACTGCGGGAAACCGGGCTGCGGGAAACCGGGACGAGGGAGACCGGGGACAGATGTCATCCCGAGATAACGCGAAGCCCAATTCCAAGCCGAGCAAGCAGGAGAAGCAGGCTCAGAAGAAAGAGCAGAAACAGGCGAAAGCCGAACAGAAGCGTAATGCCCGCGAGGAGCGTTAAGTCGGCGATCTAAAGACTGGTGATCTAAAGATTGGCGATCTAAACCGGCGGTCTTAAGCCGGCAATGTTCGCCCAAGAAAAGGCTCCCACCTTTCGCACCGTGTGTGCGCGAGAGTGGGAGCCTTCGTTTTGGCGCACACTCCTGCTTTCTTTCGGTCTGGACAAAATCCCGAATGCTGAAATTTTGCGGCGTTTGCTATGATGCTTCTGTTGTTTACGGACTACCTTGCCTAGTCAGAAGCAGCTCAAATGGTCGCAACTCCGCGTGGGACTCACCGTCCTGTTCGCGAGTGTCACACTGGGCGTCCTGATTTTCGTCATGAGCGGTACCGGTGGATGGTTTACCCGCAAGATCACGCTGCGATCTTACGTCGATAATGCCGGCGGGCTGCGCGAGGGCGCGCCGGTGCGTTTGGCGGGTGTGGACATCGGCAACGTGACCGGCATCCGGATCGTGAGCGGCAAGCCGACGACGCCGGTCGAAGTCACCATGAAGGTCAACACCAAATACTCTTTCAGTCTGCGCAAGGACTCCGTTACTCTGCTGAGCACTGCCGGCATCCTGGGCGAGACTTTCGTGGACGTGGACAGTACGTCGGCGAAGGGTCCCGCGGCCACCGACGGAGACACGCTGGCGGCCCGCGACCAGCCCGATATCCAGGACGTGGTCCGCGCCAGCCAGGGCACGCTGCAGAACATGGACGCGCTGCTGAAGCGGGTGGATCGCATCGTGGCGTTCATCGAAAGCGGCCAGGGCTCGATCGGCAAGGTCATTTACACTTCCGCGTTGTACGACCAACTCAACGCGACGGTGATTGAATTCAAGGGATTGGTGGATGACATCCAGAACGGGAAAGGCTCGCTCGGCCCGCTGTTCACCAGTGACGAGATGTACAAGAAAGCGATGGCCGCCATCGACAAGGTGAACGTGCTGATTGACGATTTGCAGGCGGGAAAGGGCTCGGCCGGCAAACTGCTCAAAGATCCCGAACTGTACGACAACACGAACAAGACGATTGCGAACATTCGCCAGTTGACCGACGACATCAATGCGGGTAAGGGCGCGGTCGGCAAGATGACGCACGACCAGGAATTCGCCGCCAAGCTGCAGACCACGATGAACAACCTGGCGGCACTCTCCGAGCGCCTGGAAAAAGGTGAAGGCACGGCGGGAATGCTGTTCAAGGATCCCGCCCTTTATAACAACAGCAACCAGATGCTGGTGGAGACGCGGGAACTGGTGAAGGCGATCCGGGAAAACCCCAAGAAATATCTGACGTTCCACGTGAAAGTGTTCTGATGTAAGGCGGTCGTTGGTCGCTAGTCGTCGCTGGTCGTTAGTCGTTAGTCGTTCGCAACCATACTCATCACAAAGGTCGGATGCCACCTTCCCTTGCGCCATGGGTCTGCGTTTGCCAACGACCAACGACCAACGACCAGCGACTAACGACTGCCACGGTAGCACGTCCAACACGATGGCCGAGTGTGTTCGCTGCTGAACCGCTGCCAGTTCCACATCTCGATTCGAGGATCCTATGCGCAATTTCTTGAAAGTGCTGACCGTCACCATGATGCTTGTGCCTGTGTTGTTCTCCCAGGAAAAGCCGGCCCAGGGCAAGCCCGACGCCGCCAAGCCGCCTGCCGACGTGCGTTTCTCCGCCGACCTGCTCGATAAGAGCATCGATCCCTGCAACGATTTTTACGCCTACGCGTGCAGCAAGTGGATGGCGCAAAACCCGATTCCGGCCGACCGCTCAGCCTGGGGCCGCTTCAACGAATTGGCGGCGCGCGGCGAATACATTGTGCGCGAGATACTCGAAAAGGCAGCAGTCGACCGGCCAGGCCGCAGCGCCAGCGAGCAGAAGATCGGCGATTACTATGCCAGCTGCATGGACGAAAGTGCGATTGAAAAAGAGGGCACCAAGCCCCTGAAGGCCGACTTCGACAGCATTGCGGCGATCCGATCGAAGGAGGAGCTTGCGAAAGAGATTGTGCGGCAGCACCGAGAGGGCGCCGACGTGTTGTTCGGCTTCGATTCCGGATCGGACTTCAAGAACGCCAGCCAGATCATTGCCCAGGTGGACCAGGGCGGACTGGGCATGCCCGACCGTGATTACTATTTCAAGGACGACGAGAAATCGGTCGAGCTGCGAAAGAAATACGTGGCGCATGTGGCGAAGATGTTTACGCTCCTGGGTGACGATGATGCGAAAGCCGCGGCGGAAGCCAAAGTTGTGATGGAGATTGAGACCAGCTTAGCCAAGGGCGCGCTCGACCAGACCAGCCGCCGCGATCCGCAGAAGGTCTACCACAAACTGAGCAATCAGGAACTGGCCGCTCTGAGTCCGGCATTCAACTGGAACTCATACTTCGAAGGTGTGGGCGCGCCCCGCTTCGATTCACTCAACGTGGTTGAACCGGAATTCATCAAGAACATGCAGGCCGTAATCAGTGCGCACGCGCTCGGCGATTGGAAGACGTATTTGCGCTGGCACGCGGTGCATGCCAACGTGCCGACGCTGCCGGTGGAGTTCGTGAACGAAAACTTCGAGTTCTACGACCAGACGCTGCGGGGCACCAAAGAGTTGCGTCCGCGATGGAAGCGATGCGTGGGGTACACGAACAACGACTTGGGCGACTTGGTCGGCCAGATTTACGTTCAGCAGACGTTTGGCGCCGAAGGGAAAGAGCGCACGCTGGCGATGGTCGGAGCCCTCGAAAAGGCGCTAGGCGAAGACATCAAGAGCTCGCCCTGGATGGGCGCGGAAACGAAGACTCAGGCGCTGGCAAAACTACAGGCGATCAGTAACCGCATCGGCTATACCGATAAGTGGCGCGACTACTCGGGACTCCAGATCGCGCGCGGCGATGCTCTGGGTAACTCGCAACGCGCCAACCAGAACGACATGCAGCGACGGCTGAACAAGATCGGCAAGGCGCTCGACAAGAGGGATTGGGAATATCCGCCCATGACGGTGAACGCGAACTACGACCCGACCCAGAACAACGTCACGTTTCCCGCCGGAATTCTGCAGCCGCCGTTCTATGACAACCGGGCCGACGACGCGATGAACTTCGGCGCGATCGGCGCCGTGATCGGTCACGAACTCACCCACGGCTTCGACGACCAGGGCAGCCAGTTCGACGCCGACGGCAATCTTCGCGACTGGTGGACCGCGAACGACAAGACGCAATTCGAAGAACGCACCGGCTGCATCAAGGACCAGTACGCGAATTTCGTCGCGGTCGACGACCTCAAGCTGAACGGCAAGCTCACCCTGGGCGAGAACACGGCCGATAATGGCGGCATGCGCATCGCCTACATGGCCCTGCTGAGCACGTTGGCCGGCAAGGAACCGGCGCCCATCGACGGCCTCTCCGCCGAGCAGCGCTTTTTTCTGGGATGGGCCAACGTGTGGTGCCAGAGCCGTACCGATGCCATATCGCGCATGATGGTCACCGTCGATCCCCACTCGCCGCCCAAGTACCGGGTGAACGGAACCATTTCCAATATGC
>JBEKIB010000103.1:0-17042 GCA_050011975.1 Terriglobales bacterium | reverse complement strand
GAAGAGCGGAATGGTCACCAGCAGTTGCTCGACTCCGCGGCGGCGGATCTCGCGGCGGCCCAGCAGGAATGCGACTTCAGCCAGCAGGAAGCGGCGCACGCCGCCATCAATCTGGCGCTGCTCGAAGACGAGCAGGATTCGCATCGCGCAGCCATTCTGGAAGCAGTCGGCGGAGCTTCCAACCTCCGCAATCAGCTCACGCAGTCCGAGGAGCGGCTGGCGGGCATAGGCCGCGAGGAGCAGCGTCTCCGGGCCGAGATCGCAACCGCCTCGTCGCAGTCCGAAACCTTCGGCGGTCAGCGCGGTCAGATCGCTCTGGAATTCGAAAGCGTTTCCGAGCGAGCCAGCGGCCTGGCCGCAGAGATCGCAAGCCTGCGTAACACACTCGAGAGCAAGCGCTCCGCCGAGAACGACACCAAGAAGCACCTCGACTCCATCCGTTCCGAATACGCCACGGCGCTCGGCAAGAAGGGATCGCTCGAAGCCGTCATCGCCGAGCACGGCTATTCCACCGAGTCAGTGCGGCGTCTATTTCAATCGGGCGCCATGCAGGGAGGCAACACTCCCGCCGGCTTGCTCGCCGATTTCCTCGAAGTCGAGCCCCGCTATGAGCGCGTCGTCGAAGACTTCCTGCGCGACGAACTCAACTTCGTCGTGGTCAAGTCGTGGGACGCCGCCGACGAAGGCCTGCGCCTGCTGCGCTCCAATGTCGACGGGCGCGCCACATTTCTAGTCCATCCCGAAGACTCGCAAGCGAAGTTTTCGTTTCTCGCGGATGAAAGCCATCACTACGCTCCGCTCAACGACACAGTCCTCCCGCTCAAGAATTCGATTCGCGTACTGAACGGATTCGGCAAGTCGCTCGAAGTCATTCTGCCCAAGCTGGGCAATGGCTACATCGTGCCCGATCCCGCGGTGGCGCGCGAACTAGCGCTCTCCAGCCCTGACGCGTTTTTCCTTTCTCAAACCGGCGAATGCTTCCACAACGTCACCGTCACCGGAGGCAAGCAGCGCAGCGAGGGACCGCTCTCGATGAAGCGCGAGTTGCGCGATGTGCTGCGTCTGCTCGAAGAGTTGGAGCGAGCTCTGCGCGAGAAGGAAATGCTGGCGCTCACCTTGGGGCGCGAAATCAAGGAGACCGCTTCCCTGCTCGATCGTCTGGAGGACGAGAAGCGCGAGGCCGAGAAGCAGGCGATGACCTCCGGACATTTGCTCAAGCAGTTGGACGGAGAGATGTCGCGGGTGCGCGAACGGATCGCGATCTCGGAACGCGAACTGCAACGGTTGGCGGCAGAACGGCAGGAGCAGGAAGGCCTGATCGCATCGCGGCAAGCCGAGCTCACCACCATCGAGGAAGCGCGTGCGCAATCCGAAATGCAGCTTGCAGCCGGGCAAGACCGCCTCGCCGCTCTGCGCAGCCAGCGCGACGCTGCCGCTGAATCCACCTCGCAGCGCGCCGCTCGCGTGGCCACGCTCGAAGAGCGCCACCGTTCCGCCACCACCCTGCTTCAGCGCATCGAGACGCTGGTTGCCGAGATGCGGGAGCGGGCCGGCACTTTGCAAAACCAGATGGAATCGGCGAGTGCCGAAATCGCGCAACGGCAAAACGAGAACGTGCAACTGGCCGAGCAGTTCGTGCAGTTCGAAGCCGAGCGCAATGCTGGGGAAGCGCGCGAAGGCTTGTTGCAGCTCGAGTCGGAACAAGTACGGGCGCGGCTGGCCGAAATTGAAGAGCTGCTTCGAAACACACGCCAGCAGCTCGATCTCGCTCGCGACCGCCGGGGTGAGCTATCGGCCACGGCAGCCAAGTTGCAATCCGACCTGCAGCACCTGGCTGATACCTGCCTGAATGAACTCGGCATCGAACGCGCGGTCCTGATGGCCGAAGCTGTGTCGGACAAGCCGATTCCGCTGGTCACCGGCGATGAACTGGCAGCCGAGGATCAGGCCCACCGAGAAATGCGCGCCCGCCTCGACGCCATGGGCCCGGTCAACATGATGGCTCTAGAAGAGTACAAGGAAACGGCGGAGCGCCACCAGTTCCTCGAAACGCAAAGAAAAGATCTGCTCGATGCCATCGAAAACACCGTGGCCACCATTCGCGAAATCGATCAAGTCTCGCGGCAGAAATTTGAAGAAGCCTTCCACCAGATCAATGAGAACTTCCAGGCCACATTCCGCAAGCTGTTCGGCGGCGGACACGGCTTCATGCGGCTGACCGACATCGAAAACAGCGCGGAGAGCGGCATTGACGTGGTGGCGTCGCCTCCGGGAAAGAAACTGCAGAACGTGCTGCTGCTCTCCGGCGGTGAAAAGGCGCTCACCGCACTCGCACTGCTGGTCGGAATTTTCCAGTACACGCCCAGTCCGTTCTGCATTCTCGACGAAGTCGACGCTCCGCTCGACGAAGCCAACATCGCGCGCTTCACCGAACTGGTGAGCGAGTTGAGCGTGAAGACTCAGTTCATCCTGATCACGCACAGCAAGCGCACCATGAGCATCGCCCCCGTGCTCTACGGCGTGACCATGCAGGAGCCCGGCGTCTCGAAGCTCGTGTCGGTGAGGTTCGGGGCCGCGTAAACCGGGGGAGGGGTGAGCACGGTGGCAGGCGTTCGATTACCAAAATGTCCTCTGTGTGGGTCAGAGTTCAAAATTAAGCATGTGGATTTTACGCTTCCATTTCGTTGTCCGGTTTGCGATCGATACCTCCGTGTTTCCCCCTCCTACCCGCGTTTTCAGGGCTGTGCGGCGCTCCTCATTTCGGGACTTCTGTGTCTTGCCCTTGGCGCTAGAGGCCCGACACTAGTTCTTGTCGCCCTGTTAGGGTGGATTCCTACCTTTTTCATAGTGGTATTTTGGACAAGACACTTTGCACCGCCCAAGCTCAAACCTTGTCCTCCCCCTCACGCAGGCACCGTAGGTCTGTGAGGGCCGGGTGCGCGCCCCAGCTCCGCTTGGACGGAGCTTTCATTAGTGATATTGATGTATCATGTTTACAACTGATGTACAATGTACACATCATGTCCGAATCTTCGGTTCTCACCCTCCGCCTAGACGCCAAACTAAAAAAACAGCTGGACCATCTATCGAAATCGATGAACCGCAGCCGCTCCTTCGTCGCCGCCCAGGCGATTCAGGAATATGTTTCCGTGAATGAATGGCAAATTAACGAAATCAAGAAAGGCCTGGCCGAGGCCGACGCGGGAGACTTCGCCACTGAAGAGGAAGTCCAGCAGGTGATGAAGAAATGGACGCGTCGTGCGCGTTGAGTGGCTGCGAGTTGCTCTCAATAATTTGGACGGTCTGGCGGAGTATATCGCGCGCGACAATCCAGGTGCTGCCGACAGAACCGTTGCGGCAATTCGGAGTGCTGTCGAAAATCTCGAGCGGTTTCCATCTTCAGGCCGGCCCGGTCGGATCTCCGGCACTCGCGAGTTAGTCGTCTCGGGAACGCCATACATTGTTCCTTATCGCGTGCGCGGCGATGTTGTACAGTTGATTCGTGTCTTCCATGCCGCCCGCAAATGGCCCAGCCAGTTTTGAACCCATCACGCCGAAGGCAGCTCACGCCCCAAATACAAACGAAAACTTATTGACAACATCCGCGCCATTCTGCTTTTGCAATTGAAAAATCTCTGCCTTTTTTTCCAGAGCCTTCCTCAGCTTTTCCACATCGCGGTCCCTCGAAAACCAGCACTGGACAAGGCTTCTAGCTTACACTGGAACTGTCAACACATTTCCGCGCAACGGCGGATGGCGCAACCGGCCGCGTGTGATGGAAAGCGTTGACAAATTTTCCGCGCCAGCTAGAATACGCAAAGTTTTCTACCGGTGAATTTATATGAGCCCCGAGATTTTAGATACCGTCCTGCTGCGAACCGACTACCCCGAACTAGAGTTGCACGCCAGCGGCAAGGTCCGCGACGTCTACGCCCTCGACAGTGACCACCTGCTGTTTGTGGCCACCGACCGCATCTCCGCCTTCGACTACGTTCTCGGGACCGGCATTCCGCACAAGGGCCGCGTCCTGACGCAGATTTCGCTCTTCTGGTTCGACTTCCTCAAGGACATCGTCCCCAACCATTTCGTCACCGCCGACGTCAACCGTTACCCGGCAGCGATTCGCAAGTACGCCGACGAACTCCGCGGCCGCTCCATGATGGTGATGCGCGCCGAGATGTTTCCGGTCGAATGCGTCGCGCGCGGCTACGTTTCCGGCTCCGCGTGGAAAGAGTACCAAGCGACGGGCTCGGTCTGCGGCGTCAAGCTTCCGCCGGGATTGAAGGAATCCGACCAACTGCCCGAGCCCCTGTTCACGCCCGCGACCAAGGCCACTACCGGACACGACATCAACATTTCATTCGAAGAAATGTGCACGCTGGTCGATCCCGAATTGAGCCGCCAACTCCGTGACATCACCTTACGCATCTACAAGAAGGCCGCGGATTATGCGCGGCGGCGCGGCATTATCATCGCCGATACCAAGTTTGAATTTGGTCAAACCGCCCAGGGCATCACTCTGGCGGATGAAGTCCTCACACCGGATTCCTCGCGCTTCTGGCCGGCCGATACTTATCGACCGGGCAAGGCGCAGGACTCTTACGATAAGCAGTATGTACGGGATTGCCTCGAAGAAATTCGCTGGAATAAACTACCGCCCGCGCCGGCCCTCCCCCAGGAAGTTGCGCGGCGGACCAGCGAAAAGTACCTCGAGGCATACCGTCTTTTGACGGGACGCGAGTTGGAGATTTAGCCCGCGTGCGCTGGTGTCACGGAATTCGATCGTTGAGCTTCGGATCGTTGCACGATCATTGTTGCACGATCATCGAAGAACGATCGTTGAAGAACGATCGTTGAAGAACGATCAGTGAACAACGATCAGTGAACAACGATCGTTGAACCATGAGCATTGCGGACTGGATCATCCTCGGGTTTCTGGTGTTTTCCGTGATTGGGGCAGCCATGGAGGGCTTCTTTCGTGAGGCCTTCGGTCTGGCTGGCTTGGTCGTGGGATACCTGCTGGCCGCCTGGCAGTATCATCGCCTGGCGGATTGGTTTGCGCCCCATTTGAAATCGCCGTGGTTAGGCGAGATCGCTGGTTTCCTGATTATTTTTTTCGCGGTCCTGCTAGTTGCCGGCGTTGCCGGACAGATCGCACGCTGGGCGATGAGGAAAGCCGGTTTGAGCACGATTGACCGGATTCTGGGAGCAGTCCTGGGTTTGTTGCGGGGCGTCCTGATAGTGGCGGTCGTGCTCACCGCCATGGCCGCTTTTGCACCGGCTGCGAAGTGGCTGGAGGGGTCGGAACTGGCTCCGTATTTCCTGGTAGGCGGAAGGGCTGCGATCTGGCTCGCACCGTCGGAATTGCGCCACCGCTTCTACCAGGGACTGGATTACATGCGGCAGGCGCATTCGCCAGCGGATAAGCTCCAGCCGCAATTATCCGGGCCGTCGAAATAGATTTGTAAGTCATTTGTCAGCGCAAGAATTTTAGGTTGTGAAAGTGCGGAAACGAGGCGGGAAGTGAAAGATCAACTGGAAGCACTCATTCTTCAGATGTACGAAAGCAATATCCTGTATTCGGAAGCGGTCCGTGAGTTCAAGAAGCGCTTCATCATAACCGTGCTCGAAGAAAACCGGGGCAACCAGTGCAAGGCGGCGCGGCAGTTAGGCATGCACCGCAACACGCTGAGCCGGACCATGCAGGAACTGAAGATTGATGTTCGCCCGATGCGCACCGGCACCAAGCGTCCACCCCGCAGCGCGCGTCCCCTCTCACTGGAGCGAAAACAGGCTCGCTGAACTCCACTTGCGGCTTGCGACAAGAAGTCTTGCGGTAGGAAATGACAAGGGCGATCCCGTTTGGGACCGCCCTCGTTTTCGTGAAGCCTGACACTCAGCTCTAGTGCGCAGCTGGCTTCTTGTGGACAGGCGGCTTCGGCGCCGATTTCACCAGCAACGCCCCATCGTTCATCGTCATCACAAACGGCTTGGCCACGTAGGAGATCGGCGTTCCTTCGAACTGGAAGTCCGTATCCTCCTTCGGCATCTGTTTCGCCGGGATCGCCGCCGACATCGTCAGATCGATGTCCGCGCGCTTGGCCTCGACATCGTCCTCGCTCCCAGCCAGTTGCAATTTGGTTGTGGTTTTGCTCGAGGAGTCGATACTGATGATGTGAGCCCCCATCTGCAACGGCTTCCCTTTTAGCGAAGTCCACACCTTGTCGGCGTCCTCGGGTGTGCCTTCGGAAAGCACCATCTGCCATTCCGCAAAGCTCATGTCTTGCACTTTCTTGCTCTTGACCAAAGCCGCCGCCTGCTCGGCCGGAGTCGGTGGCACGTACTTCGTGATCGCGAAGGTGGCCGGAGGCAGGGGCGTAGTAGCCGTCAGCGCTACGACATTCGCCCATCCCTCGTCGCTTCCGTGATATTTGGTGTACTTGCTCTTGCCGAACTTGGCGATCTGATCTTTGCCCGCGCCCTGCGCCAGATTGGCAGCGCGCGCGATAAAGAAAAGTCCATCCACGTCTTTCTCGGTCGGTCCCGCCGCCAGGTAGGCCAGGGCCAGCGGATACAGGTCGCGCAGGATGGTCGGGTTGGTCGGATCTGCTTCCACCGCGGCACGCAGAAACTGCTGCGCCTTCGCGTAGTCTTTTGCCTGGTAGGCACCGATGCCTGCCGCGCCGTTGAAGATCACCGCCGTCTGCGATTTCAGCTTGTCCCAGTCCGCCGCCGGCAAGCCTTCCGGCTTGGTCGCCGTCTGCAGGCACGCCACGCCTTTCTCACCATTCTGGCCCGCGTCGGCTAGATTCTGTTGCGCGTTCTGGCCCGCTTCCGCCAGCCCCCGCTTGGTATAGGCGAGCACCGCCAGCGCCCGCAGGTTGCACGCGTTCAATTGCAAGACCTTCTGCGCCGTGTCCAGCGTTTTCGCCTGATTGCCCGTCTGCTGATACGCGCCCATCAAAAGTTCCAGCGCGTCTTCCTTGTATGTGCTGTTCGGATACTGGGTTACAAACGCTTCAAAGCCGCTGATCTTGGCTGCGGCATCTTGCTGCTGCACGGCGCCCATATAAGCGTTATATTCGGCCGGGTCTTTCATCTCTTTTTTCGGGGCAGGTGCCGGTGTGGTGCCCTGCGGCACAGGCGCGGTACCCTGGGGCACTGGCGCAGCACCCTGCGGCACTGGCGCAGCAGCGGTTTGAGCGACGGCCGCAACCGCGGCTACCAGCAACATCGCGAGAACAATTTTCTTCATTCCTGTGGCTCCTTAACTCTTCGGGGAAGCTGGGGTCTGACCTCTCGCCCGATTCCACATCTCGGTGCCGGGCTTGCACCACGAACCAATCTTGCACTGACACTCATACATAATTGCTGGCCGAAATTCATGGGGCCGCCGGTTTGCTATCGCCGCAGCTTAACATTATTCCGGTGAGCGGATTATAAGGATGTAATCCCGCTAAGGCAAGCACTTCGCTCGCTGATTTCACCTGCCAGCCTCGATCCGCCAACTTTCGATGCGCCCACTTTCGATGTGCCCGCTTTCGATGTGCCCGCTATAGATTCCCCCAACCCATCCCTTTGATGCACAATACAAGCGCGGCAAAATATAATAATGCTCTCGCCGAGGAGCCACTCTTGACCAAAGCTGAATCGAATCCGCCCCTGGCTGGGCGAGTCGCCATCATCACCGGCGCCGGACGCGGCATTGGCCGAGCCATCGCCCTGACCCTCGCCGAACTCGGCGCCAGCACCGTCTTATGCGGACGCTCGCGCCAAACCCTCGAACAAACCGCCAACGCCATCCAGTCGAGCGGCGGCCCGAATGCCGAAAAAAGCTCGGTGATCGAATGTGACGTCACCGATCTGCAATCGGTGGATGCGTTAGCTGAGCGCGTAGAGCGCACCTTCCACCGCCTCGACATTCTCGTCAACAACGCCGGCATCGGCGTCGCCGCCGTCCCTCTCCATCAGCTTGCGCCCGGCGATTGGGACCGCGTGCTGAACACCAACCTGCGCGGCGTGTACTACTGCATCCGCAGCCTCGCGCCCCTGATGATCAATTCCAAAGCCCGCAGCGGTCACATCATCAACATCTCGTCCCTCGCCGGCAAGAACGCCCTGCCCAACGGAGCCGCCTACGCCGCCTCGAAGTGGGGCTTGAATGGATTGACATATTCAGTAGCAGAGGAACTGCGCGTCCACAACATTCGCGTCTCGGTCATTTGCCCAGGCTCGGTTCACACCGAGTTCAGCCCGCATCCAGGAAAGAGCCCGGAGAAGATGCTGCAAGCCGCGGACGTAGCCCATGTCGTGGCCATGCTCGTGACCCAGGCCCCGCAATCCTTCGCCAGCGAAATCCTGCTGCGTCCAACGCAGAAACCGTAGCCATCTCGAGAAATCTGGTCGCAATCTAAAGTTGTCATCCTTCTATGAAAACAGCCATACCTGTCCACAGGTATTTTTGCGGCGCTGCGGACAGGCTTCTATTCGTGCTCGAGGCACATAAGGTATGTCCGGACTCATCAGGAAACAAAGTAGAGCACCTCAAAACCAACCAGCTCTGACTGAGAACTGACAACTGAGAACTCAGTCTTTGAACAGATTGTCAAACGCGGCGCGCGCGTCATTCGGACGCTGACTGCCTTTGCTGGAGGTTTCCTTTTCAACCATCACGCGAATGGAAAAGAACGAGCAGTCGTTGCGCTTATCCTTGGGAGAAATTCTGGCGGGAATCGGCTGATTGCATTCGAAGCGGCTCGACGGGTCAAAGTGTTCGCATTGTTTGCAGGCGTGCAGGTCGAACCCGCACTTTGCACATTTCCCGACCGGCTCCGAAAGATTCTGCAGCAGCGCACCGCATTCCGCGCAGCGCGAGACGGTTCGCGTTCCCGGCATGTTGATGGGCCGCGGCCCGAACGTGTTCTCTTTTTTGACGGCGGGCGACGGCTTTTCGAATTCTTTTTTCGCTCCACCACCGGAATCCTGGTACCCGCGCTGCCGATATTTGCGGTCGGACAAAAGCGCCTCCTGAAAAATGCTTTATTCTCCGCCTTTGGCGCGTTCGGCACAAGAGTTTCTTTGGCGCAATCGGAGGTGCTTGGTGGTGGAGAGACGGACGCCCCCGCCCGGCTGGACGGGCGAGACGCCCGTCCCTCCACCGGGAGCGGCCACGGACTCGCAAGCCGCGGCGCGGTGAATTGTCTTTCACATATCAGGGTGCTACCATTCGACCTACAGTGAAATTCAGGAGGTAGTTATGGCGGATCGTGACGGCAACAGCTTTTTGTGGTTCCTGGCGGGGCTCGGCGTTGGAGCTGTGGTCGGCGTGTTGTACGCGCCGCGCTCGGGCGATGAAACGCGCGACGTAATTCGCTCCAAGGCGCAGGAAGGCGGCGAGCGCGTGCGGCAGCAGGCTAGGCGGGCACGCGAGCAGGCGGGTGACTGGGTGGATCGCGGACGCGAGGTGATCAACCAGCAGAAAGAGCAGTTTCGCAACGCTTACGAGGCCGGCCGTCAGGCCTACAACGAGACGACCGCGGCCGAACCGCCCAAGAATATCTAGCGGCAACTGCAGCAGGAGCAGGCCCTGAAGCTACTATGCTGAAGCTACTATGATGGAGCAGCTATGGATGACAACCTCCTAAAACTTTTCATTGCGGTTACTGCTTTTGCGGTGTTGTTGCAGGCGCTAATTATGGTGGCCCTCTACCTCGCCGTCCGCAAGAGCACGGCGAAGATGGAAGCTCTCGCCAGCGAAGTGAAGAACAAGGCTCTGCCCACAATGGAAACGGTGCAGAATACGATGGAGACGGTGCAGAATATACTGATCGAACTGCGCCCGAAGATCGATGTGATGAGTACTAACTTTTCGGAGTCAAGCACGCTGGTGCGCAATCAACTGGGCCGCATCGATGCCACGCTCACCGACGCCCTCGACCGCACCCGGCTGCAAGTCATCCGCGCCGATGAACTGCTGAATCGCACCATGGACAAGGTCGAAGAGACCAGCGAAGTCGTCCAAAAAACCGTGCTCTCTCCGCTACGCCAGGTGACCGGACTGATGGCGGCGATCAGCACCGGAGTCGAAGTCTTCCTCGGCCAGAAAAGGCGCCATCGAAGAAACGGCGCAGGCGTCCCGCAAGACGAGATGTTCATCTGAGCCTCGTTCAGCCCCTAGAGGGGCGTCTGATTTCGAAGGCTCAGGGTATCGCTAAAGCGATACCCTGATACGAATCTAGCTATTCTTCGCCGCCGCCCTGCACCCGCTCACTTTTCACATCGGGCACGTAGATGGAGTGGATATTTTGTTCAGCGGCCTGCTTCTGAAAGCTTGCGATATCGGCGTTCCGAACCTGATCCCAGCGCGACAATAATTCGTCGGTCTGCTTTTTCAGCTGGTCGAATTCCTGGTACTCAGATTCGGTCGGAGCCGAATCGGCGAAACCCGCCACTGCCATGGAAAGAAACGCCAGCTTCGCGTCGATTCCCGGAGCGAAGGCGAGAGAATCCTCGCTGGCGCTGATTCTAAAATTAATCAACGGATCGCGAACTGCAATCAGCTTGGCGCCAAGCGCAGTGGCGCCATCGAATAAGGCTTTTGTGGAATCGCCCGGCGCGAGGCGCTTCTTCAGTCCGCTCAACTGCTCGCGGACATCCTGTATCTGGTTCACCGCGCCGTAGACACGATTCAACTGCTCGCGTACGTCCATCTGCAGCTTGAACTGTTTCTCCAGATCACTTTGCGAAGTGGTGACTCGCGGATCAATCTTCACTTCGAACGGAGCCGTCAGACTCTTGCCCTTGGCGGTGAGCCGCACCTGATAGTTGCCCGGCAGCGCCAGCGGACCTTTCGCGCCGTCATTGTATGCCCACAGAAAATAACCGGGGACGCGGTTCGCGGCATCGTAGTGCAGATCCCACACGAAACGATTCAGACCATCCTCTGGCTTGATCTGTTTCTCGGGCTTCTTGTCGTCGGGGTCGAGCGGTTCATCGAGCGGCTCGGCTTTGCTGCTGGAGTACTTGCGGATTACACTGCCGGCCGCGTCCAGGATTTCAATCTTCACTTCATCTGTTTTCTTCGCTTCCTGCTTCACTTCCGGTTTTGGGGCCTGCTTCAGGTAGAAATAAATCACCGCGCCGTTGGGCGGATTCTTTCCTGTAAAGGGCAATCGCGACGGAGCCTCTCCGGTGTGGACGCGATACGCGGTTGCGGGCTGATAGAGATGGACGTCTTCTCCAGCAAGCGAATCGGCGAACTGACGTAGCGGCGAGACATCGTCAAGGATCCAAAACGAGCGGCCGTGCGTCGCCACTACCAGATCGTCATTCTTAATGACCAGATCGTGGATCGGAGTAATCGGCAAGTTGATTTGCAGCGAGCGCCAGTGCGCGCCGTCGTCGAAGGAGACGAAGACACCGCGCTCTGTCCCGGCGTAGAGTAAACCTTTCCTCTTCGGGTCTTCTCGAACCGCGCGCACAAAGGATCCGTCGGGAATTCCGGTTGTGATCCGGCTCCAGGTCGCTCCGTAATCGCTGGTCTTATAGATGTAGGGCGCGAGATCGTCATTCTGATGGCGGTCAACGGCGACGTACGCCGTGCCGGCATTATGCGGAGACGCTTCAATCAGACTGATGCGGCTCCATTCCGCGAGATCCTTGGGCGTAACGTTCGTCCAATTCTTCCCCTCATCGCGCGTGATCTGGATCAAGCCGTCGTCGGTGCCCGCCCAGATCAGGCCTTTCGCCAGAGGCGAGGGAGCAAGCGAAAAAACGGTGTCGTAATATTCGGTGCCGGTATCGTCAACCGTGATTGGGCCGCCTGAAGGCTGCTGTTTCGATTTGTCGTTGCGCGTCAGGTCGCCACTGATCGCTTCCCAGTGCGTGCCACCGTCGGTGGTTTTGAACACGCGCTCGCCTCCGTAGTAAATCGTGCTTGGGTCGTGCGGAGAGGTCACGATTGGCGCGGTCCACTGAAAGCGATGGTCGAGCCCGCCCGCGCCGCGCGCATCGCTCAGTTCCGGCAACACGGCGATGTTCTTGACCTGGTTCGTGCGCCGGTCAAAACGCGTGATGTTGCCCTGATAGTCGCCGGCATACACAATGTTCGGGTCGGTTGGATCGGGCGCAATATAGCCTGCTTCCCCGCCCCCGACGGTGTACCAATCTTCGCGGCCAATCTCGCCGCTATCGCTGCGGCTGGCAATGGCCACGGTGGAATTATCCTGCTGCGCGCCGTAGACGTAGTAAGGGGTCCGCGTGTCGGTGATGACGTGGTAGAACTGCGCGGTGGGCTGGTTGTCTTCGCGCGTCCACGAATTGCCGCCATCGAGGCTGACCGTGACGCCGCCGTCGTTCGAGGCAATCATGCGCTTCGTATTCTTGGGATCGATCCAGAGACCGTGATTGTCGCCGTGCGGAACTTTCAATTTATTGAAGTTGCGCCCGCCGTCGGTGGACTTGAAGAACTCGACATCCGCGACGTAGAGCGTATTGGCATCCTGCGGATCGGCGATGACGTGCATGTAGTACCACGGGCGCTGAAACAGCGAGTGGCTGCCGTTTACGAGATCCCAGGTGTCGCCGCCGTCGTCGGAACGATAAAGTCCGCCGTTTTCTTTAGCCTCGATAATCGCATAGACGCGCTCGGAGTTCGCCGCCACCGCCAGCCCGATGCGCCCGTAGGGACCCTTCGGAAGCCCGTGCTCTTGCTCCTGCAGCCGTTTCCAGGTGGCGCCGCCATCGGTTGAGCGATACACGCCGCTGCCCGGCCCGCCGCTCGCGAGCGACCATGGAGTCCGTCGAGCCTCCCATAGCGAGGCAAACAGGATGTTGGGATTCTGCGGATCGAAAGCCACATCGATTGCGCCCGTGTTCTCGTCTTTGTAGAGAACCTTGTCCCAGGTCTTGCCGCCATCGGTGGTGCGGAAAACACCGCGTTCCGTGTTTGGACCAAAGGGATGACCAAGCGCCGCGACAAAAACGATATCCGGATTGCGCGGATGCACGATGACTTTGCCGATGGCGCGCGAATCCTTCAGGCCAACGCTCTTCCAGGATTTTCCCGCGTCCACCGACTTCCAGACGCCGTCACCGTGCGAGATGTTTCCGCGAATGCACGCTTCGCCAGTACCTACATAAACGACATTAGGATCGGACACGGCGACCGCGATACTTCCGATCGAAGGAGCTCCATCCTTGTCAAAGACCGGAGACCAGGTGTTCGCGCCGTCGGTTGACTTCCATACGCCGCCGCCGGTTGCACCGAAATAGTAGGTGGTCGGGTCGCCGGGAATTCCCGCTGCGGTCAGCGAGCGGCCGCCACGAAAAGGGCCGATCGAACGGTACTTCATTCCCTTGAACAGCGGGTCGCCTTCGTTCTTGTCATCCTTGTCGTCTTTCGCTGACTGGGTGGACGCGGCGGGAGCGGCTTTCTGCGCGGCATCCAGTTTGCGATTCCGCTCCTTTTGCTGGGAGAAAGTTAGCGTGGCGGACAACAGCATGAAGAACAGGACGAAGAACGCAAACATGGCGGCGCGCACATGCACTTTTTGGATCATGCACTGGATCATGAATTCAATGGCCCCGGAAGAGGAATTTGTCTGTCGCTAATGTTAATGCCAGAAGCACGAAACGTACAAACGGACGAGAGGCGTTAAATCATTTAGTCATTTAGTCATTTAGTCATTGAGGCATTGAGGCATTGAGGCATTTAGGCATTTAGGCATTTAGGCATTTAGGCATTTAGTCATTGAGACATTGGCTCAATGATTCAATGACTAAATGATTCAATGTCCCTGACGTACCTGCGTAGTCAACACAGCGAAGTGCGAAACGTTGTTCGCTTCCTGCCTCCACCGCCTAGAATGTCTCAAACATTTCTTTATTTTCTTGTTTGAAACAGAACGTGCTCAAGATGCAACAGCAGTTCACATCGAACGACGTGATCGCCCTGACCGGAATCACCGCGCGTCAGTTGCAGTGGTGGGATGAACGCCGCATTGTGGCGCCCGGCCGCCAGGGTCACCGCCGCATCTACAGCTGGGACGAACTCGTCACCGTGGCGGTCATCTGCCAGCTGCGCCGGCGGGGCTTTTCGCTGCAACGCATGCGCAAAGTGATTGGTTTCCTGCAGCAGGAATTCGGCACCAGCCTGGCCGCTACGGTCAGCGCGTCGTCGGAGTATCACCTGCTTAGCGACGGCACTGATCTTTATCTGCGAACCTCGGCGCGGCAGGTTGTGGACCTGCTGAAAAACGCGCGGCAGCCAATGTTCGATATCTGCCTGAGCGACGAAGTCCGCCGGGTTCGAGCAGAGATTCAGGCGCGCAAGAAGACGGCAGTTTCGGAACGGGCTAGGGCTTTACGCCGGAGTCGGAGAGCGTAACTCAGTGGGCGTAACTCAGTGGGCGCAAGACGAGCATCAACGGAAAGCGGGGGAGGCATGATGATCGGTGAATTGAGCATTATCAACGAATGGATTCCCGAGCAGATGGAACCCGGCACCGTGTTCGTGCTGGAGAATGCGGGCGAAGTGGGAGAGCGAGAAGATCCCTATTGGGCGGTGCTGTCGTGCCCCTCATGCGGCACGCTGGGCTTGATTACGCGCAAGCAGATGGCCGGACTGCTGCCGACGATTTGCGGCTCGGCGGTGTGCTCGGCGCAGTTTTTTATCAAGGATGAGGAGATTACACCGCGGAAGCCGTTCTAGGCGGAGGCCAGGCTTGCCGCGTCTCTGATTTCTGACATGCCGACTTGCAGCCCCTAAAGGGGCCTCTGATTTTGAAGAATTGTTGGCATCGCTGAAGCGATGCCCTGATACGAACCCTATAGCGAATCCCGGAGTTGCTGTGACCACGGATAGTTGCCGAGTTCCTCCACCCCATCAAGCCAACACCGGGCTTGACGGGGGCCCCGGTGGGCTCGGCTGGACAGCCGTGGGCGGCTGTCCCTACGCAACCTTGGACGGGCGAGGACGCCCGTCCCTCCATTGGTATTTACGGCGAATTCTTTGGGACTGCGAACTTTACCGGGATCTGCTCGACTATCTCTATATCAAATCCTTCCAGCGCGGCTACCCTTCTTGGGTGATTGGTCAAAAGTCGAATGCGCTTCAGATTCAGATCGAAAAGAATCTGCGCTCCCAGGCCGATCTCGCGATGAATCTTGCGCTCGCTTTCGGGGAGGGACGGCAAACGGCGTTCACGATGAAACGTGAGGAACGACTGCTCCCCGATTTTTTCCGCCGTGAAACCTTTGGACGTTTGATGCAGGTAAATCAATGCGCCTCGCTCTTCCTCGGCGATCATCTGCAGCGAAGCTTCGAGCGTCTGATGGCAGTCGCAGCCGGTGGCGCCGAAAACGTCGCCGAGCAGGCAGTGCGCGTGCATGCGGACCAGAACCGGCGCTGACGAATCGGTAATGTCTCCGCGAATGAGCGCCATATGGGAACCGCTGCCGTCGACTTCACTCTCGTAGGCGATCACGCGGAATTCCCCGTGCCTGGTTTCGACCATCGCCTCGCCCACACGATGTACGTAGCGCTCATGCTGCATGCGGTAGCGGATCAGCTCCGCGACCGTGAGCATTTTCATGGCATGGGTGCGGCAGAAGTCGATTAGGTCGGGCACGCGAGCCATGGTGCCGTCGTCTTTCATGATTTCGCAGATGATGCCGGCCGGGACCATGCCGGCTAGACGAGCCAGATCGACGGAGGCTTCGGTCTGGCCGGCACGCACCAGGACTCCGCCCTTGCGGGCGCGAAGCGGGAACATGTGACCGGGACGCGCCAGATCGGACGGGCGCGACGCCGGGTCGATTGCTACTTTGATGGTGCGGGCGCGATCGTGCGCCGAAATTCCCGTGGTGACGCCATCGCGAGCGTCAATCGCCTCGCAAAAGGCGGTGCCGTATTGCGATGTATTCTCGCTGGTCATGGGACCGATGCGGAGGTGGTCGAGGCGTTCTTCGGTCATGGCCAGGCAGACGAGGCCGCGTCCGTACTTGGCCATGAAGTTAATGGCTTCAGGAGTCACTTTTTCCGCGGCGAGAGTGAGATCGCCTTCATTCTCGCGATCCTCGTCGTCGATAACGACAATCATTCGACCGGCGCGGATGTCTTCGATGGCGGTGGGGACATCGGTGAAGGGTGAATTAGGAGTCATAGGCGATCCTTGCGACCCGGTCTTCGCTTCTTTAGCAGCACTTCCTTTAGACGCATTCCTCTAAAAGCAAAGATTGCGGCGCAAAACAGGAAAGGGTCGCTTGCGGCGACCCTCCCAGTAAACGTCGTTGAGAAAAGCTGGTCCAGCAAAACCTGTTCAGTACCCTGCGATTACAGGGTGGATTCGATTTCAAAACCCCAAGCTTCGAGCAAGGGCTCGGGGATGTACTTGGAATTCTTGTTCCTTCGCGCCCATTCCCGCAGCCGTGTAGATCGCAAATATTGGTCCGGGGAGAGCTTGTATTCGTGAACAACTTGCTCAAATTCCGTGATTGTCGGAACCACCGGGCCGATAGGTTCGGGCTTGCCCCAGTTGGGGTTTCCGCGTCGCTTAGCCATGAAAAATATACCCTCTTGTGAAATAAGGACTTCTTTTTAATGTTGCTATCTTCTTTGATTCCAGGGAGGGCCCGGGGGATTCAAGTGTAAAAAGGAAAACCAGACCAAGGATTCAAGCCCCTCGGGCCCCTATGGAAGCTATTGATAATAATAGGTTTTTCTACGGAAGTCAATAGAAAAGTTGGCACCTTGACGGTCTGCCTTATATTCCCTTTGTACACAGCGATTTGCGAGCAACACGCAGGAACGCGTCCCAAACCGGCAGGCTATGGACGCCCCAGGGCAGGCTGCGGAAGAAGCCGTCAACAGTGCGAAAGGCGCACCTCGGGCGCCAAAGCGCAACACATTTTCAAGGACTTACGGCACGGCTGAACAGCTTGCGGAAAAATGGGATGTTTTTCTCGTTCCATCTTCTCCGTGAGTTGTTTTTCCGTGCGTTATCACGCCCCGATTTCGTGTTCTCCGGCCATTTCCTCGACCG
>JBEKIB010000102.1:0-17100 GCA_050011975.1 Terriglobales bacterium | reverse complement strand
GGAGGGCACAACGCTGCTCAGGGTTACCGCGCTCGCGCTGTTGTTGGTGATCTTGACCGGTTTCGCCGTGCTGGTCGAACCTATCCCCTGCGACGTGAAAGTCAGGCTGCCGGGGGACACCGTCAGGTTGGCCTCGGAAGTGCCGGTCAGATTGACGAGTTGCGGGCTGTTGCTGCTGCTGGTCGTAAAGGCGATGGCGGCCGATCCTTCGATGCTGCCGACAAACGTGGGGCTAAAAGTGATCTGAAAGGTGCACTTGGCGGCGGCGGCCAGCGAGGACGGACAGGTATTGTTAAGAATTGCGTAATCGGTGCTGGCGCTAATCGTGCCCATGGTGACCGCACTGGCACTGCTGGCTCCGATTCGGTGCGGATGCGGGCGGGGTGCTCTTTGCGCAGGTTAACGCGATCGAGCTCCTCGCGGGCCTTGCGAGCGATGAGACGAAAATCCTTCCGGCCCGCGTCTCCCTCAAGATTCTCCAGTCGTTGCCGGCCCGAAGCTCTCGAAGAATGAAGCTCCAGTCTGCCGAGATCCAGCCGCGCTTCGAATTCAAACTGCTTGTAACCATCTCGGACAGACTCGTTGAGAACGGATTGCAGCGCCTTCGTTGCTGTGGGCTCCTTGCCGGTGCGCGCATTCACTTCAGCACCAGCGAGAGACGTCACAAGGTGGGTCGAGCGATCGCTTGTGCGTTCGGCCAGAGCGAGGGCATTGACTGCAGCGGCCTCGGCGCCTGGAATTTTGGACTGCGCCAGCAAAACTCGCGCCAGCAGGGCGGCGGATTGGCTGGCATCGGTCGCCATTGTCTGCTGTTCAAACTGCGGGGCCGCCGCGCGAATCAGCGCCTCGGACTCTGCCGGCTTGCCTTGCTCGAATGCGATGGTGGCAAGCGCCATCTGGCTCCGCGCAATTGAAACCGAGTCGCCGACCTCTTTCCGGATTCTCAGAGCCTGCTCCTCCCGATCGCGCGCCTGTGATAGTTGATCCCGATCCAGGAAGATTTGGGCCTCACCTTCCAAATTGAAAGCGCGGCCCTCCTTGTATCCGATTTTCTCGGCGATGGACATTCCCTCTTCGTAGTATGACATCGCCCGGCTCAAATCACCCCGCTCCACCAGAACATTGGCCAGATTACCGAGCGTGGCGCTCACTCCGCGCTGGTCGCCGCCATCGCGGAAACCTTGCAAAGACTGTTCCTGCATACGGGTCGCGCCCATCAGATCGCCTAGATTGTCCAGAACGTTGGCAATACTTCCCATGTCGCTTCCAATTTCGCCGGGCCCTGCGCCGATCTCTTGATCAATCCGCAGGGCCTGTTCATAGTAGCGTCTGGCTTCCTCCAGCTTTCCCTGGTCGTAGTAAACATTTCCCAGGCTGACGGAAGTCGATGCGATCTGACCATCCCCGATTTTTTGGAATATGTTTAAGGCCTGTTCGTACGCGCTCTGTGCGCCCGCGAAATCGCCCTTGTCGTACAAAACTATTCCGTAGGTTCTTTGAGCGCGCCCCAGCAGGTCGGGGTTGCCGGCGTTGGCGGCGAGATCGCGCCCTTCGAGGCTCTTCTGAACCGCCTTATTCAGATCGCCAAGCCGGTCCCATGCGAACCCTTCGCTAAGCGTGGCCTGCGCCTGCAGCATGCGCGAGCCTTGTGCCTTCGCTTTGGCCGTTGCTGCCGCCGCCGCTTCTTGGGATGCGCTGAAATTTCCCGCGGCGTTCTGGGCCGAAGCCTCTTCCACATCAATGCGAGCATCGTCGCTTAGCGGTTTGGGCAAGGTTCGCATCTGCGCAACCGTCTCCAGCGATTCTTTGGGACGTCCCGCTTTCCTCTGCGATGACGCGAGGCGCAGCGCGTAATCAAGATTGTCGGGAAAGAAATTTCTTAATGTGCGGTAGATTTCTATGGCCGAGGGGAAGTCGTGGGCAATCTCGCGATAGCGCCCCTCCACGGAAAGATGCTGCTCGCGCGTCAGATTGGCCGAAAGATCGAACGCCTTCTTAGCCTCTTCTTGCGCTTTCTTGTCATAACCGAGCTGAGACCAAGCCTGAGCCAAAGCTGAGTGCGAGAGTGCGTAGTTGGGATCGGCTGCGACCGCCTTCTCGAGGAGATCTCGGGCAGCCAGAGCTTCATAAGCTTGCAGTTTCGCCAGTCCTTCCGCATACAAACGAGTAGCCTCCGGGCTCGCCGGGGCGGAGGCCGCCACTTGCGATGCCTCCGTGCTCGAAACATCGGCGATTCCCAACTTCTGGCGCAGGCCGGCGCCACTCTGCGTTACCAGCTCGGGGAGACTGGCTTCGTTTCCATCTTGCGAAATCACCGCAATGGTTTCGCCCTGCCTGGCGTCTTGCAAGCGCACATCGACCCGGATCTTCCCGCCGGTATCTTTCCCGGTGTCAAGATAGGAACCGAGCACCACGATGTCGCTGCCCAGATGAGCGCGGATCTTTTGCAGCGTATCCCGGCCGTAGCTGTCGGCGGCGGGCAGCGAAAGATCGATCTTCATGCGCGCGACATCTTCGCTGGAAACCACGCGGAGCTGCTGCCCGGCGGACAGTTGCGCGTCCAGCATTTCAGAGAGCGCGGTCGAAATCCAGGCTTCGTCATCCCTCCCCGAAAGATTCTTGAAGCCGAGCACGGCCACGGCCGTGCGCCGCTTCAATTGCTCGGCCGCATCGTTGGAAACCGGACGGCGTAAAATTCGATCGCGAAGGCCGCCAACATTCACCCCAAGAGCGATGAGTAATAAGAGCAGGCAACCCGCAGCGATCCTTCCGCCGATTCCGAGGCCCGGCGAACGACGAAGCTTGAGGCGCTCCAGATCAGTGTGCAATTCCCTCGCGGATTGATAACGGCGGGCCCTATCCTTTTCCAGGCTGCGCCTGATAACGCTCTCAACGCCGGCAGGAACTGCGGGGTTCAGATGACGCACCGGCACCGGTAAGCCATGCAGGACGGCGTCATGAACGTCGGCGCCAGTACTACCTCTGAAGGCGCGCCGTCCAGTCAGCATCTCAAACAACACCAGGCCGAGCGAGAACAGATCGCTCCTCGCATCCAGCTTCTCGCCCCGTATCTGCTCGGGCGACATGTAAAAGGCAGTGCCCATCTTCGCGCCCGTCCGGGTCAAAGTGAGGGCTTCCTCTCCCTGTGCCGCCGTGTCAGCCGTAAGGTCACTTTGAACGTCTGGCTCTTTCTGGGGTTCCATCACCTTCGCCAGACCAAAGTCGAGGATCTTTGCTTCGCCGCGGACGGTAACAAAAATGTTCTCCGGCTTGATATCGCGATGAATAATGTTCTTTTGATGTGCTGCTTCCAAGCCACGCGTGATCTGGATCGCCAGGTCTATTGCCCCGGTTAGCCGTGAATGCTTGTCCATTTTGGAGGTGCGTTCAATCCACTCCCTTAGAGTTTCGCCCTCGAGCAGTTGCATCACGATAAAGGGCTGGCCGTCATGTTCGCCGAGTTCGTATATGGAACAAATATTTGGGTGGTCGAGAGCCGACGCGGACCTGGCCTCACGCTGCATGCGCTCAAATGCAGTCCGATCGCTGGCTACCTCGCCGGGCAGAAACTTCATGGCTACGCGACGGCCAAGTTTGAGGTCCTCCGCCTCATACACAACTCCCATGCCGCCACTGCCCAGTCGGCTCAGCACGCGATAATGAGAAACGGTCTCACCCGCCATGGACCGAAAAGTCACTCCAATGGAGGCGGAGCCTGCCGTCTGCGTGGGCATGTCGGCAGGGCTAAAAGCAGGCGCATCCAGAAAGCTTCCGGCTCCGCGATGAGCCGCGAGCAGCGAGCGCACTTCTTCGAGTAGCGTCGCGTCGCCGCCACAGGCCTGGCGCAGGTGTTCCTCTTGCTCTTGCTCCGGCCGTTCGAGGGCCGCATGCATCAGGTCGCAGATCTGCTTCCAGCGATCAGTGTCCATCGGAACTTCCACGGTTCATTTCGCGTGCAGCCAGGCTGGTGCCATGGTCCAATCGCGTTGTACAGTTGCCGGACCAATTTCTAAAGCCGCGGAAATTTCTTTCAGCCTCAGGCCGCTAAAAAAGCGCATTCCCACGATTCGACTCTGGCGCGGGTCGATTTCCGCCAGTTTCTGCAGCGCATCGTCCAAAGCGACGATGTCCATTTCCTTTCCCCGAGCTTTCTCGCTCGCATCCTCCAGCGAGCGCATACCAACGCTGCCGCCGCGCTTTCCCGCGCCCCGTCGGCGCGCATAGTCCACCAGAACCTGCCGCATGAACTGGGACGCGATCGCGAAGAAATGCGTGCGCCCCTCCCCCAAAATGCTGGCGCCGCCCGGACCAGGCGCAAGTAGGCTTCGTGCACCGAGCCAGCGCTCTGCAAAGTGTGGCTTGGCCGTTCCTTGCGTAAGCGAAAATGCGCCAGTCGGCGCAATTCGTCGTAAATGAGCGGCAGTAGCGCGTCGAGTGCTTTTTGGTCGCCATCCCGCCACCCCTGTAGTCGCTGAGTGATCTGGCTGGGAGGCTTGTGCTGCAAGGCGCAACCCCTGGACTTGGGCACCTAGCGTATCCATTCCCAGGTTGACCTGTCAAGGCGAAATGCCTATGGGAAGCAATAGGTTACGGCCCTTTGTCGCGGCCGAAATTAGTTCTCTGCAGCCCGTGGTCGAATCTGTGGCGAGTTTGCGCTGTTAGAGACAATGGAAGCCGTTCAAACAACCGCTCACAAAGTCTGAATACCGAGGATGAAGAAAATGTATACACAACATCCGATCAGCAAAAAGCTTGTGGCCCTTGCAGCCACTGGGGGCATGTTGCTCAGATATGCGGCTCCGGGTCAGCGGTTGAGCAGCTTTTCGAGTTGAGGGCGAACTCAACCCGACGCACATCGAAACAATGTTTAACGATTGAGGAGGATGCAATGACAAACTCGAAGATAGGAATTCTGTGGTTCTCGTGAGCGGATACAACGGCGATGGCGAATCGGCGACGGCAGCGACACTGAATGCGCCGCAGGGAGTCGCGATCGATTCGCTGGGCGATGTTTTTATCGCGGACAGTTACAACGACGTGATCCGAGAAGTGACATGACTTCGAGAGGCTGGGCGACTGGGAAGAGGGGCCAATACTCGATTACGCAGGAAAGAGTGTTGTGATTTTCAACACTGAGATGCCAAGAGCATAGGAAAAAACGCAGAGAAAAAATCTTAGATGGCTGATTCTTGACATTACTTAGAGGTTTGGGCATAATGCCGATAATTTTTTCACTAACTCGTTCCGTCTGTATCTTGACAGTCCCCCTCCAGACAGAATGAGTCGGCGCGATGGCGCGTGTGTTAGACCGTGGGGCGTGCGTCGCGCGGCATTATCCCCAAAACCAGCAACGCAAGACCAACCAAGACGAAGAATCAGAAGAGAACGAAGCCATCAGGAGAGGCCTATGCATTGGGTAGTTACTCCGTTCTTGTAGTTAATCTAGATGCTCGTGTATGGCATGAACGGGCTATTGAAGCCGAGAGTCTTGGGGCGTAAGAATGCTGGCCAACGTGCCTGAGTTAAGGGTGTTTCCCAACCGAGTTCCCTCTAGGAGATGCGTAATGCGTGAAGTCTTATGCCGAGTCGTGTTTGCGGTACTTGCTGTTTCGTTGCAGCCATTTGCTGCATTTGGGCAAGCCACGCTAACGCCATCGACATTGTCCTTCGGCAACCAGGTGGTTAACGTTGCAAGTTCAACAAAGACCGCCATTCTTAAAGACACCCAGACGGTACCGCTCACGATATTCGGCATCACGATCAGCGGTGGGACAGCGCCCGCCGATTATGCGTGGGGCGGCAACTGTCCGATCAGCCCGAACACACTCGGTGCAGGAAAGAGTTGCAGCATTACTGTTACATTGACGCCTTCCGAGTTAGGAAGCCGAACGGGAACGCTGACCGTTACTGATAGTGCGACCACAAGCCCACAGACAGTTACTCTCAGTGGAACGGGAGTCGAACCGGTTACTCTCTCTGCCAGCAGTTTGAGTTTTGGAACCGCGGCGGTGGGCAATACAAGCGCGACAAAATCGGTCACTCTTACCAATCACGAGAAAACAACGCTCACCTTTAACAGCGTTGCGTCCAACGGAGACTTTGCGATTGCCAGCAACACTTGTGGCGCGAGCATTGGCGCTGGAGCCACATGCAATGTGGATGTGACGTTCTCGCCGACGGCAACAGGCACGCGTGACGGCACGCTTTCGTTCACCGATAGTGCGACGAACAGTCCGCAGACCGTAAGCCTCAGCGGGACAGGTTCTTCTCCCATTACGATTTCCCCAACTAGTCTGACGTTTGCCAGTACTACAGTGAGTACAACCAGCGCGGCTAAGACGGTGACGTTAACCAACAATCTGACCACATCTCTGGCCGTTTCGACGCCTGTCGCGAGCGGAGATTTCTCGGTGGCCAGCAATACCTGCGGTTTCAGTCTCGGCGCCGGACTGAAATGCACTATCGGAGTAACGTTCACTCCTACTGAAGTGGGCACACGCTCAGGCTCGCTCACGGTCAGCTATGGTGCTTTCGGTAGCCCGAGTGTGGTCAACCTGACTGGCACAGGCAATGTCACTGGCCTCACCTCCATCACCGTTACGCCTGCCAATCCTTCGATACCCTCGGGAACCACACAGCAATTTGTTGCCACGGGTCACTTCAAGAACGGCAGCACGGACAATCTAACAACAGCCGTGGCGTGGACCTCGTCGCTACCCGGAGTGGCCACGATCAGTGCGACCGGCCTGGCGAGCGGTGTGGCACAAGGTACCTCCACGGTCACCGCAGCACTGGACAGTATTACGGGCTCGACCACGCTGACCGTTACTCCATCCTCTTTCACTATTGGTGGCACGATCACGGGTCTTGCGGGATCCGGGCTGGTTCTGCAGGACAACGGCGGCAACAACTTGACTATCGCGGGCGGCTCGACCAGCTTCATGTTCAGCACGAGCATAGTAACCGGCGGCACTTACAGCGTCGCCGTACTTACCCAGCCCACCAGTCCCGCACAGACTTGCGCGGTGAGCAACGGCAGCGGAACGGCCGCCAACGGAAATATCACGAACGTTGTGGTGAGCTGCACCACAAATATCTACAGCATTGGCGGCACGATCACGGGTCTCTCGGGATCGGGACTAGTTCTGCAGGATAACGGCGGCAACAACCTGACCGTAACAGTCGGCGCGACCAGCTTCATGTTCAGCGCGGGCATTGCCAGTGGCAGCACTTACAGCGTCACCGTGCTTGCGCAGCCTACCAGTCCGGCACAGACGTGCACAGCGAGCAATGGCAGCGGGACCGTCACGAACGGAAATGTCACGAACGTTATGGTGACCTGCACCGCGGTGTTGGTTTCAATTGCTGTTACTCCCAACAATGCCACAGTTCCGCAGGGCAGGTTCGCGCAGTTCACGGCGACGGGGACGTACAGCGACGGGACAACGCAGAACCTGACGAGTACGGCGACGTGGAGTTCGTCGAACACGGCTGTGGCTACCATCAACAGTTCCGGCCTGGCTACGAGCGTGGGAGCCGGGAGCGCGACCATCACAGCCACGAGCGGCACTATCAGCGGCTCAGCTACTTTCAACACTGGAATCGGCTTCGCCTATGTAGCGAATTACTATTCCAACAGCGTTTCGGCGTACACGATCAATGCCAGTACGGGAGGGCTGGCGGCGGTGGCGGGATCGCCGTTCGCGGCGGGGACGTCTCCTTGGTCGGTGGTGGTGGATCCGACGGGGAAGTTCGTTTATGTGGCGAATAACAGCTCGAACAGCGTTTCGGCGTACACGATTGATGTCAACACCGGAGAGCTGACAGCGGTGGCGGGATCGCCGTTCGCGGCGGGGACGAGTCCTTACTCAGTGGTGGTGGATCCGACGGGGAAGTTCGTTTATGTGGCGAATAACAGCTCGAACAGCGTTTCGGCGTACACGATCAATGCGAGTACGGGAGCGCTGACGGCGGTGGCAGGATCGCCATTCGCGGCGGGGTCTTGCCCCATCTCGGTGGCGGTGGACCCTGTGGGGAGTTTTGTTTATGTGGCAAATGAATGTTCCTACAACGTTTCGGCGTACACGATCAATGCGGGTACGGGAGCGCTGACAGCGGTGGCGGGATCGCCGTTCGCGGCGGGGTCGGGTCCTTACTCAGTGGTGGTGGATCCGACGGGGAGTTTCGTTTATGTGGCGAATGCAGATTCCAACAGTGTTTCTGCATTCACGATCACGGCGGGAACGGGAGCGCTGACGGCGGTTGCAGGATCACCATTCGCGACGGGGTCGGTTCCTTTCTCAGTGACGGTGGATCCCACGGGGAATTTCGTTTATGTCGCGAATCGCAATTCCTCGAGCATTTCGGCGTACATCATTGATCTGGGGACGGGCGCTCTGGACGCGGGTTCCGGCTCTCCATTCTCGAGTAACTACCCTGTATCGATCACCACTACGACCGGGGCCACGGTTTCGTCTGCGGCAACCCTGGTGTCTCTGCAAATGACTCCAGCGAATCCCTCGATCCTGAGCAACACGCTGGGGCTTACGCAACAGCTCACCGCGGTGGGTACGTACAGTGATGGGAGCACGCAGTTCCTGACGGCATCGGTGAGTTGGAGTTCGTCGAACACGGGAGTGGCGACGATCAACAGCACGGGGTTAGCCACCAGCACGGGATACGGGGACACGACGATCACAGTGACGCTGGGATCGGTGAGCGGATCGACGACGCTGACGGTCAGCAGTGCGGCGCTGGTCTCGATTGCGGTGGCGCCGGCCAGTCCGACGATCGCCGTGGGGGTAGAGCTGCCGTTCACGGCGACGGGGACGTACAGCGACGGGACGACGCAGAATCTGACGACGACGGCGACGTGGAGTTCGTCGAACACCACGGTGGCTACCATCAACAGTTCCGGCCTGGCTACCGGCGTAGCGCCAGGGCAGACGACAGTCCAAGCCTCCTCCAGTGGGGTCATTGGCTCGACAACTTTAACGATACAGCAGAGTTCGGAGTGATCGAGCCTGAATAGCGCTAGAACTGGCACAGAGAGTCGTTTGATCTGATCTTTGAACGGGCAAAAACTGAAGATTGGTCGGCGTCAACTTCTTTGATCTTGGCTAAGCCGCACGTCTTCCACAGAAATGCCCGGCTAGGAAGCTGCGGCTTGACCGGTGGGCATTTGAAATGGCAGGACTACCTCAAACTTGCTGCCTTTTCCAACCACGCTCGTGACTTCGATGCGGCCATGATGCTCTTCCACGATACGACGGGCCAGAGAGAGACCAAGACCTGTGCCATTCCCCTTGGTGGTGAAGAAAGGCCGGAAAATGCTGGATAGGAGCTGAGGCGGAATACCACGCCCGGTGTCGCTGACCAGAACACTGGCATAGTCATCTCGCGAACTGATCTCGACCCGCACCGTGCCCTCCGCCTCCATGGCCTGCACCGCGTTGAGGAGTAGATTCAGAAGCACCTGGTGAATCTGATCGCTGTCGTGCTCGACTTCGGGCAGATCGGGCGCCTTCTGTAGTTCGATCCTGATGGGCCTTGAGAGCACCTGCTGGCGCGCCAGCATCACGGCGTGTTCCACGGTGGTGTTGAGATTACTCAGACAAACCTGCGGTGGGTGAGGCCGAGCGGTCTCGAGAAGTTCGGTCAAAATGCGGTTGATCTGGACGATCTCCTGGCGAACGTCTTTCACGACCGCCCGCGCCGGACTGGTCGCAGGCAGATCGCGACCGATGATTTCGATGACGCCGGCGATTCCGGCCAGCGGGTTGCGAATCTCGTGGGCCAAGCCCGCGGCCAACTCGCCGAGCGTAGCCAGGTGCTCGGCGCGAGACATTTGCGTGCGATGCAAAAGCTCAATTTCCTCGCGGCTCTCCCGCAACTGCTGCATCATGTGGTTGAAGTTGCGGCCGAGGTCTCCGATTTCGTCGTTGCGCCGGGCGAAGTCGACGGCGACGTCCAGATTCCCTTCACTCACCAGCGCGATTTTTTCCTGCAGCTCGACCATGGGCCGTTGAATGAAATAGGCGAGCGCGCCGATCGACACTCCACAGATGGCGACCGCTCCGGCTCCCGCGACCATCAGCACCGCGTGGCGTTCCGGGTCCCGAAAAGATACGGTAGCGAGAATGAAGAGCAGCAGCCCCACCAGCAGTACAAACACTACCGGCAGGATTGCCTTGAGCTGCCAATTGACGCGTACGGAACTCAATTCGAACTCCTTCACTTGCGCTTGCGACGAACCTGCGAACTTGCTGCGCTCGCTGCCATCCGACCAATTCGTAGAATGGCGGGGCGCAGTGGTCGTGGAGACGGTCTCGGCCGGCGGCTCCGGTCCTTTCGCCGCGGACGAAGTGTGGTTAGGCATAGGCGTGAAGTCCGGGCAGCAGGTAAGTCACACCGAAGAAAGTGAACATCACTACGGCAAAGCCGAGAATGGCGAAGTAAGCGGCGCGCCGGCCACGCCATCCGCGAGTGATGCGCATGTGCAGATAACCGGCGTACACCAACCAGGTAATCGCCGCCCAGGTTTCTTTAGGATCCCAACTCCAATACGAGCCCCAGGTCTGGTTCGCCCAGTAGGCTCCGGAGGCGATCATCAGAGTGAGCAGGGGGAAGGCAAGACAAATGGTTTTGTAGGTGATGCGGTCGAGGACGTCGGCGCTGGGCAGCGAACGCTCGAGATCCGGACGCCGCCACAGCAGCAGCAGATAGAGAAGCGAGATAAACACGCCGCCTACTAAACCCGACAGTATGAAGGGACTGGCGGCGAGGGTTGTCGGGAATAATCCGTCGGCGTCGAGTGACGGATAGCGGCCATCACGGGCACGCACAATGAACATAACCAGCGTCATCACCTGGAGGAGAATGCTGAGGAACACGGCGCGATTGGCGAGGGTCAGGAAGCTATCGTTTTTCTTCCAGTGCGCCAGACCGTAGAAAACCAGCGGCGAGGCCACCACCAAAAGCGTCAGCGAGACCAGCCAGCCGAGGTCGGGAATGGTGACAAACAAACGCACGCCCCTCGACAGGAAGACTTCTGACTTTGATTCCGGATTCCACGCCACCAGGCTCAGCCCGCCCCACCTCTCGAAGCGGGTTAAAACGACGCTCGCATAAATGGCCAGGGTGCTGGCGCTGGTCACGGCGAGAACGGTCCCGGTCTTCAGGTTGTCCTGGATCAGGAACATCATGGCCAGCGCAAAACTGAGCGCGCAGGCAGCGTAGGCCAGCATGGCCAGCGTGACGTGCACGTGCAGCCAGGTCGATTGCAGCGCGGGCACCAGGGGATGAACTTCCGTGCGGAGCAATTGCATCAGCACCACACCCACAATCGCCACCGGCATGGTGACCGTGCCAATGACCTTCACGCCATACTTTTTTTCGGCCACCAGGGTGAGTACAGCCAGAGTCCACACGAAGCTGAGCAGCATTTCGTAAACGCTGGAAAACGGCGCGTGTCCGGATTCATACCAGCGATGGGCAATGGCTGCGGTGTTCGCGAGCAATCCGAGCCAGGTGGCAAGCGATGCGAACTTCAAGTACGACTGGGTGCCGGTGACTCCAAATCCCAGATACAGCGCGCCGGCGCCGGAGTAGAAAACCAGGGTGGCAAAGAGCAGGTTGGTCTCGCTCAGAAGATTGCCACTCTTGATCACATTCAGAAATGCCATGAACAGCAGGAATGCAATTGCCAATCCGACCATTACGATCAGGGTCATGCCCGTGGTCGGTTGCTGCTGTTCTACTTTTGCTCGTGCCATTTACTTCCTCCAATAAGCCGGTTCAGTTTCCTGGGTTCAGTTCACAACGCCCGCAACCACCTGCGCGCTCGCAGCGGTCCTGGGAACGGTCTTCAGTTCTTTTTCCACCAACTCCACCAGATGGTCGAAGCGCTGCTCAAACGCGTCGCGGTTGCGATTCGCAGTTCCCCCGATCCACAGCGAGTACTTGCCCGTCTTCGGGTCGAAAACCGGTACCACCCAAAATCGCATGTGGACCACGTAGAACACGAATGCCAGTCCAATGCCGATCAGCACCACGCCGGACCAGACTCCCCATTGTCCCGGCTCGTGCGAAACCTGCAATCCTGTGAAGTGGCCCATCTTCAGATCGGTGGCCTGGAACTGGTAGGGTGCCTTCGAGTTGTCGGCGACCTCGTCAATCGGTGGCAGCCAGACGTCGTAGTCTTTCGCGGCCTTCTTTTCCCCGGCGGCCTTTGAAGTCACCACCAGGTGGGCTGCAGGATTTTCCAAATAGTTCGACTTCTTGTACACCAGCCCGTCACGAACGGCGAAGTCGGGAAAGAATTCGGCGAAGCGCACGGTGGTATCGGCGTCGAGTGAAACGGTGTCGTTCAGCGCCATTCCGATTTCCTGCTTCGCGCCCGAACCGTTGCTCGGGGTTATGGCCAGCATGAGCTTGTCGACCTTGCCGTTCGGTCCATAACTCGCCTGATAGAAGCGAACACCGCTGTAGAGGAGCGGATCGTTCACGACAATTTCTTTCTTCTCAACATCCCGCTCGTCTTCCACCACGGCCAGCTTCGACCACCATTTCTTCGGAGTGCCGTCCTGGTAGTTTTCCTGACCGGCACCATCGCAGCGAATGGCAAAGGGGAGCGTGCGTGTGGTGCCGTCCCGCAGTTCGACGATGTTGGAGGTCTGCCCGGCGTTCAGATTGAGCGAGCCGTTCCATCCCCAGATACCGTCCACTAGCGTGCCAAAGAAAATGAGCAGGAGGCTGGCGTGGACGATGTACACCGCCAGCTCGGAGATGCGATGCCGTTCCGCGAAAATTCCGAAGTGGTCTTCGCGCACCACCCGCTCGGGTTTGAATCCAAGTTTATGCAACGCACGTTCAGCCGCCACCAGCCCTGATTCTTCGTCCGCGATGGCCAGCGACTTCTGCGGATGTGAGGCGCGGCGAAAGCTCTCATCGGGATATTTGTACGGACGCGAGAAGTAGCGCCACGAGTTGGGGAAACGATCGATGGAAGCCGCAACGATGCAGAGGCTGACCAGCAGCATCAGTCCGAGGAACCACCAGGCGTGAAATACGTTGGTCAGCCCGAGCATGTCCAGGATCCGGAGCAGGTGCGGGGAATAGGCGGTCTGCATCTCGTCGGGATCGGTCGCCGGCCTCTGCAGCACGACGGTTCCGACTGCCGCAAGTATCACGACGAGAATTAAGAGAACCACGCCGGTCTGGATGGAAGCGATGGTGCGCCACGTTTTGTGGCCAAGTGCGCGCAAATCTACGGCCATAACCTCTCCCCTGTTCCTTAGCTTGAAATGCAAGTTCCACGCCAGACCCGCCGGGGCGTTGCAACCAACACATTTGGCTTGACTTAGAAGACAGAAACGGCCATGAGCACGAGCGCTGATTTGGGCTAAATCGCGCATTCCAACCCAGTTCGGCGGGGATTTGACACACATCACACCGGTTGGTGATGCTTGTCACTCTCCCGAGCGATTCCCCTCCAATCAGGATGTCGACCGCCGGCCTTCCAAGCCTGACGCCTATTAAATTAAGGTCGCGTTTTTCGAAACTTGCACCGTCCGGCCCATGTGTGATGGGGATCACGAATGAATAGGACTCCGGATACATGCCGTCTCCTAGAATCCGGGTTTAATCGGGGGCGGGGATATGCGGCTTTTCTCCATCTCGGCAACTGGCGATGAGAGCTTCCGTCCCGTCTGGCGTTACTTGGGTCATTTCACCAGTTGGGGTGTGGGAGAAAGCCCATTTAGAATCTCCACGGCCGCTGATGCATTTCGCAACGCATCGACCCACCCGCGCCAACCTATTCCAATTCAGTCACTTATGGAAGCGATGAGAATTTTAACAACACCTACCCGTGCGGCGACTCCCGTGCACCATTAAGGACCGGAGACTTGGGTGAACAGCCTTCCCCAGTTCGTGAGCCAGACCCAGAAGCCAGGGCGACCTTGGAGTCAAACCTGCTCGCGCACCGGCCTGACTCTGCGCATACTGCTGGCCCTGAGCTTAGCCGCGGTCTGCTTACCACGTGCCTTCAGTGCCGCTCACCCCGTTCCGCTCGATCCGAAGACCGACAGCGCCAAGTGCATCGAATGCCACGAAGACAAGTCAAAAGGCAAGGTGGTCCACTCCGCCATTGCGATGGGCTGCTTGAGCTGTCACGAGGTCCGGACCAACCGGAACATCACCCACGTCAAGCTGATCACCACCACCCCCTACGGTCTGTGTCTGACCTGCCATGCCGACAAGAAGGCATCCGACATAAAAGGAACGGTGCACAGCCCCGCAGTCCGCGACTGCCTGAAATGCCACGACCCGCATACTTCCGACAACAAGTTCCAGTTGCTGAAGGCGACCTCGGGCGATAAGAAGGACAACCTTTGTCTTACCTGCCATGACCAGGGTGTGAATGTTCCGGCAAAGGGTAGCCGACACGCCGCCCTCGACATGGGCTGCGAGACCTGCCACATCACGCACAAGACAGGCGAGATCGGCAAGGTCGAATTTGATTTTCATCTGACCAAGGCGCCGCCGGCCCTTTGCCTGGACTGCCACGATCCCAAGGATGCGGACCTGCAGAAGGCGCACCGGAACCAGCCCTTCGAAAAGGCAGATTGCCTGGGCTGCCATGATCCGCACCAGTCCGACGCTCCCAAGCTGATGGCCAAGTTCACCCATCCCCCGTTCGCCGACAAGCAGTGCGAAGTCTGCCACGCGCCGGCCAAGGATGGAAAAGTGGTATTGACGCAGGCGGATGCGAAATCTCTGTGCGTGACTTGCCACGCCGACAAGGCAAAGCTTATCGATAGCGCCAAGGTTCAGCACCCCGGCGCGGCCGGCGACTGCACCGACTGCCACAGCCCGCATGCCAGCCAGCAACCCGGTTTGCCAAAGACGACACGGGTCGATATCTGCCTGGGGTGCCACACCGATATCGCGGACCTTAAACAGAAGCGCATTCACCACGAACCGGCATTCAAAGAAGGCTGTTCCACCTGCCACGAACCTCATGGCAGCGAGAATCTGCACCTGCTGCGTCTCAGTTCCACCAACGCGCTGTGCATGGAGTGCCACGGGCCGGAGAGGAATCCGCAGCCATTGGCCAGCGAGCATGTGGTCACGATTTTCGATGGAAAAGTGAAGCTGCCCGAGAATTACTTCCGCAAAGTAACGGTCATTCCTGTGAAGTACGGCATGGGACACCCGACTTTGCAGCATCCGGTCACCGATACCCTGGATCCCACCCATCCCGGAAAGGCTGCGTTCACGATAACCTGCCTGACCTGCCATCAGCCGCACGCTGGCCAGCAGAGCGGAATGCTGGTGAAAGACCAGAAGAACAACATGGATTTCTGCAGGAGCTGCCACAACAACATGCTGGACATGAAATCGGTCCGGATTGAAGGCCAACAATGATGAGTGCCTATCGTTCCAATTCGCCTCGCGCTCAGTACTTCTCAGGCTTGATTCTTCTTCTGCTGCTGCTGCCGATGATTGCCTTCGCAGGCCAGAAGAAAACTGCGCCGGCCCCCGAAGTCAAACCAGCCGACCAGCGAATCAAAGCTTACTTCGATATCAGCAAGATCGTTTGGCCGGGTCCGCCGGCCATCGCACGCATCCGCTTTATGGACATCTATACCGGCGAAAAGGTAGATCCGGATCTTTTTAACAAGAAGAAAGAAGAGAAAAAACAGAAATGGATGGATCGCCTGGCCGGCACCAAGCCGCTGGCGGATCAGTATGACTTGAGCAAGCTTCCTTTCCAGTTAATCCGGACTTACGGCGTTGCGGTCGACTCCAAGGGCAACATCTACGCCGGAGACCAGGGGGTGGGCGCAGTTTTTATCTTCAATCCGGAGACCAAGGGAGTCGAACTGATCAAGAATCGCAAGGATGCGAACTTTGGGCTGATCAATGGCTTGGCCATCGACGACAGCGATCGCCTTTTTGTCACCGACTCAAAGCTGCGTGAGGTTCTGGTGTTTAACCCGCAACACCAACAGGAAGGCGCTTTCGGCGGCGACGTACTGGCCAATCCCGGGGGCCTGGCCATCGATAACGAAAACCGGTTTCTCTACGTGGTGGACACGGGGAATGACGTGGTCGATGTGTTCGACGCGGATACGTTCAAGCTGTTGCGCAAGATCGGCACCCCGGGAAAGAGGCACACGCTCACCGATCCGGGAACTTTCTCGCTTCCCAGCAACGTGGCGGTGGATAACGACGGAAACGTCTACGTGGTCGATTCGTTTAATGCCCGAATCGAGATTTTTGACGCCGACGGAGGCTTCATCAGCATGTTCGGCAAGCTCAGCGACGCTCCCGGCTTCTTTGAGCGTCCGAAAGGCATTGCGATTGACTCCGATGGCCATATCTGGGTGGTCGATGCCGCCCAGGACCGGGTAAAGGTATTCGACCGCGACGGGCAACTGCTGATCTACTTCGGCGAGCATGGCGCGTATCCCGGCCAATTCCAGGGCCTATACGGGATCACCATCGATAACAAGAACAACCGGGTTGTGACCTCGGAGAACTGGCCGGGCCGGGTGCAGGTGTTCCGCTATGTGACGGACGCGGAATTTGAAAAGGCCACGAAAGAGAAAGAGCAGGCAGGCACTCGCGTGACGGCGGAACAGAAGAAGTCAGAGCAGCCGGCGCCGGCGCAAAGTTCTGCGGCGCATTAGCCGCGACAAGTTTGGCTGCGCCCTCGAGGGCAGCCAAAACCGGACGGAGTAGAGTCCGGGCAAGTAAAAGTAGTACCGGTACCAAAGGTTACAAGCAACAAAGATCGAGCACTAAAGATTACGAGCAAAAAAAACTGGAGGCTTTAAATCGTATGAAAAAAGCACTGCTTCTCGCTCTATTCGTCGTGATGGCGGCAAGCCTGGCATTGGCAGGAACAGCAATCCCAATAGCCCCGCAATCCACGGTAGATACTCTGGGCGCCCACCTCGGCTACGGCCGTGGCTGCGTCATGTGCCATGCTCCGCATAGCGGCCCGGCTGGAAACAACGCGGCCGGCGTCGCCACCTCGGACGGCTCAACGGCTCTTTGGGGCCAAAACCTGACTCCTCTGTATGGCAAGAC
>JBEKIB010000101.1:0-17599 GCA_050011975.1 Terriglobales bacterium | reverse complement strand
AAGGGCTACGGCTTTATCAGCCGTCAAAATGGCGAAGACGTTTTCGTGCATTTCTCAGCTATTCAAGCGGGCGGCTTCAAGAGCCTGCAAGAAGGCCAAACCGTGCAGTTCGACGTGACCAAAGGCCCCAAAGGCTGGCAAGCGGAGAACGTTACCGCTGTCTAGGGAACGACGCTAAGCTATAACAAAGCTGCCCGAGATTCACAAGAATCCCGGGCATTTTTGCGTCTGCACGTGTGGAGCGGGCGCCCCCGCCCGCTGCCTTTGCCCCTGACTTTGATTTGACTTTTTCTCGATCGTCACTTCTGCAATCCCTCGGCGACACCTCTGGCTTCGCCTTCGTTAGTCGCCGACTGAAGCGCTGTTAGTTTCGCTTCGTAATGCCGCTCCGCGCGCTCCAACATCCGCAGGCCGGTTCGCACGACCTCGCTGGCGCTTTCGTAACGTCCACTCTCAACCTGGTAGGCTATGAAGCAGTCGAGCTCGTTGGTCAAATTGACATTTCGTGTGGGCATCGCGTCGGACCTTTCTTCAGGCCTTTCTATATCATCTATATCTATGGACCGATATCACAATTGCACGATTGGCAAAGATTGCCAAGGTGGGGGTACCCCCCTCCCCCCGGTCTATTGGAATCATGGGGTTAGGAAGAAATTCCCGCCAGGTCTTTGGGTTCAAATGACTTATAGGCAAAGTATTCCGGAATAAGGACTTAGCTCCTCGAATTGCGCTGAAAATGGCTTTGGGGCAGCTTCGAGGGCCGTCTTGGTGACGAGCACACCTCGCAACTACCCCAATCAGATTTCTATTATTCCACGTTGTGGGTTGGATGTCTGTGATGGCGCTCACTGGCGGTTTGTGATGAAAAAAGTCAAAGGCCCCGCCGTTCGCTTCGCCATAGGACCGGCCATTTGCCCGCCTGCCCCCGGTCTATTGGAATCATGGGGTTAGGAGGGTGCAAATGTCTTTGACGAGTCAAAGGCCATTGGCCTAGATTGGAGTTGGGGCTATTCGCTGCCAGCGAACAAAGGAGGTTCGCTGTGCGAAAGCCGTTAAGGAGAATTCCCAGACTGCTATTATTCCCAGTCCGGAGTAGCGTTATGCAACGCGTTAATGAATTCGTATTTTACGAACTTGCGGTTCAGATACATGGTCTAACTGAACTCGGGGATGGAATCAGGTACAGCGATGTGTGGTGGGCCTGGCATACCTCTAGAGCGGCATTGGATGAGATTTACCGCCAAAGGCCGCTAAATTTCACCACGAATGTGGCGCTTCGTCTCTACAATGCCATAACTGCCGTTGTTCCGAAAGAATGGGATGACATGATAGCCAAACTTCCCCGGAAGCCAGAGGACCCCGAGCTGATACCCGAGGAGGAGCCGGCAATATTCCCGTGGTTGGTAACGGCAATAGTCGAGGCAGCAAAAGAGTTCGAGACTGTACTAAGAACAGAGTGTCAGGTTATGGACTCTTACTACGTATCGAAGAAGGGTGCCTATTCGACTGCTGATTTAATCGAACATGCACATTATCAGATACCAGAGACGACACGAGGCAAGGTTCCAGAGCAGACGAAAAATGATTTCGATCAAGCCGGTAAGTGTATTGCTTTCGATCTACCCACCGCCGCCGCTTTTCATTTGCTTCGCAGCACAGAAGCGGTGATCCGCCAGTACTATGAAGTGTTAGTGCCTGGGGTTAAAAAAGCGCCGCCAAAGGCACGGAACTGGGGAGTGTACATCAAGCTCCTTAGCGATCACGGCGCGGAACCAAAGGTTACGTCGCTGCTGTTCCATATCAAGGACGCATATCGCAATCCAGTGCTCCATCCGGAGGAGAACTATACCGACGAAATGGTACAGGTCCTTTTCGGTGTGTGCGTAAGCGCGATTGTGATGATAGTGGATGCATTGAATAAGATCGGGAAGCCATCCGACGCCATCGCTCCAGTATTCGAAGTGGTAGAGCCCCCAGTGAAAGCGGCACCCGCCCTTCCCGAATCTTCCACCGAGAGCACTGGTGCTGGCATGAAAATCGTGAGTTGATGGACGTGGCTATACCATGCCGTATTTGGCAGCGCACTCTTGGATTTCGAAGTGACGAACCATCTTTCTGATGTGCCCAAGTTCAATGGTCGGATGTTTGGGTAGGGTAGGAAAGACCTTGCCCCTGTATTTCACCATTCGGAAGTGATTTGTCAGTCGAATCGTGTGTCCAGGGGCACAGTCAGTCAACATGCGTTGAACGTCGGCGAAGGCTTTGGAGGCCGACATTTACGCAGCTATTACCTCAGGAACAGAATAGGTATCTGTCACATTGTCACTCGCCACGTACCGTTTTATTTGTCCATCCAAGCGCTCAACTTCAATGCGTGGGGGTCTCGCCTCAGGCGATTGTCGCGGGAGTTTCGAGAACGGCTCAGGTGGTGCGGTATTTCCGTGACGAATAGCTTGCAGAGCATTATCCCATGCCTGCTCGTCGGCATCGCTTTCATTGAAGAACCGTTCTACCTCATTCCTGAACTCGGCGAAACTCTTGCTGTCTTGTGCGATGTCGAAGAGAACTTCCTTGTGCGCCTGCCGAAAACGTAGGAATGCTTCGTCGATGGTGCAACCGGATTCTGCGATTGCTGCCGGACGTACACCATACATCCACCACTTTCCGTCATCTTGGCGCATGAGGGTGCGCCCCGACATTGTGACTTTTGCCAGGAACCCGTCTCCCGATATGGTGTCTTGGAGGGTGATCATAATCGGGTGTTCTTGCACAGCATTGGCGAACGGCTGGGGCATTCAGACTCTCCTTTCCACTGGCTCTACACAGTGCGTATCGGCCCATGTCGATTGTGCAATCAGCACGGGCGCCCATTCAACGTTACCGAAGCCCTATTGACAGGCGAACTGGTTTAAGCAATTTGGATTCCATATCGAGGAGAAACGTTACTAAAGTACGCGGCTTTAGTTTCGAAATCGGATGGTATACCAGATAAATCACAGAAAACAAGTGCAACTGTCAACAAGAATGGGGCTTGAATCTCTGTCGCTACTAGAAATTGTACCACGCGAAATGTTCTGGTGCTGTCCCACCCTTCGCGCGCGAGAAGTGGGGCACACCCTGATCTGGTTAGTTAGAAAAAGTCAGAAGCAAGGTCAAAGGCAGCGGACAGGAGTGTCCGCTCCACACTGATACTAATTAGGATGACGGGATTCTTGGCGGGTGGCCGATTTTACTGAGAGCTGACAGCTGAGAACTCTCCTAAATCGGAGTGCTCCCCTTAAACAGCCAGATCAAATCGATGATCAGAATAATGACCACCATCAGCTCCAGCACAAACGCGCGGCTCTGGTGGAATTGCTCGACCATGAAGCGGTAGAGTTCTTCGGCGGTGTGAACTTTCTCGTTGACCAGGTTCTTGTAATCGGTTACGCCGATCTTGTTCGCGGCAACTTTATAGAGGCGCGCCGAGAACATGTCGCTCAGGAACTTGATGGCGTTGTCGGCGCGTTCGGTCAGTTCGCCGACATCGAGCAGCACGGTATGCAGACGGCTGGCGCGTTTCGCGGTGCGCCAGCGGGCCATGATACCCATCGAGCCGTTTTCCATGAATTCGTAGACGCTCGTCAGTTCGCGGGTCAGCAGTTCGTCGTAGTGGCGGAATTCCAGGAGCTGCGAGTTGGCGTATTCGAGCAGTTGAATCACCGTTTCCGCGCCGGCCGTAGAGTCGTAGAGGAACGCCCCGTTCCAACTGATCACGGCGAGATCGTTCGGGTAGTAGGAGATTTTCGACTGCATGATTTCCTGCTGCTCGCCGTCGGAGAGCGGAACGTTTTCGCCGCGGACGATCTGGGAGATGCGTCCGCCCTCGGCCGCCAGCAGTTCGGCGGCGGACGGATTGCCGGCGATGTCGCGCACGTGGAAGACGAAATAATCTTCATGCAGCCAGCTCTCGTAAATCTTGACCAGCGCAGGGCGAGCGCGCTCGATCTTCTGTTTGGCAATCTTCTGGGCGAAGCTGGTGAAGTCGGTGTCCCAAACCCAGCGGCTGGCGAGGCGGACTAGCGTGTCCCAGTCGCCGGAAAAGGGCAGCTCGAAGACCACGCTCAGCACGCCGTAATCGTAGTACTTGATCTGGACGTCGAGGCGCTCGCCGCTTTCTAGGATCAGCGGTTCGACCGGCTCGACGACCGGCGGACGCTGGAAGCGGACGTATCCCGGCGCAGGGTGCTTGAAGCTGGTCTCCTGGCGGCGGGCGCCGAAGATGTCGCGCAGGGCGTCGAGGTTGATCTCTTCACACACGTCGAACTGGATCAGCACCAGGACCGAGCCTTGCAGGGATTTGTTCTGGGCGATGGCCGCGGACTGGGCTGGCGTTGGGGCTGGGAGGGTCGAATTCGCGGTTTCCATAGGGAGTCCTACTGACTATTGTCCATTGTCCCAGAAAGCGGGCGGGATGGGCAGTGGTTTATATAAGCACTTGTACATCAGTCAGTTACATTTGACGGTGTGGTTGGGAGCGGGGCGTGAGAACTCCCTGCGGCAACTGCGGTTGCGGTTGTCGGAGTAGGGGCCCTTCGACTCCGCATTTCCGTTCGCTTCGCGAGCGGAAATGCTCCGCTCAGGGTGACACTTTGAGGGGTATGCCAGTTCTCAGGAAGGGATTCGTTTCTAGCGCTTTCGGGCGAGTGCCAACAACAGGGCCGCGCCGGCGGCGATTCCAGCCACGGCCAGCCCGGTTCGCTTCATGTTCTTTTCTATGGCGGCCTGGTGCGGCCGCACCCACGCGTCTTCGGGAAAATGTTGCGGCGCGGGGTCGAACATCGGGAAGCCCTCGGGCGTTTCGGTGGCTTCGCGCAGCGCCATCTGCAGAACTTCGGCCAGGTGCAGGGCGTGGCGGTCGGTTTCCTGGGCGATCTGCTCGCGGCAACTGAAGCCGTCGGCTACGATGAGCCAGTCGGTCGGAGCCTGGCGGACGGCAGGCAGAAGTTCGAGTTCGCCGATGGCTTTCGAGATCTCGTACTTTTCTTTTTCGAAGCCGAACCCTCCAGCCATGCCACAGCATCCGGGAGCGGGCGCGGTGAAGTGGATGCCCATGCGGTTGAGCACCGACTCTTCGGCGGTCATCTTCATGATGGCCTTGTGATGGCAATGGCCGTGGATCAGCGCTTGGCGCCGGAGTTTGGGAAGCGGGAAGGCGTCGTTATTTGCTCGCTGCTCGAGAAATTCGCTGAGCAGGAAGACTTGCTTCGAGAGGGCTTGCGCGCGTTCGTCTTTGGGGAAAAGGTTCGTTAGTTCGTCGCGGAAGACGGCGGCGCAGCTGGGTTCGAGAACGATGATGGGTGTCGCGGCTTCGATTTCGGGGAGAAGCTCGTCCATGATCTGGAGGAGCAGGCCCTTGGCGCGGTCGAGCATGCCGACGTCGTAAAGCGGGCGGCCGCAGCAGAGGTGGGCGCGCGGGACGGTCACGTCGAAGCCGGCGGTTTCCAGCACTTCTACGGCAGCTTTGGCGGTCGCGGGGAGGAAGTGGTTGTTGAAAGTGTCAGCCCAGAGGAGGACGGGGTTACTTTCGTGGAGCTGCGCTCCGCTGGACGGGCGAGGACGCCGGTCGCTCCATCGACGCTCCCACCATTGTTTGAACGTCTGCGGGGCTAAGGGCGGAATGCGGCGCTGGGCGGGGATTCCGGCGGCCAGCTTGGCCAGGTCACGCAGGCCGGGGAGTTGGGTTGTCAGATTCACCAGGCCCGGTGCGTGCGAGGCGGCTCGGAGCCACAGGTCGAACTGCGAAAGGGCTAGCGCATGCAGCGGACGGCGATTGGATTCGTAGTAGTGCGACAGGAATTCCGCTTTGTAGGTCGCCACATCTACGCCGACGGGGCAATCGCTTTTGCAGCCTTTGCAGGCCAGGCAGAGGTCGAGCGATTCTTTTACGGCGTCGCTCTGCCAGCCGTCCTGGATGACATCGCCTTTCGTCATCTCCCAGAGCAGGTGAGCGCGGCCGCGGGTGGAGTGCTCTTCTTCGCGCGTGACGCGGAAGCTGGGACACATGACTCCGCCGGCGTCGCGGCGGCACTTGCCTACTCCGACGCAACGCAGGGTCGCCGCTGCCAGACTGCCGTGGTCGTCGGGAAATTTGAAATGCGTCTCGGGCTGCCAGGGATCATAGCCGGCGCCGAGGCGAAGATTTTCGTCGAGGCGATAGGGATTGATGAGTTTGCCCGGGTTCATCTTCCAATCGGGGTCCCAGAGCGATTTGAACTCGCGAAAGGCCTGCATGAGTTCGGGGCCAAACATTTTGGGAAGAAGCTCGCCGCGAGCCTGGCCGTCTCCGTGTTCGCCGGAGATTGAGCCACCGTAGCGGACGACGAGGTCGGCGGCCTCTTCCATGAACTGGCGGAACTTGCGCACGCCTTCGGTCGATTCGAGATCGTAGTCCATGCGCGTGTGCACGCAGGCGTGGCCGAAGTGTCCGTAGAACGAGCCGCCGTAGTGGAAGTCCTGCATCAGCCGGCGCAGGTCGCGGAGGTAGGCGCCGAGTTTCTCGGGCGCGACCGCGGAATCTTCGAAGCCTTCCCAGTGCAGCGGTTCGCCGGGGACGTGCGAAGTCACGCCCAGACTGGACTCGCGGACGTCCCAGATGCGCTTGGCTTGTTTTTGGTCGGTGAACAGGCGCATATTCGGCGGAGCCGCGGAGCGATCGAGCGTCTGCATCAGATTGTGCGCCTGCGATTCGGCTTCGGCGGCGGTGTTGGCCCCGAACTCGACCATCAGCCAGCCACAACCTTCGGGCAGCATGGCAAGGCCATCGAGGTTCACGCCCTTGCGGCGGCTGGCGGCGACCATGATTTCGTCAAAGCCTTCCAGACCGATGGGGTGGTGCTCCATGATCTCGGGAACGTGGTCGGCGCAGATGTAGACGTCGGGCCATCCGATGACTAGCAGCACACGCGCGGGCGGACTTTCGACGAGGCGGCAAGTAGCTTCGAGAACCGTGACGCACGTTCCTTCGGATCCGACGAGCGCCCGCGCCACGTGAAAGCCGCTTTGGGGGAGCAGGTGGTTGAGGTTGTATCCGGAAACACGGCGCGGGATGTTGGGAAACTGGCGGCGGACCTGCTCGCCGCAACGGTCGGCGAGGGACTTGAGCCCGGTGTAGATTTCGGCACGGCGGCCGCCTTCGCGAATGAAGCGTTCGAAGTCTTCGGCGCTGGTCGCGCCGACGTGCATGCGCTGCCCGCCATAGGTTAGGACTTCAAGCGACTCGATGTTGTCGTCAGTTTTACCGGCCATGATCGAGTGCACGCCGCAGGAGTTGTTGCCGATCATGCCGCCGAGGGTGCAGCGTTCGTGGGTCGCAGGATCGGGCGCAAAAGTGAGGTGGTGCTTCTCGGCTTCGGCGCGAAGGCGATCGAGGACGACTCCGGGCTCGACGCGGGCGATGCGGCGCGCCGGATCAATTTCGAGAATGCTCGCCATGTACTTCGAAAAGTCGAGGATGACGGCGGCGTTACAACATTGGCCGGCGAGCGAGGTGCCTCCGCCGCGCGCGAGCAGCGGAGCACGGTGGTCGCGGCAGAGGGCAACGGTAGAGAGCACGTCTTCTTTGTCGCGCGGAACCACTACGCCGATCGGGACCTGGCGATAGTTGGAGCCGTCGGTGGCATAGAGCGCTCGGCTGCTGGAGTCGAAGCGTACCTCTCCGCGAAGGTGGCGGCGGAGAGCGGATTCAAGCGCGGAGGCATCGAGCTGCGCGGAATGGGCCGGAGGTGGAGCGATGTCTGGCGGCATAGGTACAGAACATCTTCGAGGATGCGGGCGCTGGGCGCAAGGGGGATTGAAGATGTTAGCGCAGATGCTGTTTTTGGGCCAGCGAGGACTTCGCGTCATTGCGCATGACCAGAGAGGTCACGGTCGCTCTACGCAAACCCGGGACGGCAATGACATGGACACTTATGCTGTTGGATCTCCTTTCTACGCCTTCCGTCAAAGCAGCAGTTTCCCCATCAAAGCTACCAGACACGCGGAATGATCCGTTTAGTCCTGTTTCTATATGTTTCATAGTCAGGTCCGAAATGCTGAGCCATCATCTGCTCTTCCGGTCGAAGACGAAAGGCAAACAAGAGTAGAAATACGCACAGATTCGATGGCCCCACCAGCCAATTTGAGGCAATCAGCGCCTGACCGAGCCCCTGAAGAAAAATCGCCGCATACATCGGATGACGGATGTTTTTATAGATTCCGGTTGTGATGAGAGTGTGATTCTCAAGTATGTTCAGGCTAAGAGACCAATTGGTGGATAAATCGGCATGAGAGCGGTAGAAAGTCCAAAGGCCGAGCACAAAGAAAGCTACTCCCATCCCGAAGGAAATTGGACTGAGAGTATAATCAGCGAACGCGAGGAATGGAGTCACGATCCATAGCAGCGGCAGGACGCTTCCAATCCATGCCAAAGCTAAAAGAGCAATCTCCAGCTTTCCTCTGCGACTTACGACAGTTTTGATCTTGCTCCTTTCTTTGCCATGGGGAGCACGAATTGCCACCACGGCCAAAATACCGATAAGAAGAGCGATCTTCCCCACCCAGATACTCATTTCTCTTCCTTTTTCAGCACAGCCGGCCCGACTTGCCGATTGACGTCTACCATGCAGCTTTCCTACAATCTTCGCGTGCCAAAGACCTCACGCGCCGGGGTCACCTTTGAATTAGTACGCCGCACCGCTCTTTCCCTTCCTCAGGTGACGGAAGGATCGTCGTATCGTTATCCGGCATTTCGAACCCACGGAAAAGTGTTTTTATGTCTCCGCCAGGATCTCAATTCGATCCTGGTCCGCACAACCTTTGACCAGCGGGATGACATGATAGCAACCAGTCCGGAGACCTATTTTACGACCGACCATCACCGTCCTCATCCGTGGGTGCTGGCGCATCTTGAGACTCTGGATGTCGCGATATTACCGGACTTACTGCGCATGGGCTGGCAAGCGGTGAGACGCGCGAAAAAATAGCTACTGACGGGCAAGAGTCGCCAGGTTATGCATTTGTTCCAGCGTTTCAGGAACCGGAATCCGAAAATCGATTAAAGTTAGAGGTTAGAGGTCAGATTGCAGAGGTGATGATCTGCGCTGACTTCCTCGCAGGCGCACACATGGATAATGGCAACCCGGAGATCCTGCTCAACTCCCTCTCACGCTACTACAAATTCAAAGTGGCGCCGCCTGTACCGACAGTCTGCGTTCTTGCTAGAATGTCATTCCGTGCGCCGAGGAGCATGAGGTACCGATGGCCTACGTAATCGCCGAGCCTTGTATCGGAACCAAAGACACCGCCTGTGTTGACGCCTGTCCGGTGGATTGCATTCACCCCAAGAAGGACTCCGACCAGCACGCAAGCGAAGAGATGTTGTATATCGATCCCGTGGAATGCATCGACTGCGGAGCGTGCGTGCCGGTGTGCCCGGTCTCGGCTATCTTTGCGCTCGACGACCTACCGGAAAAATGGAAGGAGTACACCGAGCGGAACGCGAAGTACTTCGGGCGGTAAAAAGCAGCTTTTGGCCGATCTACGACCTCCCGCTGAAAATCAAACATCTCCTGGTCAGTCACGGCTGATATCTCGGAAACTCCTGGATCATCGACTTGATGGGAGTACCAAGCCCTTGCTAAAGTTGCTGCGGTCTAGATCGTGTCTCCCCGATATCGAGTTGTGAAAGACACGATCGCCGGTGCCTCATGAAAATCACTGACACAATTGACTTGCTGTTGAAGAAAAAAGGTGGCAATCGGGTCATGTCGGTAACGCCCAACCAGTCCGTCTACGAGGCCGTTGAGAAGATGGCCGCGGAGAGTATCGGCGCATTGCTAGTGATATCCGAGGGGAGGTTGGTCGGCATCTTGTCGGAGCGGGACTACGCCCGCAAAGTGATCCTCAAGGGGCACTCGTCGAAGGAGACGCTGGTGCGGGAGATCATGACCAGCCCGGTGGTATTCGTTACTCGTCAAAACACGGTGGACGAATGCATGGCCATTATGACCAACCACCGTTTTCGTCATCTTCCCGTCGTCGAGGACGATGCGGTTGTCGCTGTGGTGTCGCTTGGCGACCTGGTCAGGTGGATCATCTCCGATCAGGCCCACACCATCCACGAGTTGGAAGGGTACATTACGGGGCGATATCCCGGCTGAGGTAGCCTCTTGCCGGAAAATGACGGGCGGCTTCTGCTCAAGAAGGAAATCCATGATGAAATGCCGGAATGAAGCGATGAAGCGGCTCGCCCATGGCCTGCAACACGATCTCGCCCAGGGCTTGTATGAATTTCGGGGAATCGTTAAGCCCCGCGCTCATTTCAAATTGCGCGATGCCCAGGCGGCGCACTTCTTCGCGGGCCTGGTGATCAATTTCACCTAGCGTCTCCACATGATCGGAGACGAACGCCACCGGCACGACGCAAACTTCGCGAGCGTGTTCCGCGGCCAGATCATGCAGAGTGCGGCGCAGGGAAGGCTGCAACCACTTGCTTGCTCCCACCTTGCTCTGATAGCAAAGCCGGTGCGGGTTGCCCCATCCACCGCGGCGCACCAGGAGCTGGACCGTGTCTTCAATCTGCCGCCGGTAAGGATCGCCCTTCTCAATCACCGAAACCGGCACGCTGTGCGCGCTGAAGACAATCTCCACCCGCTCGGGCACGGCGAACCGTGCCAGCGCTTCGTCAACTTTTTCAATCACCGCGTCGAGATAGGCCCCGTGCCGGTAGAAATTCTCCACGCAGTATACGGGCATGTCGTCGTGAAAATGCCGGCGCCACTCATTCAAGCTTGAGCCCGTCGTGGTCGAGGAATACTGTGGATACAACGGCAGCAACACCACTTCGTCGCAGTGCGCCGCTCGCAGTTGCTGAATCGCCTCGCTCGTAAACGGGTGCCAGTAGCGCATGGCCACAAAGCAGCGGGCATCAATTCCCCGGTTCGAGAGCTCGGCCTGGAGGGCCCGGGCCTGCTGTTCGGTGAACCGGCGGATGGGCGATCCTCCTCCAATGGTCGCGTAGTGGTGCTGCACCTTGCGCGCTCGCGTGGTCGAAATCAATTTGGCCAGAGGCCTGCGCCCGATGCGAGCAAAGGGGAAGTCAATAATATCGGGATCGCAGAAAAGGTTATAAAGAAAAGGTTCGATCTCTTCGAGCCGCTCCGGTCCGCCCAGCTGAAAGAGAACTACACCCACACGCGGTGATGTGCGAGTCATCTCCCAGAATCCTCGGAACTGAACCCGTCAGTCATGGTTGAGCACCAGCGCGGCGCCAGACCCCGTTCGGCTTGAAGCGGATGTTCTCCACCGGAAGAGCAGAATCGTGAGCCCTGAAAAGAGGAGCACCGGCGGAATCAGCAAAACGATGATTCCTCCCTGCAAAGCATGAATGACGGACTTGCCGCCGCCGGCGACGGTCGTGTAACACATGGCACAACTTTGGCCATAGAGGTTATGTGCTGCCCCTAATAGCACCAGCCATGAGCGGATAAGCTGAATGAGTACGCGTCGGATCGGTGGTGTTATGAGCTTTCCAGAGTCTGGCCGGCCGTTCATAATACTCGCTTTCTTTCGAGACGCTGCGCCGTTGCTAGAGCGTTCAATAAATCCTTTCCGTCTCAAAGCACGTCCCCTTAGGGGCTAAAGCCCGCATTTTTAAAGGCCCTTAGTGGCACGGCTGAAAGCCGTGCCCTACCCGAACCAGTTCATGAGACGCGCTCCAGAGACAGCGCAGCGGCGGCACGCGTCACTGAACCAGCGATCGCATATGCGCGAGTCGCGAACTGTCCGCGAAGATAACGGTCATCATAATCAGTACAAAGACGAGTGCTGGAATCAGCGTCACAAAGAGGCTTGCCCGCTCATAGCGCAGGTGCATGAAGTAGGCAATAATCAATGCCGCTTTGATAACGGACAAGAACATTAGGACGGTGAGCATGGTCTCCAAGGGCAATTGACGATAGGCGAGAATCACTTCGAATACCGTCAACCCGAGCAAACCAAACCACACGGAGAAGACGATTTTGTTTCCAGCCGTTTCCGCGTGCTCCATGTGTTGATCCTTTCCAATCCTAGGCTGTTTTCGCTGACAGCAAGTAAACCAGCGGGAAGATGAACATCCATACCAAGTCGACGAAGTGCCAGTAAAGGCCGCTCACCTCGACATCCGCGGCTGAGAACTTTCTCCGCCCAAAGCCGACGGCGATGACCAGCAGATATACAACACCAATGGTGACGTGGAGCATGTGAAGCCCGGTCATGGTAAAGAACGCAGCCCCGAACATAGGCGTACCCCAGGGATTGTGAAAAGGACGGACACCCTCGCCGATAAGGCCCAGCCACTCTCGAATATGCAGAACGTCAAAAATCACGCCGCCCAGTGCGGTCGCCACCAGCCATCCTACCGCGCCGCTCACCTTGCCCAGGCTTGAAGCTCGGACGGCCAGAACCATAGCTACGCTGCTGGAGAGCAACACAAAAGTCATAACGGTCGCGTTGACGATACTCGGCGTCTCGAACGGCCGCGGCCAAGCCGCGGCTGCGAGCCGCAAATACCCATAGGCAAAAATTACGGCCGAGAAAGTGATCGCGTCAGAAACAATAAACAACCACATTCCCAGTTTCTTCGAGGGTACGGCGTAAGGCAGCGATCCGCCTCCCCAACTCGGGATATCGTGGGCATCATGAACCGCTGCTGCTGAAACTGGACCGTCCAAAGAAGACATGTTGGCGCTCGCTCCGTCGTGAATTTACCGGTCACGGTACTGCCACAGGCTCAACTAACTGCTTGCCGGCTAACCAGGAGGATCCGTCTGCATGACGTAGTCCTTCCCGTTCTGTACGTCTCCGTATTCATAAGCATCGTGATAAACCACGGGATGTTTGCCTCCGAAATTGTCAAAAGGTGGTGGAGAGGACACGGTCCACTCCAGAGTTGTGGATTCCCAAGGGTTCTCAGGCGCCTTCGGCCCCTTGTACATGCTCCAGAAAAGATTGAAAAGGAAGATGAACTGGGACGCACCCGTGATCAGTGCGGCGATGGTCATGAATTTGTGCACTGGCATGAGGGGCTGCATCGCCTCGTTGAGGAAACTCGAGTAGCGGCGAGGCATGCCTTCAAGGCCAATGAAATGCATCGGCATGAAGATGCAGTAGACACCAACAAACGTGATCCAGAAATGGACTTTGCCCAACCGTTCATTCATCATGCGGCCAAACATCTTTGGAAACCAGAAGTAAGTACCGGCGAACATGCCGAAGATGGCCGCCACTCCCATTACCATGTGGAAGTGTCCGACTACGAAATAGGTTCCGTGGAGAAAGATGTCGAGCGAGGGCTGCGCCAGGAACATGCCACCCAAGCCGCCGGTGACAAAGACCGAGACGAAACCCAAGGCAAACATCATGCAAGTGGTGAAGCGTAGTCGACCGCCAAAAACCGTACCCAACCAAAGCAAGGAGATGATGGTGGCGGGTATGGTGATAATCAAGGTCGGGATGGAGAACAGAAAGCCGGAATAGGGGCTCATCCCGCTGAGGAACATGTGATGTCCCCAGACGGTGAAGCTCAGGAAACCAATCGCCAAAAGGCAAATCACGATTATTTTGTAGCCGAGAACGGGTTTGCGGGAGAAAACCGAGAGCACATGCGAGATCACCCCGAAACCGGGGACGATTGCGATGTAGACCTCGGGATGCCCGAAGAACCAGAACAGGTGTTGCCACAGCAATGGTGAACCACCAGCGTGGTTTTGGAGTTGGCCGTTGACCAGCAAGCCAGAAGGCAGGAAGAAACTGGTGCCGGCATTACGGTCAAGGATCAGCAGAACGCACGCCGCAAATAGAACCGCGAAGCTCAACAAGCTGAGGATGGCAGTAATGAGCCAGGCCCAACAGGTTACCGGCATGCGCATGAGCGTCATGCCCGTGCATCGCAAGTCCACCGTGGTGGTAATGAAATTCAACGCGCCGAGCAAAGAGCCTATACAAAAAAGCGCTATGGAAACAGCCCAGAGATTCTGCCCCATGCCCTGTCCCGGCCCGGCAATGGTACCCACGGCGCTGAGCGGAGGATAGGCGGTCCAGCCCGAAATCGGAGGACCGTCCGGGACGAACAGGGTGGCAACCAACGCGCATAGGGCTAAGAACGTCACCCAGAACGAAAGCATATTTAAGGTGGGGAACGCCATATCTTCGGCGCCGATCTGAATGGGCAGCGCATAGTTGCCGAATCCGGCCTGGGGCGCCGTGGTCAGCACAAAGAACACCATCAGTGTGCCATGGATCGTCAGCAGCGAAAGGTAATACTCCGGTGAAATTACGCCGCCGGGTGCTCCCGCGGGCGAAAAGGCACCCAATCCCCAAATATGAACGTTGGGCCAAACCAAGTGAATCCGCACCAGCCACGAAAGGACCATCCCCAGGAACACCGAAACGATGGCGAGGAAATAGTACTGCTTGCCAATCACTTTGTGGTCGAGGCTGAAGATGTACTTGCGGATGAAACCAGTCGGCGCCGCGTGATGGTGTACCTGCGCTTCCATGGGCATGTTGGCCATCGTGAGTTACCTTCCCTGCGCCAGCGCGCCTTGGCGGCCGCTGTCGCCAGAAAACACTACTGCAAGCTGGCTTGCTCGACTATCCATTTCTGATAGTCCTCCTCCGACATCACATCGAGGAAAGCCCGCATCGTGTTGTGGCCAAGACCACAGAGCTGGTTGCAGGCGATTTCGTACCTACCTATTTTGGTCGGGGTGAAGTGCAGAGGGATCTCCATCCCGGGAACGATGTCTTGCTGAATGCGCATTTCCGGGATATAGAACCCGTGACCCATGTCTTTGGAGTTCAGCAGCAGTACCACAGGCTGGTTCACCGGAACCGCCAAATCCACCGTCACGATATCGTCCTTGGATTCGGGGTCGGAGGAGTCAATGCCGAAGAAATTCCCTTTGGTTTCGTCAATCTTACGGGTGTGGATGGGACCGAACTTGCCATCGGGTCCGGGATAGCGAAAGTAGAAGGCAAACTGCCCGGCGAGCACTTGAACCTGGAGGGAACCGGCCGCCGGCGGAGTGAAGTACATGGCGGCCCAAACCTTCTGCCCCACAAACTCCAGCAAGATAATCTCCGACCCGACGTAAACCAGGGCGAGCACGATCAGCCACTTGGCGCCGCCCGGGAAGATGCGGATGGGACGTGCATCGCCCTTCCGCTCTCCGTATTTCCAGGCAAAGCCAGCCAGACACAACTGGGCGAGGATGAATCCAATGGCGGCGCCGACGAAGGTCTCCACGAACTGGTGGTCCATGGCGCCACCATGAGCCGAGGCAGCTTCGGGAAACCACCAATGGCGTGAGACAAAGATTGCGACCGAGACAGTGGTGATGATCGTCAGCACGACGGCGAACGCTTTGCCCATGGTTACCATCCCCCGCGGAACCTGCTTAGCTGCTACCGGACAAACCACATAAGAGCAAAAATGTAGACCCACAACAGAAACATGAAATGCCAATACCAGGCGGTCACATCCACCACGATGCGCCGAGCTTCAACCGGCTTATGGAACAAGGAACCGGTTGCGGCGTAGAGTAACACCAGCACGCCGCCCAAGAGGTGGATGGCGTGAGTGGCGGTGAGCAAATACACAAACGAACTGCTGGCGCTGGTTGCGAGGTAAAAGCCTCGTTCGGCCAGCAAATGCCAGGCGAACCACTGGCCGGTCAGAAAGCCGCCACCAAGCACGATCGTAATTCCGAGCCAGGGAAGGCCGTTTCGCGGGTCGACAGCGAAGTCAGGAATGGAGCGAACTGGAGCTGATGCGGCCTGCCGAGCGATCTGCCGGCGGGCCAATTCTGCTGCAATACTGCTGAGCAAGAGTAATCCGGTGTTTACCAGGAGCAGCGCAATCGGCAGGTTGACTGGAGTCCAATCACGAATATAGGTATTGGTTTTCTGGTCCAGAGTTGGAAGGCCTTGACGCACGATATAGGCGCTGGTGAAGGAAACAAACAGCATTACGATGGGAGCGATGGCCACGACCAGCCCAAGTCTGGCGCGCCGGAGACGCGACACATAGTCGGGAGATCCATCTCCGCGCCCACCGTTCCCGCCACCACCATAAACGGGGGGACGCGAGCTACCTCCATCCTTACCCGTTTGGGGCACGCGCACCGTTACCGGAGGACTGAGAGTTGCCATAGCCTAAACCGGAATTTCCTTGTTCCCCACTTCGCCTAAAGACGAAATCGGCGCCTGCCGACTGGCCAGCAGCCGCCGTCACTTTTTGCGTTTGTGTACTGGAGGTTTCCCCACACCCTCACAGTTTTGACTTCCCGACCGACCGATAACATACACCGACCCCGGTCGGTATGCAATGCTCCATCCAGCGTTTTGAGTGCAGAGCCATTCCGACGGCACCGGCGGAACGTGGTGCTGCGCCGCGGGTCCGACAGTAAGGCGTCGCCTTGAAAATGAAGTTGACAGGCTTGGCCGCATTGCCGGTGATGGTGACGTCGTTAATCTGCGTACCTTACTTTTCATGCCAAGGCGTGATAGTGTACTATACTTTTCCGGTCGCAAGGGGTTGCGATCCGCGAGTCTTTAAATCTGTGCGCAAGTTGGGGTCCGATACCAGGGGGTAAGTACAGATGGCAGACGACTCACCCAAAAGTGTGGTCAATAGTGTGCTCGGGCATCTTCCGCCGTGGCCGAGAAAGGCGCTCAGCAACTCGGTCCTGGCGATGGAACAGGCCTGCCGAAAACGTGAAGGCCTGCCGCTACTCACTGATGCAGACATTGAAGCGTTGAAGGCCGGCCGGCCCATGGCGTGGGAGAGCGGCGAAGCGGCCTTAGCGCCAGCCGCAACGGATTCCTCACCCACTCCGGCGACAGCTACGGTCGGCGCGGCACCGGCATCCTCAGTTTCGGCTGCGGCCACGAGCGCACCCAGTGGTGAGATCAGCGAGGAAGTCGCAAAATGGGTTGCGGCGGGAAAGAAGTGGAGTAAATCCGCGATCGCAGCGGAACAGGCACATCGCGGTCGCAAAGGTTTACCGGCACTGAACGATGCCGAAATCACTGCACTGCTCGGCGAACCGCTCACTCCTGCGGCGGCCGCTCCGATAGCTCCTGCAGCGGCGGCCACTCCCGCAGCTCCTGCGACGACAACGGCAGCCTCTGTTCCTCGACCCGCGGCGGCGGCAACCGTAACTGCTTCCGCGGCTGCTTCTGTAGCACGCAGCGGCGAAGCGACCAAATATGTCGGCACACCGGCGGTGGGGACTTCCAAAGCCGCGGCTAGCGGAGGAGTAGCCTCTGTCGGTCCGGAAGACAATGCGGTCAATCAGCAACGCCGGCGATTGGTGTGGTGTACGGTGGCTGCCTTCCTCACCGCCTGGTTCATCGCCTTCTTCCGCTTTTTTCTGCCGCGAACTCTTTTCGAGCCCGCGACCAGCTTCAAGATTGGCTATCCCGAGGATTACGGCCTGGGAGTGGACACCAAGTTTCAGCAGAAGTACCGCATCTGGGTGGACCGCACACCCGATCGCTTGTTCGTGATTTACGCGCGTTGCACGCATCTGGGCTG
>JBEKIB010000100.1:0-17844 GCA_050011975.1 Terriglobales bacterium | reverse complement strand
GCCGGCCAAGGCACCATTGCCGAAGGCAACAACGCAGAGGGGGCGATCGTGGGTCAATACTACGACGCGAACAAAGTGATGCATGGCTTCGTGCGCGCTACCGACGGTAAGATAACCACCTTCGATGCTCCGGGCGGGGGCACGGGCGCCGGCCAGGGCACCCAGGCCATGACCAACAACCGGGAGGGGGTGATCTCGGGATTCTACGTTGACGCGAACAACGTGTATCACGGTTTCCTCCGAATGCCGTAAAACGAATCGCAACCAATACGATGCCGCCCGAAGTCCGGCCGAGTTGCCCCACTCATCGCGCACTTGGCGATGAGTGGGCTTCCCCAGCAACTGGTAAAAGTTATTACCCGAGATCAGCTAGGTCGTCATTGCGGGAGGAATCCTAATGGCGGTCAACCAGCCTTACCGGACAACGACTGCAATCGGGCGCAGTATGCCGTCGGCCTTCACCTCTGCCGCGGCCAGCGAACAGCATTTAAGCACATCGAATATTCAAAATAGGAGAAGCTTATGAAAATCCGTATTCATCGCTTGTGTACCCTCATGATGATTTCGCTGGTGTGTTTCTTCGCGGAAGCCCGGGGTCAGGCTGCACACCTGATCCTGCAGACAAAAGAGAAAGTTACCATGTGGACTCTCACTGAACGGCAAAAGTTTGTTGGCTTGTTGCCATTTGTCATCGTTGCTTTATTGTTTGGAGCCCATCCGCTTCAGGCGCAGTATGTAACCGCTACTTTGCCCGCCGGGACAAATCCCTGCGCTGCGGCGGTCAACGAGGTAACCAACAAAATCTACGTGGCGGATAACGGCAGTAACAGCGTTACGGTGATTGACGGGGCGACGGACTCGACCACCACGGTGAGCGTCGGAACCCAACCCGTTGCCTTGGCCGTCAACCCGGTGACCAACAAAATCTACGTGGCTAATAACGGCAGCGGCAACGTCACGGCGATCGACGGGGCGACGAACTCGACCACCACAATCGCCGACCCGAATGCCAGCGGGCCATTCGCGGTGGCCGTCAACCCGGTCACCAACAAAATCTACGTGGCGAACACCAACAGCAACAATGTCACGGTGATTGACGGGGCGACGAACTCGACCACCACGGTTACCGTCCGTTCCGAGCCCATGGGCGTGGCCGTGAACCCGGTGACCAACCAAATCTACGTGGCGAACTACGGTAGTGAGATCGTTATGGTGATTGACGGGGCCACCAACTCGACCACCTACGTTTCGACGGGGACCCAGCCGTATGCTGTGGCCGTGAACCCGGCGACCAACAAGATCTATGTGACCAATGAAGGAGGTAGCCGCAACGGCAACGTGACAGTGATTGACGGGGCAACGAACTCGACCACCACGGTCACCGACCCGAACGCCCAAAACCCCTGGGCCATCGCCGTGAACCCGGTGACCAACAAAATCTATGTGGGGAACTTAAGTACCTCCAACGTCACGGTGATTGACGGGGCCACCAACTCGACCACCACGGTTGGGGCGGAATTATTTTCTCATGATGTGGCCGTGAACCCGGTGACCAACAAAATCTACGTGGCGAACGCGAGCGGCAACACCGTCACGGTGATTGACGGGGCCACCAACTCGGCCACCTACGTTTGGACGGGGACCAGTCCGTATGCTGTGGCCGTCAGCCCGGTGACCAACAAAATCTATGCGGCGAACTACGACAGCGCCAACGTCGCGGTGATAGACGGCGCAACCCTCATGGCCGGTGCAACCCTCACCGCGAGGACTGCCCCCGTGGGATTGAATCCGTTTGGTGTGGCCGTCAATCCGACAACCAACCTGATCTATACCGCCAACCGCGGAGACAACACGGTGTCGGTGATTGACGGTGAAACCGGTTGGGCGGAGACGGTGCTGGCCGGCGGAACAAACCCCTTCGCCGTGGCCGCGAACCCGGCGACCAACAAGATCTACGTGACGAATCAGAACAGCAATAACGTCACGGTGATTGATGGCGCCACCAACTTGACGACCACGGTCAACGCAGGAACCGCCCCCGAGATGGTGGCTGTCAATCCGGCAACCAATAAGATCTACGTGGGCAACTGGGGCAGCAGCAATGTCACCGTGATTGATGGAGCCACTAACTCGACCACGACGGTCACCGACCCGAACGCCATCAATCCCTGGGCCATAGACGTCAACCCGGTGACCAACAAGATCTATGTGGCCAACGAAAACAGCAACAACGTCACCGTAATTGACGGCAACACCAATTCCACTACCACCGTCAGCGTGGGAGCCGAACCACGGGCCGTGGCCGTTAACTCGGTCACCAACAAAATCTACGTGGTCAACGCCAACGACACCACCGTAACGGTCATTGACGGAGCGACGAACAACACCACGACGGTAAGTGTCGGAACCTATCCGTATGGCGTCGCGGTCAACCCGGTCACCAACAAGATTTACGTCGGGAATGCAGGCAATCCATTTTGCACGGTGATTGATGGATTGACCAACACGGCCACTCAAATTTCAACGCCGGGTATTGATCCCTGGGTCGTGGCAGTGAATCCGGTTACCGATAGAGTCTACCTCGGCAATTACGGCAGCGGCACCACCGCGGTGATTGACGGAGCCACCAATACGGTCGTGGCTGCCCCTGCTGGAACCACACAATGGGCGATCGCGGTCAATCCGATCACGAATACGATCTACATGGCAAATGAAGGCAGCAACAACGTCACGGTTATCACAGAGCAGGAGGTGCAACCGAACCCGCTCGTGACCTGGATCGATCCCCTGGCCGACAACCAGACGGTGAGCTCTGCGCCTACGTTCAATCTAACTGCAGTTAGCTCGTTCTCTCCGACGGCCCCGACGCCGCAGGCGGTGTGGTACCAGTTGGACACATGGCAGGGTCCGTGGCTGGCTGCGTCGGGCATAGCGCCGTATTTCACACTCACCACGCCCAGCTTGGGTTTGGGGAATCACATCCTGTACGCCTTCGCCACCGACGGCCAGGATGCAAACTCGACGGGCATGGCGCAGCAGTTCATCGGCAACATCGCGGCGTATCTGTTCACCGTCACTATGCCGGGCACGGCGACTGAGCTGAGCTCGACTCCCAATCCCTCGACTCCGGGAGAATCGGTGACGTTCACGGCGACCGTGACCGTGAACCCGCCGGGAACCGGAACGCCTACAGGCACCGTCACCTTCTTCGACGGAGCCACCACGCTGGGCAGTGCGGCGGTGCTTTCGAGTGGTCAGGCTGTCTATGTTACATCGGCTCTGACGGTCGGATCGCACAGCATTACAGCCAGCTACAGCGGGGACGCGAACTTCCTGGGCAGCACCTCGCCGGTGCTGACGCAACAGGTGAATAATTTCGCTGTGACCGTAACGCCCACCTCGCTGGCCTTTGGCAACCAGGCCGTGGGTACGCAGAGCGCGCCGCAGGCCGTGACGCTGACGAACACCGGTTCGCAAACGCTCACGTTTACCACAATTGAAGCAACTACCAATTTTTCCCAGGGCGGCAACTGCGCACCAAGTGTCGCCCCGGGGGCGAGTTGTACCATCTATGTTGACTTCGGCCCTCTCAGCACCGGGCCGCTGTTTGGAGCTCTCTTGTTCGGCGACAACGCTCCCGACAGCCCGCAGGTGGTTTACCTCAGCGGGACGGGGACGAGCACGGCCATCCTCACGGTAACACCGGCATCTCTCGCTTTCGGGAATCAGGCCATCAACCAAGCTAGCGCGGCCAAGACGGTCACGCTGACCAACACCGGTACAGTTTCAGTGACCATCAACAGCATTACGGCGAGCGCCAACTTCGCAATTTCCTCGAACCCTTGCGGAGCAACGCTCGCTGCGGGCAAGAAGTGTACGGTGGGCGTTACCTTTACTCCAGCCGCGTTGGGAGCGGTGACGGGCACACTCACTTTTAACGACAATGCAGCGAACAATCCGCAGGCGGTACCTCTGTCCGGTGCGGGTGTTACGCCCGCAACGCTGACGCCCGCCACTGCCACCTACGCGTCGCAGGCGGAGGGCACAACCAGCGCGGCGAAGACGTTCACCTTGACCAACAATCAGACCGTAGCCCTGACCGGTATCGTGATCTCGACGACCGGAGACTTTGCGGTCTCGGCCACGACCTGCACGACGAGCCTGGCGGCCAAGGCCAAATGCACGATCAGCGTGACGTTCACCCCCGCCGCGCCTGGGACGCTTACGGGCCAGTTGAGCGTGAGCGACAGTGCCAACAACAGCCCGCAGACCGCAAGCCTCACGGGTACGGGTGTCGTGCCGGCGACCCTGACACCGGCCACCGCCAACTACGCGGCGCAGAAGGTGGGCACAACCAGTGCGGCCAAGACGTTCACCTTGACCAACAATCAGACAGTAGCGCTGACCGGCATTGCGATCTCGACGGTCGCACCCTACGCCGTCTCGGCGACGACCTGCACGACGAGTCTGGCGGCCAAGGCCAAATGCACGATCAGCGTGACGTTCACGCCGGAAACGGCCGAGTCATGGGAGGCAGCTTTGTTCGTGTACGACAGTGCCAGCAACAGCCCGCAGACCTCAATTATGCTGGGCACTGGCAAGTAAAATCAGCACGCTACAAAACCCGGCCCCGGAGGAAGGCGGGTTGTTCGCAGTATTGGGCAACTCGCCTGATCGGGACCGGACTGGAGGTGTCGGCAGCGGATTGGTAACCCAATTTCAATGTAGACGAGGCGAGTAATGACCGAGGCAAATCAGCCGTGCAGAGAACTAATAGCGGACTCGTTCTATAAGGCGGTCGTATGGGACAACCTCGAAAGGGTCAAAGCGCTGCTCAAAGACAATCCCGATCTAGTTCTCACCAGATACCTCATGGGCGAAACGCCTTTGCATCTGGCTGCGAAGTGGGGCCATAAAGAAGTTGTGGCTTTACTGCTGGCCAACCAAGCCGAGGTCAATGCCCAGACCGAGTCGGGCGAGACGCCTTTGCACTACGCAGCGGAAAACGGCGAGAAGGAGGTGGCGGCATTGCTGCTGGCCAGTCAGGCCGAGGTCGATTCCAGGAATAACTGGGGCCAAACGGCTTTGCACTGGGCAGCACAAAATGGCCACAAGGACATAGTGGCATTGCTGCTGGACAATGGAGCCCAGGTCAATGCCATGGATATCCATGGCCAGACACCTTTCCACCTTTCGGCGAGATGGGAACCTGAAGTAGTGGAACTGCTGCGCCAACGCGGCGGACATGATGCACCGCTGACGAAGTGAAGACATGCACTCGGTTGCGCAGCGGGCGGTGGACCTAGGCCTTCCTCGACATGATAAAAACAGCATCCGTCTTCCGTTCGGATACTACGCAAACTCCGACTTTTTCGATAGGGGCTGGCGGTATGAGGCACCAATCCGCTACGATTTTTCACACGGAACAGGGCTGGACGGGCGGAGGCAAGTAACCCATCGTGTTGGTGGACGTCGGTGATCACTTCAAAAGCGATTTCAAAAGGCGCCTCATTCAAGGCTTTCGGGCCGCGATATCGGCTCGGATCACGTTCAAGTAGTCGCCAGCGGATTCGAGCGCCTGCTCGGCATCATGGTGAGAGACAAATCCGGTGTCATCATAAAGGGCTGTATTGCGCTTCCGGCGGAGACGATCAAAGACAGTCAGCAGACCGGCATGTTTCTTGTCGATGCGGGACCGCACAAAATCGATGATCGCGATGTGGTGCCCTGGCTGACTTCTTGCGCGGAATCCGTGGCTAAACATGAATCCGAGGGAAGCTTTCAGCATTGCTTCGTAAGCTTGTTGAAGACATGCTTCCTCATCAAAAGCGAGAATTTTGCGGGCGGAATCCAGCTTCTTCTCCGCGCTCGTCAGGAAGCGTTCGATCTGCGCCCAGTCAACGACGTGTGGTTTTAGCTTCTTCATCTGTACCTATGAGCGGAATACGCTTATTGTGCCAGACGTCTTCCAGAAAAGCATCCTTGCAAGCACGGCGCAACTCGAATTCCTTCGGTGTGAGAACCGTGTAGTTGATTTCGCGTCCGAGATGCCGCTCAAGCTTTCGAATGGCTTGTGCTAAAACTTCTTCACGCGGGGAGCCAATCACGAGCACGTCTATATCGCTGGCAGCGTCCTGCTGGTTGCTTGCAAATGAGCCGTACAGGTAAGCCTCGTCTATTCCCTCAATTCTCTTGAGGGATTGTGCGATCACGGGTGCCGCACCAATAGTTTTCGCAACGATCCTGCGCACTTCATCAAAAAGCGGATACTCCCGGTTCAGTTGAAAATACTTTTGGCGGCCACTCACTTCCGATCCGAATAGACCCTCGCGCTCCAGGCGTCCCAACTCTTTCGACAGGTTAGACGGATCAATGCCCAGCCGCTCCGCCAAGTCACGCAGATGGTGGCGGGCCGTCGGGTTGCTGAAGTAATAGGCCAGCAGATGCTGGCGTGCCTTGGAGCGAAAATCGAGCATGTGGTAGAAGTATACCACACATGTGGTAATAGCTGACAACATTAAGCGCCGTGATTCCGCGCGAACAACCTACGCCCGCAACCGGCGGCGAATGGATGGCTCGCTAGGTGCTGACCCTAGCGGGCCGGACGAAAAACGAGGGACTAAACGAGGGACTGGGGTGCGTTTCTTACGCGAACTTACAGGTGCTTAGGTGTCATCCGTGCGCTTGTAAGTTTTTCTGTATCAGTTTCCCTTTGAACTCATAACCCAAAGGTCGGTGGTTCAAATCCACCCCCCGCAACCAATCGATTCAATAACTTAGGGGCACCGACCAGAGGTGCCCCATTTAATTTGTGCATGAATTGTGCATGTTCCCATTTGTGCGCCGCGCGGGATTGGCCCACAGTGCTGGAGCGCCACTTTATGCCTCTAAAGCCGGACGTGCTCGATCGACTGCTTCTGAGCAAGTCATTTTTGGAGAAGACCAGGTTTCAGCCAGTTGCTGTGCATGATCGGCACACGCTTGCTGCGAACATAAAAAAGCCCCGCGCGATGCGAGGCTTTTTCTTAAGTTCGGCGAGCGGTTTTTTCAGTCTGCGGCCGTGCCATAGCGACCACATTCTCCTTCACGTTTCTGCTATTCGCCATCGTCCGTTCGAGAGCCCGCCCGCGTGTTGTGTTAATCGCCACCGACGATCGTGACCCTCGATCGCGTGCTCATGGACCCTCCCGAGTGTCGCTTTTCTTGGCTCGACATAAGACCACAATCGATCTTGGAGCCAGTCGGTATTTCGTCCGTTCTAAAGGGATTCCGTCGTCCGAGAAATCAGCTGGAGTGGGCAAAGCGGTGTCCACGATTCTCTTCCACTCCTGTGCTGTTCCCTCTTGCACATTGAATTCCAATTCTTCCCAGTACGCATTGATCATCGCGTAGATGTCGTCATCACCTTGAGAAGCCCCGTGCAGGCAGAATGCCAGGCTGTGCGAGTCGTGGGACAAATCGACCGTGGGGCCGACGCCGTACCAGGAAACATCCTCCCGCCAGAACCTGCTCCGGTTCAGCGAGGGATGATTTCTTCGGAACGCAATCATCTTCTTGAAGAACTGGAAAATGTCCTTATTGGATCGGAGTTGACTCCAATCCAGCCATCCAATTTCGTTGTCCTGGTTGTAGGGATTGTTGTTGCCAAATTGCGTGTTCAGGAACTCGTCCCCGGCCCGAAACATCGGCGTACCGTTAGATAAGAAGAGCAGACAGCAGAGATTCTTTACCTGCTTCCGGCGCAACGCGAGGACTGCTGGGGAGACAGCCTCATCTCCTTCTTGTCCACAATTCCAACTGTAGTTCGCGTCGGTACCGTCCTGATTATTATTTCCGTTTTGCCAATTGTGCTTGCGGTCATAAGACACAAGATCGTAGAGCGTGAAGCCGTCGTGCGACGTCACATAATTCACACTTTGATATGCGTGATAAGCCTCGGCGCGGCTGTCTGGAAACAAATCATCGCTGCCATAGATACGTCGCATCACCTCGGGAACCATCCCTGTGTCGCCCTTGACGAAACGACGAACGTCGTCGCGAAACCGTCCGTTCCACTGCAGCCAGGTTAATCCGGGGAATCCTCGCCCAAGCTGATAAGCGGCTGTGTCCCAGGGCTCCGCGATCAGACGCACCCGTCCTAATTCCGGGTCCGCGGCAATTTCACTGAAGATGGGCGCTTCGCCCCAGTTGATCGATCCGTCTGCATTGCGGCTGAATACCGACGCCAGATCAAAGCGGAATCCGTCGATATGCATCCCTCGCTTCCAATAACGCAGACTATCAATCACCATCTTGCGCACGTGTGCCTGGCCGAAATTCAAGGTATTGCCGGTGCCGGAGTAATTGGCGTAGGGGTTTGCCGGATCGGAGGACAGCATGTAATAGCCGGCGCTGTCGAGACCCTTGAAGCTGTAGATCGGCCCTTTGTAGTCGCCCTCGCAAGTGTGGTTGTATACGACGTCCAGCACCACGGCGATATCGGCCCGATGAAAGGCCTTCACCATATTCTTGAATTCAAGACGCTGCTGATCGGCACGGTGTGTGCTCGCGTACTGAGCATGCGGCGCGAAGAAATTCAAAGGCATATAGCCCCAGTAATCGCCTTCTTGTGGATCACGCTGAAAAACCGGCATCAGTTCTACAATCGTCACCCCAAGTTCCTTTAAATAGGGGATCTTTTCCACGAGACCGGCGTATGTGCCGGCACGCGATGGATCGACGCCTGAGTTTGGGTTTTTCGTGAAACCTCTCACGTGAAGTTCGTAGATGACTGCATCCGACTCATGATACGGAGACCGATCCCCCGACCAGTCAAATGTCGATCGGTAATCCATCAGCACTCCCAAAGGCGCGCTGCCTGCATTGGATCCTTCTCGCATGGCTAAGTTCCGATCAAAACCGGGTGGGAAGAAAATGCACTTCGCGTACGGATCGAGGAGAACCTTCTGCGGGTCGAAGCTATGGAGTTGAGGAATGGTCTGTCCCGAGACGGAGTATGCGTAATAGCGAGCCTCAGTAATCTTTGTGACTGGGACGCGGCAGTGCCAAATCCGCCCCGACTTGTTGTGCAAAAAATCCAATTGAAGCCGCAGAAGAGGATTCACGAGATCGGCTGGAGAATAAAGCAATAGGGTGACGCTCTCCGCATGTTCCGAGTGAACGGCGAAATTGAACGCTTGCTCCTCTTCGTTCCACTTGACGCCAAGTGGCAATGGGTTGCCCTCAGCTTCCTCCCATGTTGGACGCCTGGTTGGTGGCGCCGCCACGGAATGGGCAGTGTCGGCTAAGTTGGCGTGCACATCGAGTTTTGAATTGCTCACAGGTGTCCTTTTTCATCCGCATCCACTTGCTGTGTCACATATCCGCATGCCTGTGATCAACGGCCTCCCGAGCTATTCGACACCGCAGTAGATCGAAGTTGGTGGCTGTGCTACTTCTTCCGTGCAATCGAGGCATCTTCCACACTGGCCTGCTTGTTCCACCCGTGGAAACGCGAGAAATCACCCGCATTCCATGCCTCGCGGAGTCCGGGAGTGCTCAGATCCCAGTCTGGGCGGATTTCCTTCGTCACGGCGCGCAGATCGTGCCAAAGATCGACGACCGACGGACGGCCCCAGAACCAGTAGCCGTTATAGATGCTGTAGATCACGAGACCCGGCTTGAGCACGAGCGTATGCGGGATCATCGGATTGTGCTCGGGGTCGGTGTACTCCTGGATGTCGAGATCCTTCTGAACCGTTCGGTCGGGGTCCGAAAGGAATGTCCACTCGGCTCCGAGTGACGCACGGAATTCCTGCAGAGTATGGTGATCGTCTGTGGCGATCGTGGCGATCTGAGTGTACGCCACTGCGATCTTCGGGTAGAACGCGGCGAGTTCCAAATGCTGCTGGTGTTCCTTTGGGCAATAGTGGCCGCGCGCAAGAGTGAGGATCAGCGGATCCTCGCCCTGTAGTTCGCTGAGCGTGCGCACTTTGCCCGTGTGATCGGGCAGTTCGTAATCGGGGAAAATGCCTCCGGGCACGATATCAGAACGCATGATTACTCCTCCCGTATTCTTAAAGATCCAGAGTGACACCCGCGTTTGGCTGGGAGCAGCATACGAGCACGTTCCCGGGAGCGGGCCTCTCCAGCGGCTCAGGGGTATAAATAATCGATCCGCCAATCAAACCAGTCATGCAGGTATGACAGACTCCAGCCCGGCACGACCATCTGACCGGAACGTCGCACGCTTCCGCCAGTTCAAGCAAACTGGCAAACTTACGATCCCAGGCGGCGGTAATCCCGCTACGCGCGAATGAGACTGGGGGGCCAGATCCGGGCGCCCCTTGTGGCAGGTGAGGAGTGTGAACAACCTGCGCCATCCCAGGGGTAATAGCCTCCAGAGAACCGAAGATTTCCGTGTGCACATTCCCAGCGAGCACACCCCAGTTTCGCAGCCCATCGCGCATATTCTGCAAGAATGAAGGGGGGCCACACAGATAGAAGTCACTTCCCTGTGACACGCCAATTCTCTCCAGCAAAGCTGTGTCAATGTGCCCGGGAGCGTCGAAGTCTGCCCCGACTTGGTCGATTGCAGCGGGTCTGCTGTACATGATGTATCCTCGTCCGCGAGAGAGCTGTTTCAGTAATGAACGCGATTCTTCTGCAAATGGATGCTCAGCGCCGTTACGCGCTCCATAGATCCACCAGATCTCTCGTTGCGATCTGTCAGCAGCGAGTGAGTGCAGCATCGACATCACGGGCGTTGCACCCACCCCAGCGCTCAGGAGAACCACAGGATTCTGGCTGGGACGCAGAGTAAAGCTTCCGCGCGGTGCACTAACATCCAATACATCGCCTTCTTGCGTATGGTTGCACAGAAATGAGCTTCCAATCCCGTTCACTTCGCTCTTGACGCTGATGCGGAAATGATCGGCTCCGGGCAGATCAGACAACGAATAGCTGCGAAGAACGGCCGGTTTGCCCGGATCGACGAGCAGCCGCAAAACCACAAATTGACCTGCCTGGAAGACAGGAAGATGTTGACCGTCGATCGGCGCCAGAACGAAGGAAGTTACGTTATCGCTTTCCTTATGGATACGTGCGATTCGCATCTGTCGAAATCCGGGCCATGCTGGCGCTTGTTCCTCATAGGCGAGTCCCGGATTCCCCACCGTAGTTTTGGAGCTCAAGTCTTGTTGGAGCATCGCTTGGAACGAACTCTGCCAACCCTTGCTAAGTGCAGGGATCCGCAGCGCCCGTTGCAGTTGCTCGCTGGAATGTCCTGGTAAATACAGGAGGGCGTCAACGTCGGCCACACTGATTCGCTCTGGACCGTCAGTAATTCTTACAATGTCATCGCCCGCCCCAACTTCTCCTTCCTGCAGCACGCGAAAGTAGAATCCTGGTCTGTGATGCGCCACGAGCAGGGCTGCCATCCGAGGTTCATTCATGCGAATGCCGACGCGGTAGCACGTCACGCGTGGCTGCGTTACTTCAAATAGCGCACCACCGATGCGGTATCGATCGCCGATGCACACCTCGTCATCCGGAAGCCCCTCCATCGTGAAGTTTTCGCCGAACTGACCGAAAGTAAAATCACTGCGGCCCAGTAAGCGCTCCCAGTAATGGTACGAGTCCATCTGATAAACAAAAACGGCGCGCTGCTCCCCGCCGTGACCGGCGAGATCGGCTTGCGCATCACCATCGATATCGAGCTTGCGCACCATCCGCCGTCCCGTAACCGGAGATTTCCAGACTGCGGTTCGGACAGTTTTGCCGTTCCATGTCACCTCGCGCGGCAGACCGACGTTTACTGAGAGCAATCGGGCCATTCATACCTCGTTGAAGTCCAACGTCTGGCCAGGATTTCTTACCAGCGACGAGCCGGAGCGGCACCATCCACGTGGAGAATCTCTCCGCTCACATGACCTGCCTGTACCAGGTAAAGAACCGCATCGACAACATCCTTCACCGTCGCCTTTTTCATAGGCGGCTGCAACGTCGAGTCGTTGGGATCATTGCGGTGCATTGGTGTGTCCACAACGCCGGGGGCCACGGCATTAAAGCGAATGCCGTCTTTCGCATACTCGATTGCGAGATTCTGGGTTGCTGAATTCAAGCCACCCTTCGTAATCATCGAAATGGAGCCATTTTCGCCGGCGATTGGCCGATCGGCAAGCGCCGCAGTGATGCTCACAACGCACCCCGATTTCTCTTTCAGCATTTCTTTTACAGTGCGCTGAGTGATGTAGAAGAATCCAAGCAAATTAGTCGAAACAAGGGCGTCGAAGTCCTCGGTAGTGAAGTCAATGAAAGGCTTGGTTAGGAAGATGCCAGCGTTGTTCACCAAAACGTCGACCGTTCCGAAGTTGTTGATTGCTGCCTCGACAGCATCGGCAGCAGTTTGCTGCTTGCCGATATCGCCATCGAGGAGAACCAGGCTGCCTGAGGCAGTCAATTTTCGATTGGCGCGACGAGACGTCGCGACGACGTTATAACCTTCTCCCAGAAACCCTTCGACTAAACCCGCACCAATACCCCCCGCCGCCCCGGTTATGATTGCTGTTTTCTTGCCCGACATAAATGACCTTTCGTTTTAAAGGTCCGAACCCAATATACAGCTGGGCCACCGGCCCTCGGTTGCTGAAGCTCCATGGCGTGGTCAGTGTGCCCCCTCTATGTGGAGCTTGCCGTCTTTGGCTGCCTCTTCGGGCGTCTTGCCTTCCTGACGCGCGACAATGTAGGCGGCATACCAGTCCGACCAGTGGTGCTTCGGAGCGGTAGGTTCGTATTCGCTGTGGTGCTTCTCAGCCTCTTGCAAGAGCTCGGTCAGCGTCGCGACATCCAAACTACTAAGTCCTCGGCCCGGCAGCCGCGTTGTGATTTCCTGAAACAGCCATCCATTGCCGTCGGGATCACGAAACGTGGCGAACGAGTTGTAGGTGGCATGATCCTGTGCTGGCCCACTGATGCGACCGCTGCCGTCGATCTGGAACTGAGCGCCTGGCGTTCCGGGGTGGAACACCTCACTCACCTCAATACCGCGCGCGACAAGATCTTTTCGCGCAGCCGCAACATCGGAGACGATCAGGTAGAGGCCTTGGGCCGAGCCTGGCGCAGCGGATGTCATCTTCGTCCCAAACTGAACCGAGCACCCTGAGCCGGGAGGCGTAAACTGCACAACGCGGAAGCCGTTATCAAAGGGGAAGTCGGCGTCGAGTCGCCACCCGAGTTTGGTGTAGAACTCCTTCGAGCGGTCAATATCCGCGACCGGGATGACGGCCACCTCGAACGTCATATCTACTCTTTTGGCGCTAGCGCCGCTCTGGATGTGAGAGGCAGTGACTGTAGTGCTCATAATTCCTCCGATCAGCCTAACCTCGATTAAGCCAGAATCACGATGACAAATCTATTGGACGAACGTATCGACCCCAAAGTATGGATTGGACATAAGGGCACAGCGTGGTGCGTAGTCTATTCCACGGGGCCCAATACCAAGGTATCGCCAATACCATCGTCCAATTGATTCTCCGGAGCACCTCGGGTCTAATCGCTCTATCGCAGCCGATTCGGAAGAGTCGAAGTGTTCAAATGACGACATAGGGAACGATCACCGCAAGCGGCCTGTGGCTTGATCGCTTTCGCGCACGGACCGACACTGTGCTCGCCCTCTAGCCAAATATGTAAAGAAAGGATGGCAAAGACATGCCGGAAGCGACCTGGAAACCTCACGAGAAACACGGACGGCTCACGATGCAGAGCGACTTACCCGACAGCGTCTACGCGTTTCCGAAGCAGCGTAAAGAACCACTGACCGACGCACAACATGTGCGCAACGCGGTCGCGCGGTTCGATCAAGTCATCGACGTCTCCGATGCCGACCGTGCTTTGGCGTTCGCGAACATCGAGAAAGCTGCACACTACTACGAAGTCAACCTCGCGGAAACGTCATGGCACGACCTGGGCATTCATCCTCAAAAGAATAAGGAGAGGCTGCCGCCAAAGGCGCTGTGACGCGCGAACGCCGAGTGTAGAGCTCGCCACTTCGGGTGCAAGAGTCCTGTCGACTTCTGTGAGGCCGGTGAATGATATGCCCAGAGATAAATCCATTCGATCAGGTTGGCGATGCGATAGTTGCGGCGAACTTGTGTCAGATCTGCAGGCTGGCTGGGTAGAGTGGCGGGCGTCCGAGGACGCTAAGGGAAAACCGAAAGTGTGCGGTTTGCGGTTAGTGCACCGTCGCAACACGAGCCCGAGATGGTCAGAGCCATACGGATGTCAGTACAATCCGCAAGACGAATTCAAAAAGAACCGTGCCATCGTAGAGGGATTAGCTCTCGACCGGTTCGCGGGTCCCGACGGCCTTATGTTACTGCTTTCGATGATTGCGGAACGTGAACTTCCAGCGCAAGAACTGATCGAACTCGCCAAGCGAGTGCAGATTCCTGGCTACGAAGCAGTGCATGAACTGGTTCACGATGCCGTTAACGAAGGAGTGATCGCGCCTTCTATTTCGTCAGGCTTTTACTTGCAGTGCGAGATATGGGATGTGCTGAAGTGGGCGAAATACCGAACTTCAGCGAAGATGAGCCAATGTTGAGCGCCAGAATCGGTGCGTCGTTTCTCACTAAATTATTTCGCCATGCCTCCCGGCGGCTTCCAGTTTCGAATTCTTGGGGAGTCCATGGCGTCGGTGACCAATTCTAGCTTCGATCATCTAAGTTTTGTTAGTGACTGTTTCCCTACCTTACATTAAGGAGATGAATATGAAAGCAGTTGTTGTCCACCAATATGGCGGCCCTGAAGTACTCAAGTTCGAGGATTACCCTGACCCGGTTCCGAGTCCCGGCGAAGTACTGGTGCGGGTCGCCGCCACGAGCGTAAATCCGATCGATTACAAGCGGCGTGCCGGATTAACGAAGGATTTTTATCCCATCCAGTTCCCGGGCCTCATAGGAGTCGATATCGCGGGAACTGTGGTCAAGATTGGGCCGGGAGTGGAAGGCTTTTCCGTCGGCGACCAGGTGTTCGCTATGGCGGACAATACTTACGCCGAGCTTTGTGTCGTGAAAGCCGCGATTCTGGCGAAAGTTCCCAAGGGGCTCGATTTGATCCGGGCGGCGGCGCTGCCGCTGGTGACGACGACCGGCAACCAGCTCAGTTCCGCTACAGGAATCAAAGCGGGCCAGACGGTTCTCGTCGTAGGTGCTGCTGGAAATGTCGGGCGTTCGGCGGTGTTCACAGCGAAGGAACGCGGGGCGAGTGTGATCGCGGGGGTTTTGAAGAGGCAGATGGATGAGGCGAAGACCGTGGGCGCGGATCAGGTGGTCGCAACCGACGACGACACCGCGATTGCGAATCTTCCGCCGCTCGATGCGGTGGCGGACGCGGTCGGCGGAAGAACCGCCGAGAAGCTGATCGCCAAGGTGAAGCCGGGAGGGGTTTATGCGTCGGTTGTCGATCTGCCGCAGAACGCCGCGAAATATCCGTCAGTCAAGGTGGCGCACGTATTCTCGAAATTCGACAGGAAAACGCTCGAGTTCATGGCGGAAGCGGTGCGGGATGGCAAGCTGGTAATCCCGATTAGCCAGAAACTGCCGCTCAGTGAAGCAGCGGAGGCTCAAGCGGCGGCAGAAAAGGGTGGTGTCGGGAAGATCTTGCTGGTGGCCTGAGCATCCTTTGCGAACAGACGACACGAAAGGAAAATCGGAAATGAAAAAGGGTCTGCGCGGAATCAACCCCGCTTCAAAGCCGAGTGGCGATGGGTGTGTGGAATGCCTGGCGTCGCCGAGCAGTTGGTGGTTTCATCTCCGCCGGTGTGCGGAGTGTGGGCACATCGGTTGCTGCGACAGTTCTCCGAGCCAGCATGCATCCAAGCATGCGGCAGCGACGGGGCATCCGATCATTGCCAGCTTCGAGCCGGGTGAGGATTGGTTCTACGATTACGAGAAGCAGGGCATGATCACGATCAAAGGCGCGCAGTTGCTTCCGCCGCATTCGCATCCAAAAAACCAGCCCGCTCCTGGACCACCAGGAAGAGTGCCAGCCAACTGGGAATCGCTCCTAAACTAGCTGCGGGCTACAAGGTTCCGCATCAATCTGCCTCACGCGCCGATTGCATGCGAAGGCTTCTGCGCGACTTACTCCTTCACCGCCGGCGTCCACGAACAATCCGCGGATGGCCCACCCTTCGTTCTTTGAAGGGTGGGATTTCCGAATAGGAGATATGGGCCGCCCGGCGTTTAAATCCGCACCCACCCGGGCCGCGCCTTAACCGTAGGTGAGGTCGGTGCTCTGCCCGACTTCGATGATATAGCCGTCAGGATCGCGGATGTAGCAGCGTATCTCGCCGTACTTGGGGATCGGCTCCGTGATGAACTCGGCTCCTCGACTTTTCCATAACTTGTAGCACGCTTGAATATCCGCAACGCGGAAATTCATAAAGCTGTTGATGTGATTCGGGTCGGGGACGCTGAGCGTGACCGTCGGCTTATCCGGGGTCGGCCCGCCTCCAACGTTCAGAATCATCCAGATATTCGCCAGCTGAAGGTACGGAGGCGCGTTGCCGTCACCCATGGTCAGAATGCGTGCGCCGAAGACCTTTTCGTAGTAGTGAGCCGAGCGGTTGACGTCGGCGACGGTGAGAAAATGCGCGATGCTGATCCCCTCCTTCGGGGGCATCTGATAGCTCTTCTGGTCGATTTGTACGGCGTTCGTTACGGCGTCCATTGGTCACTCCAATTTCGATAGGGTGTCCGCCGAATGTGGGGTGCGGTTTGTGCGGCGCCCACAACTGCTGCCATCAGCGGCATGTCGATTAAGCCAGAAGCGCAACCACGAGTCTATTGGACGAACGTATCGACCAATACCAAAGTAGGGATTAGAAACATGGGGGGATAGAGGCTGTCCCAGCTTTCCCTACGTTGGAAAACTGGCATCGCAAACCTCAACCTCTGCGGCGTTAACCGTATGTAAGGTCGGTGCTCTGTCCGACTTCGATGATATAGCCGTCAGGATCGCGGATATAGCAGCGTATCTCGCCGTACTTGGGGATCGGCTCCGTGATGAACTCCGCTCCTCGACTTTTCCACAATTCATAGCACGCTTGAATATCCGCAACGCGGATGTTCAAGAAGCTGCTGACCTTATCCGGGTCGGCGGGGACGCTGAGCGTGACCGTCGGCTTGTCGGGGGTGGGCCCGCCTCCGACGTTAACGATCAGCCACGTATTCGCGATCTGAATGTGCCCAGAGGCACCCTTGCTGTCGCCTCTGCTCAAAATGCGGCCGCCGAAGACCTTCTCATAGAAGCGAGCCGACCGGTCGATGTCGGCGACCGTGATGAAATGTGTGACGGTGAACCCGTCGCGCGGGGGCATCTCATAGCTCTTTTGTTCGATTTCTACGCTGCCCATTGACGGCTCCAAATCCTTCGTCGACCCTATATTTCCGCCAGTGCGCCATGCACAAGATGGATCGAGATCGCACCCTCGCCAACGGCGGAGGCAACCCGCTTCACGTTTCCGGAGCGGATGTCTCCCACTGCAAAAACTGCCGGCAAGCTAGTCTCCAGCATCTGCGGCGGCCGGCCAAGAGGCCATTTTTGTGGAGCGCTTGCCAGAACTGAATCCAGGTCCCGTCCGGTAAGAATGAAGCCCTGCTGATCAAGGACGACACAGCCACGCAACCAGTCGCTGCGAGGTGACGCACCCGCCATCACGAAAACGTGCCGGATATCGCGCGTCGTCCGCTCCCCTGACGACCGGTCGAGCCAGGTGACCCGTTCGAGGTGCGATTCGCCCTCTAATGACACCAGTTCAGTCTCCAGATGCAGCTCGATCACCGGGTGCTTTGTAATCCTCTG
>JBEKIB010000099.1:0-17986 GCA_050011975.1 Terriglobales bacterium | reverse complement strand
AGAACGGCGGCCTAACGAATTAGGCTGCGTATGCCATCTGTTGATTGGCAATTATCATTTTGCACGCGATTACGGGTGTGTGCACCCCGGCATGCCTCTTGGCCGCAAGCATCTCCGTCGAAGCCGTGACGCCCCCACTGGTGGGAATGGGCCTTTAAAGAACTACTTATATTCTGGGCGGGAAGTTACCGGAAGTCAAATGCCGATGGAGGCGCTGCGCGGTTACCGGAGAACCAGGTTTCAAAGTGTCAAAGTTTCAAGGTTTCAAACTTGCGAGGCTTCAAGCTCCGAACACCATGAGGCATCCTTCGAACATTGAAACGCTGATGGGCTCCAGCTAGTTGATGGTGATGGTTGCCGAGACAGACTTTGTGGCATCGGCTATTGAGGTTGCGGTTATGGTCACGGTACCTCCGGTCGGAACCGTGGGAGGCGCCTGGTAAGTGGTTGGAACATTGCTGGCGATGGGGTTTGGGGCGAACGTGCCGCACTGCCCGACAGGGACGCAGGTGAAATTCACGCCGGCGTTCTTCGTGTCGTTGCTGACGACCGCTGCGACGCCTGCCGTGGCGCTGGCGTCGAGCGCAGTGGGAGGCGGAAATTCCGTACTAAATGCAACCGCAATCGCGGGCGGCTGGTATTTGGGATCGCCGCACGCCACCAGCACGGCGACCATCGCCACAGCGATCATCGCCATGACGATCACAGTGGCGGCGATGAATCGGAGATTCGATCGTTGAGAGGTCATTTCCAGCCGCAAATGCCGCCTTCCCTCGTCCTGCGTCGTTTAAGAGGGACTGGGGGCTCGGAGTGTGTGGCGACAAGAAATCGTAGCATAGAAAACGCAGTCGCCTTCTGACTCCCCGCATTTGTCAACAAATTGTCAAATTCATGTCACTTTCTATCCCGAAATACGCCACTAACCTGATATCAAGCTAGAGTTTAGGGGTATGATTTCTGACTATTCGGTGGGGGCGGCGGTGAACAAGAACCTATCTTCGGCGGTAGCGGCGGCAACGATAACAATGACGACGGAAGCGGTTCCGGCCAGTTCGGAGCGGATCCTGGTGATCGAGGATGACCGTGCGGTGCAAAAGGCTCTCAAGCGATTGTTTGAAGCCGAAGGCTTCGCGGTGGATATCGCGGGGAACGGCGCGGCCGGTCTGGAGATGTTTCGGGCGGCGACGCCGGCGGTGCTGGTGCTGGACTTGAGCCTGCCGGGGACGCCGGGACAGGACGTGTGCCGGGAAATCAGTCAGGCGGCGCCTTCGTTGCCGATCATCATTCTCAGTGCGCGGACGGAAGTGATGGACAAGGTGCTGCTGCTGGAGTTGGGCGCGCATGACTATGTGACGAAGCCGTTCAGTCCACGGGAACTCCTGGCGCGGGTACGGACGGCGATGCGGCGGTCGCTGTCGACGCGGACTCCGCTGACCGAGACTTTCAAATTTGGCGACGTGAAGGTTGATTTTACGAAGATGGAATTGTGGCGGGACGGGAAACCGGTGCAACTGACTTCGCAAGAGTTCAAAGTGCTGAAGTTCATGATCCAGAATGCGGAGCGCGTGTTATCGCGTGAGGAGTTGCTGAACTTCGTTTGGGGCTACCGGAATTATCCGAGCACGCGCACGGTGGATAATCACATCCTGCGACTGCGACAGAAGCTGGAGAAAGATCCGGCGAACCCTTCGCACTTCCGCACGGTGCACAGTTCGGGTTACAAGTTTGTACCGTAGTGGAGCGAGGTAAGAGGTCAGAGGTCAGATTGCAGAGGTGAAAATCGCAACCGCCTTACCTCTTCAATCTGACCTCTTACCTCTGACCTTTTGTAATCTATATTCTGTAATCCTTCGAGGCTTTGACCATGGGCGGAATTCGGTTGCGGACCAAGTTCCTGCTTTCCATGGTGGTGGTATCGGCGGCATTGACGTTCACGACACTGCTGGTGGTGCGGCGCACCGTCCAGCAGGAGGTCCGCCTCGGAATCCAACGCGACCTCGAGAATTCCGTTTCCGCATTCCACAATTTCCAGAAGCAGCGGGAAGTGACACTCGAGCGCTCGGCGGCGCTCTTGGCCGACCTGCCGAATGTGCGGGCGCTGATGACCACGCACGATCCGGCAACCATCCAGGATGCCTCGCGGGATTTATGGCAACTGGCGGGCAGCGACTTGCTGCTGCTGGCCGATTCTTCCGGCAAGGTGATGGCGCTGCAGGCCGCTCCTCCGGAGATCACAGTTCGCGAGGGGCAGGACTTCTTTCCGCAAGTGGTGTCGAACCTGCTGTCAAGCGCCGAGACGCGACGCTGGTGGTACGTTGAAGGACACCTCTACGAAGTCTTCCTCCAGGATATTTATTTCGGTCCAGCGAGCGGGCACCAGGTTCTGGGATACCTGCTGCTCGGTTACGAAATTGACGACCGCGTTGCCCGGGACCTGAGCCGTGTGGCCGCGAGCGAAGTGGCGTTTCGTTATGGAGATTCGATTGTGCGAAGCACTCTGAAGCCCGCCCAGGAATCGGAGTTGCTGCGCGTGGCGCCGAGAACGGCCGCTGGAGGCCCGCCGCAAGGGGATCAGATCCGGCTGGGCGAGGAACGGTTCTTGGCCACGTCGGTGGATTTGCCCACGCCGGGTGCACCCGCGCTCAATCTGTGGGTGTTGAAGTCGTTCGATCAAGCCACTGCATTTTTGAGCAACCTGAACGAGTTGCTGCTGGCGCTTGGGTTGACGGCCGTACTGGCGGGGAGCCTGCTGGTTTTTCTGATCTCGCATACCTTCACGCGTCCGCTGGAGAATCTGGTCGCGGGGGTGCGCGCCCTGGAGCAAGGGGATTATGCGTATCCGCTGCAGGCGCGGGGCGGAGACGAAGTCGCCGAAGTCACCGGAACCTTCGACCGCATGAGAACGAGCCTGCAGAAAACGCAGAGAGAGTTGCTGGATGCGGAACGGCTGGCGACGATTGGGCGGATGGCGAGTTCGATCTCGCACGATCTGCGGCATTCGCTGGCGGCGGTCGTGGCGAATGCGGAATTTCTTTGTGAGAGCAACCTGACGCCGGGGCAGCGCGAAGATCTCTACGCCGAAATACGGATCGCAGTCAACCAGATGACGGAGTTGATCGAGTCGCTCCTGGAATTCTCGCGCACCCGGGAGTCATTGCGTCCCACTTACGGCGACGTTCGGTCGGCGGTGGATCGAGCGGTGCAGGGAGTGAAGGCACATCCCGAATTCCAGCGCATACGGATTCGGATCTCTTGTGAAGGATCGAGCGAGGGCTGGTTCGATTTCAAGAAGCTGGAGCGCGCCTTGCTGAACTTACTGCTGAATGCGTGCGAGGCGGTGCCGGCGGAATCCGGACAAATCGAGATCGGGCTGACACGCAAGGGTGAGAGTCTGGAAATTCGCATCGAGGATAACGGGCCAGGAATCGCCGACGCGGTGCGCGACCGTTTGTTTGAGCCGTTTGTGAGCCACGGCAAGGAAAATGGGACGGGGATGGGACTGACGGTGGTGCAGAAAATTCTGCAGGATCACGGAGGCAACGTCGCGGTGGAGCAGACGTCGCCCTCCGGAACGACATTCCGCGTGAACATTCCGCTGAATCCCTCGGCAGAAAATGTGCTGACAGCCCGGCATGTTACGTAACGGCACAATTTGTGTTTGGACTCCTTGCATGGGATCCGAAGTGCAGACTCGAAATCCAGATTCCCACTGCGGAATAAAGTGAGGAATGAAGTGCGGAGAGTGGCAGGAGGCGACATGAGTATGAATGTGACGCGCTGGTTCGAAGGGTTGCGATGGATGACGCTGATGACAGTGATGGCGGGGACCGCATCCGGCGTCGCGCAGGAAGCAGTAAATCGGACAGAGCCACCTTCTCCAGGGCCATCGAGCGAATCAGTGAGTGACTCGGTGCGCGAGTTGCGCGAGCAGGTGCGCGAGTTGCAGGCGGCCGTTGCCGGAATGCGCTCCGACTGGCAGCGCGCGCGCTTGGAAACGGCGGAACTGCGCCGGGAGCTCGATGCAGTCCGCGGCGGAACAGGATCGCAGAATGCGGTGTTCGGGGATGCGCTGGTGACATCGGAGACTCCCAGTTCCGAGGCGGCAGCGCGAAGCTTCCAGGACAGCACGCAGAGCGTCTTGCAGAACGGCGCGCCGCAAGATGAGAAACAAGATCAGAAACAAAATCAAAAAGGAGATCAGAAAAAACTCGAGCGCGCGGCCACTCTGGAGGAGGAATACCAACTGCTCAGTGGGAAGGTGGACGATCAATATCAGACGAAAGTGGAGAGCGCATCGAAGTATCGGTTGCGCCTGTCGGGCATCGTTCTGATGAACCTGGTGAGCAACCAAGGCGTGGTGGATAGCATGTATCTCCCTACGCTCGCGTACGCGAGGCCGGCGGGCGATTCAGGCGGGAGTTTTGGGGCGACGTTGCTACAGTCGGAGATTGGATTCGAAGCGTTCGGACCAAGCGTGGCGGGTGCAAAGACCAGGGCAGACCTGCAACTCGATCTGGCGGGCGGGTTTCCGGCGGTTCCGAACGGAATCAACTCCGGACTCATGCGCTTGCGAACGGGCACCATGCGGATGGACTGGACAAACACCTCGGTTGTGGTCGGGCAGGATAACATTTTCTTCTCGCCGAACTCGCCCACATCGTTTGCTTCGCTGGCAATTCCGGCCCTCTCCGCGGCGGGAAACTTGTGGGGCTGGATTCCGCAGATACGGGTGGAACATAGGGTCAGTGTAGGGGAAGAGTCGAGCCTGATATTTCAGGGAGGGATTCTGGATCCGGTGAGCGGAGAAGTGCCGACACCACCGCCGAGTGGAGGTTATTACCCGCAGGCAGGACCCGGGGAAGCGTCGCGCCAACCTGCGTACGGTACACGGATCGCGTGGACGCGAAATATTTTCGGACAGCCGTTGCGGGTGGGCGCGGGAGGATTTTACAGCCGGCAGGATTATGGTTTCGGCCGGAATGTCGATGGCTGGGCGGGAATGACAGATATTGAGCTGCCGCTCAATCGCCAGTTTTCCTTGAGCGGAGAGTTTTATCGTGGAAGGGCCCTCGGCGGGCTGTACGGCGGAATCGGACGCAGCGTGTTGTTCAGCGGCGATCCAGCATCGGCCAGCACTGAAGTACAACCATTGAATTCTGTTGGGGGCTGGGCGCAGTTGAAGTACCGGCCCGCCAATAAATGGGAGTTCAATGCAGCCTTTGGGATGGATAATCCATATGCCAGCGACCTGAAATATTTCCCGTACGCGCAGGCCTACGGGGACCCGACGCTGGCGAGAAATCAGGGAAGCTTTGTGAACATGATTTACCGTCCCCGGTCGGACCTGCTATTTTCCGCTGAGTATCGGCACCTGACCACGTATTCGCTTACGGACGGTAGCAACAGCGCGGGCCAGCTCAATCTGATGATGGGAGTTCTGTTTTGAGCCGATGATGGAAGTTGCGGGGTAAGAAGTCGCAGTAAAGAGCCACAGTAAAGAGCTAAGACGAGCCAGCAACGATGAGCCATAGAAGGGTCCTGATCTGGGTCGCGATGTGGTGGGCCGGCGCGTCCGGATTGCACGCGCAGTCCACAACCGAGACCGCGACAACGACGGTGCGCGGACGCGTCGAGGTAATCAGCGCAAGGGGTGCGGGCAAGGCGAGGCATGGGGCGATTCCCGGGACGGTGGTGTGGCTGACGCCAATAACGACGACGGGAGCGGGAGGCGAAGCGAGCGCGGCGGCGCCGGGTCTGCTGGCAAGTCCAGCCCAAAACCTGCGGCTGGTGCAGAAAAATAAAAGCTTTGAGCCCCACATCCTGGTGGTTCCGGCGGGGTCGATGGTGGAGTTTCCCAATCACGATCCCTTCTTCCATAACGTTTTTTCACTTTTTGAAGGCAAGCGGTTTGACCTTGGTCTGTACGAGGCAGGCACCTCGCGGATGGTGCGATTCGACCGGCCTGGAATCAGCTACATTTTTTGCAACATCCATCCCGAGATGAGCGCGGTTGTGATTACGATGGCGACGCCGCTCTATGCCGTTTCCAGCCGGGACGGGCAACTTAGCCTGGCGGGCGTTCCCTACGGGCGTTACATGTTGCATGTCTGGAGCGAGGGCATGGGCCCGGAGAATGAGCAGCCGCTTACCCGGGAGATCACGATCGCCGAGAATGCTGCTTCTCTGGGAGTGATTCGAGTCCCGGAGGCGAGCGGGCAGCGCATGGCGCCCAAGAACAAGTATGGCCGCGAGTACGATGAGCCTACGCCGGACAACTCTGTCTATAATCAGCAACGCTAGGGAAAGTCGCATAAAGTGAAACTATGAAAATCGACAAATTGCTCAGGCGCTACCGCATCGAAAACGGAAAACACTTCCGCCTCAGGAATTACGACCCCGCCGACACGCACGGGCTGGAGTCGGAACTGAAGCCGCAGGCGAAGGAACTGCTGGCGGATGGCGTCGAGGAATTGAGCCATCTGCAGGACGTTCTCGCCGCTCAGGACCGCTGGGGCCTGCTGCTGATTTTTCAGGCCGTGGATGCGGCCGGGAAAGATGGAACGATCAAGCATGTCATGTCGGGTGTGAATCCGCAGGGTGTGGACGTCTGGTCGTTCAAGCAGCCGTCGGCGGAAGAACTGGACCACGGCTATCTGTGGCGCTGTATGAAATGTGTGCCGGGACGAGGCCAAATCGGCATTTTCAACCGTTCGTATTACGAAGAGGTGCTGGTGGTGCGCATTCACCCGCAGATTCTGGACAGCCAGAAACTGCCGAAGGCGCTGGTCACGAAACATATCTGGCAGGAGCGCTTTGAAGACATCAATAACTTCGAGCGCTACCTTGCGCGGAACGGCATTGCGGTGGTTAAGTTCTTCCTGCATCTTTCCAAGAAAGAGCAGAAGCGCCGGTTCATGGAACGGCTCGACACGCCGGACAAGACCTGGAAGTTTTCTTCTGCCGATGTGGAGGAACGCCAATTCTGGGACGCATATCATGCAGCGTATGAGGATATGATCCGTCACACAGCGAGTGCACACGCACCCTGGTACGTTGTGCCGGCGGATAACAAATGGTTCACGCGGCTAGTGGTCGCGGAAGCGGTGGCGGATGCGTTGAAGGGATTGAACTTGAAGTATCCGAAGGTGACTGGCGCTCAGAAGGCTGCGCTGGCCCAAGCGCGTCAACAACTCGAGAATGAGTAAGGCGTGGGGCTTGTGGAGCGCCGGGCGTCCCCGCCCGGCCCGGTTGGGCGCGCGATGGCCGCAGTCTCCACCAGCAGTCTCATTTCAATACCACAGGTAAAACCTGGTCATAGGGCTGAATCGTGACGGTCAGGGACTTGCGCTGATCGAAGGCTTCCCGGGCGACCTTGAAACTGACAATGATGGTTCCTTTCTGTTCGGCTCCGGCTAGCAGCTTGGTTTCGGGTGGAAGCGGCGGCTCGGAACTTTCTTTCAGAGCCGGGAACGCCTGGAAATAGCGGTCGAGATCCACGGCAGAAGCGGCTTCATCGTCGAAGGTGCTGCCGTCGGCGGTGGTGAGCTGGGCTTTGAGGGTGTGAATCCACAACGGCTTGTTCGCCGTATTGCGCAAGGTGAAGGTGATGGCGGCGAGGATCATGTTCTGGCCTGGCACTTCGGCCGCAGTCACAAAATCGATCGAACCCGCGCCCTGCGGTTTCTGACGTTCCTTGAAAGCGAAGATCCCCACAATCACAGCGACCGCGGCGATGCAGATTAGGACAATGCCGGCGGGCGGAAGATTGCGCTTGGCGGTTCCGAATTCGTCGCCGATGTGAAACTGGGTGATCGGCTCGGGTGTGGGCGGGGGCTGCGGCGGGACTGGTTGATCGGAATTGGGTTGATCGGGCATGGGGTGATTGTAGACGAGGCGCCGCCTTCTGCAGGTCAAGGGGCGGCCCTGTTGCCGGTGCGGCCCTGCCCTTTATCGCGCGATCAGGGAACCGTTCATGTCCGCGTGAGTGCCATGACTTTGGTTACCTTGCCTCGTGTGACGGATGCTGCGACGATGCGGAAGATTTCCTTTTGGAGGTACTCGGCAGTGAATCGGAAAACTCTCTTTGCGGCTTTGGTTTGCGCGTTGCTGGTGTTCAGTATGCTGGGCTGCGGAGCAACCAACCATTTGCAATCCATTACGGTCGGCGCCAGCTTGATAAACGGAGTGGCCCCCACGTCCCAGACTGGCTTCTTCACCCTGGAGGGTGACGGGGGCACGATCCAGCTGACTGCCACCGGGAACTATAGCAACGGGAAGTCAGTCCTTCTCCATGGCGAGGGCGTCGTGTACACTATGATCGTCGATCCGAACTACGGCCAGGATGCATACAAGATCCCGCTGCTTCCTCCGTGCCTGGGTCCGTGCACCAGTTCGAGCGAGGGAACTGCCGAAATCAGCCCCACTGGGTTGGTGACCGCAGTTGAACCCGCCACGTGCACGTGGGTGGACCCCGTACCCGCACCGGGAGCTCCGTCATGGTTTTTTGTGGGAGCCTACCAGGTTACGGCTTCGTTTGGGGGGATTACATCGCAGCCTATATATATTCCAATTGCGTCGTCGGCCGGCAACCCGAATTACATTTTCGTCGAACCGAATTTGCCCAACAACAACCCGACCGAGCAGTGTGGACCTGGAGCAACGTCATAACGATATAGCGATATAACGATCGGCTGACGATCGGGAACATTCTAATTTTGCGGGGACGGTTGCCTGGTTGCCGTCCTCGTCTCCTTTTAAAGCCGCCCTGCTCTGTCGAAACCGGCCATTTTCAACACCTCGTTTGAGCGTCCTGCCCGCAACCCTTATAATCTTAAGGTTTGCCCGTGAACGCGATCGATGCCTATGCTTCTCACTTCCGCCATTGAAGTCGTGCCCGGATGAAGGTTCGCACCGGAATTGAAGTATCGAGCCAGTCCGACATCGGCTGCGTGCGCACCAATAACGAGGATTCGTTTGGTTATTGGGAGCCCGAGGACGACCAGCTGTTCCTGCGCAAGGGGAGGCTGGCCGTTGTGGCGGACGGCATGGGCGGCTACGAAGGCGGTCAGGAAGCGAGCCGGTTGGCGGTGGAAACGCTTATGGCGGTGTATCGCGATTTTGACGGCGACAACCCGCAGGACGCGCTGATCGCGGCTTTGCAGACGGCCCACGAGCGGATCCGTGAATACAGCTTTGCGCATCCCAAACTGCGGGGCATGGGAACAACCTGCACAGCCGCGGCGATCGTCAGGGGTACGCACGGGAGTGCGCAATATGACGAGCTCTATTATGTGCACATCGGCGACACCCGGCTCTACCTGATCCGTGACCGCCAGATTACGCGAGTAACACGCGATCACTCCTATGTGGGGCGGCTGGTAGAGGCGGGAATGATCAGCCAGGAGGAAGCGGAACATCATCCGCAGCGGAACATTCTGACCGCAGCTTTAGGCACGAACCCCGATCTCATCATGGATTCGCCCGGACACCCGGAGCCGCTGCGCCCGGAAGACGTGCTGCTGATCTGCAGCGACGGATTGTGGGGGCTGGTACGCGACGCGGAGATTCTTGACGCCGTGGAAAACAAAAGCGCGGAACAAGCGGGCCGCGAGCTGATCGAACTGGCTCGGGAACGCGGGGGGGCGGATAACATCACGGTCGAGATTCTGCGCCTGCGCTGAGTGCGGTTGCGATCCTGAAAAGCAGCGTCCGGTAAGGGACGTACCGCCTTCCGAAAGTGCAAATTCTTGCACCAGTAGCCTCCTCTTCGTGGCCCTCTTCCAGCGATAACTTGCTGAAATCACAGGACCGGCTAAAACCGGGAAATTTAGTGCTTTGGCAGTGCGCTTGCATTTTCTATAATGCCTATCAGTGACATAGGGATAGTCGGAGACGCACAATGAAGGTTTCTCAAAAGGGACTGTATGCGTTGCAGGCGATGATGGTGCTGACCCGGCGTTATACCCAGGGTGCGATCCGGATTCGTGACATTGCCTACGAAGAAAATTTGCCGGAAAAGTTTCTGGAGCTGATTCTTCTGGAACTGAAGAACGCACGCATGGTGGAGAGCGTGCGCGGCGCCAAGGGCGGATACCGGTTGCGCCGGGCACCATCGGAGATCCGCTTGAGCGAAATCATCCGTTTGGTTGACGGGCCGCTCGCGCCCTTTGGCGATGCAGATCAGTTGCGCGCTCTGATCGATCGCGACGCGGATCATAGCGCCCTGTACAGAGTGTTTCTGGAAGTACGGGATGCGGCTGCCAAGATTCTGGAGAACACGACGCTGGCCGATCTCATCAGCCGCGAGCCGGCTGGCTCGCGTTCGAACGCCAGTAACCGGAAGACCAGCAGGAAAAAGAAAACCGAGCCCGCTGTGCTGCCGATGTTGACCCGAGGCGAGGGCCATGACTAAGCGAAGTTTCTTCGCTTCGGCCTGTTTGGTTTTTTTGCTGGGTGCGTTTGCGGTGGCCCAGACCGTCATTCGCGTCGGCGCATTTCCTAATATCACGCATCCGCAGGCGATGGTTGGCAAAAACAACAGGTGGTTCGACAAGGCGATGGGGCCCCAGGTCAAGATTGAGTGGAAGAGTTTCAACGCCGGGCCCTCGGCAATTGAAGCCTTGTTTGCGGGGGCGATTGACATGACGTACATCGGACCGAACCCGGCCATTGCCGGCTACGTTCGCTCCAATGGAGAAGCCCTGCGAATTGTGGCGGGTGCCACCAGTGGTGGAGCGTCGCTGGTGGTGCGCAGCGATTCCGGCATTCAGAAGCCGGAGGACTTTCACGGCAAGAAAGTTGCTTCTCCGCAGATGGGCAACACGCAGGACGTCGCGCTGCGCGCCTGGTTGAAAGCGCACGGCATGAAAACGACGGACAAGGGCGGGGACGTGCAGGTAATTCCGCTGGCCAATCCCGACCAACTGACGCTGTTCATAAAGAAAGAGTTGGATGGCGCGTGGGCCCCCGAGCCTTGGGCGACGCGGTTGATCAAGGAAGGGAATGGCCGCTTGTTCCTGGACGAGCGGACCCTCTGGCCGAAGGGTGAGTTTATTGCCGCTCATCTGATCGTCAGGACGCAATTTTTGAGGGAACACCCTGATCTGGTCAAGGACTGGATTCGCGCGCATGTGGAGTTAACGGACTGGATCAACGGGCATTTGCCCGAGGCCAAGAAACTTCTCAATCAGCAGATCGCGAAAGAAACAGGGAAAGCGCTGCCGGACGCTGTGCTGGAGGAAGCTTATGGGCGCATGACAGCGACGTACGACCCGCTGCGCGGCTCGCTGATGAATGCCGCCCAGTCCTCATTCGACGCGGGTTTTCTGGGACGTCAGATGCCGGATCTGTCGAGTCTGTACGATCTTTCGATCTTGAACCAGGTGTTAGCAGAAAAAGGGAAGAAGACAATTCAATGAGCACGAGTCCTCGGAACGCATATCCCTCGGCGGTTCCACCCGTTCCTCGCACCGGGGTGCGAGCGAATGTGTTTCATGGGAAACCGGCTTCTTCGGTAACCACGCTTCCGGTTCGCCCGATCGCCGAGGTGGTAGTCCCGAAAGTCACGCTGGATTCAATCTCGCTCAGCTATAGAACGACTTCGGGTGAGCGCTTGCTGGCGCTCGACCAAATCAATCTTGAGGTAAAGCCGGGAGAGTTTCTTTGCATCGTTGGTCCCTCGGGATGTGGCAAGTCCACGCTCCTGCACTTGATCGCGGGTCTGCACCCGCAGACCTCGGGGAAGGTTCTGGTCGATGGCACGCCGGTGAGCGGGCCGGGGACCGATCGCATCCTGATCTTCCAGGAACTCGGCATGTTTCCCTGGCTGACGGTCGGCGGCAACGTCGAGTTCGGCATGAAGATGAAGAACGTGCCGAAAGCCGAGCGCGAGGAGAAGGTGCAGTACTACTTGCGCCTCGTCCATCTTTCGAAGTTCAGGGACAGCTACGTCCATCAACTCTCCGGCGGTATGCGGCAAAGAGTTGCATTGGCGCGAGCGCTGGCCACCGAGCCCGACGTCCTGCTGATGGACGAGCCGTTTGCCGCGCTGGACGCACAGACTCGCGATCTGCTGCACGACGAGTTGGAGCGCCTCTGGGCCGAAACCGGTCGCACCATCATTTTCGTTACGCACAATGTGCGCGAAGCGGTAAGGCTGGGAGATCGCGTGGCGTTGTTGACGTTTCGTCCAGGCCGTGTGAAGCAGGAATTTTCGGTGAACCTGCCGCGGCCACGTCACATGGAACAATCCGACGTCGCGCGTACGGCGGGAAACATCCTGAATTGCCTGCGCGACGAGATCAACAAGTCCCTGGAAGCGGAGTACGCCGATGAAAAAGCTCGCTAAGCAGGTAATCTTTTATTCCGCGCTTCTCGGCGTATGGGTTCTCGTGGCGAAGCTTCGTATCTGGCCGCCGTACCTTTTTCCTCCGCCGTGGGGCGTGGGACACGCCTTGTGGGACGGCTTTGCCGACCATAGCTTCTGGATTGGCATCGCCGTCACCATGAAGCGCATGCTCATCGGCTACAGCTTGTCGGTGGTGCTCGGCATGATCCTGGGTCTGGCCGTTTCGAGCAATAAATTTCTGGAAGACACTCTGGGCGGTTTGCTGGTGAGTCTGCAATCTCTGCCGAGCATTTGCTGGATTCCGCTGGCCGTTCTCTGGTTCGGACTTACGGAAAAAGCCATCCTCTTTGTCGTGCTCATGGGCTCGCTGCTCTCGGTGACCATCGCGATGGAGGACGGCCGCAAGCAGATGCCAAAGATCTACGGCATGGCTGGGCGCAACCTTGGAGCAAGCGGTTTCCGCCTTTTCTGGTTCGTGCTGTTGCCGGCGAGCTTGCCTTTCATCGTCAATGGAATGAAGCAAGGGTGGGCGTTCGCCTGGCGCTCGCTGATTCAAGCCGAAATGATTTTTCTCAGTCTCGGACTGGGCCAGTTGCTGATGATGGGTCGCGATCTGAGCGATATGAGCCAGGTGATGGCGGTGATGATCCTCATCATCATCCTCGGCTACATGGTGGACGGCCTGATCTTCCGCACCATGGAGCGGCGCCTGCAAGACAAATACGGCCTGACGCCAGCGTAGGAGTCATGCAGTGGAGCGACGGGCGTCCTCGCCCGTCCGGCCGGGTGGGGAGCCCGGTTCTCCACTAATCCAGCCCGATTCGCCCTCTTTCTCTTTTCCGCAAATTCATTTCTAATTCTCCGCTATGGTCCGCAAACTTTGGTGGTTGGGATTCGCCCCTTTTTTTCTGGCAGTTTCTTTTTTTGCCGCTTTCGCAGCCGATCGTAATTCCGACCGGGAAATCGCAGATCGTCTGATTGCGGAGGCTCTCAAACCGTCATCGCTGGAAACGAATCTCCGCCGCTTGAGCGACGAAATTGGCGGACGCATTCCCGGCACTCCGGCCTTCCAGCGCGCGGTGGACTGGGGCGTGGCGGCGTTCAAAGACGCCGGCGCCGACAGCGTCCACACCGAAGAGTTCACCATCCAGCATTCGTGGGCGGAGGGCGCGACCGAGATGACAGCGTCGCTTTATTCCGGAACTACTTTTCCTGTTCACGCCGTGTCGGTCGCGTGGGCGCCGGCGCTGGCTGCCGCGAAACATGTGCCCATCGTCGATGTGGGCGAGGGTTCAGCCGCGGAGTTTGCCAAAGTTGGGGATGTTGCAGGAAGAATCGTTCTGGTGCACAACAAGGTGCTCGCAAACTGGGACGATCTTTTCGGCGAATACGAGCGGGCACCCGCGATTATTGCGCTGGCCGTGAAAGGGAAGGCCAAGGCGATCGCATTCATGGCCACGCGCGAGCATGGAATCCTCTACCGGCACACGAACTCCGGCGCTGGCGAAATTGATGCCCTGCCGCAGGTGGTGGTGGCGCGCGAAGATGCGGAGCGGATCGCCCGCCTGTTGGCGTCGGCAAATCCAGTGTGGGCGGATCTTTCGATTCCCAACAAAATTGGCGCCGCGATCAAGACCTGGAACGTGGTGGCGGAAATTCGCGGCGAAGCTCGTGATAACGACAAGCCCGGCGAATTCGTCGTGCTCGGCGCGCACCTGGATTCCTGGGAACTGGGAACCGGCGCCCTCGACAACGGGTGCAACGCCGTGTTGGTGATTGATGCGCTGCGTGCGATCAAGGCGTCGGGTCTGAAGCCACGGCGATCGATTCGCTTCATTCTGTTTTCGGGCGAGGAGCAAGGCTTGATCGGCTCGCGAGCTTACGCGGTGGCGCATCGCAACGAACTCGACAAGGCGGCTGGCGTGGTTATCTTTGATTCCGGTACCGGAAAGACGACTGCGTTCTCCACTGGCGGGCGCAAAGACGTGATTCCGGCGGCGCAGTCCATGTTGGCGCCTTTGCAGCAATTCGGCGTTATCAAGGCAGATCCGACGGCCGAGTCGGGCACAGATCACTTCGACTTTATGCTCGAAGGCGTGCCCACGTTTGTCGCCGATCAGGACGAAGCAAACTATCTGGAGAACTATCACGCGACGACTGACACGTTCGACAAAGTAGATTTCGCGCAGCTCAAGAAGCACGTAGCCGAAGCGGCGGTTTTCACTTTTGCGCTGGCGAACGCGGCCGATCGCATCGGCCCCCGCCTGAACCGCACCCAGATCGAGCTGACATTGCACGAAACCCATCTCGACCAGGAGTTGAAAGACATGGGCATGTGGGACGAATGGGCCAATGGCAAGCGCGGGAGAGAGCAGTAGATACGACGCTGTCGTAAGATTCCCTGTGCTCGTCTTCTGGATTCTTTTCAACCTGTTTGTAGCGGCGATGCTGGCGCTCGATCTGGGGGTGCTGAATCGCCGATCCCACCGCGTCAGTTTCCGCGAAGCGCTTGCCTGGTCGGGGGGTTGGATCGCGCTGGCCGCCGCATTTGCAGTGCTGGTCTGGTTCTGGCACGGGCGGGCTGAGGCGCTCCAGTTCGTGACCGGCTATGTAATTGAGCTGTCTCTCAGTGTCGACAACCTGTTCGTATTTCTGGTCATCTTCCGTTATTTCAAGGTGCCCGACCAGTACCAGCACAAGGTGCTGTTCTGGGGAATTCTCGGGGCTCTCGTTATCCGGGGTGTATTCATCTTGGCGGGCGTGGGCCTGATCCGGCGCTTCCATTCGATCGCTTACGCATTCGGAGCCTTGCTTGTCTATTCCGGACTCAAGCTGCTGCGGCACGGCGAAACTGATATCCATCCCGAGAAAAGCGCTGTTCTGCGCCTCTTCCGGCGAACTTTTCCAGTAACGGAGGAATATGTGGGCGGGCAGTTCTTTACGCGAAGGGACAGACGTTACGCTACTCCGCTGCTGCTGGTGCTGCTGGTGGTCGAGACCAGCGACATTCTTTTTGCGGTGGATTCAATTCCGGCGGTGCTCGCCATCACACTGAACGCCTTCATTGTCTACACGTCGAATGTGTTCGCCATTCTTGGCCTGCGCTCCATGTACGTTGCGCTGGCGGGAATGATCGACTTCTTTTACTACCTGCACTACGGATTGTCGGTGGTGATGATTTTTATCGGGCTCAAGATGCTGGGGTCGCACTACGTTTACATTCCAACCGGATCGGCCCTGACCGTGGTGCTCTTTGTTTTGGGATTTTCCATCCTCGCCTCACTGCTGAAACCGCAGAAGGAGCGGGCAGAGTGACAGTCGACTCCGATTCGCCGCGTGCAGCTCGCGGCTTGCTGCGTTAGGACCTTCTCCCGCAGAGAACACAGAGGGCCCATACGCTATGATGAATGTTCATGATTAGCATTCCAGTTGCCACGCCGTCGCGCTCCTATGAAGTGCTCATCGGAAGCGGCCTGCTTGAACGCGCCGGAGAATGCCTCGGCAAGATTCTTGAAAACCGCCGCGCGTTTGTCGTCACCGTCCCGCCCGTACGCCGGCGCTGGGCGAAAGTTCTAACGAAATCGCTCGCAGCCTCGGGAGTCGAAGCCGACGTTCTCGAAATGCCCGATGGCGAGCGCTCAAAACGTCTTACCACGCTGGAGAAGCTGGCGGAGAAGCTGGTAAAGCAGGGCGCAGATCGTGGCGCAACGCTGATCGCGTTCGGCGGCGGCGTAGTCGGCGATGTGACCGGGTTCCTGGCCTCGATCTATATGCGAGGCGTGGATGTCATCCAGGTACCGACGACCGTGTTGGCGCAGGTGGATGCTGCCATCGGTGGGAAGACTGGCGTCAATCTCGTCTCGGGCAAGAATCTGCTCGGAACCTTCCACCAGCCGCGCGCGGTGCTGGTCGACCCCGCCGTTCTGGAAACGCTACCTTCACGCGAATACTGCGCCGGCCTGTACGAGGCGCTGAAGTGCGGCATCATTGGAGATCCGGGACTGTTCCGGCTGTTTGAAGACCGCCGGCGTGAGATTCTGGATCGCAACCCGGCGGTCGTTGAGAAGGTCATTGCCGATTCGGTGCGCTTGAAGGCGTCGGTGGTGAGCGCCGACGAACGCGAAGGTGGTTTGCGGCAGGTGCTCAATTTTGGCCACACCATCGGACACGCGCTCGAGGCCGAGACTCGCTATACGGAGTTGCTCCACGGAGAAGCAGTGGCCTGGGGCATGATCGCGGCTACGCACATCGCTCTATCCACGGGCAAACTGGATAGTGTGACGGCGGGACGCATCACAAACTCGGTGATTGGCTTTGGCCGGCTGCCACGCATGACGTTGCAGACCACGAGCATCCTGAGGCGCTTGCGTTCCGATAAGAAGACGCGTCACGGAGTGGTGCACTTCATTCTGCCGCGCGAGATCGGCAAGGTTGAGATCACGAGCGACGTGCCGGAAGCAATCGTGCGCTCCGCAATCGACGAGATTAGGAAACTGGCGCGGAATTAGTAATCCGGTGGAGCGACGGGCGTCTCGCCCGTCCGGCCTGGCCCGCAAGCTCAAGTCGACCGTAGCAACAATCAAGCGGTCGCGGCACTAGCGGTGGAGCAATGAATCAACAGATAAATCAGCGGATCGTAGGCGCGGCTCCCGCCGGAGCGCAAGACCGCGAGTCGGCGGCGCAGGCCGTCCGCGAGATGTTCACTTCGATTGCGCCACGCTACGACCTGCTGAATCACGTTCTTTCGTTCAACATTGACCGCTTGTGGTGGCGGCGCACCGCGCGCAGGTTCGATGCGATTCTGCAGCGCCCCGAGGCTCGCGTGCTGGATCTTTGTTGCGGCACCGGCGACATGACTTTTGCTCTACATCGGCGAACTGCTTCCGAAGACACGCACATTCTGGGCGCGGATTTTTCTCACGCCATGCTCCAGCGCGCGGCGGCGAAGGGTAGGGGCACGAAGCTACGCTGGATCGAGGCGGACGCGCTTCAGTTGCCGTTTCCCAATGGACATTTCAATCTGGTGACGTCGGCGTTCGGTTTTAGAAATCTGGCCGACTACGACGCGGGATTGCGCGAAATTGCGCGGGTGCTCGTTCCCGGCGGAGAATGCGGCATCCTGGATTTCGGCGAACCGGGCGGCTTGATCGGACAATGCTACCGCGTCTACTTCAAGAAGGTTCTTCCCGCGCTCGGCACGCTGATTTCGGGAGTGCGAGGCCCCTACGCGTATTTGCCGGCGTCGGTCCAACGCTTTCCGCCACCGGATGAAATGCTCGTGCGCATGCGCCAGGCAGGCTTTCGCGAGGCTTCGTGGACCCCATACACGTTTGGCATTGCGGGGCTGTACCGAGGAGTGAAGAGCGTCTAACCGCCGAGACGCCGAGAAAATCGTTTCGGGTAGGGCACTGCTTCGCAGCCTGTGGAAAGACGCTGATTCGTGTAGAGACGGGGCTTGCCCCGTCTCAGACTGCTGAAGAACTCTGGTTCGAGCAGGTTTCGGGTAGGGCACGACTTCACAGCCTGCGGAAAAACGCTGATTGGTGTAGAGACGGGGTTTGTCCCGTCGCAGACTGCTGAAGAACTCTGGCTCGAGCAGGTTTCGGGTAGGGCACGGCTCCACAGCTTGCGGAAAAAGTC